>NZ_VZPL01000020.1 GCF_008801575.1 Xanthomonas cissicola | reverse complement strand
CCCACCAAGGACGCCGCACGCGCCGAGGTGTTCGACTACATCGAGATGTTCTACAACCCACAACGCCGTCATGGTTCAACTGGCGACCTGTCCCCTGTAGAGTTTGAACGGCGCTACGCGCAACGAGAGTCTTGAGTGTCTACGGAACCCTGGGCGTATCAATAGGTGTCGTACTTGTAGCGCTCATCGCTGCCCGATGACGCTTTCGAGATCGCCGCCGGATTGGGCTCAAACGATGTGATGACACCCACATGCGGGCTAAAATGTGTGTTCTGGAAAAGCCGAAAATAATGGCATGCGTCGTAGATCGACGCAGCCACCAGAATCGCCGTACCACGATCGTTGTCCAGGCGGGGCTTGAGGCTGAAATCCTCGATAATGTTGGCAACGATGCGGTCCTTGCGCTCTTTACCGCTCATCAACTCTTCCATCGTTGCCCAGCGCTTGCGCAGGATGGATTTCTGAAAGTTGTTCAACCCTCGCGTTTTCTTTTCGAACCAGGCATCGATGGCCGCACGCGAGGTCAACCGCTGCGGCACATCGCGCGCCTCGTACTTCAGGTCCAACACCACCTTGTCTGCCACTGCCTGGTGAAACTTGTAGGTATGGATGTAGGTCCCGAACACATCGCGAGTGGTTTGCCTGTCCTTGCGCAGCAGCGGCGTACCAGTAAAGCCGATGAAAATCGCATCGTCCAGCCAGCGCTTCATCTGCTTGTTCATGTTGCCACCCTGAGTGCGGTGGCATTCGTCAACAAACACGTAGAAGCGCCCATGGATCGGTGGCGGCTCGCCCTTGAGGTCCGCAGCATCGAACTTGTGGATCAGCGCGCAAAGCAAGCGGGGAGCGGCAGCACTCAGTTTTCGCACAAAGTCCGCTCGGGAGGTAATGCGCGGCGAAGCGGAGTCCGCACCGATCACACCGGCATTGCGCATGACACCTTCGATCTGCTTGTCCAGTTCGTCGCGGTCTGTGACCACCAACACGCGCGCCTGTGGGTCATGCTCCAGCAGCCACTTGGCCAGCAGCACCATCAAGATGCTTTTGCCACTGCCTTGGGTGTGCCAGATCACCCCCCCTCGCGTTGGGCAATGCGCGCCTGGGCCGCCTTGATGCCCTGGTACTGGTGCTGCCTGGGCACTTTCTTGAAGCCTGCGTCGAAGATCACGAAGTTGCGGATCAAGTCCAGCAACTGCACCTTGCTACACATCTGTGCCAGTGGACGATCCAACAAGGCGCCTGCCGCTACTGCAGCCAATGGTTGTTCGTCTTTCCATTGCACGAAGAACTGCTCCGGGGTGCCGGTGGTGCCATAGCGCAGCCCCTGCGCGTCGCTTCCGGCCAGCAACACCTGCACCGTACTGAAGAAGCCTTGGTTGAACGCCTCCTCCTGATTGCTGCGCAGCTGGCGAATGCCGTCGCCCAGATCCACCGAGCTGCGCTTGAGCTCAATCACTGCAACCGCCAGACCGTTGATATACAGCACGATGTCCGGCCGACGTGTGCTGCCGCCTCTCAGCGTCACTTCTTCGGCAAGGGCAAACTGATTTCGCTGCGGCTGAGCCCAGTCGATTAGCTGTACCGTCTCGTGCGATTTGCCGGCCGCAATCTGCACCGGCACGCCATAGCGCAGCAATTGGTAGGTGCGCAGGTTGGCCTGATAGGGCGTGATGCCGGTGACATCCACCGCAACTTCCAGCTTTTGCAGTGCGGCGCTGATATGGGCTGGCGCGTAACCACGCGCTGCCAGATTGGCGCGTAACAGATCGACTTCAATGGCCCGATTGTTCTCGCGCCTGCTCCAATTGCCAAGGTGCTCGTAACCCAGACCGCCCTTGTCTACGGGGTCAGCGAATAGGCGCGCTACGCGGTTTTGTGAGTTGCGCTCGGAGCGCGGCATGTGCTGGGTCATTGCATCATTCCTTGGTGCGTTCATTGACAGCGCCGGCCAGCTCCCGCTCGATCCGCTCGATGCTCGGCAGGCTGGTTTGCAGCTCTTGCGGCAGAGATTCCACCAGCTTGTATTCGGCAATGCCCATCGGCTGGGACTTGTCCCCCAGCGCGTATTCGGCCACCACCTTGTTCTTGCTCTTGCACAGCAGCAGGCCGATGCTTGGGTTGTCTTGCACGTGCTTCAGCTGCCGATCTACCGCCGTCAGATAAAAGCCCAGTTGCCCCAGGTGCTCGGGCTTGAACTTGCCTGCCTTGAGTTCGATTACTACGTAGCAGCGCAGCTTGAGGTGATAGAACAGCAGGTCGATGAAGAACTCCTCGCCGCCCACGTCCAGCAACACCTGCCGCCCCACAAAGGCAAAGCCCGCGCCCAGTTCCAGCAGGAAATCGGTCACGTGCTGCACCAGCGCGCCCTCGATCTCGCGTTCCTGCGCTTGCTCTCCAAGGCAGAGGAAATCGAAGCGGTAGGGGTCTTTCAACGACTCCATGGCCAGGTCGGACTGCGGGGCGGGCAAGGTGGCCGGGAAGTTCGTCACGGCCGAACCGCTACGCTCCAAAAAGCCGGACTCAATCTGCAGCACCAACACGTTGCGTGACCAATTGTGCTGGATGGCCTTTGCGGCATACCAGCGGCGGGTTTCAGGCCCGGGCAGCTTGTCCAGCAGGGCCAGCTGGTGATACCAGGGCAGTTGTGCAAGCACCGCTTGCACAAATGATGCGTCCGGCCAGGCCTCGGCAAACGCCCGCATGTATTTGAGGTTGCGCGGCGAAAAGCCCTTCATCTCAGGGAACGCAACACGCAGGTCATGCGCCAGCCGGTCGATCACCTTCGCACCCCAACCCTGTTCGGCCTGCCGCGTCAGAATGTCACTGCCGATCTGCCAGTACAGCCCCACCAGCTCCCGATTGACCGCCAGCGCCGCGCGCTGCTGCGCGGTGTGGATACGCCCTTTTAATTCGGTCAACCAGTCGGCATAACCTTGCGGGGGGGAAGTTAGGAGCTGGGGCTTGTCGGTCATATCAGTCGCGTCCTGCCGGTCAGCAACTCCTGCATCATTGCCTGCTTGATCGCGCGGGTCTTGGTGCGACGTGCCTCAAGTGCACTGATTCGGCATCCATGTCGCCCAGGACGGCGGAGATGGCCGCTTGCTCAATCTTCGTAGATGGAAGCCTGACTTCATATTGCCTGATCTGTGCCTTACCAATTTCGAGAAAAGTGCTTCCTGCTGAAAGACCGACTAACCCCTGCGTCTGGGCACACAGCAAATAGTAGAAAAATTCCGCATCCACGGCATCAAACGGCACAAGATTTTTGAAGCCCTGATTGGTCGCCATAGGCACAACATTAATCGCGCATTCGCCAATCGTCGCGCGCGAAGTCATCACGATTGAACGGGCAGGAATCAGCTCAGCAGAACTATTACGCAGGCCATGCTCGGTGATGGTTCTGTTTGTTACGGCCAAATACTTTCCGCCCTCCAACGCAGTGATATCTGTAGGTGTACACCATGGGACCGCGCCGTCCCATGCCGCTGAATCTCTAGTACTTGGAGTACCACCACTGCGAATTTCAGCCAAGTCTCCCAGTCGTATTACCTCCCACGTTCCACTGAACCCCGGCAGGCGTGTTTGACCGGTGAGGAGTTGCTGCATGGCGGCCTGCTTGATGGCGCGCTTTTTGGCGATCAGGCGATCCAGCCCGTCCAGCAACGCATCCATGTCGCTGAGAGCGGTGACAATTTCACGCTGCTCTTCTATTTTCGGGACTGCTATTTCTAATTTCTCAAAGCCTCTCCTCTGAATTCCTTTGGCTGTCGAACCACTGGAGTAATCAAGGAGATTCTTCTGAAATTTTTCAGATAGGAGCACTTGAAAAATGTACCCATTCAATGCCTTTTCTGATGCTCCCCGGACCAGGATTGTCCGCTGACTTAGAATGTATTTACGGTCATCTGGAACAAGCGCCACATTCCCAAGCGGAGCTTCTGTCGTAAAGAGAACATCACCTTTTTCCGTACCTCCCTGCGTCATCCACCGTAGCCAAAGCTCATTCGACGCGAAATAGCATTCAGCAGAAAAGTCAATAAATCCTTTTTTTACGTTTCCAGCCGAGAGCGCAGGTATATCTCCTCCTCCCCAACTCATGCCAAGCTTTCGAGGAGTTCTACCCCTGTAGTCCATTATTCTCTGGGATATTCCAAGCACGGATTCCACCCCCCATTCCTCTGGGATCATCCCCACATCCGTCTGCTTGTACCCCGGCTTCACTTCCATACCGCCCCCATTTTCTTCAAGTGCGCTTCCACCTTGGCACTCAGGGCGGCCACGTCATCTTCCAGCTTCGGCAACGGGGTGTCATAGCGCTCGGCCAGTTCGCGGATGCGCTGGGCGAGGGTTTGCGAGATGCGCTCAAGCTCCTGCTGCACGTTGGCTTGCAAATGGGCCAGCCATTTGTCTTGCACAACCAGCGTTTTCACCTCAGCTTCGCCCAGGCTGGCGTACTGCTCGTAGACTTGTTGGCCGAGTTCCCCTTCAAGCGCTTTGACGGTCTTTTTCAGCGCGGCTTCGCGTGCGCTGAGTTGCTGCCACTGCTGGAGCACGGCGCGCTCGTCAGCGCTGTCGGCGTCGTCGCCAATCTCGCCGATACGGTCTTTCACCTGCACGGCGTTGATTTTGTCGAAGCCTGCGAAGGCACCATCTTCGCCACCGTGCTCCTCCTGCAACTCGGCAAGCTGGCTAGCAACGCTATCAAGCTCGGCTTGTTTGGCCTCCAGCTCGGCCTGCTCGGTGGCGAAGTAGCGGGCAACGATATAGGACTTAGGCAGCAGATCGCAGATCCAGCCCTTGTCCTTGGGTTTGCCTTTCTTGTCGATTTCCACGATGCGCCGAGGCTGGGCCACCCAGCCATCGGCAGCAATCAGGTAGGCGTCGTCCTGCATCACTTCCGCCCAGTAGTCCATCAGGTGCTGGTAGATGTCGTAAGGGTCAAGCAGGGGTGCGGCGTGAAAGGTCGCGAGCAGGGTTTCAGAGATCTGCGAGATCAGCGTCTTGGGTTTGTCGCCCGGCTGGATGCCGGTGAGTAGCGGCGTGACGGCCTGCTGCCATTTGCCGAACAGCGCTTCCACCTTGCTGCGGAATTGCTGGAACTGCGGGTGGCTCTGGATGATCGAGCGTACGTCTGCAATAGGCTGGCGTAGCCGAGCATAGCCTGGGCGATCGGCCTCGAACAGCACCTCGCGCAGGGCTGGCATTTCCTGCCAGTCGGCAGCAAAGGCATCGATATCGCGCTCGGGGATGCCGCCGTTGAGGTGGGCGTCAATGTCGTGCAGGTCTTCTGGCTCGCTGCTATCGATGTAGCGCGGCAGGTTGAGGTTGTAGCTATTCCTGTCGCTGGAGACTTCCCCCAATGGCACCATCCGGGCATAGCGCGGCACATCCGCGCCACGGCGGAAGGTATCAACGATGCGATGGATGTCCTGCTCACGCAGGCGGTTCTTGGGACCGTCCTTGATGAAGCCTTTGCTGGCGTCGATCATGAAGATGCCCTTGCGAGCACTGGCATTTTCCTTGTCCAGCACCAGGATGCAGGCGGGGATGCCGGTGCCGTAGAACAGATTGGCCGGCAGGCCGATGATGCCCTTGAGCACACCTGAGCGCACAAGGTTTTTGCGAATGACGCCTTCCGCATTGCCACGAAACAGCACGCCGTGCGGCAGGATGATGGCACCCTTGCCGGTAGTTGCCTTCATGCTACGAATGACGTGCAGCAAATAGGCGTAGTCGCCCTGCTTGGCTGGCGATGCGCCCCAGGCAAAACGTTGATAAGGATCGTTGGCGGGTGTCAGCCCGGTGGACCACTTCTTGTCCGAGAACGGCGGATTGGCGACCACATAGTCGTAGCTACGCAGCTGCTCGCCATCCTTGAACCTGGGGTTGGACAGCGTATCCCCGCCAAGAATGGTGGCACTGGGGAAGTGGTGCAGGATCATATTCATCCGCGCCAGGCCGGCAGTGGTCACGTCCTTTTCCTGCCCTTCTAGCGTGATCTGCCGTCCTGCCTCGGCTGCCACTTTCAGCAGCAGTGAGCCTGAGCCGCAGGTTGGATCGTAGGCGGTGGTAGATCCGCGGCTATTGGCATGCGAGATGCCGATCACCTGGGCGATGATGCTACTGACTTCAGAGGGAGTGTAAAACTGGCCTTTGCTCTTGCCGGAATCCTGCGCAAAGTGGCGCATCAAGTACTCGTACGCATCGCCGAGCAGGTCGTCGTTGTCGGCCCGGTTGTTGGCGAAGTTCAGCTCGGGCTTTTCGAAGATGGCGATCAGGTTGCCCAAGCGCTCGACCATGGCCGGGCCTTCGCCAAGTTTGTTGGGGTCGTTGAAGTCGGGGAAGTCGCTGCGCGCCAGCTTGGTGTTGGCGTCGATCAGCTTTTGAATGACTTGCGTGTTGATCCTGTCGCCGATATCGGCCTTGCCCTTGAGCGCCACCATGTCCTTGAACGAGGCGCCAGGCGGGATGACGACAGGTGGAGCGAAGTCCTTGCTATTGCCGTACTTGTCGCTGATGTACTTGATGAACAGCATGAACAGCACATAGTCCTTGTACTGACTAGCGTCCATGCCACCGCGCAGCTCATCGCAGGACGCCCAGATGGAGCTGTACAAGTCAGACTTTTTGACTACGCCGCTGCGCCTCACCGACGGCACTGTGTCTGCCTCGGCATGCGTCTTGGATGCCTTTGCTTTAAGAACTTCCACTACTTTTCCTGCCTGTTTTGCACCAGAATTTCTGGCTCTGTTTTGCATCACAGCCGTCTCAGCAAGCGCGACGGACCCGCCGCGCCCTCGGCCAGACACGATGTCGCCTTGCTCGATCAACAGGTGTTTGATGCGTAGATACGTACTTTCCTGCCAGCCAAGTTCGTCTCGCAGCTTGCCGTTACCAGCAGAGCCGCCGAGAGACTGCAACATGGCGAGAAAACGTTCGGTATTTTGCTCGGTGGATGTCACTGCATTGTTCCGTACTGCTTGAGGGCCTGCATCACGCTTGCCAGTGAAGCCGCTTCAGCGGCACAAAGTAATTTTTCGGCATCGATAGCCACTTAGCCAGGAGTTGTTTCAAGCATGGCGCGCACGATGCTCGGACCTACTCATTCTTTTCCAGCCAGAAACCAAACCGGCTTGAGCGGCAGACGGGCCCTGGCGGTGTCCTCAAGCTGTGAATAGTGCGTGGTCCATAGCTCAACCAACTTCCGCGAATCGATCAAGCTAATGCGCCGATGCGACTGGCGCGCCTCGTAGTCCGCGTCCTTGGTGAAGCCGGACAGCGCGACGTACAGACCGACATCGCCCTCTCCCAGAACCGCCATAAAGCTGCGCAGGCCCGCCACATCGATCCGCGGCGAGTTGGCATTGCGCTTGACCTGCACCTTGATGCGCGGCGGGCGGGTGCCGAGCGGATCGTTATAGGCAATGATGTCAGTGCCACCGTCCTTACCGGGCGGTGCGACCCAGGCCACGTGATACCCCATTGCACGCAGCAGCGACGCTACCAGCTCTTGGAAGTCGTACGGCGGCATCGCGGCAAGGTAAGCCTCGATCTCGGCCCATGCCATCTCTTCTGCTTCTTCCAGGGTGATGCTGGCCGATTCTTCGGTGAGCTCGCCTTCGGGATCGTCGACCTCATCGGCGACGGGCTGGGCGCTCTTCCACTTCTTGTACAGCTGGCCGACCGCGCGGATGAATTGCTCCGGATCGGGGTAGGCGTGCAGCGCCGCTTCACCCTCTGGCGTGAGGGTCCAGATGCCTTTGTCCTTGACCAGCCAGCCGGCCTTGACCGGCGCCACGGTGCTGAAGCGCACGATCTTCTCGAAGCGACGGCCGCCGGTTTCGTAGTCGCCGGCTTCGTACTCGGTGAGCACGACCTGCTTTTCCAGTGCGGCCAGCGCGTCTGCGGCGCGCATGCCCTCCGGCTGGGTCTTGAGAATATGGAACAGCGCTCGGGTCAGTTCCCCCGTGCGGCGCCTGCTGATATTGGCCATCTACTTCCTCTGTGGCACGACGTTGGCGCTAGCGCCGTGCTTAATGATAGTCGTCTTCACGCTGATGCCTGACTGCCAAAACGGTAACGAGCCGATCGCTTTCCACCTCGAACAGCAGCACATAGCCGCTGGCACCGAAGCCGATCACCAGCTCGCGCAAGAACGGGTCCGCCACCCCCGCCTTGCGGCAACTCAACGGGGCCAGTTCAAGCACGGTGACGCCATCGCCGGTGGCCTGCAGCGCACGCTCGGCCACGGTGAAGTCGCCTTCGGCACGCTGTAGCAGCCAGTCGTAAAGACGCGCGAGATCGTCGCTCGCCTGCTGAGTGAAGCGGACAGAAAATCCCACGCTGGCTTAGCCCTTGCGCGCCTTGTCCAGTTGGGACTGCAGCCCGGCCAGCACATCCTTCGCGTCGGTGTATCGGTTAGATGCCTTGGCGCTGTCACGCGACGCCAGCCCGCGTGCAATGAAGGCTCCCTGCTGCTGCCGCTGCTGCACCTGGGCACGGACGGAGTGCTCAACGAAGCTGGACAGCGTCTCGCCCTCCTGCAACACGGCTTCGGCCGCTTCGCGCAGCGCCGGGTCTACCCGGAGCGATGGAAGAGATGCGGATTTCATAGCGGGCCCCGTGCGTTGCAATTGCGATGCATCATCGCAAGCGGGCGGTGGTGCTTCAAGGTTTTCTTTGCAGACCTAAGCCCACGATGTCGCAGCTATGCTGATGCAATGGTGCGTAGGCGCTGAAGCACGACGTTTGCGCGCTCCGGTTCGGCGACCAATCCCGGCAACGCGTTCACAAACGCCGGGTTATCCACTAGCCCCACAAACACGCCGGCCACCCAATGCCGAAAGTCTGCATGCTCCACGGCCAGCTCTTCCACCAGCTCGGCCCGGCCATCGACGACATTGAGGACGTCCTCCAGGTCGTGACTGGAAAGAAAGTCGCTGTTGCCTCGGGTAACGAAGGCTTCGAGCTTGATCGCCACGAATGCTGTCGCTGTCACCAAGCGGATGGACAGGCGATCGCTCAAGGCCACCACTTGGGTCGTCTCTACAGCATGGGCGTACCAGCGATTGGAGAAGCCAAGCACGCCGGCATCCACCGGCATCAGGTCGAAGATGACGCCCGACGCTTGGTGTACCCAGCGACCGACGACACCGCTGCGCATCTCGCGCGCAAAGCCCTGAGATTCCACGCGCGCCTCGATACCGCGGAATCGGGCCCAATCAAGATTGACCACCGCATCGACGTCATAGGTGGCGCGGACGTTTTCCGCCAATGGATCGGATAACAGCAGGCCAACAACTGCCCCGCCGAGGAAGACTACGTGTTCGCAAAGCTCGCCCAATGCATTCGCAATCACAAGCAGGTGCGGCAAATTAGGATCGTCAGAGCGCATCGCCAAGCCCCAGTAACTGCTTGAGATAGCGCGCTGCCAACGTGCGCTCGCGGGCCCGCCCGCTGCGTAGGGCGTCCTGCAGCGCCAGCAGTTGGTGCAAGGCAGGGTCGGCCAGCGCAGCGTTGGGCGCACCGGCCGACAACGGCGACAAGCCTGGGCCTTTGGCCGTGCCCTGCGCGCTTGGCCACACCGGTGCCTCCCCTGGGGCGCTGGCAATCGCAGTGGACAGTGGGGGCACACCAAAGGCCGTAGGGATGCCACGCTTTGGCGGCCCGATGACTGCAGGAAAAGCGTAACGCACGCCGTGGACCGCAAATTCGTGCAGCGCCGTGCGTACGGTCTCCCACTCGCCGCGGCTTTTTTCCAGCGCCAAGCCGGATGCCACCGCGCGCTTGACGCTGCGATGCACCTGGGAGGCGCTCATGCCCAGTGCTTCTCCAAGGGATGCATACGTCCAGGCCTGGCCCGCCTGAGCGACCTGCTTGTACAGCACCACCAGATCCTGGGGCTTCAATTCCACAGCCAGGCAAGCCTTGTTCCATATTCCGGAATATGGAATATCTGTCGAGCGACCGATTTTTGCAAGCGGGCATTTTCGAAAGCGAACCCCGAGCCTTGATCTACAGTCAGACAGTGGAAACGGACGACCTCATCCAATACTTCGCGGCTTGACCGCCTCCCCCTGCGCCATCGATCTTTCCTGCGCCAGACTCTGCGCTTGCGCCAAGGTACGCGCATCTATCTCTTGCAGCTTTGCCAGCGATTGCTCCACCGGCGTAGTGACGGCCACGTCGGTGGGCATGCTGGCGCGCAGATGGGCCGGGTTGCTGGGTTCGCCCTGTACCACGAACACGGTGGCACCGGCCGCTGCACGCGGCGTTTGGTTGCTCAGCTTTACGTGGTCGATGCGCTCGAGCCCGTGCTCTTTTGCCAGATGGGCCAGGCTGGCGCTCATCCGCTCGCTGTGCGCATCGCTGGCGCGACCCATGCTGGCGTCCAACCGGCCAACCAAGGTGCTGGCCTGTGCATGCAATGGATGAGGCGCGGGTTGGGCGTCTTCTGCGTCTGCCTGTCGTGGCCTCCCAGGCACCGGCGCTGCAGGCCCGCCGTTCTGCCGCTGCGGCTGGGCCGGCCGATGCCCCTGCTCCTCCTGCCCTGGCTGTACCCCTTCACGCCCTCGCCCTTGGTCCTGATGCTGCACCCGCACCGGCCCGGGTGTGGTGCTGGTCAGCACGTATTGCCAGCGCGTCTGCGCTGGGTTGCCTTGAACCGCCGCGATGAACCCATCGTACTCGGCTGGATGAATTGTCTGGCAGCCAGCCGAATCGGTACTGCCGCTGGAACCGCGATGAATCTTGAAGGTGTCGTTGAGATTTTGCACACCGTTGAGATCGGCTTGATCAAACCAGCCGTCCGCATTGCTATCCCGCTGTACCCCGCCCCGCCCTGCATCGACTGCCGCCTGACTTGGGCGTAATGCGTTGTCTTGGACGCCTGGCCGGCTGGGATTTGGGTGCTGCCCCATCCGCATCTCGATGGTGCCTTCGCTCAGGCGACCGAGATCCCTGATGCCATCGGCATTGACATCCTCGCCTTCGATCTTCCTGGGCCTGGTGATGCTTTCAAAGCCTGGCGACGGTGCAAATGTCCTGTTCTCCATGCCGCCTTCCGCACGCGGGCGCCGCCCCGTGTTGCCTGCATGATGATCGTACTGCGCAGTCGGCTCGGTGTTTGCTTGTTGGGCGACCTGCGTATGCCGCGTGCCATCGGCATCCTTCCACAGTACGACCAGGCGGTCGTTGTAGACGCCCGTGCCGCCCTGAGCTTCGTTGATGGCAGGGGTTGCCGGATCGTCGCTACGCAAGCTTCCGGCATGCGCGCGATCCTGCATGGCCGCAAGCGTTGAGTTTTCCTGGCGAAGGCCTAATACCAAGCGCTCGTTGGGTCGCGAGAGTGCCTCGTGCGCGGCTTCGTTACCTCTCACCCGTACGATGCTGGCGTAGACGTCATAGCGCTGTGCGTCGCTCAAGGCAGCCATTTGCGCTTGCGGCGGAATTGCTGGCTGATTTGACGTGGCTAGTTGCAAGCGTTGCAGCACACTGGCATCCGCAGCGGCGACCGGCCCTTGTTGATGATTGGCGATTGCACCGGCGGACGCTGCGCCGATATAGCGATCCAGTGCGTCACGCACGACCTCTGACTGGCCTTGTCTGCGCTCATCAAGCATGCGCAGCGCCTCGGCCTGTCGATTGGCGTTGAACAACGCAGAAATCTGGTCGGCAGTCGCACGGATGTCTAAATCGTTGGATCTCGCCATTTCGATGCTCCTTGCAGAAGTGGTCACTCGCTGATGAAACGGTCCTCACTATCTGGATAATCCGCACATGCCGGTTCGCCTGTGCGCTGCTGGCGACAAGGCCACTGCGCTTTAGCGACTCGCTCTACCAGCTCGAAGCGTTCGCCTGTCCAACGAAGAAAACCAAAATGGGCATAAGACCCGACACGCTTCGGGTCATCGGTGGCCAGCGGCTGGTCAGGATCGAATTCCATCAACCATCGCATTGTCGGCGCCAAGGGCAGCTTGTCATCGAACAGAAAAAGCTCCGAGCCGCCGTGGTTGTTTTGCCGAGCAACATCTTCTGCAGTCAGGCTAGGCGCTGGTGGAAACACCGTTGCACTGACATCGCGTGCGATACCGTCCTTGGTGACGCGATACGCCTTTCGCCCTTTGCCTGACTGGCACGCAAGGCCCGCATCATCTGCGTGGCATTTCACCGACCAGACCAGGTACACCGTTTTGTCGGGATCAGCACTTTCGAACGAACGGATCGTCAGATCACCCGCAACCACGGTGAAATCCGCGCGCCGTCCCAATCCGGGTGCGGCCACGTACACGGCATCGCGCAGTCTCGCTTCGCGCGCTTGCGGCGAGGCATCTACCGCATCTGCAGGCATGGCAAGCAGTGCACGCGCCATATGCGCAGGTGCCGGGCCTTTGCAAAACCCGTCCCTGAGCAAAGGCGCAGGCGAGGAGCCCTGTGATTGCGTACGGTCCACACAGATGGCGCCCATCTGCCGTTCCAGTTTGAAGGCCACCCAGGGTGAAGGCGTGGCCGCAGGCGCCTGAGGAAAAGACGATGCTTTTTGTGCACCACTTGGGGGTTTTGCGGCAGCCTGTTCCATCGAAAGCCGTGCACACCCAAGTGTCATGATGGGCGCCAGCGCGGTCGCCACGATGCAATGCGTCAGCTTCTTCACGGGCATCCTTGAACGAAGAGGGCGAACGCCACGGACTGTGGCCGTATGAGCAGGCTCGGTCAAGTGATTGGGCGCAGACGAAAGCGGTTCAGCGACACTCTCATTTCGGGACTGAAATAGACGCTGCATCCCGCAAAGACGCCATCTGGCATGGACTCAGCGCGACTGTCCGGGGTGAGCAGCAATTCGGATGGTTCGGGACGTTCAACCAACACGCTGCGTGCGGCTCCTTGTGATCTCCAGCATTGCACAAAGAGGTCGAAGTGGCCCGTGTTAGAGCCAGCCTAGGACATGGATGCCTATAGGTGCTGACCTGCCCCTTGCTGATTCGCCGCACCAGTCATCCGACAACGACTTCTCCTGAGCGACGACCGATCACGACCCTCTCGTACAACCTGCCGATTGACCGTACTGGGTAGCGGCAAGCGCACCTCGATTAGCGAGCAGGTGCGCTCACGCCATCGAAAGCTTCTGCCCACTCTAACCCTGCCTACCCGCGCAACGCCACCCGAATCCCCTCCCCCGCCAGCCGCGCACTCGCCAGCAGACGCTCCAGGCTCTGCCCATGCCGGGCGCTGGCGGACAGGCCGGCCATGGTGGTGCTGACGAAATCCGCCAGCCGGTCTGCGTCGTGCGGGCACTGCTTGGCGATGTGGGAGCGGATCAGCTCCTGGGCCGCGACATGAAAGCTGCAGGCCGCCTCGCGTGCCTGCGCGTCGTTGCTGCGCGTGCCTTCCAGCACCAGGCAGCCGGTGGCGGCGGGATCTGCGGCGTAGCAGCGGGCGGCCTGCTCCAGTACGTCGGCCAGCGCGTCGGCCAGCGGTCGGTCGGTGTCCAGGAGTTGCGGCAGCGGGATGGCGCCGGTCTGCGCGTAGCGGTCGAGGATGCGCGCATACAGGCCGGCCTTGCTGCCGAAGGCGGCGTAGAAACTGGGCGGGTTGATGCCCAGCGCCTGGGTGAGGTCGGCCACGCTCAGTGCGTCGTAGCCGCGCGCATGAAACAGCTGCTGCGCGGTGGCGACCGCTTGGTCCGGGTCGAATGCGCGCGGCCGGCCGCGGGCCCGGGGAGTTTCTGTAGTCATAGTTACAAAATCCTTGACGGCAGGCGAAAACTATTATGTATTACTCGCTACATTAATTGCGAGGTGATGCATGTCAGCGTTCAAAGACAAGTCGGTATTTGTGCTCGGTGGCAGCCGGGGGATTGGGGCCGCCATCGTGCGGCGCTTCGTGGCCGAGGGCGCGCGGGTGATGTTTACCTATGCCGGTTCTGCCGAGGCGGCGCAGCGCCTGGCCGGTGACACCGGCAGCACCGCGGTGCTGGCCGACAGCGCCGATCGCGATGCGGTCATCGACACGGTGCGACGCAGCGGGCCGCTGGATGTGCTGGTGGTCAACTCCGGCATCGCCTTGTTCGGCGATGCGCTGGACCAGGATCCGGACGCGGTGGACCGGCTGTTCCGCATCAACGTGCACGCGCCCTACCACGCCGCCGTGGAGGCAGCGCGGCAGATGCCGCCCGGCGGGCGGATCATCGTGATCGGCTCGGTCAACGGCGACCGCATGCCGCTGCCCGGCATGGCCTCCTACGCGCTGAGCAAATCCGCGCTGCAAGGGCTGGCCCGCGGGCTGGCGCGCGACTTCGGGCCGCGCGGCATCACCATCAACGTGGTGCAACCGGGCCCGATCGATACCGACGCCAATCCGGAAAACGGGCCGATGAAAGACCTGATGCACAGCTTCATGGCGATCAAACGCCATGGCCGCGCCGACGAAGTCGCCGGCATGGTGGCCTGGCTGGCGGGCCCGGAAGCGAGCTTTGTGACCGGCGCGATGCATACGATCGATGGTGCGTTCGGCGCATGAAGCGGCGACGCCTGCATTGATGGCGCTGCAGCTCGCCACGTATCGCGACGGACGGCGGCAAACGCCCTCCGTCGACATGCATGGCGAGCTGCTGTTGCATCGCAAGCGTCGTGATCCACGCGCATGATGCCGTTGGCCGTGATTGATCGTCTTCCCATGTCTTGCGCCGTATTGCATCTGCAATCGCCGGCTCGACCTTGGATAGCCTGTTGCTCCTGAGCTGCCTATCGTTCGCGACGAACCCAGCAATGGATTGACCAATGCGCATGATGTCATCCGGCCGGTGCCTGCCCATTTGCGTGCTGCCATGCCCACCGATGTGGCGGTACGCACACCGGTTGAGCAGTCGCTGCAGCAACTGGAAACGGCCAGCGTGGAGCGGCAACGGGCGCTGACGCAGAGCCGGCAGCAAGACACGGACAATCGGGTTCGCGAGACTCTGTCGATGCGCATGGCGTGATGCACGCAGCCAACCGTAGCCGGTCGGCCGGCGTGCCGCAGCCAGGGGCGGCGCGCAGATTTGCAGCATGCAGCACCGCGCGAAATCGCTCCACACCGGAATCGGCAATCACTACGCGCGCGTTGCACTTTTCGGGCATTCACCCGCCAGATCCCTTCTCTACTGTTGCGGGCCAATCTGCCTAACCTGCACTGGTCGCCACTGCACCAAACAAAAAGCCCGGAAACTACCGGGCTTTTTGTTGTTCCACGCAACGCGTCAGGCTTTGCGCTTTTTCAACCAGGCTGCAATCTGTGGCACGCGCCGTTCGCGCAACGTCACGCGCGTCTGGATGGTACTGATGGCGGTTTCTGCATCGCGGCGCGAGGTGGGGGCCAGGTAGGTATCGGCGTACGCCTTGATCTTGTCGATGGTCTCCAGCCTGTTCGAGCCTGCAGCCAGGTGCGGGTAGTAACGGGCGCGCGAGGTGGAGTCGATCAGCGTATCCACCTGGGTGCGATGCGCCAAGGCGAAGTCGAATGCCAGCTCCGGGTGCTCGCTGGCGACATCGCCGATCATGCTGGCGCCAGTGGTGGCGCCGGGCTCGTCGGTGAGCGCAAGTTCAAGGGCACGCTGCGCCAATGCCGGGTCCTTGGCGTAGGCGAGCAACGCGTAGGACTGGTCGCGCAGCATCGAGGAAGTTTCCTTCTTCGCCATGGCATGCAATGCGTCCCAGGTGGCCGCGTCGGCGTGGCGGGCGACGATGCGCAGCACCGTGCTACGCAACTCCGGCGACAACGTGCCCGGGTCGGCCTGGAACGCAGCGAAACGACGCTGCGCTTCGGCAATCACCTGTGCATCGTCCAGCGCGCTCAGGCTGTTGAGCAGGCTGGCACGCAGCTGCTTGGTCTGTGCACTGTCGTTCTTGCGCTCGTCCCAGCCGAGCGTGGCGAACTCGGGAGCAAGCCGCACGCGCGCGAAGCGCCGCCAGCTGGCCTGCGCCTTGAGGTCGCCCGCGAACAGGCGATCGATGCTGGAATACGTCTCGGACACCACTTTCCACAGATCCGGCGCGCCACCGACCGGCACCTTGGCGGTGAGCTCAAGCAGGTCCGCTTCGGGCTGCAGCCCCACCGGTGCCAGCGCAGCGGTATCCATCAGCACGCCCAACTGATCGACCACCGGCAACGCGTCGAACCCTTTGGTGACCGCGGTGAATTGCGCCGGTGCATACAGCGTACGGAAGTAGCCCTTCTGCCCGGCATTGACCACGACAGGCGCATCGCAGCCGGCTAGCTGCAGCTGCGCGCTGCCATCCACCAATACGCGCACCGACGTGCCATTGGCACCGCGCACCGTGACGGGCACATGCCAGCGCAATGGCTGTTTGTCGGGGCGGTCGACGGTGTATTGGCCTTGTTTCAGCTGCACGGTCGTGGTGCCGGCCGTGCAGCTGGCGCTGACCTGGATCAACGGCACACCCGGCTGCAACGTGAAGTCGTGCGCCACCTGGGTGAACTGCTTGCCCGGTGCCACTGCATCGATCTGCTGCCACAGCGCATCGGTGACGGCATTGCCGTATTGGTGTTGTTTGAGATAGCTGCGCACGCCGCTGCGCCAGTTGTCCGCGCCCACATAGTCTTCGAGCATGGCGATCACCGCTTCGCCCTTGTCGTAGGTGATCTGGTCGAATGCCTGGCTGGCCTGCTCCACGGTGGCGACGTGCTGCACCACCGGGTGGGTGGTGACATAGGCATCGCGCTGCATCGCCGCGCGGCTTTTGAAGGCTGCGCCGGTGTTGTCGATGTCCCACTCCGGGTGCAGCTTGTGCGTGGTGCGCGCCTCCATCCAGTTGGCGAACCCTTCGTTGAGCCACAGGTCGTCCCACCAGGCCATGGTCACCAGATTACCGAACCATTGATGCGCGATCTCGTGCGCGGCAACGGTGAAAACGTCCTGCTTGTCGTCGATGTTGGAAGTGGCTGGGTCGAGCAGTAGCGAGTATTCGAAGGTGAAGATCGCTCCCCAGTTTTCCATTGCGCTGAAGAACTGGCTTTGCCCGGGTGCGGCGATGTTGTCCAGCTTCGGCAACGGATATGGAATGCCGAAATAGGCGTTGTATTCGTGCAGCACATCGCGGCCGGAATCCAGTGCGAACTGCGCCTGGTCCACCTTGCCTTTCTGCGCGATCACGCCGATCTCGGTGCCATTGTCGGCCTTGCGCGTCGCCCGCTCGAAGTCGCCGACACTCAGGAACAACAGGTACGTGGACATCTTGGGCGTGGTCTGGAAAGCCACGCGCTTCATGCCGCCGGCACCATTGCCGGACGAGGCAACCGGCATGTTGCTCACCGCCATCTGCGCGGCCGGCGCATTGACTGCCAGGTCGAAGGTAGCCTTGAAATCAGGCTCGTCCCACGACGGAATGAAGCGGCGTGCATCGGAGTTTTCGAACTGGGTGAACAACGCGCGGCGCTGGCCTTGCGCGGTGGCGTAATCCAGCGCGAATAAACCGTTGGCCTGCGTATTGATCACACCGCTGTACTCGATGGACAACACGTAGTTGCCCGGTGCCAGCGGTCTGTCGAAGGCGAAGGTGGCGGTCTGCGCCTGCTCATCGGTGCTGACCTTGGCCGTCTGCGGCGTGCCCCCCTTGCGCTGCGCCAAGGTACTGCGCGCGAAGCTGAGGTTGGCCGCCTGCAATACGATGCGGTCGGTGGCTTGTAGCACCACGATGTCGATGGCCACCTTGCCGTCGAAGGTCATCTTGTCGGCATGCGGTGTGATCTCCACCGCGTAGTGGGTGGGCTTGGCCGTGCGCGGCAACTGGCTGGTGACCTGCGCGGCCGATGCGCTGACCGCCTCCGGTGCAGCGACAGCAGCGTGAGCCGGCACAACGGCGCAGGTGCTGGCCAGGGCCAGCGTAATAGCAGTCACCAGGATCTGGCGCATGACATTCCTAAAAAGAGTAATGAAGTAAACGAAGTCGTACAGCGGCCAGCATCATGGCGCCGGCCCGCAAGACCACACACGGCCGAAAGTCATGCGCCTGCCTGACAGACGCGAAGACACACACGTCAAAGAGAAGCCACGGCAACGACAGGGCACGCATGCATCGAACCAGGGCAAGGCAATCCCGGCTGGCGCGAGCATGCTACACGGCCATGCTGAACCCGCCCCGCATCGATCGGGCGAGGGCGACCAACACCACTTCATCTGCAGCCGTCAGGAAGGTGCGGGGCGCGTGGATGAGGCAACGCAATGGCGTTCTGCAAACAAAAGCCCCGCTTTCGCAGGGCTTTCGTCGGTTCAATCACGCATCAGCCAATCAGGCGAACGGGTCCTGCAGCACCATGGTGTGGTCGCGGTCCGGGCCGGTGGAAACGATCGAGATCGGGCAGCCGGCCAGTTCCTCCAGCGCGCGCAGGTAGGCGCGGGCGGCCGGCGGCAGGTCGTCCCACACGGTGATGCCGTGGGTGTTTTCGCTCCAGCCCGGGAACTCCAGGTACACGGGGGTGCACTCTTCCCAGCCCTGCGCGTCCAGCGGCGCGTACTCGGTGCGCTTGCCGTGATATTCGTAGGCGATGCAGATCTTCAGCTTCTCCATGCCGTCGAGCACGTCGAGCTTGGTGATGCACAGGCCGGAAATGCCGTTGATGGCCACCGCACGCTTGAGCGCCACGATATCCATCCAACCGCAGCGACGCGGGCGACCGGTGGACGCGCCGTACTCGGCACCGCGGTCGCGGATACCCTGGCCCACTTCGTCGTCCAGTTCGGTCGGGAACGGGCCGCCGCCGACGCGCGTGGCATACGCTTTGGCAATGCCGAGTACGTAGTCGATCGCATCGGCGCCAACGCCGGTACCGGCCAATGCGCCGCCCACGGTGGTGTTGGAACTGGTGACGTACGGATAGGTGCCGTGGTCGATGTCCAGCAACGCACCCTGCGCGCCTTCGAACAACACGCGCTTACCCTGCTTGCGCAGGTCGTGCAGGATGCCGGCCACGTCCGACTTCATCGGCTGCACATACTCGCCGAAGGCCAGCGCCTCGTCGTAGGTCTTCTGGAAATCGACCGCTTCCACGCCCAGGTACTTGGTCAGCACGAAGTTGTGGTAGTCCAGCGCAGTGCGCAGCAACTCTTCCAGCTGCGGCGGGTAATGCAGGTCGGCGATGCGGATGCCGCGACGCGCCACCTTGTCTTCGTAGGCCGGGCCGATGCCGCGGCCGGTGGTGCCGATGGCCTTGCCGCCGGCCGCCTTCTCGCGCGCCTGATCCAGCGCGATGTGGTAGGGCATGATCAACGGCGCAGCCGGGGAGATCTTCAGGCGCGAACGCACTTCCACGCCGGCGTCTTCCAGCTCGCTGATTTCCTTGATCAACGCGGCCGGGGAGATCACCACGCCATTGCCGATCAGGCACAGCGCGTCGTCGCGCAGGATGCCGGACGGAATCAGATGCAAGACGGTCTTCTTGCCGTTGATGACAAGCGTGTGGCCGGCGTTGTGGCCGCCCTGGAAGCGGACCACCGCACCGATTTCCTCGGTGAGCAGATCGACGATCTTGCCTTTGCCTTCATCGCCCCACTGGGCACCGAGCACGACAACTGACTGACCCATGACGGGTGAACTCCTAAGTTTTGCTGCGGCCATCGGGGCCGCGGGATGGGACCGCTGCAGGGCTGACCGCGACACCCTGCGCGCGACTCCATCGGGGAGCGTTGCAGTGGCGCGATAGCCCTGACACGGAAAAAGCCGAACCGAGTGCTCTGGATGGAGCGCGCCCGGCCGGCTTTTGTGCATTATCCGGGTTTCCGGTGACCTGCACTACCCTTTCGGAGGACTTCGGCCGGCGGGCCTGGCAAGCGGGCGCGGCTGATGCGGCAGGATGCGGCCGCAAAGACTGCTGGGGCCAAGCGCTGCCTGGGCAGACGATTGAGATTGGAGAAGGAGCAGTCCAAGGGCCTGGCCCTTGCGCACAGCTTTGTGTGCCAGAGTCACCAAGGCCGCTTGCTCATGCAATTGCTTGATCACCTGCCATCTCTGGCGAATTGAGGTCGTTCATCCCGCAGCCAGCCGCGTCAATCCCCTCATGCCCCCTCAGTGCCGCACAATCCACAACGCAATCGCACCTAGCACTAACATGCCACCACCAATGGCGCGCAGCTGCGACGTGGGAAGGCTGAACAGCTGTTCGACAATGCGCTTCCAGGCAACCGGCACGGTTAACAGCAACAGGCCTTCGATGATGACGATCAGGCACAAGGCGGTTACGAAGTCATGCACGAGGGCGCACCACTGGAGGGCAGCAGAGTGTGCCTGGGTTGATACGCCGGTGGAGCACTGCCCTGCCTAATCTGCCCATGGGCAGCATCGCTGCGTCCCACACAATGGACCATGGCATCGAAGAATGCAGACCATGCGTAACCTGTATCACGGCCCACCGCCTGCAGACGAGCAATCGCGACCAAGACTAGTCAATCACTTCGCGCAGCTTGCGTGCATCAAATCCCGCAACGTAAACACCTAGCTCGTTGCAGCATCTTCCATTTGAGCTGACGGGCAACAGCGCCTATCGTTGCGCCCTCTCCACATCGGCAAGGACGCATGGTCAAGAACGATCGGTTGGTTTTCCTGGATGCACTGCGTGGTTTGGCTGCGCTGTATGTCGTGGTGTTCCACGTCATGGCCATGCCTGCGCCGGCAATTTCTCCAGGCCCATGGCTAGCGCCCGTACTAACGGCAGGCGGCAACGGGGTTGCATTGTTCTTTGTCATCAGTGCTTTTTCGCTGTGCTACACGATGCCCCGCCACGCAGCGACCGGCAGACCGATGCTCAGTTTTTATCTGCACCGGCTGTTTCGAATCGCGCCGCTGTTTTACTGCTGGCTTGCGTTTTCGCTGTACCGAGACGGGCGCGGCACGCATGCCGGCCATGGCTGGGACGAGATCGCAGCGAACGTGTCATTTACCTTCAACCTGGTGCCCGGGCGGGAAACGGGTATCGTCTGGGCCAGCTGGGCCATTGGCGTGGAAATGTTGTTCTATGCCGTATTTCCGATGCTGTTCATTGTCGTCACCACAATGACCAGAGCGTTGCTGCTGGCGCTGTGCCTGTTGGGGTTTGCGGGTCTGGCCGGCTCGGGCATGCTGGGAGACACAGGCACTGCATTGATCGGCGACTACGGCCTGCTGCGTCATCTACCGGTCTTCGCCATCGGTTTGTGTACCTTCTTCGCCTACGAAAAATTCGCTGCAATGGGCACGGCCAAGGCACAACGCTGGGGCAGGCTGCTGATCGCCACGGGGGCGTTGGGTCTGGCAGCAACGATCGCCTTGCACACGCTGGCAGACATCGGCTCAGCAACCAGCTGGATCTCAAGCGGGCTGATGTATGCGTTACTGCTGGTCGGCCTGTCGCAATCGCCACTACGCATGGTGGTCAATGCTGTCACCGGCTTCCTGGGCAAGATCAGCTATTCAGTCTATCTCGGTCACCCAGTGGTGATCGCGTTACTGATCCCGGTGTTTCGGCGCATCCAGGACACAATACCCAATTCCGTCGTGTCTTATGCGATGTGTGCGGCGGCAACGTTGCTGGTCACATTGCCAATCGCATCGCTGACCTACCGCTTCATCGAAGTGCCGGCAATCGCGCTGGGCAGGCGGATGGGACCCAAGGTCAAGCGCATGGCAGCGAGTACGCCGCCCGCCTCGGCCAACAGACAACTCGACCGCGCATGATGTCCGCTCCACTTCAGATGCATCCGGAAGTCCGACAGCCGGCTGATGCATTGAAACAAAAACGCCCGCATCTGGCGGGCGTTTTTGCACTCTCAGGATACGATCAACGATCGCTCTTGAGGTACTGCAGGAACGGGTCGTTTTTGTCCAGCACCACCACGCCGTTGCCGTCGGTCATGGAGCTGCGGTAGGCCTCCAGGCTGCGGTAGAACGCATAGAACGACGGGTCCTTGGAACCGGCCTGGCCGTAGATGCGCGCCGCTTCGGCATCGCCTTCGCCACGCAGCTTCTGGGCGTCGCGCTCGGCGTCGGCCACGATCACGGTGGACTCGCGGTCGGCTTGCGCGCGGATGGTCAGGGCCTGCTCTTCGCCTTCGGCGCGCAGCTTGCTGGCTTCCTGCTTGCGCTGGGCGCGCATGCGCTCGTACACGTCGGTGATCACCTGGCTGTCGGTCGGCAGGTCGATCTGCTTGATGCGCAGGTCGGTGATCTGCATCCCCAGGCCCTTGATGGCGCCGTTGATGCCCTTGAGCTGGTTGGCGATCAGCTCGCTGCGATCGCCGGAGACCAGCTGTTGCAGCGTGCGCGAGTTGATCTGGTTGCGCAGCGAGTCGGTGATGATCGGGGCCAGGCGCGAGTTGGCCACCGATTCCTCGCCACCGGTCGCACGATAGAACGCCCGCACGTCGGAGATGTAACCGATGGCGAAGAAATCCACGCTGACGTCTTTCTGCTCGGCAGTGAAGTAACGCGCCGGAGCGGTGTCCAGCACCTGGAAGCGGCGGTCGAACACGCGCACCGATTCCACCACCGGAATCTTGAAATGCAGGCCGGGCTTGAGGTCGGCACGCACCACACGGCCCAGGTTGAGCACCATGGCGGTCTGGTCTTCGCGCACGACGAATACCGAGCCCATCAGGGTCAGCAACACGGCGATGATCAGGCCGATGACTAGCGAATTCTTCATTATTCGGTTCCCTCACGGCCAGTCGGGCGCGGGCCGCGCTCCGGGTTGCGGATGGCCTCGCTACTGGCGCTTTGCGGCGGATTCAACAGCACGCCCTGGGGCACCATCGACGGCATGCTGGCAGTGCCGCCGGTAGCGGCCGGCTTGCTGGCATCGGCCGGCAATGGCACGTAGATGACCTGGCGGCCATCGCTACCGATGACCTTGCGGTTCTCCGACAGCACCTTCTGCACGGTTTCCAGCCACAGCCGCTTGCGGGTGACTTCCGGCGCGCCGGCGTACTGGGCCTGCAACAGCGTGAAGCGGTCGGCATCACCCTCGGCCTTCGAAATGGTGGCCTGCTTGTAGCCTTCGGCACCGGTACGGGTGCGTGCACCCTGGCCGCGCGCTTCGGGCACCACCTTGGCGGCGTAGGCCTGCGCTTCGTTGATCAGGCGCTCGCGCACCTGTTGGGCACCATTGACCTCGTCGAAGGCCGGCTTCACTTCTTCCGGCGGGCGCGCATCCGGCAAGGTCACGCCGGTGACCGCCAGGCCGGTGTTATAGGCATCCAGCGCCGCTTGCAGACGATCCTTGGACGCGATCGCCAGCGGGCCGCGATTGTTGAGCACGGTATTGAGGTCCGAACGCCCCACCTGCTCACGCACGGCACTTTGCGCGGCCTGCTCCAGCACCAGATCGGCATTGCGCGAACCGAACAGGTATTTGCGCGGGTCGCTGATCTGGTACTGCACGTTGAGCGACACGTTGACGATGTTTTCGTCGCGCGTCAGCACCGGCACCTGGTTGCTGAAGGTCTTGATCTCGGTGGCATTGACCTTGCGCACCGACTCGATCGGCCAGGGCAGCTTGAAGTTCGGGCCGGGCTGCAGGATGCGCGAGTACTGGCCGAAGCGCAGCACCACGCCACGCTGCTGCTCGCCGATGAGCTGGAAGCTGGAGAACAGCACCATCAGCACCACCGCGACCAGGATCCAGCGCCCCACGCCGCCATCGAACAGCTCCTTCAACGGAGCGGGCAGATTGCCCCAACCGCCACCGTTGCCACCACCGCGCGGGCCCCAGGACCTGCGACGGTTGGGATCCGGGCCGTCTCCGCCCTTGTTGCCGGGTGTGTTCCAGGCCATGCACGCTCCATGATCGAGGGGCTGTGCGGGCCAGTCCCGCAGTGCCGCCATGTTGTTTGATTCGCCGATTCTACTAGATGGGGCAGACACACCGTTTTGAAAGGCCCGGTGCGATGCATTGTTGGTTTAGCCGGCGGGACGGATCGGGCTGGGCTGGGACACAGGCAATGGTTGTCCGGCGAGGGCCTTCGCGCTGAGTACCTGAAGACCAGGATGCGACGTGCCGGCGGCAGGCACGGGCTGCCCCTGTCGAGCGCTGCGCACGCGTCTAATGCGCGCGGCCGGGCACATGATTGGTCTTGGCGGCTGAAGACCGTTTACCGGGCGCGTGCCTGCTTGGCAGGATTTCGGGCACGGGAGGCGATGGGAGGCGGAAAGCGTGCGTGCCAAGCGGCGATTGCGTCCTTGGCACCCATCCTTTCAACCACACGTTGTTCCAAGGCGACGACGGCTGCGCCGCGGGCGTCACCCCAACTGCTCTGCCCTTGCCCATCGGCAGAAGGTGGCGCTCGGCATAGACTGAAGGTCTCGCTGCGATGCGATGGCGCGAGACGACGTCGACGTCCGCATCGCCCGATTGCCGAGTCCTCATCGGACTCCCTCCCCCGGGAGAGGGTTGGACCGTCTCCCGCTAATCCCACATCTGCGTTGCCGAAATCCGACGTCGATCACGCCTGGCCGGTGCACTTACGCTTTCGGCGGCTCTTCTTTCTGGTTGAACACACGCTCCATTACTTCCAGCAGCTCGTCTTCGGAGAACGGCTTGGTGATGTAGGCGCGGGCCCCCTGGCGCATGCCCCACATGCGGTCGGTGTCCTGATCCTTGGTGGTGACCAGGATGACCGGAATATGCTGGGTGGTGGGCTCGCGCTTGAGCGTGCGCGTGGCCTGGAATCCGTTGAGGTTGGGCATCACCACGTCCATCAGCACCAGATCCGGCAGCGATTGCTTGGCCGCTTCCACGCCGGCGGCACCATCGGTGGCGGTGATGGTTTCGTGCCCCAGCTTCTCGACGATGCGCTGAATCCCCAGCAGCTGCGACGGCGAGTCGTCGACGATCAAAATACGTGCCATGTGTTTCCCCTAGTGTGCGCGGCGAGTGTAGTGCGCCGGCCGCGCTTTCGGTAGCTGGGCCAGGTGAGTTGCTGGAGGGTTCGTGGTCGGCGAGCGTGGCCAGACATGTATGGATCGACGCGCTGTTTTTGAGTAGCTGGAGCCATTACGTCCAATAGCACAGGCTGGATTCAATACAGGACTCACCGAGCGGCCGCGTTGATTCGCTCTCCTGCCTACTCCGCTTTTATGGCAGGGAAGGAGCGCGTAGCGCTGGAGGAGGTGGGATCCTGATCAAGTTGATGATCACGTTGCGGGGCAGCCAAACCCTCACCCCAGCCCCTCTTCCAAAGGAGAGGGGCTGGCCCCCTTCCCCAGCGCCGGCTGAGCCAGCGGCCAAGACTCGACGATGCGGATCGACATCAACCGCCTCAGCGCTGAGCGCGCGTGGCCTCACCCAACCCTTGCGCGCGCAAAGCTGATCTGGCCCGCGCTGCTCAGCTCACGGTCTCGCCGAACGCCTTGGCCAGATTGCGGTAGGCCTTCTTCTGCGCATCGTCGGTGGGGGCCGGGGCGAGGATTTCCAGTTCCACGATCTGGTCGCCCGGGGTGGTGCCCGGCAGGCCGCGACCGCGCAGCCGCAGCTTGCGCCCGGCATCCGAGTCGGCCGGCACCTTCAATTCGACCGGGCCGCCCAGGGTGGGCACGCTGATGGTCGTGCCCAGCGCGGCCTGCCAGGGCATGACCTGCAAGGTGTACAGGATGTTGCGCCCGTCCACCTCGAAATGCGGATGCGCCGCGTATTCGATCTCCAGCAACAGGTTGCCGCCGCCGTTGCCCTGCCCGCTCAGGCGGATCACCTGGCCGGGCTGCACGCCCTTGGGCACGCGCACATCCAGCTGCTTGCCGTTGATGGTGATGCGCACGCTGTCGCCCGAATACACCGCTTCCAGCGGCACCGCAAGCTTGGCGCGGGTGTCGCCGCGCGCCTGCGGGCCGGCACCTGCACCAGGCCCGGCACCCGGGCCGCGCGGACGGCCACCGCGCTGGCCGGCGAACAGGCTCTCGAAGAAATCGCTGAAGCCGCCACCAGCGCCGCCGTTGCCGAACACTTCTTCGAAATCGAAGCCCTGCCCGCCGCCGTAATTGGGCGGGGCCTGGAACTCGTCGCCCGGGCGGAATCCCTGCGCCTTCAACTGGTCGTAGGCCTTGCGCTTGGCCGGGTCGCGCAGCGCTTCGTAGGCTTCGTTGATCGCCTTGAACTTGTCTTCGGCGCCGGCTTCCTTGCTGACGTCGGGGTGATATTTGCGCGCGAGCCGGCGGTAGGCGGTCTTGATCTCCGCATCGCCTGCACTGGGCTCCACGCCGAGCGTTGCGTAGTAATCCTTGAATTCCATCTAATCACCTCTGGAAAAAAAACGGCCCGCAGCCGAGGCCACGAGCCAGTTCGAACGGCCAGCGCTCCGGCGGACAGCGCGTGTGCGGCGCGGAAGGCGTGCAACCCTGCACCGTACGGGCGTACGTGCCGAATTCGCATACCAGCCGCGTCCGCAAGCGGTCACGCCATGGAGCTGTTGGCCAATCTATTCGCAGCCGGGCGGGCAACCGCGCCTATTCTACGGCGCGACTGTCGCCGGGGAGCGAAGCCGTGGCCTCGCCCCAGGTCCGGCGTCCTGCGGCGGCCAGTTCCGGCTGGCAGAGGTGCCGGTCGGAACTGCCGGTCGCCTGGCCGGCCTGCACGCACAGTACAGGCCGGCCAGGCGAACACCACGCGCCTGCATCGCGCGCCGCCGCGACGTTTCTTGCGCTTACTGCACCGTGCTGCCGCTGGTGTTCTGACCGTTGCCAACCTGGATACGGCGCGGCGTGGCGGCCGGGCGCTTGGGAATGCGGATTTCCAGCACGCCGTTATGGCCTGCAGCCGTGATGCCATCGGCGTCGGCGCTGTCGGGCAGCGCGAAGCGGCGATGGAAGCTGCCGTAGCGGCGCTCGATGCGCGAGAAGCGTTCGGTTTCGGTGCTGGATTCGCTCTTGCGCTCCCCCCTGATCGACAGGATGCCCTTGTCCATCTGCACCTCGATCTGGCTCGGATCGATGCCCGGCAAATCGGCGTACAGCACGAAGTGATTCGCCTCTTCCTTGATGTCAACGCGCGGCACCCACTGCGCGGTCACCACGGCCGATTCGTCGGTGTCGCCGTTCTGCTCGAAGAAGCGATCGAACACATGCTTGATCTCGTTCTGCAGCGCGTGGGTGGGAAATTGGGGATAACGAACGATGTTCATTGCAAGCCTCCAAAAAGGTTGATGACGGGACCGGCGACTGCAAGGTGCGCAGCTGCGCCGGCCATGTGCGTCAGATAGGCGTGGCCGGACGGATTTCAAGCGCGTTGACGCGCTTTTCCCCTGCCCCTTTCTAGAATCCGTTCAGCCACAGGAGCCTGCCGCATGACCATCCACGTTGGTGACCGCATTCCCGAAGTCGTGCTCAAGCGCCTGCGCGACGGCATCGAGGCCGTCGACACCCATAGCCTGTTCGCAGGCCGCAAGGTGCTGCTGTTCGCGGTGCCGGGGGCCTTTACCCCCACCTGCTCGGCCAAGCACCTGCCGGGCTATGTGGAACACTTCGAGCAATTCCGCAAGCGCGGTATCGAAGTGCTGTGCACCGCGGTCAACGACCCTTACGTGATGCAGGCCTGGGGACGCAGCCAGTTGATTCCCGACGGCCTGCACCTGTTACCCGACGGCAACGCCGAACTGGCGCGCGCCCTGGGCCTTGAAATCGACGCCAGCGGCTCGGGCATGGGCCTGCGCTCGCGCCGCTACGCGCTGTATGCAGACGACGCGGTGGTCAAGGCGTTGTTTGTTGAAGAACCCGGCGAATTCAAAGTCTCTGCAGCCGATTACGTGCTGCAGCATCTGCCGGATTGAATACCCCTTTCTCCCATCCACCCAGAAGGAAGACGGCCAGCCATGTCTGATCAGCCAGCCACCAACACTCCCGCCGGTATCACCGACACTGCCACCTTGCGCGCCCGCGCGCGCCAGAGCATCGAAGACGGCGCCATCACCGAGAGCTACCACGCCGATCGCGAGAAGGTGATCGAGTTGCTCAATACCGCGCTTGCCACCGAATACGTGTGCACGTTGCGCTACTACCGCCACTACTTCATGGCCAAGGGCATGCTTGCCGACGCAGTGAAGGGCGAGTTCCTGGAGCACGCGCAACAGGAACAAGAACACGCGCACAAGCTGGCCGAGCGCATCGTGCAGCTGGGCGGCGAACCGGATCTCAATCCGGACACCCTGACCAAGCGCTCGCATGCCGAATACAAGGAAGGCACCGACCTGCGCGACATGGTCAAGGAAAATCTCATCGCCGAACGCATCGCCATCGATAGCTACCGGGAGATGATCGATTTCATCGGCGACAAGGACACCACCACCAAGCGCATTCTCGAAAGCATCCTGGCCCAGGAAGAAGAGCATGCCGATGAATTCGCCGACATGCTGGAAGGCTGGATCGGCGAGTGAGTTGAGTTTTGCGATGTAGCGATGCGTTGCGATGAAAGATCGCAGCGAGTTGACATCGGAATCGACTCGATGATGAAACAGACAGGGAGCGCCTTGAGCGCCCTGTCTGTTTTTTTGCCGCTAGATTGCGCGTATACGATTGCGCCCCATAGGAGCAACGACCCTACGAGGTGGCCAGATCCCGACGCGCCGCCGCCCTCGCCCACGCATATGTCGGAGCGCACCCAGGCGCGATGGAGCATCCCCGGTAACGCCTCGTCGCGCCCAGTGCGCTCCTACAGGGGTTGTCGCAAGCAGCAGGTGTCTGCCGCTGAGCACGGGGCGGTAGCACTTCGTTGGCGACCCGATCAACGCAACACCCGAAAGCGCACCTGCGTCCATGCGCCATCGCTGGCCAGTGCGGTGAGCGTGTGCAACCCAACCTCTTCGAAATCGCGCTGAAATCCTTGTCTTCCGTTGGTCTGTGCAATCCAGCGGCCATCCAGCAGCCAATCGATGCGCGCCTCGCTGCCCAACGCACGTAACTGCAACCGCACCGGGCGTGCGGCGTCGTTGGCCCGCGCAAGCGTGGCGCGGTCGCTCAACCCATCGATGCGTAGCATCCCGCCACCGGTCATGCGCCCGTCCGGCGCACAATCTTCAGCCAAGGGCGGAAGTTGCGCGGCGGCGCGTTCGGATGTATTGAGCCAGGGCGAGACCAACGCCGGCCAGCGCGCCACCGCGCGCGGCACACGCTCATGCGGTTGGCTGCATTCCTGCGACAACCGCTGACCGCTGCGCGCATCGACCTCGAAGCGCACTTGCCCGCTTTGCCAAAGACGCGCATCGCGTTCGGCAAAGGTGGGGGGCACAGCACCGTCGAGTGCATACGCATCGGCACGACGTGCGCACAGAGCCGGTGGCGTTTGATCGGCAGCGCCGCCCAGCGGCCAGCAGATGTTGATTGCCTGCACGGTGGCGGGCATCGGCAACGGGGCGCTGTCGCCGGCGCTGCGCGGCAAGGCATCGATGACTTCGAACATCAACGGCAATGCGGTGACCGCACCGTATTGGCCCGGCAACGGCGTGCCATCCGGCCGTCCTACCCAGACGCCGACGGTATAACGCCGCGTCCCGCCAATGGCCCATGCATCGCGGTAGCCATAACTTGTGCCGGTCTTCCACGCCACGCCGGGGCGTGCAGTGGTGTCGAAGGTACCGCTGCCGTATCCGGAGCGCGGATTACTTTGCAAAATTTCGCGCACGATCCAGGCCGCACCCGGCGACATCAAGCGGCGATCGATGCGCGCATCGTCTGGCGTGTAGCGCACACGTCCGGCAATACCGCCGCGATTGAGCGCGGCGAACGCGCCCACCAACTCCTGCAACTGTGCGCCGGTGCCGCCCAGTATCAACGCCAGCGATGGCGTGCTGCCGGAAGGAAAATGCAGCGCGATCCCGGCATTGGACAACCGCGCAGCGAAGCGTGCCGGGCCGATGCGCTCGAGCAGATCCACCGCCGGCACGTTCAACGACAGCCGCAACGCCGTGGCCGCGCTCACCGGACCATTGAACGCCGCATCGAAGTTGCCGGGCCGGTAGTCGCCGAAACTCTGCGGCGCATCCACCAACAGGCTCTCGGAATGGATCAGGCCATCGTCCAGCGCCATGCCATACAGGAACGGCTTGAGCGTGGAGCCGGGCGAACGCCATGCCTGCACCATGTCGACATGACCCAGGCGCTTGCGGTCGCCGAAACTGGCCGAGCCCACGTAGGCGCGGGCCTCCATCGTGGCGTTGTCCACCACCAACAATGCCGCGGAGGTGCGCTCGGGCAACTGCGAAAAATACGTGGCCACGCGCTCTTCCAGCGTGCGCTGCAATTCCACATCCAGCGTGGTGACGATACGCGCCGCACGCGGCTGCGCACTGTGCAGGCGCTGTGCCAGCAAGGCCGCATGCAACGGTGGCTTGAGCGAGCGTGTGACCACCGGTTCGATGCGCGCATCGTCCACCTGCGCGCGCGACCACACGCCCAGCTCGACCATGCGGTCGAGCACCTTGTCGCGTGCGCGCTGCGCCGCTTCCGGGTGCCGGTCCGGGCGCAGGCGGCTGGGCGATTGCGGCAATACCGCCAGCAACGCGGCCTCGGCGTGCGACAAGGCCTTGGCCGGCTTGCCCAGATACGCCCAGCTGGCCGCCTCCACCCCTTCGATGGTACCGCCGTAGGGCGCGCGCTCCAGATACAGCATGAGAATCTCGTGCTTGCTCAGGTGCGCTTCCAGCTGCAATGCGCGCAACAACTGCTTGGCCTTGCCCCACGGCGTACGCGTATGCGGGTCCAGGATGCGCACCACCTGCATGGTCAGCGTGGAGCCGCCGGACACGATGTGGCCCTGCCCGATCCACTGCCCACCGGCACGCAGCAGACCCCAGGGATTGACGCCGGGGTGACGCCAGAACCAGCGATCTTCGTAGTTCAGCAGTGCCTGCAAATACAACGGCGACACGCTCTGCGGCGTGGCGGGGTAGCGCCATACGCCATTGCGGTCGGCGAATGCACGTAAGGGCGTGCCGTCGCGCGCAACCACCAAGGCGGAGGTGTCGCGGGACTTGGGCAACGGCAACGGGAAGGCCAGATCGAGCAGCAGCATGACGCTCAGCAAGGCAGCCGCACCCAAGCGCAGCCACCGCAGCCAGCGGCGTCCGTTGCGGGCCTGATGGTTCGGCGTTTGCGGGCGCGACTGCGTCCGATCCATCCCTGTTGGTGCCTGCGGCTGTTCATCCATCGCGCAAAGCATGCAGGGCAAAACGCGTTTCGGCTACCGCTGCGCGATTCCAGGCCAGCGTATCTGCAGCGCGATCAGCCGCACGACCAACTGCACGGCCAGCCGGACAAGCGACTGGCCCAAGGACAGGCGCAGACCCTGAGCGACATGCGGACATCCTTGCGCGGCAACCGTTTACTCCCACCTGTGGTCGCCGCATGCAGGTGCCTGCGATGATCAGGGCACTCACACCGAAGGTGCGGACGGCACCCTTCGGCAGCAGCACGCATCATCGGCAGGTGGTAGCGATACCCCGCCAATGCACTCGTTTAGACGTGACATCTCGTCCGTCGAGTTGTTTGGTGCGCGGCGCGCCGTGCTAGACCTCGTTGCCACCGCTTGGGACGGCGGCCTGGTCGCTTCCGCTCAGCGCTTTTCCAACGTGGCGCGATAGCGCAGCAAGGCTTCCGGCGCATCGGTCTGGATGATCGACACACCGTCGCGATACATCCGGCCCCAGACCTTGTCGGGATCGCGCTCGGCGTCCGCATCGCCGCCATAGCCGGCAATGAAGCCTTCCCACAACGAATTGACCATCAGCCGCACGTTATGCGCCTTGCTTACCGCTGCCAGTGCCGGCAATTGCGCGGCGGTCATCTTGGGCAACTCGAATGCCATCGGGCGTGCATTGCGTGTCTGTGCCGTTGCAATAGCAGCAAGATCGGCCTTGCCATGCGCGTTGATCAGGATCGGGAAGAAGTACACCGTATCGAACGGCGGCATCGCCGCCAGTGGCGCGGTGAACATGCCGGCTTCGGCCTTGACGATCACCTGATGCTGCATGCCGGCGCGTGCGACCGCGTCGATCACCTGCACGTAGATCGCGTCCTTGACATCCAGGTTGAGCAGGATGTGCCCCTTGGCCCTGGCCAGCATCTGATCGAGCGTGACCACGCGCTGGTCGGTCAACGGTGCCTGTGCGCCACCTTCGTCGCTGCGCAGGCGCAGCTTCTGCAGATCGGTCAGGGTCAACTCGGACAGCTTGCCGGTGCCATCGGTGGTGCGGTCCACGGTGGCGTCATGCAGCATCACCAGGCTGCCATCGGCGGCACGCCGCACATCGGTTTCCATCACATCGGCGCCGATGGCGATGCAGCGCTCCAACGCCGCCAGCGAATTTTCCGGCGCGGTCTCGGTGAAGCCATGCTGTGGCGCGGCGGCATGACACCCGCGGTGCGCAACCACCACGAGGCCGCCCTGCGGATTGGTCAGGCGCGCCTGGATCGCGGCCACGCCTATCGGTGCGGCGCTCGCCGCAGTGGCCACGACCGCGCACAGCACGGCGGCGAGGACGGCAATAGGGCGTGATGTCATCGAACAGCTCCAATCAGATGTTTGCAATACGGTAGCGCGGCAGACGGGCGTTGCCACGCTTCGCACACGCTGGTGAAATCAAGCGGGTAAATGGCAGGCATCGATTTCAGGCTGGCAGGCATTGCCCACCTGTCGCCCGGGCCGCGCTCACAGCGTCGGCGTGAACCGCAAACCCACCCAATAGGTGGTGGGCACCGAATAACTGTCCTTGAGCAGATTCTGCCCGGGGCCGGTCACGCTGGTGATGCGGCTGTGGGTGATATTGCTGACCTGGCCGATCACGCTCAACTGCTTGCTCACCGCATAGGTGGCGGTGAAATCCAGTTGCGAACGCGACGACCAATACAGGTCCTGCCAATCGATGTTGCTGACGATGGAACGCAGCGCCTTGCCTTGCCGGTTGTAGGCCGCGCGCAGTTCCAGCCCGCCGGCGTTGTAGAACAGCGTTGCGTTGGCGGTGTAATCGGGCTGACCGACCAGATTGTCGAGCTTGCGTTCGCGCTGGGTCAGGCTGCTGCCGCTGCCGACGCTGTAAGGCACATCCAGGCTGCCATCGAGCAATGCGAGGTTTGCGCTGAAACCGACGCCACTCAACCACGGCGCGATCGGCCCCAATGTGTTGACGATGCCGTTGAACTCTACACCGCGGATACGCGCCTTGGCGGCATTGGCCGGTGTGCTGATCAACGCATTCGCATACGTGGTGCCGTCGAAGGTGAAGCTATCGGTGCGCGAGAGCGTAAAGATCTCGTCCTGGATATGTTTGTCGAAGACGGCAGCGGACGCGAACGCACCGAAATCCCCGGGAAGGCGCCATTCCAGCGATAGATCCAGGTTGTTGGACACACGCGGCTTGATGTCTGGGTTGCCGATGGTGACGGTGACGCCCTGCGCGTTCGGGTTGCCGGCGTCTGTCGTATTGACGAAGCCGATGGAGGTACGCGCCGCATAGGCATCGTACGGCGGGCGGCCCAACGTGCGGCTTGCACCGGCGCGCAGATCCAGCGCATCGGTCAGGTGATAGGTCATCACCGCCGACGGCAGTAGGTAGTCGTAGTCCGCACTGGTCGGGTTATCGACGTACACGTAGTGATTGGTTGCCGCATCCAGCTGCCGTTGGCGGCCCACCGTGTCGAGCTTGGTGCTGTCGAAATGCACACCGGCCTGCACATTCAAACGATCGCTGCGATAGCTGATCAAGCCATAGCTACCGAAGGTCTTTTCGGTATGCGTGAAATTATCCTGATTGCTGAAGGCCTGCTGGTCGGTGCTGTTGAACGCGCTCAACGGCGTGGCCGCCAGCACGCGATTGGCCTTGTTCGGATCGATGCTCAGCAGGTTCAAACCGGCATAGCGCATCGGCGCCCTGCCGGTGCCCACCACGTCGGCCAGGCCGAACGCCGGCGCCGTCGTATTGGGCTGATACTCGACGCGATAGATCTCGTAGGACGGCTTGTCGGTGGTATACGACACGCCTGCCGCAAAACCGATGCCTTGATCGCTTTCGCCTTGGTTGAAACCGTAATCGAGCCGACCGGTCAGGATGCGATCGGACGCGGTGCGCTGATAGTCCGGGCGCCAGTACGACAGGGTGTAATTGTCGAGATTGTCATATGCCTGCGGCGACACGCCGAACCGTTGATCGAAGCCGGAGGTGTCGTAATTGAACGCATAGTTGGGCGTGGCATTGACGGTTACGCCACTGCCGGTCTGGCCCACCGGCACCGGTGCCGGGCGCGTGATGCCGGTGGCGTACTTGATCATGCGAATCGGCTCGTCGTAGGTCGCGTCCGACCACGCTCCGCGTGCGGAAAACTGTTGGCGATCGGTAGGCCGCCAGATGGTTCCCAGCTGCGCAACCTTGGTACGCGTGGTGACGACCTGGTTTGAATAGCCCACCTCGATGTCGCCACCGGGATAACTGCCGGACGTTGCGGTTTGATTGAAGACACGGCCACGGTTGCGCGGATCGATGATGACCTCGTTGCGCTCCATGTCGTCCTTGAAATAGTAGTAGCCGGCCATCGCGTAAGCTTCGAGCGCCGCGCTGGGCCGCATCTCGAACTTGCCGGTGAGGCCATAACGGTCGCGCTGATCCTGCACGTACCAATATTTATCTTGCTGCGGCACCGCCCAGCCATTGCCGAGACTGTCGCCGGTCTGCAAGACACCGCTGTTGTCGTAGAACCCGTAGTGCACCGTGTCGGTGGTCATATGGGTTTCGGTGTAGCTGCTCAGCGTTTGATAGTTGGCAGACACGGTGACACCGTATTGCTGCTCGCTACCGAAGGTGCGGCTGCCGGTGGCGTTGAGGCGATAGCCAGGATCGTCCTGATCGCGCGGCTTGCCCACATCGTTGGCGTGGCCTAGCGCCGCCTCGGCGCTGAAGAACGGCTTGCCGCCGTTTTCGAAGGCGCTGCGGGTTTTCAGGTTGATCGCACCGCCGGTGGCGTTGGGATCCAGGTCGGGGGTGAAGGTCTTGACCACCTGCAATTCGCTGACCATCGAGGCCGGCAACAGGTCCAGGCGCACGCCGCGCGTGATCGAACCGAGCGTGCCGTTCGGTGTGCCGGGCGAGGCGATGGTGAGCCCGTCGATGGTGACGTTGTTGTACGAGGGCCCCAGGCCACGCAATACCGGCGTGGCTGCTTCATCGCGCGGATGCTCGTTATCGGTGGCAGGCAGGACGGACAAGCCAGGCACGCGCCGCAATGCCTCGACGATGGTGCTGTCGGGCAAGGCACGCACGTCGGTGGCGCTGATCACATCGGTGATATTGGTCGCCGCGCGCTTGCTTTCCACCGCAGCCGCGTTGGCGCGACGCACGCCGGTGACCTGCATGGCATCGAGGGTCATTACGCCGCTTTCAGGCGCGTCTGCGGCGGGCGCCCCGCGGCCGTCTGCATCATTGCGCGAGGTTGTGGAGGCGGTGTTGGAGGGATGCTCTGCCACCGACGCCGTCTCTGTGGGACGCTGACTCTCATTGGATGACGCCGTGTCCGGGCGTATTGGTGACGCAAGACCCACGGCGTCGGATGACACGCCGACGGTTTGCGCCTGCACTGCAGGCGAGCATGCGGCAATGGCCACGGCGAGAACGGACAGGTGCATACGGTACGGATCGAAGCGCTGCATGGAATCCCGTGAGTTGCGCAGCACTAACGCTGCGCCGATGAGAAAGCACGCCACCGTAGAGCGTAAAAATGACCTTCGCGTGTCGCCTGCGTCGCAGCGAAAAGACAATGCGCAGCGATGTCGCGGCATGCGAAGCAAGCGCTCAGCGGCTACCGGGAAACGTCGCAAGCGCCCTGCAAAAGCCCCTCTCCCTGCGGGAGAGGGGTTGGGATGAGGGTACGGGCGAAACCACTCATGCCACGCCAACTACACGAGACTTCGCTCGTACCCTCATCCGCCCCTAGCGGGGCACCTTCTCCCGACGGGAGAAGGGCGAACGCGTCACCTTACGGCTGCACCACCGTCATCGTGGCTGGCGTGCTGCGCCCCACACCACGCAGCTCCGGCCGGTACATGTCTTCCACCAGCGATGGCGGCACCGTGTAGGTACCCGGCGTGACGGCACGCACCAGGTAATACACCTGCGCCTTGCCGCCAGATGACAGCGCAAGCGCGGCCACATAGCGGTCGTCGCGGAACTCTTCGTGCTTGACGTCGGCGGCGCTGGACCGCTCGCTGATGCCGATGCCGTCCACCACCACATCGGCCCACTGCTTGGCATCGCCGAGATTGAAATTCTCGATTTCCAGGCCGGCCGGCAACAGGTCGGTGAGCAAGGCGTCGGGCATGCTGCTGTTGGCAGTGATGCTGACGCGCACGATCAACGCTTCGCCTTCCTTGAGTGGGCGCGGGGTCCACGGCTTGCCGTCGGTGGTGTACCAGCTGCGCTCCACGCTGAGATTACGCGTATCCGGTTCCGGTGCGCTGCGCGGAATGCCGGCCACTTCCAGACTGGCGTACATCGGCGCCTCGCCTTGTGGTGCGAACTGCACACCGCGTGCCAGGGCGGCACTGTCGAAGCTACGCCCAAACAGACGTGCAGGTGCAATCTGCTGCACCTGGTCGCCCACCGTCAAGGTACCGGACACCTGCTTGCCCTGCCCGACCATCAAGGCCTTGCCCAACCGCGCAAGCGCCACTTGCTCCTGCGTGCTCAGCCATAGCCAGCCGGTCGCGCGACGCGCATCCAGGGCGCGGCCCAGGGCCACCGCGCGGGTGTCGTACTCGGGCTTGGACAACCCGCGTTCGTGCAGCAACGCCATCATCAAGGCATCGTCCCGGATCGCGCTGCCGTAATCGCCGAAGTACGGCGGACGCTCGCTGCTGTCCTTGGCAAACCCGGCCTTGATCGCCGCTTCGCCACGCTTGGTATCGCCCTGCAGCGACAAGGCAATGCCCAGATGGACCAACGACAGGCCCGTCAGCGCTTTGTCGCGCTGGTTGTCGTACAGCGCGCGCAGCGTACCCAGCGGCGCGCGGTTGACGCGTGCCAGCACGTACCCGGACCAAGCCTGATTGGCGAACTTCAAGTTGTCGCGACGGTCCTGCCCGTAAAACTCGTTGCCACCGGACAACAGATCTTCGCTCAGGCGATTGAGCGCCTTTTGCAACACGTTGTCGGGCACCGCAAAACCGGCGTCCTTGGCGTCGAGCAGGAATTCGGCAATGTATGGGCTCAGGCCCGGATTGACGTAGCCATCGTCGCCCCACATCGAAAAATGCCCGCTGGCGATCTGCATCGACGCCAAACGCCCGAACGCGCCTTCCATGCGCTCGCGGCGCTTGGCCGGCTCCAGCCCCTTGGTGCCGAGCGCCCTGGCGGTGGCATCGTCGAGCAGCAGCGCTGCATAGCCCTTGCTGGTGGTCTGCTCGGCGCAGCCGTACGGATACTCCAATGCACCCTGCAATGCGCTGGCGAACGGAATCGGCGGCAACGCGCTGACCACCATGCGTGCGGTCACCGAGCCGGCCATCAGGCCATCGGCAAATCCGCTGTCCAGGGTGATCGGCGCCAGCGGATCGAGCACGCGGGTCTGCGCACGCAACACCTGCGGCCAGCCGGCGCGCACCGGCAACTCGTAGCTGCGGTCGGCCTTGAATCCGTTGCCGTCCACGCGCACGCGCACCTTGGCCACGCTATAGCCTTCGGTAGCGCTCAGCGGGAAACTCAGCGTCTGCTTGGCGTCCACGCCGAGCTTGACGCTGCGCGACGCTTCGCCGAGGGCGAGCGGGCCAATGCCCTCCACACGCACGTTGAACTCGCCCGGCTTGCCGGTGAAGTTCTGCACGTCCAGCGTCACCGTACTGCGGTCGCCCGGGGCCATCACGCGCGGCATGCTGGCTTCGGCCAGGATCGGCGCACGCACGATGGTTTCCATGTCGCGATTGCCGTAACGCGTGTCCGAGTACACCAGCGCCGACACACGCAAGGTGCCGTTGAAATCCGGCACCGGCAGTTGCACGCGCGCGTTGCCTCGGGCGTCGAGTTTCACCGAGCCGGAAAACAGGTCAACCGTCTGCACGCGCGCGGTCGGGCGCTTGGCCTGCGGCAGGGCTTCCAGCGCCATGTCGCCGCCGAACTTGAGCTTGCCGCTGGCGCCTTCGAAACTCTCGATCACCCGCCCATAGATGTCGTACGCATCGGTCCCCAGACGACGCTGCGCGAAGAACTGCGCGTTGGCATCGGGCACTGGGAAACGGGTGATGTTGAGGATGCCCACGTCCACTGCCGAAATGGTCACGTGCGCGGCCTTGCCTGCCAACTCGGGCACGCTCACCGTCACCGGCAGGGGCTGCTCGGGGCGCATCTGCTTGGGTGCGGACACGCCCACCGCCACCCGCCGCGCCTTGCGGTCCATGGGCACAAAAGCCACACCCACCGCACGTGCCGGGGTGATCTTGCTGGGCGCACTGCCGCCGCGGAAGACCAGTGCGGTGACATACACATCGTGGCGCTCCCACGCCTCGGTCACCGGAATCTCGAAGCTGCTGCACGGCTTGACGTCGATGTCCTGCACGTACAGCAGCTTGTCGCTTTCCACCAGCAGCACGCCCTTGCCGGCATGCGGCGGGGTCAGCGTGACGGTGAGCGTATCGCCGGCGCGGTAGCCGGTCTTGTCCAGCGCCAGCTTGACCTTGTCCGGGCGCGCATCCAGGCCACGGTTTTCATCGTTCCAGCTCCAGCCGGCGCGGAACGGGTAACGCGTGGTCAGCCCGCTCGCCGGGTCGAAGACGTCCAGGCGGTATTCGCCCCATTCCACCGGGAAATCGATCTTGGCATTGACGCTGCCCACATCGAGCGTGCGCGTGTCCTTGTTTTCGAAGCGCCGGGTGAAGTCGTAATCCCAGTGATTGTCGGTGTAGTTCCAGTGGTAGTCGCGCAGCTCTCGCACCAACGTGACCTTCAGGCCCTTTGCCGGCTGCGGCTTGCCATCGGCATCCACGCGGGTGACTTCGAAGCGCGCCGTCCCATTGGCATCGGCGCCGTCTCCGTCGTCGAACAACGGCCGCACGCCGACCAGGGCCTTGGCCGGCCACAGCACGCGCTTGAGGGTGCGGGTGACCGTGCGCCCGCCGGTTTCGTACACGCTGCCGGAGACGACCGCGGCAATCGTGCTGACCGGCTTGGCCTCGTCCGGCAATGCGATGTCTTCGCGCAGGATGCCGTCGCCACCGAACTCGGTGTCGATCACGTCCTTGGCTTCGCGCGGCAGCTCCAGCGTGGGGTCGCCGAAGAACCAGCCGGGCAGCGTTTCAAGCGGATGCTGCTCGACGCTGACTGCCAGCTTGGCGGTGAAAAGGTTGCCAGCGGCCGGTGCGCCGTACAGATACGCGGCATTGGCCACCAGCTTGAACGGCTGGCCGGCGCTCAAGATCTTTTGCGTGCCGTCCAGGTCCAGCTTCATGCGCTCGGGCAGGAACTCTTCCACGCGCACGGTCATGCCCTGCACGGCGTCCTTGCTGGCCGGATCGGTGCGGAATTCGACCTGCCAGCGGCCGGTCGGCGCATCGGCCGGAATCTGCTGGGCGAATTCGAAATAGCCCTGCTCGCCCGGCGGCAGTTTGGTCTCGCGGAAGGTCTTGCCGTCCGGCTGCTTCAGGCGCAGGAACACCGGTTGCGGCTTGGTCGGTTTGCCGTCGTTGTCGCGCAGGATCGCCGACACCCGCATGGTTTCGCCGGGGCGATACAGATCGCGACCGGCCCAGGCGAACACATCGAACCACGCGCCCTGGCGCCCGGCCACGGCGAACTCGCTCAGATCCAATGCCGGCTGGTTGAACGGCAGCAGCGAAATGTCGGTCTTGCTGCGTGCGGTCAGCACATGGCCGGCGTCGAGCGTGTAGTTGAGCAGCGCATTGCCGTTGCCGTCGGTCGCACCTTTCAGGAACAACTCGCCCTTGGCGTCGAGGATGCGCAGCTCCACGTTCTTGATCGGCTCGCCGCTCTGCAACGAGGCGGTGTGGACGAACAACTTGTCCTTGTAGGCGCGCGTATGCAGGCCGATGTCGCTGACGGTAAAGAACGCGGTGTCGAATTCGTTTTCGAAACTGCCGGCGCGCTTCATCACCGCGAAATACAGACCCGGTTCCTGCAGCTCCTTGATGTCCTGCGTCGGCAGGTAGGTCAGCACGCGCTCGTTCTGCTTGCCGCCAAGAATGAAGCGATTGACGTACACCGGGTCGGCCAGTTGGGACAACGGCTGGTTACCGCTGTACTCGCTCTCCAGATCCCAGCTGCCGCGGCGCCCGCCACGCTGGAACTGCTGGAAGAACGCCGGCAGCGATTTTTCGCGCACGCGCAGGAACTCGACATCCACCTCCGGCACGTTCACCGACACCATCGGCAGGCCACGGCTCTCGCGCGCCGGCAGCACGCTGCCCTGCGAAGCGAACCCGGCCACCGGCTTGAGTTCGCCGGTGTAGACCTTCTGCTTGAGCGGCTTGCCCAGGCGGCTGCCGTCGGCGGCCAGCAGGTTGGCGTCGACCAGTACCGTGTAGTCCTTGGCCGCTTCGACGTACGGGTAGCGCAGCGTCTTGCCGTCCTCGGACAGTGTCCAGCTGCTGTCGCCCGTGCCGACCTTTTCTTCGAAGCGCACCAGCGCATCGAAATCCTGCGTACCGACCAGCGGCCGCGAGAATTCCAGTGCCAGCGACAGGCCGTCGCTGGTCTGGTCGGGATAGGCACGCGCCAGCGCGAAACCGGTGATGGCCTGCTTGTCGGCCTTGATCGCCTCCCCGCTTGCTGCGGGCAGCTGACCGCTTTCGTTGCGCTTGCACGCCACCGCGCCGATTGCCACGGCCAGCAACACCGCCCACAGCAACATCCGCCGTGTGCCCGACCGCATCATCCGTGATCCCTGGCTGTCCATTCGTGCTACTCGCAATGTGAGAACGCAAGTATAGCGACGCCGCGCATCTGGCTGATGGCGCCAAAGCGACGACCTGGCTGCTTGCCGATGGGCGGCAAGCGTGCGCTGCTGGCGAGCGTTGCGATGGCAAACTGGCGGTGAGCGCATGATTGGTAACCGCGCTTGGAGCGACTGCCGAACCACGTCATGCCGCCTAGTGCAGACAGCTGGGCTGAGACTTGGCTGCAGGGCCCTTGCGCGCCCGCCATCGCAGGACACGCTGCAAGTACGTCCATGTAAGCTTCGTGGCGGCATCCAGGCCGCCCAGGGTCCCGCGACGGTGAGCGGGCAAGGACCAATGACGATTGGCCGGTGTCTCTGAGAGCAGTGCTCAAAGCGCTTTTTTGATCGCCCCTCGCTCGTTCTGTCGTCGCGTCCATCGAATGCCAAACAATCGATCCGCGACAGCACGCTAGCCGAGTCGAAATGACCCGCTTTCAGTTGGTCGCCAGCTGACTGTCTGGCGCGGTGACCTCGCCGATTGCGGGACAGTTGGCGGCATGGATGCCGCCATCGGGCCTCCAAGGCTGGATTCACGGCGTGTCCCGCAAGCGGTGAGGGCATCGCGCTGTCGACCAACCAGGCTTTTGACTAGCTCACAAAGAGCTGCAAAAAAAGCACTCGCCGCGGGGCACAGGCATTGACGACATTTGTTCCCCGCTATCAGGGCAACTCCAGCAACGCACGCATGTACAGTTCGATCAGCGCCGGCTTATCCACGCGCAGACAGGCCTGCACATTGGGCGCACCAGCGCCTTCGCGGGTATAGCCTTGCGCATCCACGTCCAGATGCAGCGGCGTGGTCGGGCACAGCGCCGGGCGTAGCAGCCAGGCCACCGGCACTACGTCGAACAATGTGGGCGTGGCACTGGCCCAGGGCTGGTCGGTGTTGCGCCACTGGTAGTACAGCTGCGTCAGCGCATCGGTCAGTCCGTCACCGTGCGCGAACAAGGCCACGCGCTCGGGCTCTTCCAGCGTGATCTGCGTGGCATCCAGCGGCAACAACACGATCGGCACACCAGATGAGAACACGCGCTGCGCTGCCGGCACGTCGGCCAGGATGTTGTACTCCGGCACCGGCGTACTGGCCGGACGATACGCAGACTTGCCATAGCCCACCCGCACAGATCCGCCCATCGCCAGCACACGCTTGAGCTTGGCAAAGCCGGCCGGGTCGCGTTGTTGCGCCAGCGCCGCATCGGTCATCGGCCCCAGCACCAGCAAGGTGACCTCGCCCGGATGCTGGCGCGCCTGCTGCAGGATCATCGCGGCCGCATCAGGCAGTGCCGCCGGTACCTGTCCCTTGGCCGCCCAGCCTGCCTGGCTAATCGCAATGCTGCTGGTGGTACGCGCACCCACCGCCAGCGGGATCTCGCTGCGCCCGGCCTGCTGCAACAACCGCTGCAGCAACTGCACGCGCAACGTGGTGTCGCCCCATGCCGATGCGATGCCCAGCACCTGCAACTGCGGACGACGCAGCAGCAATCCCAACGCGAACGCATCGTCGATATCGTCGCCGATGTCGGTGGAGACCACCACTTTCTCGGTCTGCACCGATGCCGGCGTGGATGGCACGGCCGCGACGGACTGCTGCGCCCAGGCGGCAGTGGACACGCACCACATCGCTACCAATCCCCACGCGCGCTGCCAGGTCCGCCGCATCTGCCCACTCCTGCTGCCATAAAAAAAACCGCCGGCATGATCGCCGGCGGTTCGATAGTGCTACACCAAAGCGCCGATCAGAAGTTGGCGCGGAACTGCGCACCCACGATGCGCGGGTCGTTGATGAAGCCGGTGAGGTTGTTGAAGTCGATCGCACCGGTCACACGGATCTGGTTGGTGCAGTTGCGGCAGAACACCGACAACTCGTACGCACCCGCGCCCCAGTTGTAGCCGATCTTGGCGCCACCTTCGACCAGCGGCTGGCCGGTGAATTCCTTGGAGTCGTACAGGAAGAAGTTCACCTCGCTGCGGTACGACCAGTCGGTGTAGAAGAACAGCTCGCCGTCGTTGCCCATCGGAATGCCGTAACGCAGGGTGGCGTTGGCCATCCACTTCGCCGCCTGCGGCAAATCGTTGCCGTCGATCACTGCGCGGCCGGCCGCATTGATCGGGTCGGTGACGGTGCAGGTGCGGCAGATGCCCACCGACAGATTCGGGTCGTCGATGCGGGTCCAGTTGTAGGCGCCGCCTGCGGTAACGCGCAGGTTCTGGGTCAGCAAGGCTTCGAAATCGAACTCCGCACCGCGGGCCTTGGTCTTGTCGGCGTTGAGCAGACGTACGTCGTTGGACGCACCACCCACCGCCGTGAGCTGCTGGTTCTTCACCCGGAAATCGTAGATATCGAAGCTCAAGCGCGCGCGGTTGTCGAACAGGTCCGACTTGATGCCGAGCTCGAACGAATCCACCGTCTCCGGCTCGGCCACGGTCAGCGGCGCGGTGCCCGACGGCACGCCGAAGCTGGCGCCGCGGAAACCGCGTGCGGCACGTGCATACACATTGACGTCGTCGTTGATGGAGAAGGTTGCCGCCAGATCGCCGGTGACCTTGGAGTTGTCGGTCTGCCCGCTGGACGGTTCGACCAGGGTGACGCGGTCCAGCGCCAGCACGTCGAATGTCTTCTTGTCGTAGGTATAGCGGATACCGGCGCGCAGGTTCAAACGGTCGGTGGCCGCGTAGTTCAACGAGCTGAACGCCGCCCAGGAGGTATTGCGCTGGCGGGTCAGTTGGTAGCTGGCCAGATCGCCGCCGCTGAGGGTGTTGTAGGTGTAATTTTCGCCTTCCACATCGTCATGGAAGTAGTACAGGCCGGCCTGCCAATTGAGCGGGCCGTCGTACTGCGATTCGGCGCGCACTTCCTGGCTGTACTGATCCAGGCTCTTGATGCCGCCGGCGGTTTCCACCGGGAACGGAATCACGCCCGGGCCCGACGGCGGTGCGAACACCGCACCGAAGCCACCGTCGATATCGCCACGGCTGTAGTACTTGCCGATGCCTTCGTATGCGGTGATCGAGTGCAGCGCGATGTCGCCCAGATCCCAGCTCAGGTTGGCGCTGCCGCCGTAGGTCTGCAGTTCCTGGCGGTTGGCGCCGTCGATGAAGGACTTTTCCGCATCGAAGCCATCCACCAGCTGATTGGTACCGGGCTGGATGATGTTGGCGCGGAACAGGCGCGCGGTGCCGTCCAGATGGCGCGCATGCGCATTGAACAACGCGCTGAAGTCGTCGCTGGCCTGGTACAGCAGCTGCAGGCGCACGGCCGAATCGGTATAGCCTTCCAGATCGCGGCCGTCGCGGTTTTCCACCCAGTCGTCGCGGCGCTGGCCCAGCGTGGACAGACGCGCCGCCCAATGGTCGCCCATCGCGATGCTCAGGCCGCTTTCCAGGGTCATGGTGCCGTAGGTGCCGTAGGACAGGCTGGCGTAGCCGTCATTGGCGCCGATGGTCGGCTTGACCGAATTGAACTTGACCACGCCTGCCGGCGTGTTGCGGCCGAACAGCGTGCCTTGCGGGCCGCGCAGCACTTCCAGGCCTTCCAGATCGAAGATCGGGAAGCCCTTCAGGAACGCGTTTTCCTGCACCACGTCGTCATAGATCAACGATACCGGCTGCGAGGCGTAGGTGTTGAAGTCGGTATTGCCGTAGCCGCGGATGTACACGCGCGGGAACACACGGCCGTTGGACGATTCGATGTTCAGGCTGGGCGCCTTGCCGGCCAGCACGCGGATGTCCGAACCGCTGGTGGAGATGGCATCCAGGAATTCCGGACGCAACACCGATGCCGATACCGGCACGTCCTTGGAGTCTTCCGAACGCCGCTCGACCGTGACCTTGACCGCATCCAGACGCACGACGCCGTCGTCGCTGGGCGTCTGCTGGGCAACAGCATGGAGCGGAAGAAGGGAAACGACGGCAACGGCAAGCGCGCTGATCTTGAGCGACCGGCTGGCGGACATGGGAAGAACTCCGGATTCTGGTGGCGGGGCGGCCCGGCCTGCGTGCCGCAGCGCAACAGAATTAACACGATTTACACAAATATGGCAGAGCGCGTGCGAAAAAGTTTCTGGAATTCGAAAACATGTTCGAATTAATGCAACGCAGTCTTGCGATTTATACGACGGCACGTGGAAGCTCCGTTAGCAGCGCTGGCCATATCCCCCTTTACAGGCTTATCCAACCTCGGCAACAGGCGCCGACACCCTGACCCAACCCTCCATCAACACCCGCGCACTGCGACTCATCAGCGCCTTGGTCACCTGCCACTGGCCCTCGACCAGCTGCGCCTGCGCGCCGACCCGCAAGGTGCCGGACGGATGCCCGAATCGCACCGCCGAGCGCGCCGCACCGCCGGCAGCCAGATTGACCAGCGTGCCGGGCACGGCCGCAGCGGTGCCGATCGCAACTGCTGCAGTGCCCATCATCGCGTGATGCAATTTGCCCATCGACATCGCACGCACCAGCAGATCGATTTCTGCCGCGTGCACCGGCTTGCGGCTGGACGCGGTGTAGTCGGCCGGCGGTGCCACGAAGGCGACCTTGGGCGTGTGTTGCCGCGTCGCGGCGTCTTCCACCTTCGCAATCAGACCCATCCGCACCGCACCGTGCGCGCGCAATGTCTCGAACATGGTCAAGGCGCGCGGGTCGCCATTGATGGCGTCCTGCAGCTCGGTCCCGGTGTAACCCAGGTCGCGCGCGTTGACGAAGATGGTGGGAATGCCCGCATTGATCAGCGTGGCATCGAGCGTGCCCAGCCCGGGAATCTCCAGTTGATCGATGACGTTGCCGGTGGGAAACATCGCCCCGCCGTCGCCTTCGGCATCGTCGGCCGGGTCGAGAAATTCCAGCTGCACTTCCGCCGCCGGAAAGGTCACCCCATCCAGTTCAAAGTCGCCGGTCTCCTGCACCAGCCCACCGGTCATCGGCACATGCGCCACGATGGTCTTGCCGATATTGGCCTGCCAGATCCGCACCGTGGCCACACCATCGCGTGGCACGCGTGCGGGATCGATCAAGCCACTGGCGATGGCGAATGGCCCCACCGCCGCCGACAGATTGCCGCAGTTACCGCTCCAATCCACGAACGCGCTATCGATGGACACCTGCCCGAACAGGTAGTCCACATCATGCCCATCGCGCGTGCTGGCCGACACGATCACGCTCTTGCTGGTGCTCGATGTGGCCCCGCCCATGCCATCGATCTGCTTGGCATACGGATCCGGACTGCCGATCACCCGCAACAACAACGCATCGCGTGCAGCCCCCGGCTGCTGCGCGGCGGTCGGCAGATCCTGCAGACGGAAAAACACGCCTTTGCTGGTGCCCCCGCGCATGTAGGTGGCGGGGATGCGGAGTTGGGGAAGATGCGGCATGGAACCTCGGTTAGCTCACTGGATGGAGTCGCAGCAAAGGGGATATCGATTGCAGCAGTGCAAGCGCTCAGCACCACGCGTGCGTTATGCAGTTCATTGTGCTTCGCTCATCCATGCGGGGAGGTCGCGCTGCATCTGCAGCACACGCCAGATCACAATGCTGGTATCACGCTCAACGTAGAAAAGTAGGTAGGGAAATCCGTTGAGCGGCCACACGCGCACATCCTGCAGCTTCACATCACCGCATAGCGACTTGGACCAGCGCTAGGATGCTGCACGAGCATGTCGACCGCCGATTCCAGTGCGTCAACAAACGCCAGTTCGACCTCCAGCCCCGCCTGTTCGCCGTACCACGCGGCTGCGGCCTCAACATCGCGCAGCGCCAACGGACGCCAGTGCGCAGGCTTCACTGCTCGCCGGCACGCGCGTTGGCACGCGCTCGCATCGCGTTGAAGAAGCCGGCGTCGGCCGCCACTGCCGGTCCGGAGTTCGCTCCACCAAGCAACACACCACGCAGCTGTTCGATATCGCGTTGCTTGCGAATCAACTCACGTAAGTACTCGCTGCTGGAACCGTAAGCATGCTCCGCCACCTGCTGATCGACGAAATGCTTGAGCTCGTCAGGCAAAGAAATGTTCATGGTGGCCATACCGCCTCCGGATGGCAAAGATTGCCAAAGTGTGCGCGCCCCGTTCGGCAGGTGCAAGCCGACTGGGGCGTTTCAATCAGCGCTCTCAGGCAGCCGAGGCTTCCAGAAAATCCTGCGCAAACCGCTGCAACACGCCACCGGCTTCGTAAATCGACACTTCCTCTGCAGTATCCAGTCGGCAGGTCACCGGCACCTGCAGCTGCTCGCCATCACGCCGATGGATCGACAACGTCAGCGTGGCGCCAGGCGTGCGCTCACCCACCACGTCGAAAGTCTCGCTGCCATCGATGCCCAAGGTCCTGCGGTCGGTGCCCGGCTTGAACTCCAGCGGCAGCACGCCCATGCCGATCAAGTTGGTACGGTGAATCCGCTCGAAGCCTTCGGCGACAATCACTTCCACACCGGCAAGCCGCACACCCTTGGCTGCCCAGTCGCGCGACGAGCCCTGCCCGTAATCGGCGCCGGCAATGATGATCAACGGCTGCTTGCGCGTCATATAGGTTTCGATCGCCTCCCACATGCGCAGCACCTGGCCCTCCGGCTCCAGCCGGGCCAGCGAGCCGGCTTTGATCTGCCCATCGACCACCGCCATTTCGTTGATCAACTTGGGGTTGGCAAACGTCGCACGCTGGGCGGTGAGGTGGTCGCCGCGATGGGTGGCGTAGGAATTGAAGTCCTCCTCCGGCACGCCCATTTGCGCCAGATATTGCCCGGCGGCACTGCCGGCCATGATCGCGTTCGACGGCGACAGGTGATCGGTGGTGATGTTGTCGCCCAGCACGGCCAACGGGCGCATGCCGCGCAGCGTGCGCGCGCCGGCCAACGCGCCTTCCCAGTACGGCGGGCGCCGAATATACGTGCTGGCCGGGCGCCACTCGTACAACGGGTTCACGCTGATCCCCTGCCCCGCGCTGCGCTTGAACATCGGGTCGTACACGCTGCGGAAGTGTTCCGGCTTGACGCTGCGCGCCACCACTGCGTCGATCTCGGCATCGCTCGGCCACAGATCCTTGAGCGTGACCGGCACGCCGTCGGCGTCGATGCCCAACACATCCTTCTCGATATCGAAGCGCACGGTGCCGGCAATGGCATAGGCAATCACCAGCGGCGGCGAAGCAAGAAACGCCTGCTTGGCATACGGATGAATGCGCCCATCGAAATTGCGGTTGCCCGACAGCACCGCCGTGGCATACAGATCGCGATCGATGATTTCCTGCTGGATCGCAGGATCCAGCGCCCCGCTCATGCCATTGCAGGTGGTGCAGGCAAACGCCACGATGCCGAAGCCCAATTGTTCCAGCTCGCTCAGTAAACCGGCTTCTTCCAGGTACAGTTGCACTGCCTTGGATCCCGGCGCCAGCGAGCTTTTCACCCACGGCTTGCGGGTCAAGCCACGCGCATTGGCATTGCGCGCCAGCAAACCGGCAGCGATCACGTTGCGCGGGTTCGAGGTATTGGTGCACGAGGTGATCGCTGCGATGATTACTGCGCCATCGGGCATCTTCCCCGGCACCTGCTCCCACGCACCGGCAATGCCACGATCCGCCAGTGCGGTGGTGGCCACGCGTTTGTGCGGATTGGACGGCCCGGCCATGTTGCGCACCACGCTCGCCAGATCGAACTGCAGCACGCGCTCGTACTGCGCGGTGGCCAGATCGTCTGCCCATAGGCCGGTATGCCGCGCATAGGTCTCCACCAATGCGACCTGCGCATCGTCGCGACCAGTGAGCCGCAGGTAGTCGATGGTCTGCTGGTCGATATAGAACATCGCCGCCGTCGCACCGAATTCCGGCGTCATGTTGGAAATGGTCGCGCGGTCGCCGACGGTCAGCGCCCGCGCACCATCCCCGTAAAACTCGAGATACGCCCCAGCCACGCGTTGCGCGCGCAGGAATTCGGTCAATGCCAGCACGATGTCGGTGGCGATGATGCCAGGCGCCGGCCGGCCGGTCAATTCCACGCCGATGATGTCCGGCAGGCGCATCCACGAGGCGCGGCCCAGCATCACGTTCTCCGCTTCCAACCCGCCGACGCCCACCGCGATCACGCCCAGCGCATCCACATGCGGCGTGTGGCTGTCGGTGCCCACACAGGTATCCGGGAACGCCACGCCATCGAGCGTGTAGATCACTGGCGACATCTTCTCCAAATTGATCTGATGCATGATCCCGTTGCCTGGCGGAATCACTTCCATGTTCTCGAACGCACGCTTGGTCCATTCGATGAAGTGGAAGCGATCGGCGTTGCGGCGATCTTCCACGCTGCGATTCTTGGCGAACGCCTGCTTGTCGAAGCCGGCGTATTCCACTGCCAGCGAGTGATCCACGATCAACTGCACCGGCACCACCGGATTGACTTGTGCCGGGTCGCCGCCCTGCTCGGCAATGGCATCGCGCAAGCCGGCAAGATCGACCAATGCGGTCTGGCCCAGGATGTCGTGACACACCACACGTGCCGGAAACCACGGGAAATCCAGCTCGCGCTTGCGCTCGATCAACTGCCGCAGGTACGCCTCCAGCAGTTGCGGCTCTGCACGCCGCACCAGGTTCTCGGCATGCACGCGTGCGGTGTACGGCAAGGTCGCATACGCACCGGGCTGCAGCGCATCGACGGCAGCGCGTGCATCGAAGTAATCCAACGAGGTGCCCGGCAAGGGCTTGCGGTACTGGCTATTCATGGCTGGCGATATCGAAGCGGGCGGGGGTTTTTGCGGTTGCGCCCTTCTCCCGCAAGCGGGAGAAGGCGCCCGAAGGGCGGATGAGGGCCAATGCCCCCACGCTCTTAGCTGCGCTGATCCAGCGGCACGAACACCTGATCTTCCGGCCCGGTGTAATTGGCCGAGGGGCGAATGATCTTGCCGTCCACGCGCTGCTCGATGATGTGCGCGCTCCAGCCGGCTGTGCGCGCCAGCACGAACAAGGGGGTGAACATCGCTGTCGGCACGCCCATCATGTGGTAGCTCACCGCACTGAACCAATCCAGGTTCGGGAACATCTTCTTGATGTCCCACATCACGCTCTCCAAACGCTCGGCGATGTCGTACATCTTGCGGCTGCCCTGTTCATCGGACAGCTCGCGCGCCACCTCCTTGATCACCTTGTTGCGCGGATCCGATACCGTGTACACAGGGTGCCCAAAGCCAATCACCACTTCCTTGCGTTCCACGCGCGCCTTGATATCGGCTTCTGCTTCGTCCGGGGTGTCGTAGCGCTTCTGCACTTCGAACGCCACTTCGTTGGCGCCGCCATGCTTGGGCCCACGCAGCGCACCGATGCCACCGGCGATGGCGCTGTACATATCGCTGCCGGTCCCGGCAATCACGCGGCTCGCAAAGGTGGACGCATTGAATTCGTGCTCGGCATACAGGATCAGGCTGGTATGCATCGCACGCACCCACGAATCCTTGGGCGCGAAACCATGCAGCAGGTGCAGGAAATGCCCGCCGATGGAATCGTCCTCGGTCTCTACCTCGATGCGCTTGCCGTTGTGGCTGTAGTGATACCAGTACAGCAGCATCGAACCGAGCGAGGCCATCAGCTTGTCGGCGATGTCGCGCGCACCAGGGTGGTTATGGTCGTCTTTTTCCGGCTGTAGGCAGCCCAGCACCGACACGCCGGTGCGCATCACGTCCATCGGATGCGCCGACGGAGGCAACTGTTCCAGCGCGGTTTTGACCGCAGCCGGAACGCCGCGCAGCGAGCGCAGCTTAGCCTTGTAACCGCGCAGCTCGCCGCGGTTGGGCAGCTTCCCGTGCACCAGCAGATACGCAATCTCTTCGAACTCGCTGGTGGTGGCCAGATCGAGAATGTCGTAACCGCGGTAATGCAGATCGTTGCCGCTGCGCCCCACCGTGCACAGGGCCGTGTTACCGGCAGCAGTGCCGGACAAGGCGACGGACTTTTTCGGCTTGAAACCAGAAGTGGCAGTGTCGTTCATGCGATGAGCTCCCAAACTGTGTGGTGTCGCGGTATGGCGTGCGAGGTGGCAATGAAGATGATCAGCAACGCGTCATCATGCGCCTTTGCGCGCAAACAACGCGTCCAGCCGCTGCTCGTACTCGTGATAGCCGATGCGTTCGTACAGCTCTTCGCGCGTCTGCATGCTGTCCAGCACGCCCTGCTGATGACCGTCGCGCCGAATCGCCGTATAAACCGCCTCAGCCGCCTTGTTGGCGGCGCGAAATGCCGACAGCGGAAACAGCTGGATCGCCACGCCGGCTTGCGCCAGCTGGTCGCGCGTAAACAGCGGGGTCTTGCCGAACTCGGTGATGTTGGCCAGCACCGGCACGCGCACTGCATCGACAAAACGCTTGTAGGTATCCAGGTCGTAGGCGGCTTCGGCGAAGATGCCGTCCGCACCCGCTTCCACGCAGGCGATGGCGCGTTCGATCGCCGCCTCCACGCCTTCCATCTGGATTGCGTCGGTACGCGCAATCAGGAAGAACGCCGCATCGGTCTTGGCATCGGCTGCGGCCTTGACCCGATCCGCCATCTCGCCCTGGCTCACGATTTCCTTGCCCGGCCGGTGACCGCAGCGCTTGGCACCAACCTGGTCTTCGATATGGCAACCGCCCGCGCCCGCCTTGATCAGCGACTTGATGGTGCGCTCGATGTTGAATGCGCTCGGGCCAAAACCGGTGTCCACATCCACCAACAGCGGCAGCTCGCACACGTCGGTGATACGGCGCACGTCGATCAGCACGTCTTCCAGCGTGTTGATGCCCAGATCCGGCAACCCCAGCGACCCGGCCGCCACGCCGCCGCCTGACAGATAAATCGCCTGATAGCCTGCGCGCTGCGCCAGCAGCGCATGGTTGGCATTGATCGCGCCGATTACCTGCAACGGCGATTCGGCAGCCAGTGCGGCGCGAAACCGCGTGCCGGCAGAGGGAGCGGACGAGAACGTCATGGCGGTTCCTTGGATGGGATGACCGTGCAGGCGCAAACACCATGCCAATTGTAACTCGTTGATTTTCATACCGCCCAGGGCATCGATTGTTGCAAAATTGCAACGGCTGATTCACCCTGAAACACTCTTGAAACGCGACAACGTCATGCGCAGCCCTACCCTTCCGGAAACCGCGGACGCTTCCTTGCCCTTCATCTGGACCGTCAGCGTCTCGCGCCTGACCGGCCTGCTGGCCGATGTCATCCCCGAGTTCGACCAGCGCGCACGCATCGAGCAGATCAACCTCGGCTTTGCCGAAGCGGTCGAGGTCATCGGCCAGCGGCTGCGACGCGAGCGCTGCGACGCGCTGGTGGCGGGCGGATCCAATGCAGCGTACCTGCGCAGCCGGCTCGCGCTGCCCTTCGCGCCCATCCAGGCCACCGGGTTCGATCTGATGGAAGCGCTGGCGCGGGCGCGCCGCATTGCGCCGCGCATCGGCGTGGTCACCCATGCCACCGATGTGCCGTCGTTTCACGCCTTCCAGCACAGCTTCGACCTGGAGATCGAACACCGCCGTTTCGTCACCGCCGAAGACGCACGCGACTGCATCGCCGATCTGCGCGCCAGCGGCATCCAGGTCATTGTCGGCACCGGCATGGCGATCGACTTCGCCGAGCAGGCCGGGCTGCCTGGCGTGCTGCTGTATTCGGCCGATTCGGTGCGTCATGCGCTGGAACAGGCCATCACGCTGGGCACTGCTCCAGGCACGGATCGCGTTGCCGGCCGTACCGCCACGCGCCGCGCACGACGGGCCGACGCCCTGCTGGGCGACGACAGCGCAATGCTGCACGTGCGCGAGTTGGTGCAACTGTACGCACCGCATGCCGGCACCGTGTTGATCAGCGGCGAAACCGGCACCGGCAAAGAACTGGTCGCACGACAACTGCATGCCGGCAGTCGCCGCCGCGGCCGTTTCGTGGCGATCAATTGTGGCGCCATCAGCGAATCGTTGCTGGAGGCGGAACTGTTCGGCTACAGCGACGGCGCCTTCACCGGAGCCCGCCGCGGCGGCCACACCGGCCTGATCGAAACCGCGCAGGACGGCACGCTATTCCTCGACGAAATTGGCGAGTTACCGATGCCGTTGCAAACGCGGCTATTGCGCGTATTGGAAGAGCGCGAAGTGCTGCGTGTCGGCGCAACCATGCCCGTCGCGATCGACGTGCGCGTGGTCGCCGCCAGCCTGCAGGAACTGCAGCAGTTGGTCGAACAAGGCCGCTTCCGCCGCGACCTGTTCTATCGCCTTGCCGCGCTGCGCATTGCACTACCGCCGTTGCGAGACCGCCACCACGACATCGCCCTATTGCTTGCGCATTATTTCCAGCAACTCGGCAGCATTCCATCGCCGTTGTCGCCATCTGCATTGCAACGCCTCCAGCAACACCCCTGGCCCGGCAACGTGCGCGAACTGCGCAACCTGGTCGAACGCCTGTGCATTCACTGGAAAGCCCAAGCGCACGACAGCCTGAGCCTGGAGCAACTCGAACGCTGGGCGCCGGAATTATTCGATACGCCTGCCGACAACCGCGGCGCACCACGTGAGCGTGCCGATTTAGCGACCTCTCGCCTGCAGCTCACTGCCAGTGCAGTCCGCGTCGCGCTCGACCGCGCCAACGGCAACCGCGCCCTTGCCGCGCAAGCGCTCGGCGTCTCGCGCACCACGCTGTGGCGCTGGATGCAGGCGCAGACGGCGGCGCGTGCATAGGGCAAGCGCGAACTTACACGACTGGTCAGGCGACGCATGCATGCACGACTTCCACACTCAGGCGCGGTAAGTGAAGACATGGTATGCGCACTCAGCGCATGGATGCGCAGCCCACGCTCATCGCCGTATGCGCCGCAATCCAAACGACATGAGGCAGCTATCTGGCGAATCGATCACCTCGCCTATCGCAGCGCCGCACGCCCATCGCATGCCGTTGACCAAGCGTCTCGCCGTCACTTCACCCGCATGTATTCGGTATCGCCCGTGCTCAGCTTGCCGGTCGCCTCATCGATCGCGTAGTTGACAGTGCCGACCCCGTTGGACACCTGCAGCACCCCCTTGGTCAGCAGCGCCGGATGATTGCGCGTCTTGACGCCATTGCCGAACAGTTCCGGCTGGGTGTCGCGAATGATGAAACTTTCGCCATTGTGCTCGATGCTCAGCACGTGCTTTTCCGACTTCACATCGACCCACTTGCCCACGTACTGCTCGCCCACATCGCGGGCACAGCCAGCCAGCAACGCCATCGCAACCAGAGCACTTCCAAGCGGCGCCTTCATCGCTACACCTTCTTCAACGCGGGGCATCGAAGGATGGCAAGTCCTTGCTGAGCCCGCAACAAGCAGACACAAGCGATTGACTAAGCCATCGGCGGCTTGAACATACCGTTGCCCACCAGCAATGACGAACACCGGATCGTCTAGAAAGCCAACGATGGCATCGTGCTGATCGCCCAACTGCGTTGTCACGACGCATAGCGTCGGCAATTGCGGTCAGCCAGGTTCGTCCATTGCAACGCCATGCATTCAACATGGTTGATCGCGTCTGCGGCCTACCACCTGATGAGGTGGCCGATAGAGAAGGCTTTGCAGGATGGCGGAAGACAACAAAAAACCGGCGCATGGCCGGCTTTTTTCTTCGCGTCGAAACCCATGGAATGCCTGGATTTCAATGGTGGGCGGTACAGGGTTCGAACCTGTGACCCTTGCCGTGTGAAGGCAATGCTCTACCGCTGAGCTAACCGCCCGGTGACTCGAGCCGCACATTATAGGGCAGCGGCGGCAGTCGTCAACAATTGTTTACTTGCCCTCTTGCACGCCAGCGAGATGGCACCTCCATCGCACCGGTCTGCCGCGATGACCTAGCGGCTCCACCGCAAGCCTCGCTGCCGTCTTGCCGCGCCGCTGCCGCTTACATCGTATGCGTCGGCTTGTCCGAGGTGGTCAATCCGGCCAGCAGCGTCTCGATCTTGTTGCGCACCGCCTCGCCTTCCGGGCCGTCGGGGAACTGCACGCCGATGCCGGCGGCGCGGTTGCCCTGTGCGCCGGCAGGCGTGGTCCAGATGACCTTGCCGGCGACCGGCAGACGCTCGCTGGAGTCCGGCAGGGTCAGCAGCAGGAAGACTTCATCGCCCAACATGTAGCGCTTGGGCGTGGGCACGAACATGCCGCCGCCTTTCACGAACGGCATGTAGGCGCTGTAGAGCGCTGGCTTGTCTTTCAACGCCAGCGACAAAATGCCTTGGCGTGCATTCATTGCACTCATCGAGTTCCCCTAGAACGTGGCTGGCGCTCTCCCTCGCGCCAGGACAGCAACAATTCCGTCACCGCCAGGTCGGCGCGGACGGTGGTGCGCAGCAGATCGCGGGTGCGGTTGGCAGCGTCGAACCAGGTCGCAAGCTTGTGCAACCGCGATGGATCGGTCAAGCCGGCCGATGCCTGTGCCAATGCCAGATCGGCGGCATGGCGCAGGCGCTGGTCGGCCTGGCCATCGTTGGTCCAACGCTGCGCGACATCGACTGCGCCGGCGCGTCCATTGGCGATCTGCTCCAGATCCTGCGCAACCGCACGCCGGACGGCCAGGCCATCTTCGCGCAACCACTGCGCAGCCAGACCGGGGTGGCCGCGCGCGGCGTCCAGCGCTTCCTGTGCGGCGCGCTCGCTCACACCTTGCGAGAGCAACCAGGCCAGCGCCTCGTGCGCAGGCGGCAACTTGAATTCCAGGCGCTGACAGCGGCTGCGGATGGTCGCCGGCAGACGCGCTGGCTGCGCGCTGATCAACCACAGGTAGCGCCCCGGCGACGGCTCTTCCAGGGTCTTGAGCAAGGCATTGCAGGCCGAGCGATTGATCGCATCGGCCGGGTCGACGATCACGACCTGGGCAATGCCGTACTGCGGGGTCAGCGCGAGCTTCTGCGAAATCTCGCGCACCTGCTCGATGACGATCTCGGTACGCAGCTTGTCGCCGGTGCGATTGGGAATGAACGAGACCAGTTGCAGGTCCGGGTGGGTACCGGCGGCAATCAGCTGGCGCGTGCGCTGCGCCAGTGCCGGGTCTGGCGAGCTGGCCAGGACGTGCTCGGCCAGGGCCAGGGCGACGGCACGCTTGCCCAGACCTTCCGGGCCGCAGATCAGCAACCCATGTCCAAGGCGCCCCGCATCCAGTGCAGCCACGGTCTGGTCGAAGGCGCGCTGCTGCCAGGGCGAAAATGCGGCGGTCATGGCATAGGCTCCGTCTGCGGCGTGCTCGGCAGCCGGCGGCGCTGCAGATAGCGCGCCACCGCTGCGTTATGTTCGGCCAACGTGGCCGAGAACGCGTGCGCCCCGGTGCCATCGCCCACCGCCACGAAATACAGCGCCTCGCCGGGCGCCGGCCGCACCGCCGCCAGCAGCGCCTCGCGGCCCGGCATGGCGATCGGCGTCGGCGTCAGGCCGGTACGGGTGTAGGTGTTGTACGGCGTATCGGTGGTCAGGTCGCGGCGACGGATATTGCCGTCGTAGCTGCTGCCGATGCCGTAGATCACGGTGGGGTCGGTCTGCAGCTTCATGCCCAGCTGCAAGCGGCGCAGGAACACCCCGGCGATGAGCGGGCGCTCGGAGGCCAGGGCCGTTTCTTTTTCGATGATCGAGGCCAGGATCAATGCCTGCTCCGGCGAGGCGAGTGGCAGGTTCGGGGCGCGCTGCTCCCAGGCCTGCGCCAATGCCTTGTCCATGGCCGCATGCGCGCGCTTGAGTACATCGATATCGCTGTCGCCACGCTGGTACACATAGGTTTCCGGCAGGAAGCGCCCTTCCGGATGCTGCCTGGCAACTCCCAGCCGGGCCATCAGTGCCGCATCGTCCAGCGCATCGATGGAATGTTGCAGCGGCGTGGCGGTCGCCAGTGCGGCGCGCAGCTGACGGAAATTCCAGCCTTCCACGATCGTGAAGCGGTACTGGATCACCCTCCCCTGGCGCATGCGCGTCAGCAGTTCGCGCGGCGACAGCGCTGGCGACAGCGCGTACTCGCCCACCTTGAGCTTGCCGGCCGCATCGACCTGGCGCGCCAGCAGCTGCCATTCCAGCTCGGTACCCTGCGCCAGGCCGGCAGCGCGCAGCTTGCGCAATGTAGCCTTGAGCGAATCGCCGGGCGCAATCACCACGCTGGGCGCGCTCGCAGGCACGGGGGTATCGGCGAAGTGCAGGTAATGCCGCCACGCCACCACGGCGGCAATCGCCAGCAGCGCTACGAGCAGCACTACCGTACCCAGCACGGCCAGACATCCGCGTTTGCCAGTCACCGCCACACCCACCTCGTCATTGCCCCTGCGCCGCGCAGGATACCGCGCGCCGGTGATGTCCCGTTGAAGCGCTCATGTCTGCTCGATCGCACGCAACACGCCACGCGCCTTGGCGCGGGTTTCATCCAGCTCGCGCTGCGGATCCGAATCCACCACGATCCCGGCACCGGTGCGGAAATGCACATGGTGACCGGCCACCTCGGCGGTGCGGATCAGGATATTCAGATCCATGTCGCCATCACGATTGAGCCAGCCGAATGCACCGGTATAGGCCCCGCGCGCAGTTTGTTCGAGCTCGGCGATGACCTGCATGCAGCGCACCTTCGGGCAACCGGTAATGGTGCCACCGGGAAACACCGCGGCAATCACCTCACCGGGCGTTACCCCGGCGCGCAGACGCCCGCGCACGTTGCTGACGATGTGATGCACATGCGCATAGCTCTCCACGCACATCAACTCGTCCACCTCCACGGTGCCCGGCGCGCAGATGCGGCCCAGGTCGTTGCGCTCCAGATCGATCAGCATCACGTGCTCGGCGCGCTCCTTCGGATGCCCGACCAGCTCCCGGATACGTGCGGCATCGTCGTCCCCGGCAAACCGCGCGCGGGTGCCGGCGATCGGGCGCGTCTGCACCACATCGCCCTGTACCGAGACCAGCCGCTCTGGCGAGGAACTGGCCACTGCACGCCCGGCGGCAACGAACAGGCCGGCAAACGGCGCCGGATTGGCCGCACGCAGGCGCGCATGCAACGCGGCCGGATCGACCACCGCAGCGAATGCCGCGTGCCAGGCGCGCGAGATATTGGCCTGGAAGACATCGCCGACACGCAGGTAATCGAGCACGCGCTCCACTGCCCCGGTAAAACGCTCGGGGGCCTCTTCGTCCACCGCAAGCGGCCCGACCCAGGCAGGCAGCGGCGGCAGTGCGGCGCAGGCAGCAAGGTCGTCGCCGATCTGCTGCAACAACTCCTCGCGGCCCGGCTCTGCCAGCGCCACACAGCGCCCGTGCAGGCGATCGCGCAGCACCGCTGCCGGCGCGCGCAAGGCCAGCGCGGTGGGCACGCCATCGCGGCGCGTGGGCAGTTGCAGAATCGGCTCGACCTGCGCGGCAAGTTCGTAATCCAGCAGCACCGCCCAACCGCCGCGAAACGGCCATGGGCTTGCCGCGTCGTGCGGCACGCGCTCGGCCTGCCAGGCGGCATCCAGCGCCGCCAGAAAGCCGCCCTCCAGCAACCGCCCAGCGCCATCGCGCGTACATCCGTCCGGATCCAGCCGCAGGCATGGCCCCTCTGCCAGCAGCAGCACATCCCAGCGACCATGCTCGGTGCCGGAAGCGCTGGACTCCAGCAGGGCCGGATAGCGTTGCGGTGACAGCCGATGCAGCGCCAGCAGGTCGATGTCCGCGTGCAGTGATCGGGTAAGCGTCATCGGTCCGGCATGGCGTGAGATACGGACGCACCGCTGCCGTACGCAGCACGCGCGATGAGTTGATCAACGGTTGATCGCAGGATTGAACATCAACCCGCAAGCCGGCAGTGCATGCGACAGCCAGGCAGGTCGCGCGCCGATGACGCCACGCGACCGATATGCTGGGTCAAACGCGCTTGAACACCAGCGTGCCGTTGGTGCCGCCAAAGCCGAAGCCGTTGGACATCACCGCATCCACCTGCACCTCGCGCGCCACGTTCGGCACGTAATCCAGGTCGCAGCCCTCGCTTGGCTCTTCCAGGTTGATGGTCGGCGGGATGATGCCGGTGTGCAGCGCCATCACCGAGAAGATCGCTTCCACACCGCCGGCCGCGCCGAGCAGATGCCCGGTCATCGACTTGGTCGAGCTCACCATGGTCTTGTAGGCGTGATCGCCCAGCGCGCGCTTCATCGCCATCGTTTCGGCCAGATCGCCCAGCGGCGTGGAGGTGCCGTGCGCGTTGAGGTAGCCGATCTGCTCGGGGTTGAGCTTGGCGTCGCGCATCGCTGCCGCCATGCTGCGCGCCGCGCCCTCGCCGTCTTCGCTGGGGGCGGTCATGTGGAACGCATCGGAACTGGCGCCGAAGCCGACCAGCTCGGCATAGATGCGTGCGCCACGCGCCTTGGCGTGTTCGTACTCCTCCAGCACCAGCACGCCGGCGCCGTCGCCCAGCACGAAGCCATCGCGCTGCTTGTCCCACGGCCGCGACGCGCCGGCCGGGTCGTCGTTACGGGTGGACATCGCTTTCATCGCACAAAAGCCGCCCACCGAACTCGGCGACGAACCGCGCTCGGCACCGCCAGCCAGCATCACATCGGCATCGCCGTGCTGGATCATGCGCATCGCGGTGCCGATCGAATGGTTGGATGTGGCGCAGGCAGATACCGCCGAGAACGTCGGGCCTTTCAGGCCTTTGATCAGGCTCACCTGGCCGGGCAGCATGTTGATGATGGTGCTGGGCACATAGAACGGCGAAATCTTGCGCGCGCCGCCCTCATGGAATTTGATGGTCTGCTCTTCAATGCCGAGCAGCCCGCCGATGCCGGAGCCGAGAATGGCGCCCACGCGTTCGGCATTGCTTTCGTCGATTTCCAGTCCGGAATCGTCCAGCGCCATGAACGAGGCGCCGACACCGTAGTGGATGAACGAATCCATCTTCTTGACGTCCTTGGCGGACACAAAAAGCGTGGGGTCGAAATTCTTGATTTCACCGGCGATCTTGGTGGTGAACTGCGAGGCATCGATCTGCGTGATCGGGCCAATGCCTGAGCGGCCGTGGACGATTCCGTCCCAGCTGGTGGCCAGATCATTGCCCAGCGGCGACACCATGCCCATGCCGGTAACGACAACACGACGACTCATTGCAGATCTCCTCACCACGGAACGGACGGTGCTTGGGGTTTGCGGGTGACACTTGAAAAACACAGGGCCGCATCAGCGGCCCCATGGAATGTCTGATGCGGCAGCGGCTTGATGCACGCCGCCACGATCAGGAACAACGCATCAGCTCCTGACGTGAGCCTTGACGTAGTCGATCGCCTGCTGCACCGAGGTGATCTTCTCGGCCTCTTCGTCCGGGATCTCGCACTCGAACTCTTCTTCCAGCGCCATCACCAGCTCGACGGTGTCCAGCGAGTCGGCACCCAGATCATCGACGAACGATGCGCTGGTGGTGACTTCCTCTTCCTTGACGCCGAGTTGTTCGACGACGATTTTCTTGACGCGTTCTTCGATGGTGCTCATTGGGGATATCGCTCCAGCTGGAGTAGTGGTGGTTCGAGTTTTAGGATCCCCGCACACGGATGTGCGGTGCTCCTGTGAGGGACTCACAAAACGCCATCGGCGCTGCGATGGCCGCGTTGGATAGTGTAGTGGAAGCGACCGGGCCTTGCATTGCATCACAACTCCCGGCCGATCAGCCACTTAGCGTCTCCCGGCGCCGCACGCTTACGGCATGTACATGCCACCGTTGACGTGCAGGGTCTCACCGGTGATGTAGCGGGCCGTCGGGCCGGCCAGAAACGCCACCGCATTGGCGATGTCTTCCGGCTCGCCCAGATGACCCAGCGCAATCTGCTGCAGCAAGGCGGTCCTGGCCTCGTCCGGCAGCGCCTTGGTCATGTCGGTATCGATGAAACCGGGCGCCACCACATTCACGGTCACTCCGCGCGAGCCGATTTCCTTGGCCAGCGATTTGGAGAACGCGATGATGCCGGCCTTGGCGGCGGCATAGTTGGTCTGCCCAGGATTACCGGTCACACCCACTACCGAGGCGATATTGATGATGCGGCCCTTGCGCGCCTTCATCATGCCGCGCATGACCGCCTTGGAGGTGCGGAACACGCTGGTCAGGTTGGTGTCGATGATCGCCTGCCAGTCGTCGTCCTTCATCCGCATCAACAGGTTGTCGCGGGTGATGCCGGCGTTGTTGACCAGGATCGAGATGGCGCCGAACTCCTTGCCGATGGCATCGATCACGCCATCGACTGCAGCCGCGTCGGTGACGTTCAGTTCACGACCGTGTCCGCCGTGGGCGGCCAGACGCTCGCCGATCGCCGCAGCGCCGGAAGCCGAGGTGGCGGTGCCGATGACCGTGGCGCCGTGGGCGGCCAGGGTATCGGCAATGGCCGCACCGATGCCGCGGCTGGCGCCGGTGACGAGGGCGATTTCGCCCTGCAGGGGCTTGCTCATGATTGCTGTTCCTCGATGGGGGACGCCGCAACCGTGGCCGCGAACGTCGAGGGATGCCGGCACGACCGGCAGCGGCGTTGGATCAGTGCGTCCACGCGTCGAGCGCGCCGGCATAGTCGGCGGGCGTTGCCAGCGTCCGCGCATCCAGGCTATTGTCGATGCGCTTGATCAGCCCGCTCAGCACCTTGCCCGGGCCGCATTCGGCAATGCGGGTGATGCCCTGGCTGGCGAGCGCCTGCACGCAGCCGGTCCATTGCACCGGCAGGTAGAGCTGTTCCACCAAGGCCTGGCGGATGGCGGTGCTGCCCTCATGCACGCGCGCGTCCACGTTCTGCACCACCGGAATCTGCGGGGCGTGCCAGGTCAGCCCGGCCATCGCCTCGCCGAGCTGATTGGCGGCTTCGCGCATCAGCGGGGTGTGCGAGGGCACGCTCACTGCCAGCTTGACCGCCTTGCGCACGCCGCGCTCGGCCAGCAGCCCCAGCGCGCGATCCACCGCCGCAGCGTGGCCGCCGATCACGATCTGACCGGGCGAATTGAAGTTGGCCGGCACCACCACGTCGCTGCCGGACGCCTGGTCACAGACCTCCTGCACCACAGCGTCTTCGGCGCCCAGCACCGCAGCCATCGCGCCGACGCCCGCCGGTGCCGCAGCCTGCATGAACTGGCCGCGCAACCGCACCAGATGCGCGCCGTCGTGCAGCGACAAGGCGCCAGCCGCGACCAGCGCGGTGTATTCGCCCAGGCTGTGTCCCGCCAGCAGCACCGGGCGCTGCCCGCGCTGGGCAGTCCACAGACGCCACACCGCAACGCCCGCAGCCAACAAGGCGGGCTGGGTGTATTCGGTGCGATTGAGCATTTCTTCCGGGCCGCCCTGGGACAACGCCCACAAGTCGACGCCAGCGCCATCGGAGGCTTCGGCGAACGTTTCGCGAATCTGCGGGTGCAGTTCGGACAGTTCGGCCAGCATGCCTAAGGACTGCGAGCCCTGGCCGGGAAACACGAAGGCGAGAGTGGATTCGGTCACGCGTTGCTGCCTACAAAAATCGAGCCGGGATCATACGTGCGAAATCGCCCCGGCGTCTGTACTGCCGCGTATGCAGAAGGCCACGCGACTGTGTCGCGACGTCGCAAAACCGCACACCGGGCTTGGTCGGGCCAGGCGCACAACGGCAGCAGTGACGCTGACGCGCCGCCGTTCGGATTCGATAGTGAAAGCGCTGCCGGCCAAGGCGGCGCACCAGCGCCGGCAAGGCCGGCGAGGAAGCCGAAGGGTCGGGCGCAGCCGGTGCTGCCGCTTGCGCTTCGTCTAGCCTGGCAGCGGGAATGTCGCCGCTTGTCCATGCAGCACCCCATCCTCATCGACGAGTTGCCAGACCACACCTTCGGCGATCCGGAAGCGGGAACCATCTTTCGCGATCCGCACACCCGCGTAGTCCGTGACGACGCCATCGCGGGCGACCGCGTCGAGCAAACGCTGACGTTCCGCTCGTTCCGGCAATTCTGCCGATAGCCGCGAAGGCATGCCAACGAACTCGCCCCAGCTGTAGCCGAAAACGCGCTGTGCCGCCTGGTTCGCATAGACAAACCGCGGGTCTACAGCGGTATCGTGCGCAAGAAGGGCGAACGGCGCATCGTGATACAGCCAATCGGGCTCGATCTGTCGATCTGCGACCAGCGGGCGGCCTGCAAACCGCTGGTAACTGCCGGTGAGCAAGGCGACGAAGACAGGATCGTGGGCGGGGTGCATGCGCTGAATTTACTTGCCGGCCGGCTTGTCCGACGCGCTAGCCCGCAAACTGGTCGCATTGAGCGAATCACGCGACCTAAAAGCGTGCGCTGCCCTTGGCGGACTTCAAGCGCCCCCGAAAACGTACACCGGGCCCAGGAGGCAAGGTTGCCCCACCGCAAGGGAAGACGAGTGTCCCCGCCATGTACGAATCCGACTGAGTGCACGTGCGCGTCTACTTGGCGCAGGAAGCAGAACCGTCAGTAGCGCAGCAGCGCCGAGCCCCAGGTAAACCCGCCACCGAAGGCTTCCAGCAACAACAACTGGCCGCGCTGCACGCGACCGGAGCGCACCGCTTCGTCCAGCGCCAGCGGCACCGAGGCAGACGACGTGTTGCCATGGCGATCTACGGTGACGACCACCTGCTCCATCGGCAACTCCAGCCGCTTGGCAGTGGCTTCGATGATGCGCAGGTTGGCCTGATGCGGAATCAGCCAATCCAGGTCGTGCTTGTCATAGCCACTGGCCGCCAGGGTCTCATCGACCACCGAGTCCAGCGCCTTGACCGCATACTTGAAGACGTCGTTGCCCTTCATCAGCAATGCACCGCCGCCATTCTTGCCTTCGCCGAATCCCACCGAGACCCCCACCGGGTCCCACAGCAGCTCTTTCTTGCTGCCATCGGCGTGCAAATGGGTGCTGAGGATGCCGGTCTCTTCGTCGGCCTTGAGGATCACCGCGCCGGCGCCATCGCCGAACAGCACGCAGGTGGTGCGATCGGTCCAGTCGACGATGCGGGTCAAGGTTTCTGCGCCAACCACCAGCACGGTCTTGGCGTCGCCACTGCGCACGAACTTGTCGGCCACGCTGAGCGCGTAGACAAAACCCGAGCATGCAGCGTTGACGTCCATCGCACCGCAACCGATGTTACCCAGTCGGGCCTGCAGCAAACAGGCGGTCGACGGAAAGATCAGGTCAGGGGTGGTGGTGCCGATGACGATCAGATCGATCTCATCGGCGGTCACACCGGCCGCTTCCATCGCCTTCAGCGAGGCGAAATACGCCAGATCGCTGGTGGTCTGGTCGTCGGCGACGATGTGACGTTCACGGATGCCAGTGCGCGAGAAGATCCATTCATCGTTGGTGTCGACAATCTTCGACATGTCGTCGTTAGTCAACACCTTTTCGGGCAAATAACTACCCGTGCCCGCGATTCTGGAATAGATCCGCTTGCTCATACTGTTCCCTATTGCAAGAGCCGCGGTGATCGGCGGCTCCTGAAGAAGCGAGAGTCACCCGGCCGCGCCGAACGCGGCGGGCGCCACGGATCAATCTTCTTGGACGGCCGACGACTTGGTCGCGATCACCTTCTTGCCGCGGTAGTAACCGTCAGCGGTGATGTGGTGGCGCAGATGGATCTCGCCGCTGGTCGGGTCGGTCGACAGCTGCTTGGCGGTCAGGGCATCGTGCGAACGACGCTGGCCGCGGCGGGACGGGGTGACACGGGATTTCTGCACAGCCATGGGATTGCTCCAACTTTAGTTCGATAACTTGTCTGTTGAGTCGAACAGCACGCTCTACGCCCGCGTCGACCTGTCTTACCGCCCTTAACAGCGGCGGTTACTGTTTCTTCAACGCTGCCAGCGCCGCAAACGGACTGGCCCTGTCTTGCTCTTCCTGGGTCGGAACCCATTCGGCGTCGATCGCTTCGCTACCCGGCGCCACCGGCACCACCGGCACTGAGAGCACCAGCTCGTCCTCGATCATGTCGACGGCCCGCAGCATGCCATCTTCCGGCACCAGCAACGCTTCGTACTCGGCCGGCAATGCAGCTTCGTCGGCCTCGTCACGGATCAAACCAAGACGCTGTCTGATTTGCACCGGATACAGGAAGCGTTGCAGGCTGCGCTGGCAGGCCAGCGGAAGCTCCACATCGATACTGAGTTCGACATAGGCGACCTTGAGCAGAGGGTCTTGATCGAATTGAAGCGAATAGACACATTCGCCGTCGGTATCGACAAGGCTTCCCTGCAAACGGGTCATCGCAGATAGCGGGATGCGGCCATCGAAGCGCCTGCGCGCTGCGACCATCCGCCAAGCATCCAGCATTTCGGGCACGTTCGCGGACATAAGCCGCAGAATGTTAAAGACCCGCGGCAGCCCTGTCAAATGACCCAATTCATGCGATTGCCGCGCGGCCCGCAGGACGGCAGACTCCCCTGCCCCCTCGCAGCGGCCCCATGATGCCACGCCTGATCCTTGCTTCCACGTCTGTCTATCGGCGCGCGCTGCTCGGCCGCCTGCAGCTCGACTTCGACACCGTCCGGCCGGAGGTCGACGAGCAGGCACGGCCGGGCGAATCCCCGAGCGCACTGGCCAGCCGCCTGGCCGTGGAAAAAGCCGCCACGGTGGCAGCCCGCTTCCCTGACGCCTGGGTGATCGGCTCGGATCAGGTCGCCGACCTGGACGGCCAGACGCTGGGCAAACCCGGCACGCACGAGCGGGCCCGGATGCAGCTGACTGCCATGTCTGGCCAGACCGTGCGCTTCCATACCGCCGTCAGCCTGGTCGGCCCGGAGCGCCAGCTGCACGCGCTGGACCTGACCGAGGTGCAACTTCGCGCGCTGACGGTCGTCGAGATCGAACGCTACCTGGACGCCGAACCAGCCCTGGATTGCGCCGGCAGCTTCAAATGCGAAGGCCTCGGCATCAGCCTGTTCGACGCGATCCGCTCGGAAGATCCCACCGCCCTGGTGGGCCTGCCGATGATCGCGCTGGCAAGATTGCTGCGGCAGGCGGGATTCCAGATTCCCTGAGGTAAGCCACGGATCAGCACTGCGTGTTTGGCGGACCAATTTGTAGGGCCGCATGCGGCCTGCTGGAACACGCGCGCGCTCGAATTCCAGCCTCAACTGCGTGTCCCCGCAAACGCGCGCAGGCTGCCGGCTCGCACCTAACTTTCGGAGCGACCAATAACACGTCGCGCGCGGTCGCCATGTGGGTGTCGGCGGCGAGCAGGAACAGCAGTGCACGCGTGGCGCATGCAGCACCGCCAGGCGGCCGCGTCCGCCTGGCGGTGAGCGCAGGCGCTTGTTGGCTGCTCTTAATTCGGTAGCGCCAGCTGACAGAACTGATACGGATAGACGGCCTGCCCCACCTGCGAGGACAGCGTGCGGCAACGCGCGGGATCCAATGTCAGCCCGTACGCTGCCAGGCGCTGTTGCGCAGCCTCGCGCACGGCCTGATCTGCGGCTGCGATATCCAGCGCCTTGCCTTTGGGAATAGCCAGTACGCAGCGATCAGGCTGTGAGGTATCCAGTTCGGCACGTAGACCGCGTGCGACCAACCAGCGCAGCCGCGTGCAGCCCGGCTGACGCTCCCAGCCGAACTGCTGCGCCAGGCGATTCATGCGATCGATGCGCAATTGCTGCTTGTCACGCGCCGCCCCCAACATCGCGTAAAGCTGCGGTCGCTCGGTAATCAATGCACGCACGCGCTGTCGGTAGTGGTCGGTCTCGGAGATATTGGTGGCAACCCCGATATAGCGCGCCTGCGACGGCAACAACGGCACGCGCCAGGATTGCGGTTCGTCGCCGACCAGCAACACACTGGACGCTGCGGGATTCCCGAGCACCGGCTGCTCCACCTGGAAGCTGTCGCGCGCCCAGGACTCATGCCCCCAGTCCTTCCAGCCGACCACCGCAACCAGCGCGCATGCGCCGATCAACCAGGCGGCCTTGCGATTTGCGCGCGCGGCAAATGCATGCCGGCACACGATCCACAGCACCAGCGGCGCCAGCAGCTCCAGTACCACCAGATAGCGGTGGATGCTGAAAATCGCCTGCCACAGCGCATACGCCACGCCAAAGAACACCAGCAGCACGATGGCAGCGCGATCGACAGCGGCAGCACGCACCGGACGACGCACCAACGCACGCCCTGCAGCAATCGCCACCACCCCATACAGCACTGCCCAGCCCGCCTGCACCAGACCGAGATCGCCGATGCGCTGCGGCTTGAGCGTAAACAGCAGCGGCCAGATGAGCTGCTCGCCGATAGTGCGCGGCAACCAGCGCACATCAGCGATCGAGACCGGCTGGGCCAGCGGCGATTTGAACACGCCGTTGAACTGCGGAAACAGCGGGTTGCCCAGGTGCTGCCAGACCTGCCAATACCAAGGGCCAGCCACCAGCAACAGCACCAGCAGCGCAACGCCCGCCAGCACACTCAACGCGAGCACGCGCGAGCGCAGGCGGCCACCGTCGCACAGCACTGCCGGCACCAATGCCAACGCATACAACGCATTGGTGAGCTTGAGCGCCACCGCCAGGCCGATCAACGCACCAGCAACGGCCCACAGATGCACGACGTGCAAGCCATTGCGCGCCCTGAACTGCGCCAACAACACAACCGCCAATGCAGCCAGCACCGGAATTGCACTGGCTGTGTCCCCCATGGTGTTGCCGAGTTCGGACAGGAACACCGCACTGCACATTCCAGCCAACGCGAACAGCGGCACCCACTGCGCGCGGCGGGATTCATTCGACAATACCCGCCACGCCAGCGCCGCCAGCGGGATGAAGACCAGCGCATGCAAACCACCGAGCAACGCACCGGCCACCGGCCCGGGCAGCTGCAGCATCAGCCAGGCATGCATCGCATCGAGCAGCGGGCTGAAATAGCTCTGCATCTGCGCTGCGGCCAGATCCGTGCCCAGTCGGTCGGTTGCCCAGGCATCGCCGATATAAAGATGGTAATTGCGCAAATCCCAATTGGCGTCCTGCCCCAGGCCAAGCGACAGCAATGCCCCCAACAGGAGGACCGCGACCACTGCCGATGCGATCTGGCGCCGCGAATGAAACCCGAACCAGCGATCTGCCCACCGCAACACACGCTGCCGCCGCGCAACAGGTGCAGAGCCCGCAATCGATGCCATCAGCGACGTTCCTTGTTGTCTTCTACCGCGACCAGCCTGCCGACGCCCGGCTCGGACAAATACGCCAGATGCTTGGCCTCCACCCGTCCACGCGTGACGGTATCCAGAATCAGACCGCAGGCCAGCAGCAGAAAGCCGAGCAGCATCAGCGCCACGCACAGAATTGCAGTGGGGAAGCGCGGCACCAGCCCGGTCTGGAAATAGGTCTCGAACAAGGGGATCGCCAGCACCACCGACAATGTGGCGCTGAGTACGAAGCCGATCGAGAAGAACAGTAACGGCCGCTCGGCCTTGAACAATTTGACGATCGTGACGAGGATGCGCCAGCCATCGCGCCAGGTGTTCAACTTGCTTTGCGAGCCTTCCGGACGCACGCCATAGGCGGTTTCGACCTCGGCCACCGGCATGCGCAGCTGCAAGGCATGCACGGCCAGTTCGGTTTCGGTCTCGAAGCCCTGCGCGTGGGCGGCGAACGATTTGACATAGCGCCGCGAGAACACCCGGTAGCCGGACAGCATGTCGTCGAAGCTGCGGCCGAACAGCAGCCCCGCGCAGCGCGTCAGCAAGACATTGCCCAACCGATGCCCCGGCCGATACGCGGCCTGCTGCTGATCGCGCCGCGCACCGACCACCATGTCCAGGCGCTCGTCGACCAGCTTGCGCACCAGCGCCGGCGCGGCGGCGGCATCGTAGGTGGCGTCGCCATCGACCAACACGTAGATGTCGGCCTCGACATCGGCAAATCCACGCCGTACCACGTTGCCCTTGCCCTGCAATGCGACACGACAGACCTGGGCGCCTGCCGCCGCGGCGATCGCTGCGGTGGCATCGCTGGAATTGTTGTCCAGCACATGAATCACCGCTCCCGGCAAAGCGGCAGAAAAATTGCCGACGACCGCAGCGACCGTCGCCGCTTCGTTGTGGCACGGCACCAGCACGGCGATTCGAATCCCGGGCACCGGCGCGGGATGAGCAACAGGCATGGCATCGGTCATCGCGTGCTCTGAGGTGCTGAAACGGTAAGGGGCTGCTCCCACCAATCCTCGACGCTGCCGTCGCGGCCATGCAGGCGCAGGCCCAGCCAGTGCGTGCCGGGCGGCAAGGCGTGGGTGTCGAGCGTTGCAGTGAAGCCGACGTTGGGATGCTGCGGGTCGGTGGAGATTTTCCAGTACGGACGCACATCCAGCGGCGTGCCGTAGGTGGCCTGCGCGATCGGGCGACCGTCGAGCAGCAGCTCGACATTCGCTAGCCCAACGCCATCCTTGAAGGCCCAGCCATGCACTTGAAGCGTGCCGGACACGGCGACATCCGGCAGCGGCGCATCGATCCACGCCATCGCCGGGGTCACGCACGGCCCGGGCTCGCGTTGCGCGGGCAGTGCGAACAGCAGAAAGCGCTGATAGCCGTGATCGGTGGAGACCACAGTGGGCGGCGGCAGCGGGCCGACCATGTCGCAGATGGCGTGGTGACGCGTGAGCAGGTCGCGGTAGCGCTGATCGCTGGGCGAGAGCACCAGCAGCCGCTGCCCGTCACGCGTACCGTCGCTGAGCAACCCCCACTGCTGCAGCTGCGCGCTGCGCCCGTGCTTGTCGTTCAACGCCGCACGCAGCACCTCGATCTTGGCATCGTGCAACTGGAAGCCGAGCTCGGCGCCAACCTTGAAGTTTTCCGCCAGCACACGCGTGCCCGGCGGCATCTGCGCCAGCCGCGATTTGACCGCAGCCGCCAGATCGTTCCAGCCGGCGAAGTTGCGCGGGTAGTATTTTTCGCCGGCGGTATGCGCGCGGATCGACGGCACCGACACCGCCAAGTAGTAGCCGTATGCGCCGAGCATGCCCAGCAGTGCGATCAACCACGCCGTGCGGCGTAGCGGATGCGGCCAGCGCATCAGGATCACCGGCACCGCCACCAGCAGCGCCAGATAGCCGGGCAGCGGCCAGTGGAAGCTGATCCGCTCGGCATCGCTGAAGAAGCCCAGCACGAAGATCGCCACGGTCGAAATGCCGCCGAGCAAGCCGAAATAGCGCCATTGCGCGCGCGAGCCGCCGCCGCTGCGGGTGCCGGCCAGACCGACCTTGACCATCGCCCAGGCCAGTAGCGGCGTCACCGCCACCGTCTGGATCAGCACAAACCACAGCCCGCCGATCTGGAACCGCCACGGATGCCGGTCGACCAATTGAAAGCGCAACCCGGCATCGTCGTGGTCGGTATTCCAGAACAGCAGCGGCAGCCAGCTCACCGCGCCGACGGTCAGCGCCATCCAGATGCGTGGGTCGCGCATCACCGCACGCCCCTGCGGGATGCACAGCAATGCGATGCAGCCCACCCCGATCACCCCGACAAAGCGGTAGTGGCTGAGCGCACCGATGACCAGGCCGATGGCGAGCTCCAGCGCGCTGGTGGCATCGACCTCGCGCAACAAGCGCGCACCGGCATCCATGCACAGCACCGCCGCCAATGCCATCGGCACATCCGGCACGGCCAGAATGCCCAGCGTGGCCGACAGCGGCATCAGCAAGGTCAGGCTGCCGGCCTGCCAGCCCAGCGTGGAGCCGAACCAGCGCGTGGCGATATGCGCGATCAACCAGGGAATCAGCGCGGAAATGGCCAGAAACGGCAGCCGCAACGCCAGCAGATGATGTCCGCCCAGCTCCACGCCCAGCCGCGCCAGCCAGGCGGTCATGCCCGGCAGATCCGAATACGCCGCAGCCAGATGCTGGCCTTCCTGCCAGTAGAAGGCCTCGTCAACGAAGAGCGGCAAGCGTGCGGCGATCAACAGCTTGACGGCTGTCGCCAGTGTCCACAGGATCACGAAGGTGCGATGTGCGCGTTGGTCCCCCTGCATTGCCCTGTGCACTCTTCTTTCCACCTACGGAATTGTGATGTCGACACCGCTGCGTTCCACGGAAATGCTAACCGATGCGCTGCGTCAATCGCTGCGGCGCGCACAAGACCAGGTCAATTCGCTGCTGCTGGGCAAGGCGCAGGAAGTGCGGCTGGCGTTCGTGGCACTGCTGTCCGGAGGACATTTATTGATCGAGGACCTGCCCGGCCTGGGCAAGACCACCCTCGCCCATGCGATGGCCTCCAGCCTGGGGCTGGGCTTCCAGCGCGTGCAGTTCACCTCCGACCTGCTGCCGGCCGATGTGCTGGGCGTGTCCGTCTACGACGCCGCCTCGCGGCAGTTCCAGTTCCATCCCGGCCCGGTGTTCACCAACGTGCTGCTGGCCGACGAAATCAACCGGGCTCCGCCGCGTACGCAGAGCTCGCTGCTGGAAGCGATGGCCGAGCAGCAGGTGACGCTGGATGGCGTGACGCATGCATTGCCGGAGCCGTTCTTCGTGATTGCCACGCAGAACCCGGTCGATCTGTCGGGCACCTTCCCGCTGCCCGACTCGCAGCTGGACCGCTTCCTGCTGCGGCTGAGCCTGGGCTACCCCAGCGCCGATGCCGAGCGTGCGCTGCTGTCGGGCACGGATCGGCGCGAACTGATCGCCCAGGCCGCCCCGCAATTGAGCGACGCCGACGTGGTCGCGCTGCGCGGGGTGGTCAACCAAGTCCATACCAGCGATGCGCTGATCGGCTATGTGCAGGCCTTGTTGCTGCGTAGCCGCCAGCATGCCGGGGTGCGCGTGGGCCTGTCGCCACGCGCCGGGATCGCCTTGCTGCGCGCGGCCAAGGCCTACGCACTGCTGCTCGGGCGCGAGCACGTGCTGCCCGAAGACGTGCAGGCGCTGTTTGTGGCTGTGGCCGGGCACCGGCTGGTGCCGGAAGCCGAATCGTCGTCCGGGCCGGCGCTGGCCAAGGCGCTGCTGCATAGCGTGCCGGTGGACTGACTCAGGTGCGTGCGCACATGCGCGGCATCGTCCGCCGACTCAGCCTGCTGGTGCGGCCGCGGGGCGCGGAAGGCTTGCCGATCGTGCTGGATCGGCGGCGCATCTATGTGCTGCCGACCCGCTTCGGGCTGTTCGTCACGGCATTACTGCTGGCGATGCTGCTCGGCGCACTGAACTACAACAACAATCCGGCGCTGCTGCTCGCACTGCTGCTGGCCACGGCCGGGATCGCCAGCAGCATCATGGCGCACCTGCAGCTATCGGCGCTGCGTATCGAAGCGGTATCGGCCGAACCGGTGGTCGCCGGCGAACCGCTGCGCATGCGGGTGTCGTTGGCGCGTCGCGATACCCGCGCACGACGCGGGCTGCGCCTGGATCACCTGGACCGCAGTGGCTTCTGTGCGTTGATCGAGCACGATATGGCCGAGGTCGATCTGCTGGTGCCGACCCAGCGCCGCGGCTGGCAGGATATCGAGCGCATTCGTCTGTCCAGCACCAAGCCGCTGGGCCTGGTGCGCGCCTGGTCGTGGGTATGGCCGGAAACGCCGTTGCTGGCCTATCCCAGGCCCGAAGAACAAGGTCCGGCGCTGCCCGATGGTGCGGGCTCGCCCAACAAGACGCGCCTGCATGCGCAAGGCGAAGAGCTGCACCAACTGCGCCCGTATCGCGCTGGCGACGCCCCGCGCACGATCTCCTGGAAACACTCGGCACGGCGCGACACGCTCTTGGTGCGCGAATACGAACAGCCACTGGGAATCGACGTCACACTGGACTGGCGTGCACTCAACGCGCTGCCGTATGAGCGCCGCATTGCGCGCCTTGCCCGCTGGGTCAACCTGGCCGAACGCGACGGGCGCCGTTATCGCCTGCTGCTGCCTGGCCAGCCACCGTTAGGTCCCGCGCAGGGACCTTCGCACCACCACCTGTGCCAACGCGCCCTGGCCCTGCTTCCGCATGACTGAGCCCACCCTCCCGATCAGCCAAGCCAGCCGCGCCTGGGTGCTGGCCACCAGTTGGCTGGCATTGACGCCGTTGCTGTTGCAGTTGCCGGGCCTGCTTGCGGCCACTGTCGCGGTGGCCGCGGTGCTGGTCGGCGTGCTGAGCTGGCGCGGCACCTTGATGGCGCCGGTGCGGCTGTTGTTGGTGATCGCAATGCTGGCGGCGGTGTATTGGCAGATCGGCATGCGCTTCGGCCGCGACACCGGCTGCGCGGTGCTGGCATCGATGCTGGCGATCAAGGCCTCCGAGCTGCGCACCCTGCGCGATGCACGCAGCCTGTTGGGTTTTGCGTTGTTCGCACCGTTTGCCGCCTTTCTGCTCGACCAGGGCCCGGCGACGATGGGCCTGGCGCTGCTGGCGGTGGTCAGCGCCTTGCTGAGCATGCAGCGGCTGGCCGACGAAGAACACCACACCGCCACGCCGGCCCTGCGCCTGCAATTGCGCGGTATCGGCAAGCTGGTTGCCATCGGCGTGCCGCTGGCCCTGGCCACGTTCTGGTTGCTGCCGCGCCTGAGTGCGCCGCTGTGGGGCGTGCCCGAACGCGCGCTCTCCCGGCCTGGCCTGTCGGACAACATGTCGCCAGGCGAATGGATCGACCTGATGGCCGACGACAGCCCGGCCTTGCGCGTGCAATTCGCCGGCAAGGCGCCACCGCCGCAACAGCGCTATTGGCGCGGTCCGGTGATGTGGGACTTCGACGGCCGCACCTGGCAGCGCGCGCGCTGGACCGACCGCGCCCAGCCCGCTTCGGTCACCGCAGGCCCGCAAACCTACCGTTACCGCCTGGATTACGAGCCCACCGATCGCCGCCAACTGGTGTCGCTGGATCTACCTACCCAGGGCGTGCCCAACGCCGAGTTATCGCCCGACTACGAACTGTTCGCGCAACGTCCGTTGAGCGCACTGACCCGCTGGGACCTGCAATCGGCACCGCCAACGCGCTTCGATGCCGACCTGCCCGATCAGTTGCGCAAGCGTGCCCTTGCCCTGCCGCCCGGTTTCAATCCGCGCACGCTGACGCTGGCACGGCAATGGCGTCGCGAGGCCGGCAACAACGACGATGCGGTGGTGCAGCGCGCGCTGCAGTGGATCACCCGCGAATTCGCCTACACGCTGGAAACGCCGCTGCTCGGCCGCAACAGCGTCGACGAATTCCTGTTTCAGCAAAAGGCCGGTTTCTGCGAACACTTCAGCTCCTCGTTCGTGGTGCTGATGCGTGCGGCCGGCATCCCGGCGCGCGTGGTGACCGGGTACGCCGGCGGCACTTACAACCGGCTGGGCAATTACTGGGTGGTACGGCGCATGGATGCGCATGCCTGGACCGAAGTCTGGCTGGCCGGGCGTGGCTGGGTGCGCGTGGACCCCACCGCCGCAGTGGCGCCGGAACGCATCTACGACACGCTCGAAGATCGCCTGCAAACCGGCGGCGGCAACGACTTCGCCGACCTTGGCACATGGGCCAGCCTGGGCCAGGTCAGCGACTGGCTGCGGCGAGGCTGGAACGAGCTGGTGCTGTCCTTCGATGCCGATCGCCAGCAACGGCTGCTGCAACCCTTCGGCATCGAGCGCCTGGACACCTCGCAACTGGCCGCCATCTTCGGCGTGTTCGCGGTGAGCGCGCTGGCGTGGATGGGCTGGCGGCTGGCACGGGGCGAACGTGAGCGCGACCCGTTGCTGCGCGCCTGGCACCGACTGAGCCACCGCTACCGCAAGCTCGGCCTTGCCCGTGAACCGCACGAACCGGCCAGTGTGTGGGCGCAACGTGTCGCCCGCTCACACCCGAATACGCCCCTGTTGGCACTCAGCCAACGTTTCGCCGCCGCGCGATACGCTGGCGCTGATTCGGACAGCGCCCCTCTCTTGAAAGACTTGCTGCAGCATCGCCCGCGAACCGGAGCTTCCTCATGAGTACCCGTTTTCTTGTTCCTCTTATCGCTGTGCTCGGGCTAGCAGCCTGCGCCACCGCACCCAAGCCGCTGCAGGGCCAGTTCCCCGCGGTCAGTCCGAGCGATTCCACCGCCAGCGCCCAGGTCGGCACGCCCGTGCGCTGGGGTGGCAAGATCATCAAGACCACGCCTGGCCAGGGCCAGACCTGCTTCGAGCTGATCTCGCGCCCGCTCAATGCCAGCGGTCGCCCCGACCGTAATGCCGTGGATGCCAGCGATGGCCGCTTCCTGGCCTGCCGCTCTGGCTTCTACGATCCAGCGGTGTTCGAGCCGGGGCGCGAAGTGACCTTCATCGGCAAGATCGAAGGCTACGAAACCACCAAGATCGGCGAGTACGACTACAAGCTGCCCAAGGTCAATGCCGACGTGGTCTACCTGTGGCCGATCGTGCGCGATGTGGAAGTCGTGCCGGCTTACCCGTATGGCCCGTGGGGCGACCCGTGGGGTCCGCGCTGGGGCGGCGGTTGGGGTTGGGGCCGCGGCTGGTGGTGATGCGCCGCTGACCTAAGCGTGACTCGCAAAAACGCCGCTCGCAGGGAGCGGCGTTTTTGTCTGTGCGCGATGATCGCTGGTTACGCGGCTTGCCCGCAACGCATGACCCAACGACCCATCACGGCGTACCGAAACGGCCCAGCGGCGCACCGGCCAGCAGATGCAAATGGATATGGAAGACCGTCTGGCCGGCATGCTCGCGGCAATTCATCACGATGCGGTAGCCGTCTTGCGCCAGCCCTTGCACGCGCGCGTAGGTCGCCGCCGCGATTGCCAACTTGCCAACCAACAGCGCCTGCTCCGGCGGGACATCGTCCAGGGTCGGAAAAGCGTGCTGCTTGGGAATGAAGAGCACATGCACTGGCGCCTGCGGCGCGATGTCTTCGAAGCCCAGCACCTCGTCGTCTTCATAGACGATGGTGGCCGGAATTTCGCGACGAATGATTTTGCCGAAGATGGTGTCAGACATGGGATGGGAATAGGGAATCGGGATTGGGGAATCGCAAGAGCTTACCGCGCGTGCTTCTGACTTTGCTTCTCCGATTCCCTATTCACCATTCCCGATTCCCGGCCCTCAAAGCACCTCACTGCGGGTGCCGAAGGCGTGCGACAGGGTGCCGCGGTCCACGTACTCCAGCTCGCCGCCCAGCGGCATGCCCTGGGCAAGCCGGCTCGGGCGCACTGCGTGCTGGCGAGCAAGCTGCGCCAGGTAATGGGCGGTTGCCTCGCCTTCCACGGTGGCGTTGGTGGCGATGATCATTTCGGTCACTTCGCCAGCAGCCAGACGTTCACTGAGCCGGTCCAGCCCCAGTTCGCGCGGGCCGATGCCATCCAGCGGCGACAGGCGCCCCTGCAGGATGAAATACAGCCCGCGGTAGCCGGTGGCGTGCTCGATCGCCAGGCGATCGGCCGGAGACTCCACCACGCACAGCTGCTGCCGGTCGCGGCTGCTGCTGGCGCAGATGGTGCAGATTTCCGATTCGGTGAAGTCGCGGCACTGCACGCAATGCCCTACCTTTTCCACCGCGCTGCCCAACGCAGCGGCAAGCTGACGCCCGCCCTCACGCTCGCGTTCGAGCACGTGATAGGCCATGCGTTGCGCCGATTTCTGGCCCACACCGGGCAATACCCGGAAGGCCTCGATCAGTTGTTCGAGCAGAGTGGACATTGGGTGGCCGGGATTGGAAATTCGGGATTTGGGATTCGCAACGGCAAAGGCTTTTGCGCTTCGCTAATCCCGAATCCCCACTCCCGAATCCCCTCGCTTAGAACGGGAGCTTCATGCCCGGCGGCAACTGCATGCCGGCGGTCGCCGAGCCCATGCGGTCCTTGGATTCGGCGTCGATCTTGTTGGAGGCGTCGTTGAAGGCGGCGGCGATCAGATCCTCGGCCATCTCCTGGTCGGAGAGGATGCTTGGGTCGATGCGCACCTTGCGGCACTCCTTGGCGCCGGTCAGCGTCACGCTGACCATGCCACCGCCAGCGGTGCCGGTGACTTCCAGCTTGGCCAGTTCTTCCTGGGCGCGCTGCAGGTTTTCCTGCATCTTCTGCGCCTGCTGCATCAGTTGGGCAATGTTTCCACGCATGGGTCGTTACTCGTCGTAAGGGCGGATGGAATCGGGCACGATCCGCGCGCCTTGCTGCTGAACCAGCAGCTGCACCGTCGGGTCGTTCATGAAGGCTGTTTCGGCCGCGCTCTGGCGCTCGCCTTTCTGGCGGCTGGCACGCTCATGCAAGGTTTCGACGTCGGCGCCGCCGGTTTCGACGACGATGCGCGGCGGGTTTCCCAACACCGGTGCCAGCGCCTGCGCGAGATTGGCGATGGAGCGCTCGGAGTTGAGATATTCGAAGCCCGGCGCGAGTGCGAGCCGCAGCACGCCATCGCGATGGCCGATAAACGCGGCGTTGGCGGCCAGCTGGCGCGACGGGCCATTCAAGCCACTGCGCGTCACCAGCTCCAGCCATTGCTCGGCATCGGCGATGCGGCCGTCATTGAGCAGGGCCGCCGCGTCGGTTGCCGCGTCTGATGCAGACCCTGCCGTTGCCGCTGACGCGACCACCGCTGGCTCTTCAGGCGACGAGGGCTCGACAAGCGCGGCCGGTGAAGGCACTACAACCGAAGCCGGAGCTTCCAACGCAGCGTCAGACGCAATCCCATCGGGTTGCGCGAGCTCGACGGGTGCAGACGGCGGAGCCATTGCCGCTTCAGGCGCAAGCACGCCCATCGTGTCGGGTGTAGGCGTGGCCCGCGCACGCACCGGCGCATCGTCCACTGCCCAGGGCGGCGTGTCGTCATTGCGCGCATTGGCTGCAGACGCGCGACTGGCCGGAGAAGACTCTTGGGGAGAAAGCACGACAAGGGGAGCCGGAGTTGCCGGGGTCCCTAATGCCGGCAAGGACGCCTCCGCAGCCGCAACAGGCATCGTATCCGTCACCGCAGTAGGCGCGGCCACTACGGCGGGCGCGGACGTCACCGGTGCCGCCGCTACTGGAGCAGCAAGCTGACCGCCGGCAGCGGCCGAACGCGCGCCACCGCCAGCAGTGGCACCGCGCCCGTCATCCGAGCCGCCAGCCGGTACCGCCGCTGCGGGGCGAAAGGCGAGCATGCGCAGCACCGCCATTTCGAAACCGGCGCGCGGGCTGGGCGCCAGATACAGATCGCGGCGCCCGTTCAGCGCCATCTGGTACCACAACTGCACCACTTCCGGCCGCAGCTGCGCTGCAAACGGGGTTGGGTCGATGCCGTCGCCGACAAAGGCCACCGAGGGCACCAGCTGCTGCACCTGCACTCGATGCAGTGCCTCGGCCAGGGCCTCCAGCACGCCGCTCCAGTCGGGCGAAAATTCGGCCAGCGCCGCTACTACCTGCAGCAGGCGCGCGCCATCGCCGTCGGTCAACGCGTGCAGCATGGCGCCGACCTGGGTGCGATCGACCGTGCCCAGCATGGTGCGCACCACGTCCTCGCGCAGCGCGCCGCCGGCATAGGCGATCGCCTGGTCCAGCAGCGACAGACCATCGCGCAGCGAACCGTCGGCCGCCTTGGACAGCTGCACGATCGCCGACGGATCCGATTCGATCTGTTCGGCGGCCAGGATGCGTGTCATCTGGCCCTGAATCTGATCTTCGTCCAACCGCTTGAGGTTGAACTGCAGGCAGCGCGACAGCACCGTCACCGGAAGTTTCTGCGGGTCGGTGGTGGCCAGCAGGAACTTCACGTGCTCGGGCGGCTCTTCCAGCGTCTTCAGCAGCGCATTGAACGCCGCCTTGGAGAGCATGTGCACTTCGTCGATCAGGTAGACCTTGAACTTTCCGCGCGAGGGCATGTACTGGGCGTTCTCGATCACCTCGCGCACGTCGTCCACGCCGGTGTTGGACGCGGCATCGATCTCCAACAGGTCGATGTAGCGCCCGGCGTCGATGTCCAGGCAGGCCGGGCACGTCCCGCACGGATCGGCACTGGTGCCGGTCTCGCAATTGAGCGATTTGGCGAAAATGCGCGCGATGGTGGTCTTGCCCACGCCACGGGTGCCGGTGAACAGGAACGCGTGATGCACGCGCCCACTGTCGAGCGCGTTACTGAGCGCGCGGACCACGTGTTCCTGGCCTACGAGTTCGGCAAAACGCTTCGGGCGCCACTTGCGGGCGAGAACAAGATAAGACATCGGGCAACCGGCTTTGTTTGAGCCGATATTGTGCCACGCCCGGTCTCCACGACTGCGGCTGGAAGATTCAGCTTGTGGTACGGGCCGGCGACCGCTAGAATTTGCGGCCCTGTTCGACCACTGTCGTACAGGCACGGAGAGGTGTCCGAGTGGTTGAAGGAGCACGCCTGGAAAGTGTGTAAGCGTCTAAACCGCGCTTCGGGGGTTCGAATCCCCCTCTCTCCGCCAGATTACGCAAACCCCTGTTTTTACAGGGGTCTTTGCAATCTGACAAGATCTTAACCGGGACACAAATCGGGACACATCCCGATGAGAATTCCCCATCATCTGATTCGCTCCGCCTCTGGCCGATGGTCTTTCCGACAAAGAGTGCCCCTTGACCTCCAAGCCAGGCTGGGGAGACGGGTCATCAAGCGAACGCTTCGAACAACAGAGCTGCGACAAGCGCAGATCCAAGCCATCAGGCTTGCGTCGAGCTATGCTCAGGTCTTCAACGCAGTTCGGGAACTGTCGATGGACCGGATGAGCACCAAGGATGTGGATACGCTCGTTGAGCGTTTAACCCAAGAACAGAGCCGGACGGATCTGACGCTCCATCGCACTCAGGCACCAGATGGGACGGTGACTGAGCAATGGCAGATCGATAATGAAGAAGATGTCCGGCTCTACCGTAAAGCCCAAGGATGGACAGCCTCTTCTGAGGTTGCCTCTATTGGCATGCTGCCACCCGAGCTGATTGAGCAAAGAAAGTCTGCTGTCGCTTCTGTCGATGAAATTATTACGATGGAAAAGGCCCGGGATGGCTGGTTGGCGACGTTGAAAGCCACCACGCTCCCGAAGACCTACACCATCAAAAAGACGGCGATTGACTTCCTCGTCAAATTTTTGGGGCCGAAGACCAAGCTGCACACCATCAAGCGTCCAGATCTGGCACGGTGGTATCAGCATATGCGAGAAGGTGGATCATCGACGCCACCCCTTGTGAACAAGCAGTCTTATATTGGTGGCAAGGGTGGGTTCTTTGATTGGGCCATGAACTCGGGCTTTTATCCCAAAGGCGACAACATTGCCTCAGGCCATGTTGCTTTTCCAGCTCGTGAAAAACGTGCTCGGCGGAAGCATGGCTTCAAGGCTTACGACAAGCATCAAATCCAAGCATTGTTTGACCCTAGCAACCTTGAAAAATTGTCACCCAGTGCCCGTTGGGCATCATTGATTGGTCTTTACACCGGAGCAAGAGCCTCGGAAGTTGGCCAACTTCTTTTAAATGATGTCTTCAAAGATGGCGATATCGTTTGCATTCGAATTAACGACGAAGGCGAATTTCAGAAGGTCAAAACGGATGTGAGCTTGCGCACTGTCCCGATCCATCCTGATTTATTGGCATTGGGATTTTGGGAATGGACGGAAGGACTTCGGGCAAAAGGCCACGACCGACTTTTCCCACAAGCCAAAGCCAATGCGACGAACGGTGCGGGCAACTGGATCAGTAAGGCTTTCAGCCGGCATGTTGCGGAGGTGGGGAAGAACTGGCCTAAGGCAAAGCGCGGTTTCCATTCTCTGCGCAAGACCTTGATCCAAGATATGCAGGGCGCTGGCATGCCCTCTGAACTGAGGGCTCAAATCGTTGGACATGAACTCGATGATGAGCATCATGCGACTTACAGCAGAGAGTTCACCAATGCGGAGAAGCTCCAAGGCATGGGCCATCACTCCCCTGGACTGAATTCACTAGATTTCAAGCTTCACTTGGCTACTTTGAGGCAGCATCTGGAAGCTCCGAACACCCCTAGCTAGTCCTGATCCGCTTGCCTTACACGTATTGACAACCCGCCTAAACGCTGCCTATAATTACCTCAATACGGCCCCTCTCGCCATACGCACGAACATCTGCGTATGGTGCTGAGGGGTTCTTCATTTCATTGATCCCATACTTCGGACCAGTTAGTTGGAGCTCCCATTTGGGATACGCCTAACCCATGCTTAGCGAGATCTGGAAAGCTTTCCAGATGCGCTTTGAGGCGATCTGCCCAAGTAGAGTTTGCATTGATGACCATCATGAGATGGCGAATCATCTTCAACAGCATAAAGCAACGCGCTCTGGCAAATCTGTCTGTGTGGAAATGAGCCACCCATGAAATTTCAGCCACATCAGGCAACCTGGGCTGCTCATCAACATTACGGTTCCACAACCTGCTGTGATGGGCGCAAACGTTTCTTAAATAATTCAAGCTCCGCAGCCAAGTTGCGAAAATACGTCCGTTAGCAATCCCGTATTTTTTTGCAATCACGTCCTGCTCTGCTTCGCGCATGCCGCCATAAAGCACCGACAGAGCACCGAAGTCCCATACCTCACACACTACCCAGATGGCAAGTGGTAGCCCATATTTCTCTTTATTGTGTTTAACGAAATCCTCTTTCGATCTATCGACAAGCTGATTATTTTTACTCAGCCATATCTCATGAGCTGTCCCGCCTTTTTGAGGATTGTAATGTGTTGCAAATTTCTGATGTAAAAGGCCAGGGTTCGTATAAGCAAACGTATCTAGCTTTCCCAATGTATGAGAAATGTCGACTCGGAGAGCCACCTCTATTCGTTCAAGCGCATCGCCCACAAGGTGCCGCAATCGCTTATCGAACACATAAAGTTCAACAACTTCACTGAACAATGTGCCACGCAAAAAATCATCAGTTGCAACACTTTTTACTTTTATCTTCTCAGGCCTTTCATAGCTTTCGGTCAAGTCAATGTATTTGGCGCGCAATCGAAACGGATACCAGTAGCCGCTCAACCGATAATAGCCAATCCTTTCCAAATACAAGAGTGCTTTCGGCTCATCAGTCACCCCCATGCCTCGGGATTTTAACTGATCCAACTGCTCTTGATAACTCTTCCATGATTTTTGATAAGACACGAAAGCTCCCCGGTAATTTATTTTGCGTTGTCAGCCAACTTAAAATTACTGCCCTTATGCATCTCAATCAGGTTGTCTGGCTCAGAAGCAAACCAGATGTAAGAACCCCAAGCAATGTTGGAAACACCTTTTTTGAACACCCCCTTCCCTCTATCTTGGTAGGCAGTCAGAAAGGCAAGGTTTTTTTCACTAAAACCAGCTTCAAGCGCAATCATGGTTAGAGCCACCTTGCGCTCTCTTGTGATCGGACCATCCGATGCAACGACCTCTACAAAAACGACTAACACATCTTGGTGATCATTGGAGTTTGACTCTAAGTCAACCAAAATAATATCAGGAAGTGTTTTTGCAGGGTTGATGTTCAAGCCGACGTCCCCCCACCCTGAGTAGTGGTTTGGTTTAGAGTCCGGGGGTAATGATATCGGTGTTTGCCAGATGTTGGGCATAAGCAGCCGGGGTCATGCCGCCGATCGCCTTCTTGGGTCGGTCCTCGTTGTATTCGCGTCGCCAGCGTTCGATTTCGGTG
>NZ_VZPL01000019.1 GCF_008801575.1 Xanthomonas cissicola | reverse complement strand
GAGCAAGAGCGGATGTGTTTGACTACATCGAGCGACGCCACAACCCAAGGATGCGGCGAAGGGCGGCCAAGCAGGATCAGAAGGTTGCAGCTCTTTTACAACCGTCCGTGATATCGGGGTAGAACCCGAGCAACCGTTGCAGCGCGCGTGGAGCTCTCCGAGCGCCGGACGCCCAGAAGAAGGATCACCTGCCCTGCCATGTCCGCTTGCGAACGGATATATTGGCTCGTCGGCTGGATTTTCATCCGGTCCGTGCACCAGCGAAATGACCTGTTCGGCGGCGGATAACCTCTGCCAATCAGGTTCACCCAGAAGGTGGAATCCGTTTCTGGGCGTGTGGTCACCACTCGAACCGGCATCCGCCAAGCATTGGCGGCGTGGTCGATTTCAGACTGGACCGTGGCAACGTGGGTGACGACCAGCGGGCTTTCCACGAGGGTGTCATTGGACACGATATGAACCTCTCGCGTCCGCTCGTGCGGAGCAAGAGACATTAGGACATCGAAGACCAGGTGCGTAACGAGGGTGCTGTCTTTGCCACCGGAAAAGCCGATGACCCAGGGGTGTTGATGATCGGCCAGGTATTCCTCTCGGATGTCCTGCTGAATGCGCTGAATTTTCTTCCCCAGCGCGGGGTCCATCTGGGGGCGGGGACGTGCAATGCTCATCATCAGATTGTCTCATAGGCTTGATGCAGCCAAGCCGGGCGGGGCCGCAAAAAAGGCCCCACCATCGTGAAAGGCTTTGTATCGATTGGGCCTCGGTGACCGCGCTGCGGCCAGCTCAAGGCACACCAAGCTAATCCGAAGTGCCGTCAGAAGTGAGATGGCTCTTGACGAGGTCTAGCACGGCTTGTTGCCGCTCCTCGGGCAGCCGAGCAACCAAGAGGATGACTTCGGCCAGGACATCAGATCCGGCGTGGAAGTAGGCCTCCGGAACCCCCAAGACATCGCTCAAGGCAGCCAGGGTCTCGTGGTCAGGCTCTCGGTCTCCTCGCTCGTAACGGGAGAGACGTGACGAGGCGGCTTTCTCGTTCATCCCCAGCATCGCTCCTAGTTCGACTTGCGACAGGCCCGCCACGCGCCGGGCCGCGCGCAAGCGACGACCAAAGACAGAACTTGTGGGCAGGGATGCGGGCATGGAGATCTAACTGATGGCTGACCCCCAAGTCTGCACCGAGTAGCATCCTAGCGCACTTATCTGCCAATATGGCAGATAGAACTGCACCCACCCGAGGCCATATGGAACTTTCAAGACAAGGAGCGTTCGCTGCGCTCCTGGCAATGATGTTGGTTGCTCCTATCTCCGCCCACGCCCAGGACGGCTCTGCCCCCAAGCCAGGCTTCTTCCGCCAGCTGGGCAAAGGCTTGGCTGACACTGGGAAGCAGATGGTCGGCATCAAGCCGAACGCCGGCACCAAGGCCGGCAACCAAGGTGCTGACTCGATCTATGAACCCCTCAGCGGTGCCGGGAAGCTGCCCGGGCTTTTCAAGGGCGACAACCACCAAGCAGCGCAGGGCGGGAAGCTGGAGTGGCCTCGGGCGGCACTGACGTTCACCGAGTGGGGCGCCTCCCTGCCCTGTTGGACTGCGGAGGCTCGCATCTGGACCAGCCCAACAGCCTCGACGACCGAGAGCTTCCGCACCTGCTTCGATGCCGCCTTGACCGAGACCGACGACCTGGGCGAGACGGCCGAGCTCAACAGCGCTGCGCTGTGGAAAGGCCGGGACTCGCTAAATGGCATCCGAGTGCCGCCCAGCAAGCCGAACACCGGCGCCCAGCGTTCCACCGGTCCCAACCCGCCTGCACAGCCGTTCGTGGTCAACGTGAGCCGTCCTGGGGTCGCTGACCGTGCTGTGGACGTGTCGCTGCGCATTGCGTGGATGGCCGGCTTCATCCAGACGGCCGACCTGCACCCGGGCCCCTCGGGAATGCTGACGCCATTCAAAGACAACAGGCTCTGGATTGCTGGCTTCAAGCCGGACGGCAACCGAGACAAGTAACCCCGCCGCCTCCTACCCACCCCCTCTCGCTATCAAAGGACAGACATGAAACACGCAAGGATCGGCCTGGTCGCATTGACCATGGCCCTGGGCCTGACCGCCTGCGCCGGCAAGCCTTCGTCTGACAATGCCAAAGAGGCGTTCGTCCGGTTGCTGAAAGACAGCGGTGCCGGACAGGTCACCGACGTCCAGCAATTCGAGCTCTCCGGCTGCGTTGAAGCGGAAGGCGCCGAGGGCTACCGCTGCGATACCCGCGGCCAAGCGGTGCTCAACATCGAGGGCCGGCAGGTGCCGATCCCGGTCAGCAAAAATCTTCGCTATGCGAAGGCCGACGGCACTTGGAGGGCCTACGCCAAATGAAGACTCAACCCGATTCGCTTGTGGGAATGTCGGCAGGCGCCATCGGCGACTTCCGCGAAGACGGCGCCATGCGCGCTGCCCCCAAGAAGGTGACTACTCCGCACAACCGGTTCTTCTGGTGGTATTCGCTGTCACTGCTCTTTCTGGGCCCGTTCGGCTTCATCGTTGGGCCACTCATGGCGAGGCGGGGCCTGAGGAAGGCGGAGCGGCTCTATCCGCAGGAGGCCTATGCGGCTCGGCAGCGGGACCAAGGCTTCAGCTGGGCTCAATGGTGGGTCATGACCCCGCTGACCGTCATGGGAGCTTTTTGGGTCACCTCGATGCTCAGCGGACTCCCTATGGTTCTGTTTGTGCTGTATACGCAGCTAACTATGTAATCAAACTTGGCTGTGCCTCCATACTGCTCTGCTTGCAGGGGGCCCGTCGCGGACCATAAACAATAGGTATTTCTTCACAGCGGAGGCATGAGTCGTCCGAGAGCGGAACACCAAGCTCGCTTATTGCCAGTGGAATGCTGACGCTACTGAGCAATCAGGCTTTTATCTGAGAGGAAGTCATCCTCAATATTCTGCGTCGCATCAGGAATCGATATTGGCGAGAGCTTTCTTTAAACCTTGAAAGTTCTTCTGACGAACAAGCACGACGTGCAGCTTCAATCATATGCTTCCCTCGCGCCATTATGTGCAAATCTCCGTGCAATAACTTCAAGAAATCTGAGAGCTGAATGACTCGCTCTTGCAAATGCGCGACAGCCTCTTCCTCACTGGAAATACCGAATTTTTTCCAAGCTGGCTCATGATGGAAAACCCTATTTCGGAACATCCTTATTGACCGAACTTGGTCCCGCACATGAGTTAGGAGATCAATCTCGCTACGGCCGGCCCATTCCCCGCGAAATGCCGAGGGAAGATGCGCAGGCCAGAAAAGCGTATTGCCATAAAACTCTGAATCCAACACCCACTCCCATGTCGAGAACTCAGCTTTTGCGACAATCTCTGCATGAGTAGCAGGGATGCGAATCCTATAACGGGACCATTTATCGACTGCCACCTGCCTAGTTGCCTTAACGAAATTATCCCTAAGCTTTTGCACTACGTCTGGCTCTGTTGCCCTACTACGATAGCTCGCGTAGCGCAGACGTCCGCCAGCCCACCACATTTGGTTACGGGACGGGGTTAAGGATGCGTCAATCGCATTCCTGAGTGAGACTTCAATGATTTGAATTAGGGGATAGAGCTGGGCGCAGGCGTGTGCGTTCCATAGATACGCCCCAATCACCTCCTCTTCACTAAGATGAGTGAAGACGCTGCGGTAGCTATGCAGGCGTGACGTTGAAATCAACTCCTCTATGACCTGCGGGCTGTATACTGCGACTCCTGTCATGCGCTCCCCCTATTTTCCCTGGCATAGATTAGCATCATGGAGCCACTTGACTCCTTGCCAACATAGCACTATGATAGGTTTACATTGGCTGGTGCAGATATCTGCTAAGGCCGCGAAACACCTACCCCGGACTAGAGCCGGGGCTTTTCGTTTCTGGGGCCTGAAATTTTGAATTTCCTCTGACGCTCCTATCTTCCACAGGCATTTTTCACGCCCTTGATGCTTGACTGGGCTTGCGATTCAGCGAAAAAGTGGTGAAGTGCTGCTAATGTCATCGCATCGCTCCCTATAATTTAGCTAGATTAGCTACGAACTTGCCTCTGTGGTATGTGGGCAAGCATACAGGCACGCCAAATTTGACAAGTGTCGCCACCCGATCCGGCAAGCTCCGCCGGTCGATATAGAATTTCTCCAAGACGGTTTGCCCAGTCCCGTGCCCCGTGAGAGCTCCAATAGCAGAAGCCGACACCCCGGCCTCGTCCAGCTTTGAAGCGATGGTGTGGCGGAACCCGTGGAAGCCCTGTCCCTTCTCCGATACCCCTTGCCGCTTGATGTAGACGGAGAACTGGCGGCTCAGCTGCCGTCCGTAGCCCAGCCCTGTCGAGTTGGGCAGGTCCGGAAATAACCGCTCGACCCCAGCTTGCCTCGCCTCTTCCACGTAGGTGAGGAACCCGGCTTCGATGACCGGCTGAGCCAGCGGGATGAACCGCCGGCTGTGCTTGTTCTTGATGCTCTGCTTCTTCCCAATCTTGCGGACAAAGAAGCCGGGCACGCCGTCGATGGTGTCGATATCCTCCAGCCGGAGCTGCGCGATCTCGTTGACGCGAGCCCCTGAGTAAAGCCCGAGGATTGGCCCAAACCAACGATGCGGATACTTCGACGCCCACTTCGGGAACTCCACCGGGTCAAAGATAGCCTTCAACTCGGCGTCTGTGAAAGGCGAGCCCGTGTCTTCCGAATCGGGCGTGGAAATCGCCCGGATGCCCGCCAGCGGGTTTACCGCCAGATGCTTGCCCTCGACCAGCGACACCAGGAACACGCTCAGCCGTTGCCGGTGCTTCGCCATGGTCCACGCCGCCGGTTCCGGCTCCTGGTTCTTTTTCGCCAACTTGATGACCTCAGGCACCGACAGGTCCCGATAGGCCGGCCGCTTGGTCGCATTCGACGGCCAGTAGCGCACGCCCTCAAAGAAGGCCCGCACGTGATCCTGGGTCAGCGAGGCCACGGGCACGTCCTTACCGATGATTCCTGCAAACAGGCGCAGGGTGTGACGGCTTTCCAACACGGTCTTCTGATGCAGACGGGCCCCGGCCAAGTCTCTCAAATGATCGGCCATCGCCTTGGACAGCATCAGCGCCTTGGGTGCATCGCCGCCGCCGGATATGCGCTGACTGCCCTCGCGCAACTGTTGCCGACGCTTGGCCACCCTTGCCGCCATGACCTCAGTGGGCTCTGTCTGCCGCGCCCGCACCATTAGGTCTCCGAAGATCCCGGCATCGGCGGGGTTGTCCAGCTGCGCCTGAGCAATGCGCGTGCCGTCCGGCAGCGTCACATCTTTCAGCGTCAGCTCTTTGATGTTCCCACTGCGAACCTTTTCCAGCAGCTCTTCTAGATCCACGGTTATCCCTTTCCGCATAGCATCGAATGCCATCGATAGTGCCATCCCCATCGTGGCCGCCGCCAGCCTGGCGTGGTCACCGCGACGGTTTCCCAGAGATCGGACAAGGTAACGCGAGCCAATCGAGGCTCGAAGATCGGTAGGGACAAAGAAGCGCGCATACAGGCCGGCTGAGCGCGAGATCATCAGAGGCTTGGGCAAGATTGATACCTCGATTGATACCTCAAGGGGCATCGCTCGGAATCATCAATCGGCCGAAATGTCCAACCTAGTCAATCACTTAGAGACTTGGCGGAAGCTCTGGAGCGGGCGATGGGAATCGAACCCACGTCAGTAGCTTGGGAAGCTACAGCTCTACCATTGAGCTACGCCCGCGTGGCGCTGGCAGAGTTTATGCGGGTGCAGGTGTCTGGCGCAACGTGCGCAGATAGAACGAGGGCCGGTTGCCCGGCCCTCACGTGTTGCGCATGACCTACCTGTGGCGTACCGCGCCTCAGAAGTTGCCGCTGAAGTTCACGAACAAGGTCGCGTCGCGGGCGCTGCGCTGGGCGGTGGTGGTGCTCAGGCCGATGTTGCTCTGCAGGCCCCACAGCCCGGTGCGGGCACCCAGCACGACAGTGGCGTAGTTGCGATCGAAGTTCTGGCCAGGAACGGTGTACATGCCTACTTCCGGCATCGACTGCAGCCAGGCGCTGGCTTCGCCGCCGTCCTTGAACTCGTGGTCGTAGGTCGCCTGCAGGTACGGCTTGACCATGGCGCCGTCCAGACGCACCTGGAAGCCAACGCGGCCGACCAGCGAATCGATGTCCTGATTGGCGTAGCCCAGCGCGGTGGCGCTGTCGTTGCTTTCGGTGTAGCCGTCGAGCTTGATCTTCTGCCAGGTCAGGCCGGCCACCGGGCCGTATTTGAGGTTACCTTCGCCCAGCGAATACCCGGCGTTGAGGGCAGCGGTGAGATTGCTGCCGTCGGGGGAGCCGCTGTGCACGCGGGTGGCTGGCCCAAGCTGGACTTCGCGGTCCACGTCGTAGCTCAGCCAGCTGTAGCTGACCTGGGCATTGACCCACACCGGGCCGGTGTACCAGCCGAAGAAGCCGCCCAGGGTGGTGTCGTCCTGCTTGAAGCTGCCGTTGCGGTTACCGAAGTCGGCGTCCATGCGGCCGAAACCGGCAAAACCACCGAACACCAGGTCGCCTGCAGTCCAGTCCACACCGAACAGGCCGGCCGGCGCCATGCCGTCGTACAGGTCCGCATGGTCGTAACGCTGCATGTCGCCGCGCACGCTGCCCCACCAACGCATGCCATCGGCGTCCGGCTTGCCCTCCAGATGCCAGGCCACCTGGTCGGCGCGCGCGCGGCCGCCGGCCTGCGCCGAATGCGTCAGCACCTGCTGCAGACGCGGCGCTTCCAGCAACGAGATGGCGTATTCGCCCAGGATCTGGTGCACCGCCGTGGTCGGGTGAATGCCATCGGCGAACACATAGGTGTTCTGCGCATTGGCGGCGACCAGGCTGGTCGGGTTACAGGCCGGCAGCGGCACGGCCGGGTTGCAGGCGGTGCTGGTGACATTGCTGAAGCCGTAGGTGCCCGGGTTGGCGACGATTTCCTGCAGCAGGTGGAAGGTGTCGACCGGAATCACGCGCAAGCCAGCGGACTGCAGGCCATTGAACAAGGCGGTGTTGTAGGCGGTGGCTGCAGCGGTGCCCTGCGCCATTCCCACGGCGCCGCCCGCACGGAAGCGCGGGGTGAGGCCGACGTCCGGAATGGTCGGCACCATGACGTAGCGCGCGCCGGCATTCTGCAAGGTGGCCACGGCACCGACCTGGGCGGTCACCGCGCTGCCGATGATGGCCTGCGCCTGTGCCGGGGCAAGGGACGCGGCGAGCAGGTCGTTGGCGCCGCCCCACACGGTGTACAGCGCATTGGGGTTGGCGCGGCCGCCGTTGGCGGTGAGATAGGTGGTGATCTGGCTGGTCACCGACGGCGCAGCGCCGAGTGCGCTGACCGAGCTGGCCTGGATGCGCGCACCGCCTGCAGCGTAGTTGTCGCCGGTCTGGCCGTTGCCATTGGGCGCGGCATTGGTGCCGAAATGGTCGCCGACATATTCGGCCCACACCCAACCCGGGTTGGTGGTGAACTTGCCGGTGACCGCGCGCGAGGCGGCCGGGAGCAGCGGATTGTAATACCCGCTGTCGGTGAGGCTGTCGCCGAAGAACACGGTCTGGTCGAAGGCCGACTCGGCCATGGCCGGGGCGGCCGCGATAGCGATGGCCATGGCCATGGCCATCAGGGAGCGGATCGGGCGAAGTGTTGAAGCCATCGGAATGCCTGCTTGAAGTTAGTGGGACCGGACCGGCGTGCATACGTACGCTGGCGAATGGCACATGGTTCCACCCTCGCCGCTCGCGCTCACGCTGCATTGCCGCATAACGCAAAAACGCGCGCCGGAGCGGCACGCGATGCAACAATGATGCCATGAACATTCAACTCAACGGCACTCCGCGCTCGCTTCCCGACAACTTGCTTCTGTCCGCCCTGCTGGAGCAGGAAGGCCTAGCACAGCGCCGCGTCGCGGTAGAGGTCAATGGCGAAATCGTGCCGCGCGGACGGCATGCAGATCACGCATTACGCGAGGGCGATGTGGTGGAAATCGTGCACGCGCTGGGCGGCGGCTGATGCGCCGCACAGGCCGGCGCATCAGCGCCCGATCGGTGATAATTGCCGCATGACGAATCCCGCCCCCTCTGATGCCCTGGTCATCGCCGGCAAACACTACCGTTCGCGCCTGCTCACCGGCACCGGCAAGTTCAAGGATCTGGACGAAACCCGCCTGGCCACCGAAGCCGCCGCGGCCGAAATCGTCACCGTCGCCATTCGCCGGGTGAATATTGGCCAGGACCCCAACGCGCCCAGCCTGCTGGATGTGCTGCCGCCGGAGCGCTACACGCTGCTGCCCAACACCGCCGGCTGCTACACCGCCGAGGACGCGGTGCGCACGTGCCGGCTGGCGCGCGAACTGCTGGACGGCCACAACCTCACCAAGCTGGAAGTGCTCGGCGACGAGAAGACGCTGTACCCGGATGTGGTGCAGACGCTCAAGGCCGCCGAACAACTGGTCGCCGATGGTTTCGAGGTGATGGTCTACACCTCCGACGACCCGATCCTGGCCAAGCGCCTGGAAGACATCGGCTGCGTGGCGGTGATGCCGCTAGCCGCGCCGATCGGCTCGGGGCTGGGCATCCAGAACAAGTACAACCTGCTGGAAATCATCGAGAACGCCAAGGTGCCGATCATCGTGGATGCCGGGGTGGGCACCGCCTCGGATGCGGCGATTGCCATGGAGCTGGGCTGCGATGGCGTGCTGATGAATACCGCCATTGCCGGTGCGCGCGACCCGATCCTGATGGCCAGCGCGATGCGCAAGGCGATCGAGGCCGGACGCGAGGCGTTCCTGGCCGGGCGGATTCCACGCAAGCGCTATGCATCGGCGTCGAGCCCGGTGGATGGTGTGATTGGATGATGGGGCGGTCTGCGTTGACATTGTGGCCGAGGCGCAATGATTGGCAGTGCGGCGTGCGGAATATGACCGCTGCCAGATCGCGCGTTGCTACGAGCGCCCCCTCACGCCATACCCTCACCCCAACCCCCGGCCCGCGCCTGCGTCGCGGGCGCTCCCAGGCACGCGCGCCCATGGCGCGCAAACCGTGCCTCCTCGCCCCGGTCGGAGAGGGGCTTTCGTTTCGCTGATGACCTAATTCATGACTGATCCCTTCACAAGCGACGGCGCCAAGATGCCGCCCAAGCCCTTCACCATCGAAGAGGGCCGCCGGCAGGTGCGCAGCTTCGTGCTGCGCCAGGGCCGCTTCACGCCGGCGCAGCAACGCGCATTCGATGCGCTATGGCCGCGTTTCGGGCTGGATTACCTCGGTGCGCCACGCGATCTGGCTGCCACCTTCGGACGCGATGCGTACAAGGTGCTGGAAATCGGCTTCGGCAATGGCGCTGCGTTGCGCTTTGCCGCGCAGCAGGACCCAAGCCGCGATTACATCGGCATCGAGGTGCATGCCCCCGGCGTAGGCCGCCTGCTCAACGCGCTGGAGGAAGACGGCAGCACCCATGTGCGCCTGTATCACCACGATGCGGTGGAAGTGCTGGAACACGAGATCGCCGACGGTGCGCTGGACGAAGTGCGTATCTATTTCCCCGATCCATGGCACAAGAAGCGGCACAACAAGCGCCGCCTGATCCAGCCGGCGTTCGCGCAGTTGCTGGTACGCAAGCTGCGCGAGGGCGGCCGCCTGCATGCGGCCACCGACTGGGCCGATTACGCCGAACAGATGTGGGACGTGCTCGATGCCACCCCGGGCCTGGTCAATCGCGCCGGCCCCCGCGGCCACGTCGAACGCCCTACCTGGCGCCCGCAAACCCACTTCGAGACGCGCGGCCAGAAACTCGGCCACGGCGTGTGGGATCTGTTGTACGACCGGGATTCGGGAATCGGGAATCGGGAATCGCAAGAGCAACTGCCTTCGGCATCCGGATAGCGCCTCCTTGCGTCGGCGTTACCCGCTTTTCCCATTCTCCATTCCCGACTCCCTATTCCCGGCCCCCAATGGACACCGCGCTGACGCTGACCAACGATATGAAGCTCGTCCTCGGGCTGGTCGGTTTCACGATGGCGATGTTCCTGTTCGAGCGCATTCGCGCCGACGTGGTGGCGTTGATCGTGCTGGTGGTGTTGGGCGTCACCGGGCTGGTGGCGCCGGAGGAACTATTCGGTGGTTTCTCCGGTAATGCGGTGATGAGCATCATCGCCACCACCATCCTGGGCGCGGGGCTGGAGCGCACCGGTGCGTTGAACCGGTTGGCCACCTGGTTGTTGCGGCGTTCGCACGGCAGCGAGCAGCGCCTGATGATGATGACGCTGGCCATCTCCGGCTTGAACTCGTCGTTCATGCAGAACCCGTCGGTGATGGCCTTGTACCTGCCGGTCGCCTCGCGCCTGGCCGCACGCACCGGGCTCACCTTGCAGCGCATGCTGCTGCCGATCGCCGCTGCCATCGTGATGGGCGGCGCGCTCACCATGGTGGGCAATTCGCCGCTGATCCTGCTCAACGACCTGCTGGTCTCGGCCAACAACAACCTGCCCTCGGGCATGGCCAGCATCGAGCCGTTGACGATGTTCGCGCCGCTGCCGATCGGCGTGGCGTTGCTGATCGCCGCGTTGCTGTACTTCCGCTTCTATGGCGACCGCAAGCTGATCGAAGAAGAACGCCTGATCAACGAAGGCGTGACGCCCTCGCGCACCGAAAGCTATTTCGCCAAGACCTATGGCATCGACGGCGATGTGTTCGAGCTGACCGTCACCGCCGAAAGCCCGCTGGTGGGCATGACACTGGGCGAAGCCGAAGCCTTGCACGATGCGCCGTTGCTGCTGGCGCTCAAGACCGGCAACGACACCCGCCTGGCACCCCCGGCCGATATGCGCATCTGGGTCGGCAGCGTGCTCGGCGTGATGGGCCCGCGCCAGGAAGTGGCCGATTTTGCGCAAAACCAGTTCCTGCGCATGTCCTCGCGCCTGCGCAACCTGGGCGATTTGTTCAACCCCAGCCTGGCCGGTATTTCCGAAGCGTTGATTCCGCCGAACTCACGGTTGATCGGCAAGAGCGCCGGCGAATTGCGCCTGCGCAAGCAGGCAGGCATCAGCCTGCTGGCGATCAACCGCGACAAGCAGGTCATCCGCGAAGACGTGCGCAACGTGCCGCTGCGCGCCGGCGACATGCTGGTCTTCCACAGCATCTGGCAGGACTTGGTGCAGGCGGCGGAAAGCCGCGATTTCGTGCCGGTGACCGACTTCCCCAAAGGCGAGCAGCGCCCGCACAAGTTCAAGATCGCGATGGCGATCTTCGCCTTTACCATCCTGATCGCGCTGACTTCGCGCCTGCCGGTGGCCCTGACGCTGATGACCGGCGTGGCCTGCATGCTGGTCAGCGGCGTGCTGCGCATGGACGAGGCCTACGCATCGATCAACTGGAAGACCATCTTCATGATGGCCGGGCTGATTCCGCTGGGCTGGGCCATGGACAGCAGCGGCACCGCGGCCTGGGTGGCCGGCCACACCATCGACCGCCTGCCCGAAGGCATCCCGGTGTGGGCGCTGGAAATCAGCCTGGCCTTGTTGACCACTGCCTTCTCGCTGGTGATCAGCCACGTCGGCGCCACCATCGTGATGGTGCCGATCGCGGTCAATCTGGCGTTGGCGGCCAACGGCAACCCGACCGCGTTCGCGCTGATCGTGGCGTTGTCGGCGTCCAACAATCTGATGACCGCGTCCAATCCGGTCATCTCGATGGTGGCCGGCCCAGCCAACTATCAACCGCGCGAGTTGTGGCGCGTGGGCGCGCCACTGTCGCTGATCTACATCGTGGTGATGGTGTCGATGATCAACCTGATGTTCTGGTGGGCGGCGCGCTAATCCAGCGTTGCGCTTTTCGGGCGGCGACAAAGCGTCCTCAGCAATCGTTCCGGGCGCTTACCCCAGCAGCACCTGCTCATCGTCGACCCGCACCGGCACCGCAAACAGCGATTGGCCGCGACACGGCCCGCTGATGCACTCGCCACCACTGAGTTCGAAGGCCGCGCCATGCGCCGCGCAGACCAATTGCCCTTCCTTGGTCTTGAGGAATTGCCCCGGCGCCCAATCCAGCCGGCGGCCGGCATGCGGGCAGATGTTCAACCAGGCACGGACCTGGGCGCCTTCGCGATACAGCACCAGCGATTCGGTACCGCTCTCCAGGAGTGCTTCGACTTCCAGAAACCCGGCATCGGGAATCTGCGTCAACGTGGCAAGCGTGGTGGGCGATGGCAACGACATGCAGGCGACCGGAAACGATGGGCGATGGGGCCTGGATTGTGGCATGCGGGCCTTGCAGCACTGGCAGCCTTAGGCAGCCCCGGGGTGAGCGCGGACAACGCGATTCCTCGGACAACCGGACACAACTGGCCGTATGAGCCTCCATCCACGCATGCCGCGCGTGATCGCCTTCGCAAATCGCCGCGCCGATTAACGAACTTTTCACTCAATGACATGAAACCGCAACGATACTGCGCGCTCGTTTCCTGCCCGGCAGCCCACCGCCATGCCCGCACGCATCTTCCAATTCGGCAACTTCCACCACCTGTTTGCGCCGCGCAAGCCGCGTCACCCGTTGGTGCGCGTTGCCGCCGGCCTGGCTGGTCTGGCGATCCTTGCGGTGCTGATCTTCTTCAGCGTGTTCGTTGGCGCAGCGATGATCCTGGGTGGCATCGCCTGGAAGCTGTTGAGCAAGTCGAACCGCCGCACGCCGCAGCAGGCACGCGTGGTCGACGCCGAGTACCACGTGGTGCGCAAGCCGGCGTTGCCGTTGTCGCACTGACACCTGGCTGCCTGCATTGCTGCGCCGCCGTCTAGGCCTGCGCAGCAGGTGCCGGGGTTTGCTCGATGCCTGCATCGATGATGATGTGATTCCAGCAACCCACACGTGGCGTCTGATGGCTTGCCACGCGTTGAGCAGTGCCATGTCGCCGGGTGATGCGCTGCGCTGATGGCCAGACGCGCATTTGGTGCTGCATCGAGCACCAGTTCATCGCTCTGCGCGCACTGCTTCTCAATGCCGCATCAATGCGCACCGCGCCCGCATCGGACGCCAGCGGCGCGCTGCCAGCCCTGTAGTGGGTTCGCAATCGTCTGGTACGCGTTGTCATCAAGCGTCGATACGGCTGTCTGCCGTCTTGCACGCGCTGCCAGCCCGGCCGTGTCGTGCGCTGGATGCAAGCGTCATGGTTCCGTCGTACACAGGCGAACCGCTAGACTCACCTGCCCGTATGTTGAGGATGCGCGCATGACCCACGATGTGATTCCCGCCGCCGATGTTCCGCGCATTCCTGTGGTGGGTGGTGGCAGTTTTCCGGTGCATCGCATCTACTGCGTGGGGCGCAACTTTGCCGACCATGCGCGCGAGATGGGCGCCACCGCACCAGCCTCCAAGGCCGAGCGTGGCCAGCCGACTTTTTTCATGAAGCCTGCCGATGCCATCGTGGTCGGCCACGGCGACCACATCCCCTACCCGCCTGGCACCAAGGAACTGCACCATGAAGTGGAACTGGTGGTGGCGCTGGGCAGCGATGCGCCGGCCGGCGAGTTGCCGGTGGCACAGGCCGAGCGCCTGATCTACGGCTACGGCGTGGGCCTGGATCTGACCCGTCGCGACTTGCAGGCCGCTGCCAAGGCCAAGGGCTTGCCGTGGGATATCGCGAAGGGCTTCGATCACTCCGCACCGATCAGCGAGCTGGTGCATGCCGGCGAAGTCGGCGCGCTGGAGGCGCTGAATCTGTCGCTGGAGGTCAACGGCCAGGTGCGTCAGCAGTCGTTGCTGGATCAAATGATCTGGAACGTGCCGGAGATCCTGCACGAGCTTTCCAAACTGTATGCACTGCGCGCAGGCGATCTGATTTTCATGGGTACGCCGGCCGGCGTCGGCCCGTTGCTGCCAGGCGACCAGTTCAGTGCGCGCCTGGAGAACGTCGCCGAGCGCCACGGCATCATCGCGGGCTGACATCGCACCGGCTACGATCGGGCTGCGGCAGTTGGTCCGCGACCGCAGTTGGAGTGCACTATGGGAATGGTCAGCGAATTCAAGCAATTCGCAATGCGCGGCAATGTCATCGACCTGGCGGTCGGTGTGGTCATTGGTGCGGCGTTCGGCAAGATCGTCACCGCGCTGGTGGAGAAAATCATCATGCCGCCGATCGGTTGGGCCATCGGCAATGTGGATTTTTCGCGCCTGGCGTGGGTGCTCAAGCCGGCCGGCGTCGATGCCACCGGCAAGGAGATCCCAGCCGTTGCCATTGGCTACGGCGATTTCATCAACACCGTCGTGCAGTTCCTGATCATCGCCTTCGCGATCTTTCTGGTGGTCAAGTTGATCAACCGCGTGACCCATCGCAAGCCGGACGCGCCTAAAGGCCCGAGCGAAGAAGTGCTGTTGCTGCGCGAGATTCGCGACGCGCTCAAGAACGACACGCTCAAGCCGCCGGGCGCGCTATAAGCGGGCACAACCAACTGGCGCATCCTGTGGCGCTTCTTCGCGCAGAACAATGACCTTTCGCACGCAGACGAGGGACCTCGCGCTGATAAGCTCGGGGTCCCCTTGTCGTTGGAGCCGCCCTGCATGCGTCGTCTCGCTGTTGCCATCTCTGCCCTACTCGCCTGCTCCTGCGCACTCGCCGCGCAGACAAGCATCCCCGACAGCGCATTGCGTACCGCAGCGCAGTTGCGCGAGCAGGCGCTGGCCGACGACACCGGCTTTGCGGTGGTCCAATCGTTGACCACCGAAGTGGGCCCGCGCATTGCCGGCGGCGAAGCAGACCCGCGTGCGGTCGCCTGGGCCAAGGCGAAATTCGCTTCACTGGGTTTCGACAAGGTATGGACCGAGCCGGTGACCTTTCCGAAATGGGAGCGTCGCAGCGAACACGCTGCCGTGCTCGGCGCGCATGCGCAGCCGCTAACCATCACCGCATTGGGCGGCAGCCCGGGCGGCACCGTCGAGGGCGAAGTGGTGCGTTTCGAAACGTTGGCTGCGTTGCAGGCCGCGCCAGCCGGCTCGCTGGCTGGCAAGATCGCCTTCGTCGATTACCAGATGGTCAAGGCGCGCGACGGCAAGGACTACGGCAATGGCGGCGCTGTGCGCAGCAAGGGACCGTCCGAAGCGATACGCAAGGGTGCCATTGGATTTGTGATGCGCTCGGCCGGCACCGATTCGCACCGCGTGCCGCATACCGGCATCACCCGTTTCGATGAGGGCCTGCCGCCGGTGCCGGCTGCAGCGCTGTCGGTACCCGATGCCAACCAGCTCGCGCGGCTCACCGCACTGGGCAGCACGCGCGTGCGTCTGGCGCTGGATTGCGGCTGGGACGGCACGGCCACCTCCTACAACGTGATCGGCGAAATCACTGGGCGCAGCAAGCCCAAGGAAGTGGTGGTGATCGGCGGGCATCTGGATTCGTGGGATCTGGGCACCGGCGCCATCGACGACGGCGCTGGCGTGGCGATCACGATGGCTGCCGGCCACTTGATCGGCCAACTCAAGCAACCACCCAAGCGCACCATCCGCGTGGTGGCCTTCGCCAACGAGGAGCAGGGTCTGCACGGCGGCAAGGCCTATGCCGCCGCGCACGGCAAGGATGCCAAGGACATGGTGCTGCATCAGATTGGCGCGGAAAGCGACTTCGGCGCCGGGCGCATCTATGCGTTCAACACCGGCGCGGCGGCGCCGGACGACTCGCGCGCGGCGACCAAGCAGATTGCCGAGGTGCTGGCACCACTGGGCATCGCGTATGAACCGAGCAAGGGCGGCCCCGGCCCGGATGTCGGGCCGATTTCCGCCAAGGGTGGAGCCTGGGGGTGGCTGGCGCAGGATGGCACCGACTACTTCGACCTGCACCACACCGCCGACGACACGCTGGACAAGATCGACCCGAAGGCGCTCGCGCAGAACGTGGCCGCCTACACCGTGTTCGCATATCTGGCCGCAGAAGCCGATGGCGATTTCGGCAGCCGCGCCAAGAGCGTGCAACCGCCGAGCGAGTGATTGCGAGGACGATGTGGTGCATGCGCCGAACGCTGGATGTGGCAGTGATTTACTCATTTTCAGGCGGGAGGCGCATGCAGGAATCGCACGATGCCTGGCGCTGCTGCTTGCGTAGATCGGCGCGTTCGTCTGGCGAGTGCGCAGTTGCGATGAAGCGGCTGCCGCTGACCGCGCGTTGTGCCGGGTAGACCCACATCACTTGCTCGGCAGCGGTGCGTACGCGTTGGATTCAGTGGTGACCTGTAGCTGCCGCTGGTACTGCGTGATGTGATTGGTCGGTTGCTTTTCGTGGTCGCTTTACACGTCGAACCGGTGGCGCGCGCATTCGCTCTTACTCCAGGATGAGCACACACAATGGTGGCCAAGCGGCAACGCAGTGCGAACAGTGCGGCGACGTTGTTGGATGTCGCCAAACATGCCGGCGTCTCGCCGATGACCGCTTCGCGTGTGATCAACCGTCACCCGCATGTGGGCGAAGCGATGCGCGCGCGCGTGGAGGCCTCGGTACAGGCATTGGGCTACCGGCCCAATCTCGCCGGCCGTTCGTTGCGGACCAGCGGGCTGCTGCGTATCGGCGTGCTGTACAGCAACCCGAGCGCCGCGTACCTCAATCAATTCATGCTCGGCCTGCTCGAGCAGAGCAGCCTCACCGGCAGCCAGGTCATGGTGGAGAAGTGCGGCGCCATCCGCAGCCAGCGTGCAGCCACCGAGCGCCTACTCGCTGCCGGCGTCGACGGGGTGATCCTGCCACCGCCGTTATGCGACTCGCGTCAGACCATCACCGAACTCGATGCGCGCGGCATTCCGGTCGTGGCGGTGGCCAGTGGCGCACCGATGGCGCAAATCAGCTCGGTGCGGATCGACGACTACCAGGCTGCGCGCGCCATCGTCGACCACCTGATCGAGCTCGGGCATCGCCGCATTGCGTTGATCAAGGGCGACCCGAAACACACCCCGAGCGTACTGCGCGCAAATGGCTATCTCGACAGCCTGCGCGCTGCCGGCTTATCGGTCGCAGATGGCTTGATCGCCGAGGGCTTGTTCACCTATCACTCCGGGCTCCTCGCCGCGCGCAGCCTGTTGACGCAGCCGCAGCCAGCCACTGCGATCTTCTGCAGCAACGACGACATGGCGGCCGCAGCGGTCGCGGTCGCGCATGGATTGGGCTTGCGCGTGCCCGAAGATGTCTCCATCGCCGGCTTCGACGATACGCCGGTGGCCACCACCATCTGGCCCGAGCTCACCACCGTGCATCAACCGGTCACCGCCATGGGGCGCGCTGCTGTGTCACTGCTGGCCGACGCGGTGCGTCAACGCCGCAAGGGCGACACCGCACCCGGCGTGCATCAGGTGATGAAATACACGCTGGTCAAGCGTGGCTCGACGGCAGGGCCGTCGAAGACATAGCGCGACAGCGCACCATCGCCATCCCGGTTCGGCACAGGCGCACCATCTCCATCTGCGCGCACGCTGCGCCGTCGCAGCCAACCGCCGCCCTTTCAACAGCAATCAGACCGACAGTTACAGCATTCCATTGCCGGCATGAAGCACAGACGCCCACGCAATCAAGCAAAAAAAACGGCCACATCGCTTCCCGACGATGTAGCCGAATGGGAGGGTATTCGACGTCACCGCCGAACGTACTGCAGCGCCGTATCGAACGGCGACGGGAAGAACGCGCAATGACCGCTTGGAGAGGAACGAGGAGAATCCCAGTTGCGGCACGGTGCGGGGATGCGCCGTACCGCACATCAGTGTCTTGCATCAGCGCATGGCATCAGAAGCGCAAACGCAGACCCGCGTAGTAGCGACGCTCGAAGATGTTCTGGTCGAAATAATGATTGGTCCACTGCGCATAACGGCGTTCGCTTTCGCCGGTGAGGTTGGTGGCCTGGGCGTACAAGGTCAGGTGGTCGTTGACGTCATAGCTCAACGACGCGTCCAGATAGCCGACGTCGTCGTTCCAGATCGCCAGCTCGTCGCCCCATGCGGAACTGTTGACCTGACTGAAGCGCTTGCTGCGCCAGTTGTAGGCAACGCGTGCCTGCAGCTTGTCCTTCTGATACCACAGCACCGCGTTGGCCTGATGCTTGGAGTTGTCGCCGATCGGCAGCGTGTTGCCGTCGATATCGGTGTTGTCGGTATCGGCATCGGAGAAGGTGTAGTTAATGTTGGTCCCGAAGCCGCTTAGCCAACCAGGCAGGAAATCGAAAGCCTGCTGGTAGCCGATTTCGAAGCCCTTGATCTTGCCGCCGCCGCCATTGACGATGCGCTCGACCGGGCCGCCCGCACGCACGACGCCATCGGCATCGGGCAAGGGCTCGATGTTGGTAACGGTGGTGGGGAACGACTTCACGTCGATCAGGAACGCACCCACGCTGATCAACGAGGCGTCGGCGAAATACCATTCCCACGAGGCGTTGTAGTTGGTGGCGCGATACGGATCCAGATCCGGATTGCCCGAACGGCCATTGAGGAACAGCACCGCATCCGATGGCAGCGACGGATTACGCGGCGGCGTGCCATTCACGGCGTAGAAGCTCACCAGACCACGGCCCAGATCGGGTAGATCCTGACGCGCAACCGCCTTGTTGTAGGCGAAACGCAGCTTCTGCGCATCGGTGATGTCCAGCGACAGGTTCGCGCTAGGCAGCACATCGGTGTACTGGCGATTGAGACGGTTGGTGCCGATCGCAGGACTGACGCCATTCCACTCGACATTACCGATATAGACATTGCCGCTGCTCAAATACTGGTCGATCGCCAGCTTGGTCTGAACGATGCGTGCACCGATGTTGGCCGTCCACGGCACGCGCGTGCCGGTACCGCCCTCCAGGTTGGCCATAAAATAGGCCGAGCTGGTTTTTTCGGTGACCTGATAGGAATCGGCTGCCTGCTGATACGCCACGTTGCCCGGATACAGGCTATTGAGATAAGCAACCGGGTCCTTCATCGCCTGCGGGTTGATGGCAGGCAGCCCCTGGCTGCTAAGGCCGGTGACCTTGAGCGGATCGAAGTCGTTGAAATACGCCCAATAGCCGGGAATCGAATTGAATGGCAGCAATCGCGCCTCGGACACGCCGCTGCAGGTATCCACGATCAGCGGATCCTTGTAGTAGTACAGCGAACGGTTCGGGTCGGCACAGCTGGACGACACCGGCGACAGATAACGATAGGTATCGAGCTTGAAATCGCGCTCGCCATAGCGAATGCCGAACTGGAAGCCGCGCACCACGCCCTCGTCGAACTCGAAAGTACCGTCCGCGCGGAACGCGTCCATCTTGGCCTCGATCTTGTTGCCCTGCGCCCAGGTGGACATCAGCTGCCAGTTGTCTGGGTTGGACACATCGGTAGCGAGGTTGACCGCCGGATAGGTGCCGCGGAAATCCACCGATGCATCCACGGTGGGCAGGCCGTTGACATTGGCCCACTGGGTCACGCCGCCGGCACGCGGAATCTGGTCGCCGCGCGTCACCGCTGCATCGGCACGCGCTTCGTCGTAGGTGCGCTGCGCATCGCCGTGCACCCAGCGGAACGAGGCACGGAATGGACCACCATCGTCGTAACGCAATTCCAGATTGGTGTTGAGCGCATCCGAATCCGCCACCCCGGCCATCGAATGCGCCTGAAAGCGGTTGTAACGGAAATTGCCGTACTCCAATACGCCGTTGGGATCGACCACCGACCCCGGCTGCAACTGGTTGGTCGCCCAACCGGTATGCAATTGTGCGGCCACCGAGGTGTCGTGGTCTTCGAGCTTGGTGTAGGCGGCGTCCGCCAGCACCGTCCACGAATCGTTGATGTTGAACTGGAACGAGCCGTTGACGCCGGTGCGCTGGCGATCGGTGCTGCGGTTATCCAGTTCGGTGGCCACCCAATTGTAGAAGTAGTCGCGCGGCAGATTGCCTGGGTCGGTATTGCTGCCGATACGTCCATCGCCGTTGAAGTCGAAGCCGACGTTCTGTTCGGTGGATTTCTGTGCGCCGTTGGAATACACGCTGGGATGCTTGTTTTCCAGCGTGGCATCCGAATACGACACCGCCAGCAACGCGCCCCAACGCGCGGTGCGGAAACTGGCCAGCCCCGAGTACAGCTCGTTGGCCTTCTGCACGCGATCGCCGTACGAGCCTTCGGCCTGGCCGCTGAAGGTCCAGCCTTCCGGCAGGTCGAACGGGCGCCGCGTCTTCAGCGAGACCGTGCCGCTGATGCCGCCATCCAGATCGGCGGCAGTGGGCGACTTGATCACATCCACGCCACTGAACAGCGTGGGCGGGATATCCACGAAATCCGGCTGCGCGCGGCCGATGTTCGGCTGACCATATTGATCGCCGCCGCCGGCACTCAAGTACAACTCGCCGTTCATGGTGGTCTGCACCTGCGGCATGCCACGGATATTGAGCTGCGAACCTTCGCCGGCCGAGCGCCGGGTCTGCACCCCAGGCACGCGCTGCAGCGAATCGGTGATGGTGACGTCGGGCAATTTGCCGATGTCTTCGGCAGAGATCGAATCGATGATCTGCGCGGCGCTGCGCTTGTTTTCGATGGCTTCGGCCTGCGCGCCGCGCACGCCCTTGACCATCACCTTGTCCAGTTCGGTGACGCCTGGAGTGGCGGCGGTATCCTGCGCGCTTGCGCCGCTGGCAAGCAGGGTGAGCGCAGCCGCAAGCGCGGCCGCCAATGGGGTGCGACGGGTGTTCGAATGCAGCTTGTTCATGGTCCCCTCCCAGGGATGACAAATCCACGACCGTTTCGACCGGCATTACCGGCACGGCAATGCGGTATTGACTGACGCACCAGGCGGTGCGTCAGTGAGAGCGTCGTGCAAGGCACGGCGCGGCAACACGCAGACGTCGCTACGGAGCCCCGTTGGCGACGCCTGTCGATGGTTCGGCATTCCAGCCACGCAGTTGCAGCGTGGCGTTGCGCAAGGTGGCAGCGGACGGGCCGCGAATGTCCACCACGCGCTCTTCGCCTGGTACCAGGCTCAGATAGTTGTCGCTGTAATAGGCCGGCAGGATGCGTTGGCCTTGCGCATCCACCAGGGTCAACTTGGTGTTGAGGGCCACCTGCTGCGACGGGTTGCGGACAGTGGCGCGCAGCACGGCCTCGTTGCCCTGCTGCAATTGCGTGGTGAGCTGCAGCGGCACTTTTGCGAGCGCATCCAGCCCGCGCATCGCCACCGCATCGCGCGCTACCCAATAGAAGTTGCGCGAACGCACTATCGCGTCGCGATCGAGCAACTGCAGCCGCACAAAGCCCAACCCGTTGGTGTCCTTCAGCGATGGTGCCAACTGCAGCACTGGCGCCGACACTGCCACCGCAGCGGCGTCCAGCGCCTGTTCACGCTGTTGCAGCAGCTTGCCGTCACTGGCGTACACCTGTGCACGCACGCGCAATCCACGCGCCGGCGTGGCAGCGTTGTTGACCACGACCACTTCGTACCCCGGCAGATTCATCTGCACATGCAGGATCTCGGCTGCATTGCGCACGCCGTAATACGCGGCGTGGGTGTCGTAATCGTGGCTATACACCTGCCACATGTTGCTCGGCCACGCCGGGTGGCTCATCCACAGCAGGCGACCGCTGTTCTTGCTCCACAGTTGCGCGTTGAAGCCTTCGAAGATGGCGCGATGGGTTTCGTAATTGAGCAGCTGCGCCTTGCGCTCGAAATCGGCCAGGCCGGTCGGTGCGCCCAGCTTGTCGGTCAGCGTGCGCATGAAACTATTGGTATCGCCATTCCCGGACTGGTGCCAATCGTGGTAGGCCCAGGCGTCGCTGATTGGCCATTGGTCGCCAACCGCCGGCACCGAGGCCTTGAACGACTCCAGCGTGGAGAACGATGGCGTGCCCACTTCCACCGAGAAGCCCTGTGCCAGCTTGTTGAAGTAGGCCACCGGCTCGCGATAGTTGTACGGCCCACTGCCCTGCAAATTGATCTCGTTGGAACTGCCGGTGTACCAGCGCGTGCCGTCGAGTTCGGCAACCAGCTTGTCCAGGCCTTCGTTGAGGATGGGGGCCGGCACGCCTTCGTTGCGCCCGAACCACAATACGATGGACGGATGATTGCGGAAGCGTTTGATCACCTCGGCCGCGTTGTCCAGGAACAACGCCGCGTCTGCCGGTTCCATGTTGTAGTTCTGCGTGGACTGCCAGAAATCGTTGAGCACCAACATGCCGTATTCGTCGGCCAGCTCGAAGAAGCTTGCTTCGGTGTTCTGCCCGACCCAGTTGCGCACCACATTGAAGTGCGCCTCGCGTTGCAGGCGGAAGTACGGCTCCAGCCGCTCACGCGACACGCGCTTGCGCCAATCGTCCATACCCCAGTTACCGCCCTTCACCGCAACGCGTACACCGTTGATGCGGATGACCAGATGCGGGGCCAGCGTGGAATCGTCCAGCTGCTGAACTGCCGGCGAGCCCAGCGCACCGGGATACAGCGACTGCGCGTTGCCGCCGGGTACCGGCCGGATCGCGGCATGGCGTACATCGACGATACGTTCGCCACGCTGGCGGGCCTGGTTGAGATCGACCAGCACACGGCGCAATGCGCCATCGTCGTCGAATAATGACAGCTCGTAGGTCACCTCGCGAATACCGAAGCGCAGCTGCTGCGCATCCGAGCGCGCGCCTGCCACATCGACACTGGTGTGCAATGTATACAGCGCAGGCTCGCCGTAGCCGTTGGGCCACCACAGCCGCGGGTTGACGAGGCGCAACTGCGGCGTATCGCCCGCAGTGAACTTCAGCGTACTGCCGCCGGCCGGCACCGTGACCTGGCGCTGGATGGTCACATCGCCGAAGGCCAACTGCACGCTGCCCTGCACTGCGGCCGGCGTGTCATTGCGCAGCGGCACGTTGATTTCCAGTTCGGCACGTTGATGATCCGGCGCCAAGCGCGCGGTCAGCACCTGGATGTCGCCAAGCGCGAGCGGGCCGCTGGCGTGCAACTGCACGTCCTGCCACAGACCGGCATTACGGTCGCGTACCGCGGGAATCCAGTCCCAACCCTCGCTGGCGATGAAGGTCGGCCCATCCAGGGCCTGCATGCCGCCGTTTTCGCCGACGCCTGCGCTCATCGATTGTTCGTGCGCAATGCCCGGATGCGGTGGCGGCGACACCCGTACCGCAATGACGTTGCGACCTGGCTTGAGCTGCGTGCTGACATCGAAACGACCGCGTGCGAATGCGCCGCGCGTGCGCCCGACCTGCACGCCGTTGACCCAGACTTCGCCGGCATAGTTGATGCCGTTGAACAGCAGTTCCAGACGCTTGCCTTGCGCGGCGGCAGGCAGATCGAAGCTGCTGCGGTACCACCAGTCCTGACGGCTCAGCGCTTCGGTTATGGCCATGTTGTTCAGACCGATATCCGGATCCGGATACACGCCACGGTCGACCAGGGTGGTGAGCACGGTGCCGGGCACGGTCGCCGCACGCCATGACGCATTGCCGGTGGTGTCATCGCGGCGCGACAGCGTTGCGCCGGTCGCTTGACCAAGCTCCGGTGCTGCGGCCAGTTGCCACGCACCCACACGCCAGGATGCGGCATCCAGCGATTGCAGCGCAGGCGCATCCGGTACTGGCTGTGCGACCGGCGCCGGGAACGCTGCGCTGCTGCGCGGCAACGTTGCAGCCGACTGCGGAGCAAGCTGGCCGGCCATCTGCTTGACCTGCACGCGCCAGCCTGGCGATGCGTCTTCGAAGCGTTGCAGTGCCGGATCCGGCGCGTTTGCGGCAAGCCGTGCAATGGCCTGTGCATCCAGCGCGCCCGCCTGTGCGGTAAAGCCCGCGATATCGCCGCCGAAGTGTTGCGTATACGGCGCCGGTTGCTGGCGTGGACCGAAGACGAGCGTCGGCGCGATGGCGTTCCGCTGCACACGACCGCTGGCGACCTTGCGGCCATTGGCGTACAGGGTCAGGCGAGCGCCTTGGGCAACTGCGGCCACTTGCGTCCAGCTGTCTGCACGCAGGGTTTGCGTACTGCGCAGAATATTGTCGGCGCCCTGCGCAAAGCCGAGTGTGCCGCCATCGATCACGAAGTAGCGGCCTGTGCCTTGCGGATCGCCGATGCCTGCAATCAATGCAGGACCTGTGATCGACCGTGATGGGCGTACCCATCCAGAGACGCTCCAGTCCGCATCCGCGGACAACCACGGCGTCTGGGCGGGGAGCTTCTTGGTCAGCGCAACGCCACCGGCAAGTACGCGCACGTCATACGGACCGGGCGGATCGTCGGCAGGCGCTGCCTCCACTGCAGTCCAACCCATGCAAGCACACAACACCCACAGCGCTCCGCGGCGGAACGCCCTGCGAACCATCAGCATTAGAGGCCTCTCCCAAGCTCTACTGCCACACAACGGTGCACATCGCTTCGATGCAATCGGCAACCCGTCGTGCAGACGTTCTGCGTCATGACCTCTGTGATGCCGCCCGTGGCTGCCGCCCCTGTTTCAGCGGCCATGGTGCGAGGTAACGTTACCCCAGCTGGATATCGACAACAACCTTTCTGCGCTAGGGTTGGCAATCCCAGGAGGAGGGAATCATGCGAAACCTGATCCAGTCCGCAGTCCCCGCGGCATGCACGTTGTTGTGTTTGATCGCTGCACCCGCTGCAGCACAGAGCTTGCGCGTGCAATCGCCCGATGCACGCACGCAGGTGGAATTCACGCTACGCGCCGGTGGCGTGCCCAGCTATCGCGTGCTGTATCGCAACACGTTGGTGCTCGACGATGCGCCGCTCGGGCTGGATCTTGGCCGAGGCAACAAGCTCGGCCGTGACATGACGCTACAAGGCAGCACGACCGGACTGCACGACAGCCGCTTCACCTTGGCGGTCGGAAAGACGCGACAGGCACGCGACCATTATCGAGAACTGCGCGTGCAACTGGCCGATACGCAACATCGCAAGCTCAGCATCGAACTGCGTGCGTATGACGACGGCGTTGCGTTGCGTTACGTCCTGCCGGATGCGGGTCAGGTGCGCATTCGCGATGAACTCACCAGCTTCGCGTTTCCGCACGATTACCGCTGCTGGAACTTGAATCTCGGCCGTTTCGGAACCAGCCACGAGGGCGAATACGATGCAATCGCTGCATCCAGATTGCGCGCGCATCATTTGATCGAGTTACCGCTGGTGTGCCAGACCGACGCCAACGGCACCACGCTTGCGATCGGCGAGGCGAACCTGCGCGATTACGCCGGGTTGTATCTCACCGGTCGTTCCGATGGCGGTCTGGGCGTGTCGGCAAAACTGTCGCCGCGCCTGGACGACCCCACGGTGGCGGTCAACATCGATGCCAAGGGCCGCGATTTCGCCACGCCATGGCGGGTGATCATGCTGGCCGACAACCCCGCGAGCCTGATCGAATCCAACCTGATTTCCGCGCTGAATCCGCCGCCCGCCTTCGATGCGAGTTGGGTGCGCGCGGGCAAGTCGGCGTGGGATTGGTGGTCGGGCAGCCTGGCCGGCGGGGTAGCCAACCCGGGCATGAATACCGCCACCATACAGCGCTATATCGATCACGCGCAGCAGTTGAAACTGCAATACATGCTGATCGACGACGGCTGGTACTACGGCAGCACCGGCGATGGCCAGTACAACGCCGATGCGGATATTCGCCGGCCCGTCGCGCAACTCGACCTGCCCGGCCTGGTGAACTACGCACGCAAGCGCGACGTAGGGCTATGGCTCTGGGCGCACTGGCGCGCGCTCGATGCGCACATGGACGAAGCGCTCACCTGGTATCAGCAACTGGGCATCAAGGGCATCAAGGTCGATTTCATGGACCGCGACGATCAGCAGATGGTGGACTTCTATCACCGCCTGCTGAGCAAGGCTGCCGAGCACAAGTTGTTGGTGGATCTGCACGGTGCGTATCACCCGACCGGGCTGACCCGCACTTATCCGAACTATCTCACCCAAGAGGGTGTGCTCGGCGCCGAGTACAACAAGTGGAGCGCACGCATCACCACGACCCACAACCTCACCTTGCCGTTTACGCGCATGTTGCTTGGGCCGATGGATTACACCCCTGGCGGCTTCCGCAATGTCCGCCCGGCCGACTTCAAGCCACAGCACTTCGGGCCGCAGGTGATGACCACGCGCGCGCAGCAATTGGCGATGTACGTGGTCTATGAGAGTCCGTTTGCGGTGGTTGCCGACAGTCCTGAGCAATACGAAAACGTGCCTGCCGCGCAGTTCCTGCGTGATGTGCCTGCAAGCTGGGACCAGACGCGTGCGCTGGATGGCGCCATCGGAGAGCACATCGCGCTGGCGCGGCGTAGCGGCAAGGACTGGTATGTGGGTGCGATGACCAACGAGCAGGCGCGCACGCTGACCCTGCCGCTCTCGTTCCTGGGCGAAGGCAGCTGGACCGCCACCATTTATACCGATGGAGAGACCCCGAGCGACGTACGCATCGACACACGCAGGCTCACACGTAACGACACGTTGCAGCTTGCGCTTGCTGCAGGCGGCGGCGCTGCAGTGAGGCTGCAAAAAAAGTAAGAGCAGCCATGCTGATAGTGAAGTGAACTGGCACACCTTTGCGCAATAGCAAGACGCCGTACGCAAAGGTGTGCATGACCATTGACATGGCATCCGCTTAGCGCATCGCGCTTGCTTCGTGCCTGATGTCACGCAATGCATCGTTGCCCATCCAGTTGTTTCTTGCACAGCTAGACTGCGCACGCCTTCAACGCAGGCATGCGCCCCGAACGGACCTCGGAATGCACCTGCGGGCTGAAGCTGCTGTCCTGCATGGTACGCCGCGTGCAGGCAGTTTCATTCCGGCGCCAAGGGACAACACATGACCTTCCGTTCTCATCGGCCGATATCGATCAGCCACGCGATTGCTGCGCTTTGCGTTTTTGCACTGGCTCCCACAGCCGGCGCCGCCACGCTGCTATCGCCATCGATCTCGACGACCAGCGACCGCAGCATCGATACACTGATGCCACCCTTGCTTCGCACACCGGCCACCGTAAGCGTCGCACCCACCCAACGCGACGCGCTTGGCGCGTCGCTGGCTGCATCGCGGGCATTCCCGCAGGTCACGCGCGACTTCAAGGCGTTTCTGGATGCGCAGGCGCAGCTCAGTTACGCCACACGTGGGGCTGCGGCCAAGGTCAGCGACCCCACCGCCTTCGCCGAAATGCAGCGTTATCTGTTCAATCGTTACAACGGTCTGACCGTGCTGCGCAGCGTGCAACAGGACGGCAAGGTGTTCGATTGCATTCCAAGTGCGCAGCAACCTGCCTTGCGCGATGGCAGCACGCCGGCGGTACCACCCTCCCTCTCAAGTAACAAGGGTACGGTGGCGCCGGTCAACCTGGGTCAACGTTGCGACACCGGCAGCGTGCCGTTCGAACGCATCGGCTTGGCCGAGATGAGCAAGCATGCGAATCTGCGTAGCTTTCTACGCGGCACGACCCCGCGCGCGATCGCTCCCAGGCAGGCTGACGCCGTGCCGGCGGTGCAGGAAGCAGCGCCGGTAACGCATTACTACTCCAGCGTCTTTCTGGATACCGCCGGCACATCGGTCACAGGCGCCGGAGCCGACATCAATCTTTGGGCACCCACGTTACGCTCCACCAACGAGAAACAAACCATCAGTCAGATATGGATCGTTGGTGAAAGCGCAAGCGAGCAAGTGCAAACACTTGAAGTGGGCTGGGAGATCCAGCCAGACGCAGGCTGGGGCAACAAGCCCATCGTTTTCATTTATTCCACCCAGGACGGTTACGTCACTACAGGTTGTCATAATCTGGATTGCAGCGATTTCGTGCAGACCAGCACGCGACATGTCCTGGGCGCTCAGCCGGCCGCAGGATTCAGTATTGCAGGCGGCAAGCAGACCATGCTGGGTGTCGAATTCCAGAAGAATACCGACGGCAACTGGTGGCTGCGCCTGGACGGCGAATGGATCGGTTACTACAAGGCATCACTGTATTCGGGCGATCTCGCCAATGGACGCGTTGCGTACGTGAGCGCGGGCGGCGAAGTCTCGACCAACAGCGGTGTAGCCAGCACACGCATGGGGAGCGGTCAGTTCGCAGCGGCCGGCTATCGCCAGGCCGCATTCCAGGCCAACCACTTCTACCGCGATGCGGCGATGGTCACCCACCCCGTGCAGCGCCTGTCGTCGCTGAGCGTGGAGCATCCGTCCTGCTACACGCTGGCGATGGCCGGTTACAGCTATCCGTATGCCTTGGATGCCGGCGTCACCCGCACCGGCTTGTCGCCGGAAATGCAGAATGGTGGTTTCTATTTCGGTGGGCCAGGCTGCGAACGCTGAATCGAGTTGCGTTGGGTCGATCGCGCGCACCGTTGCGCGCGCGCGATCGATTAGGGCAACTCCACGCCTGCACACACCGCCGGACGCGCATCCTTGAAGGGTTGCACGCCACGTGCATCGAACTGCAGCCCTGCATGCGCCGGCGTGAATGCCGGCCAGGCCGGCAGGCCCTTGGCATTCGGATTGCCATGCTGCACGAACGCAGCCCAATAGCGCTGCAGGAACACCGGCGGTTGGCCGATCGGCAGGTTCTTGAACAGGAACGGCAACTCTGCGCTATGCGTCACCTGCCCACCGGGCACGGCGGCATCGAACACGTAATGCCATACCGGCACGCCAAGCGCAGCCTGGCGTTGCGCCACGGTCACCGCCGGGCAGCGGAAGGTGAGATCGGTGGACAATTGCATGGATGCATTGCCTTGCCGTTCGGCGCGCTGCGCGACAACGGCGCGATGCGTTTGCAGGATGGCGCCCGCGTGGTCGGGATAGTCGCGGCGCACCCGCTTCTCGGCGCCTTCCTCGCCGCCATAGCGCAGTTCCTGCACCACGTAACCGATCAACAGCGGCACCTTTGCCTGCGCGCCGGCAGCGAGCATCTGCGCCGGCGCACGCGGCAGCACACGCCCGTCGACCACCGCCTGCAACCAGATGTAGCCGTCGTCATCCAGGGCCGGCACATCCACGCCCTGCGCGGCCTTGAGCAGTTGGTCGACCGGCAACGCGCGTAGTTGCGCCAGGCGCGTGGCCGAATCATCGATGCCGGCACGTTTGGCAATGCTCACGCCCAGCGCGCGATTGTCTTCCAGGCTGCGCGCCGGCAGGCCGAAGCCGGCAGTGCCGCTCTGTTCGATGGCTGCCGAGAACAGGCCGCGTGCGAGCGGGCTGAGCATCAGCAAGCCCACGTCCTGGCCGCCGGCCGACTGCCCGGCAATCGTGACTCGCGCGGAGTCGCCGCCGAACTGCGCGATGTTGTCGCGCACCCATTGCAGCGCGGCGATCTGATCGAGCAAGGCGTAATTGCCGGCAGCGTTGTAGTCGCCATCGGCCAGCTCCGGCAACGACAGGAACCCCAGCGCGCCCAGCCGGTATTGCAGCGTCACCACCAGCATGCCCTGCGCCACCAGGTTGGTGGGCAGATGTCCATCGGCGCCGCCCGCCACGTTCGCGCCACCGTGGATCCATACGAACACCGGCAGCGGCTTGGACGGATGCAGCTGCGGTGTCTGCACTTCGACATAGAGGCAATCTTCGGTGCCGCGCCTGGCCATGGCGTTGTTCCAGCCCAGCGCCGGCTGCACGCACGGCGTGGCGGCCTGAGTGGCGTCGCGCACCTGGGTCCATGCGGCGACCGGTTGCGGCGGGCGCCAGCGCAGCGCACCCAATGGCGGCGCAGCGAAGGGGATCGCGCGGAAGACCGCACTGCCATCGTCCTGCCATTGGCCACGCACCGCACCATGATCGGTACGCACCTCGGGTGGTGCCGCCGTCGTGGTGGCAGACGCGTTTGCACTGAAGAAGCAACCGGTCGCAAGCAACAACGCAGAAAAACGCAACATCAGTGTTCTCCGGTGAGCATGCGCGCGTGCCAGGCGGCCTGGAAGACCGCGGTGGCCGAGGCAACGTTGAGACTTTCCACCTTGCCGCTGCCGCGGATCGACAACTGCAGATCGCAATCGCGCGCAAATGCGCGGTCCATACCGTCGCTTTCTGCGCCCATCACGTATACCAGGCGTTGCGGCAACGCGGCGGCGAAGACATCCTGGCCACCGTCGACCAGTGTGGCAGCAATCGCAAAACCGGCCTGACGCAGCTGCGCCAACGCCGTTGCAGCGTCGGGCAATTGCACCAGCGGTACCGCTTCGGCGCCGCCTTCGGCCACGCGTGCGGCCGCGCCCGACAGGCCCAGCGTGGAGCCGGCCGGCAGCAACAGACCGGCCACGCCGAAGTGCGCCGACGAGCGCAAGATCGCCCCGAAGTTATGCGGATTGCCCACCCCGTCCAGCCATAGCGCCAGCACCGGGCCCTGCGGCAACGCGGCCAGCCATTCCTGCAAGGAGTGCGGGGTGACGCGCAGCACCTCGGCCACCACTCCCTCATGGTGCGCACTGGCAGCGAGCTTGCTCAGATCGGCCTCTTCCACCACGCGATAACCGATGCGCTGGGTCACGCACCAGGCCAGCAGCGCCTTGAATTGCGGAATGCGCGCCTCGCTCAGGTACAGCTTGCGCAGCGCTTCCGGGCGCGTCTTGAACACGGCCTGGACGGCATTGATGCCGTATAGCCGCACCTCACGCGCGTTGCCGCTCGCTGCAGCGGCAGATGGCGTGGCGGCTGGAGCGTGCTGCGCTGGAGCACGGGGTGCGGCGCTGCGCGGCGCCGGTGTGCGCGGCGCAGCGCGGCCCCACGGATTGTGCGAGGGGCCGGAGCCGCCATCGCGTGGCGGCCGTCCGCCGCGTCCATCATGCTGTGTCATTGTCGGATCCAGAAGTTCGTGTTGCTTGCAGTGCCAAACGGCTGTTTCCGGCCGTTTCGCCGTATGCGTGTCGGTCGTGTTGCAGCACCCGCAGGGCCGCCGCCGCACAAGCAGTGACGACGATGGTAAGCCACTGGCGCGATGGTCCGTCTACGGCGGCCGGGCCGAAGCCTGTCGAACGTCGTGCCGCCCTGCCGGGGCGAGGTTGAAGTGACCGACTGCGCGCAGCATCTGCGAGGCGGCTATTTCACGTTCCGCAGCTCGCTATCACGGGCGTGCAATCACGCAGGGGCGGATGCGCAGACGGGCACGCAAACCGCAGCGGGTGGATTCACCCGCGCGAACACACGCAGATCGTGCAGCCCATCCGGCTTGAGCAGCGCACAGCGGCTGACGCCTTCTTCGACGAAGCCATTGCGCAGCAACACCGTGGCCGATGCAGGATTGGTATCGAGCACGGTGGCCTGCACGCGATACAGCGGCAGGGTCTGCATCGCCCAGGCGACATACGTGCCCACGATACGTGTCATCCAGCCGCGGCCCCAGTACGTGCGACCGATCCAATACCCCAGTTCGGCCGAGTAGCGACGTTCGCCCTGCCCTGGGCGTACGGCGATCGAACCGCAGGCCTGGCCATCGATCTCGATGGCCAGCACCGGGTCCCGCACATCGACAACCCTGCCTGCCAGGAACGCTTCGCCGTCGGCACGGGTATATGGGTGAGGGAATCGCTCGCTCAATCCGCGCGGCACCAGCGGGTCGTTGGCATGCCGCAGCAAGGCATCCAGGTCGTCCGGGCGCCAGCGGCGCAGCACGAAGCCTTCCCCGTGCACGATCAGCGACTCGTCCATTGCGGTGGTCATGGCATGCGCAGCAGCGACTCCCACGATACTGCGCACACTGGCCGCACGCCGCAACTCAGCGCTGGGCGGTTTGCGCCTGTTTCAACGCAGCGCACAGGCGGATGGTCTCGCCGGTCTGGGCCAGGCCACGGTCGGCGCCACTGAGCTTGGCCAGGCGCGGCTTGAAGAACGCATCCAGGCGATCGGCCTCCTCCACGCTGCAGCCACCGGATGCACCCAGCGCCGGCAACCCGCCGCCATCGAACGAGCCACTGCGTTGCACGATGCGGTCGAAGTTGGCGGTGAACCAGGCCCACATCGAATCATGCGAACGCTCGTCGCTGTGCCCGCGCATCAGCAGGCTCTTCATCTCGCCCACCTTGATCGCATCGGTCAACGCAAAATCGCGCACCTGCTTCAGCAGCGCCGGGTCCTGCACTGCACCCAGTGCGGCGATCATGGCGTTGCGCTGGGCCGGGTCGGCATGCGTGCGCAGTGCATCGATCAGTGCCTGCACTGCCGGCGCGCCGCGTTCCTGGGCAGTCACGGCCAGTACGGTGCCGAGCAGGTCCGGGTTGGCGGCGGAGAAATCCAGCGCACCCTTGCCGCCGGCCAGCACCGCATCGCCTTGCGCCAGCAGGGCCTTGCGTACCTCAGCGTTCTGCAGACGCAAGGCGAACACACTGGCCAGCGACGTGCGCAGCGCAGTGTCGTCGATCGACTCACCGCTGCGCCGTGCGTAACCCAGCGCACGCAGACGCGGCAGATACGCCTGTTCGGCAGCCTTGCGCAATGCGCCGCGCTGCGCCTCGGTGGTGGCCTGGTAACGCCAGATCCACCCGAAACGGTCCAGCAGCGCGGTGGACACATCTGCCGATGCCGACGGCGCCAGCTGCGCGAGCGCCGCCAGCACGGCCGCGTTGTCGGCATCGCCGTGACGGTACGCCGCATTGATCGCATCGGCGTAGGCGAGCTGCTCGTTATCGTCCAGCTGGCCGACCTGCTTGCCCAGCGCCGCCAATTGCTTCTTGGGCAGCGAGAAGCGGTAATAGCCGGCGCCACGCGCATTCGGGAACACCCAGGTGTTCTTGCCGGCGCCTTCCAGCACGATGCTGCCGCTGCCGTCTTCAAGCAACTGGCAGGCGGTACCGACCTGGTTCTTGCCCTTGCCGTACTTCACGCACACCGGCACGCCCCATTGCTGCGCGGCAGACCCGGTGGACCCCAGCGGCAGGTAGCGCTGCTGCTGCAGTTTGACCACGGTCTTGCCGCCTTCGCGCGCCACCTGGGTCTGCAGATACGGCACGCCCGGCTGGTTGAGGAAGCTGCGGAATGCGGCCTTTAAATCATCGCCCTTGCCGGCCGCTTCTGCGACCGCATCGACCAGGTCGTCGGCAGTCGCGTTCCCGAACTTGTGCTTGGCGATGTAGGCGCGCATGCCCTCGCGGAACACGTCTTCGCCGACGAAGGCTTCGAACATCGCCAGCACCGCCGCGCCCTTCTGGTAGGTGATGCCATCGAAGGCGGTTTCGATATCGCCATTGCCGGTGATCGGCTGGCGAATCTTGCGTGCGCTCACCAGGCTGTCGTTCTCCATCGCATGCTGCGCACCGCCGATACGGTCCAGATTGGCGTGGTATTCCGGATGCAGTTGCATGGTGATCTTCTGCTGCATCCAGGTGGCGAACGCTTCGTTGAGCCACAGGTCGTCCCACCACGCCATGGTCACGGTGTCGCCGGTCCACTGATGCGCCAGTTCGTGCGCATTGACGTTGAAGGAGCGCTGCACGTTCTCGGCCGGCGAATCCTTGTCCAGCAACAGCAGCCAATCGCGGAAGGTCACAAACCCAGGGTTTTCCATCGCGCCGGCGCTGAAGTCCGGCGCAGCGACCAGATCGAGCTTGTCGAACGGGTAGCCGAAGGCGTAGTAGTCCTCCAGCGCGGCGATGATGGCCGGGGTCTGGTCCAGCGCAGGGGTGATGCGCGGGCCCTGGCCCTTGGCGGCAATGCCGCGCAATGGCGTGGCGTTCGGACGCTGCGGGGTGGCCGGCATCGGTGCCACATCCACCACGTCCCATGGGCCGGCGGCGTAGGCGACCAGGTAGGTCGGCAGCGGCACGGTCGGGGCGAAGGTCACCGTCTTCCAGCCCTTGCCGGCCGGCTTGGTCGAGGTCGCGATGGTGTTGGCCAGCGCCTGGTCATCGCTGGGCACGGTCAGGCTGATGTCGAACGGCGTCTTGAACGCCGGCTCGTCGAAGCCCGGGAACGCGTAGCGCGCACTGATCGGCTCCATCTGCGTCATCGCATACGCCTTGCCCTGGTATTTCACCTGGTACAGGCCCTGCAGCTGCTGGTTGAGCGGCGCGCTGTAGGCGATCTCCACGGTAAGCGTCTGCGGCGAGAGCGTGCGGCCGAAGTCCAGCCGCGCCACGCCGGCTTGCGCATCGGCTTCCACGTAGCGTGCCGTCAGCGCCTTGCCCTTGCCGGGCTTGACGGTGACCTTGCTGACCTTCAACTCCTTGCCGTGCAACCAAAGATGGTCGGACGCCTGCTTGAGCTGCACGCGAATGGTGGTGCGGCCGCTGAATTGGGCCTGCTCCGGGTCGATCTTGAGCGCGAGGCTGTAGCGCTCCGGTACTGCCCAGCTCGGCAGACGACCATTGGGAACCGCCTCGGCGGACGACTGTGCCAGCACGTTGCCGCAGCACAACGCGAGAAGAGAAGGAGCAAGCAGGCAGGCAAGACGACGCATCGACAACTCCGGGGATGGCAATCGTCGAAGTGCACCATATTCATCCATGCCTGTCATGGGCCATTGGTTGGCGACCGGCTCGCACTCACGCCGCGCAGCGCCCACAACACCGGCCACAACGCGCGCCCTTCTGGGCTGGGCACCGTTATGAGGTTCGCAGCGCCAGCCTACCGTGGACAACCATACGAGACGCATTGCAGCGCGCGGCATCGCTGCCGCATGCAACGAATTGCGCGGCGCAGACGCGGGCCGCTCAGATGGACGAATGCACACGCCGGCCCGGCGCATCGATGACCTGACGCCATCCTCCGCATCGACGAATGCCGGCAGCCGTAGCGCTGCCGGCTTCGTTCACGCATGCCCACCCACCGACGGCGTCTGCGCTTCCAGGGTTTCCAACTGGCGTGCCACCGCTTCGGGCGACTTGGTAAACGGCGCGATCAGGCTATAGAACGCCGGCACCACGTACAGCGACAACAACGTGGACAGCGAGACGCCGAAGATCACCACCACGCCGATGGTGGCGCGGCTGGCCGAGCCGGGTCCGCCGGCCACCACCAGCGGAATCGCGCCGACCACCGTCGCAATCGAGGTCATCAGGATCGGGCGCAAACGCACCGATGCCGACTCCACGATGGCCGCATGCACACTGCGCCCCTCATCGCGCAACTGGTTAGCGAATTCCACGATCAGGATGCCGTTCTTGGCCGCCAGGCCCACCAGCATCACGATGCCGATCTGACTGAACAGGTTGAGCGTGCCGCCGGTCAGCCATAGCCCTACCAGCGCGCCCAGCACCGCCAACGGCACCGTGAGCATGATCACCAACGGGTGCGCGAAGCTTTCGAACTGCGCGGCCAGCACCAGATACACCACCAGCAGCGCCATGCCGAAGGTCAGCAACACCGCACTGCCCGATTGCTGGTACTCGCGCGATTCGCCTTTCCAGTCCACCTGCGCATATTCGGGAAGCTCTTCCTGCGCGGCCTGCTGCGCCCAGGCAATGGCATCGCCAAGCGGATAACCCGGTGCCAGGCCGGCGGTGATCGTGATCGCGCGCAGGCGATTGAAGCGGTTCAAGGTGCCGGCTTCGGCCACTTCGCTCAAGGTCACCAGGTTGGAGAGCGGGATCAGCTCGCCACGGTTGGAACGCACGCGAATGGCAGTGAGGTCTTCCGGCGACATGCGGCCCTCGCGCCCAGCCTGCAGCATCACGTCGTATTCCTCGCCGTTGTCGACGAAGGTGGTGACGCGGCGCGAGCCCATCAGCGCTTCCAGCGCGCCGCCAATGGCAGTGACCGGCACGCCCAGATCGGCTGCGCGCAGGCGGTCGATATTGACGCGCATCTGCGGGCGGGTTTCCTTGTAATCCGAGTCCGGGCCGACCAAGCCTGGGTTGGCTTCCATGCGCTGCAGGATGCGATCGCGCCACTGCGCGATCTCCGCGTAATCCGGCCCGCCCAGCACCAACTGAAACGGCTGGCCGCGGCTACGCACCAACCCGCCGCTCACCTGCGTGCGCGCACGCACGCCGCTGAGCACGTTGAGTTTCTGCTGCACCTCATCGGCCACTTCGGTGGTGGGGCGGGTGCGCTTTTCCCAATCCTGCAAGAACACGCTGACCCGGCCGGTGTGCATTTCCTCGCTGCTGCCAAAGCCGCCAGGCACGCGCGGGTTGGCGCGCACGATGGGTTTGTCCGGCCCCACGTAGGGGCGCAGGATGTCTTCCACCTGATGCATCTGCCCCACCGTGTAATCGAAGCCGGCACCTTCCGGTCCGTCGATCATGATCTGGAAATTGCCGCGGTCTTCGGCCGGCGCCAGTTCGGAGGGAATGCGGCCCATCAGCCATGCGCTGGCGCCCAGCGCCAACAGCATCAGCAGCGCAAAGATCCAGGTGCGGTGCACATGCCGCTCCAGCGAGCGCCCATACGCACCGGACACCGCCTGCATGCGCCCATCGAACCAGTGGTGGAAGCGATTGGGCTTGGCCTGCCCATGCGCGCGCAACAACTTGGACGACATCATCGGCGTCAGCGTCAGCGCCACGAAGGCCGAAATCGCCACTGCCGCCGCCAGCGCCACCGCCAACTCGCGGAACAGCCGCCCGGTATTGCCTTCCAGAAAACCGACCGGCAGAAACACCGCCACCAGCACGGCCGTGGTCGCAATCACGGCGAACGCCACCTGCCCGGTGCCGCGCTTGGCGGCTACCAGCGGCGGTTCGCCCAGATCGATCCGGCGCTGGATGTTTTCCACCACCACGATGGCGTCGTCCACCACCAAGCCGATACACAACACCAAGGCCAGCAGGGTAAGCAGGTTGATCGAAAAATCGAAGGCGTATAGCGCAATGAACGCGGCAATCAAACACACCGGCACCGTCACCGCAGGAATCAGCGCGGCGCGCGCGCTGCCCAGAAACACCCAGATCACCACCAGCACCAGCACCACCGCTTCCACCAGCGTGTGATACACGCGCTCCACCGCCGCATCGATGAAGGTGGTGGTATCGAAGGCAACGAAGATGTTGGTGCCCTTCGGTAGCGACTTCTGCACTTCTTCGGCTTGCGCGCGCGCTTCGCGCGCCACGTCCAGCGCATTGGCGGTGGAGTTGCGCACGATGCCCAGCCCCACGTTGGGCACGCCATTGCTCTGGAAATAGGCGCGCCGCTCGGCCGAGGTCAGCTCCACCCTGGCCACATCGCCCAGCCGTACCACGTAACCGCCCTCGCCCTTGTTCAACGGCAACTTGGCGAAGTCTTCGGGCTTGAGATAACTGCGCTCCACGCGCAAGGTGAAATCGCGCTGCGCCGATTCGATGCTGCCGGCCGGCAACTCCACGTTTTCATTTTGCAGCGCCGCTTCCACATCGGCCACGGTAAGCTCGCGTGCGGCCAGCTGGTCGCGGTCCAGCCAGATGCGCATCGCATAGCGCTGGCGCCCGCCGATCCGTACCTGCGCCACGCCGTCCAGGCTGGAAAAACGATCCACCACGTAGCGCTCGGCGTAGTCGGACAGCTGCAGCGTGTCCATCGTGCTGGAGCTCATGTTGAGCCACAGGATGGGGTCGGCGTCGGCTTCGACCTTGGAAATCTCCGGTGGGCGCGCCTGGTCGGGCATGCGGTCGGACACGCGGCTGACCGCGTCGCGCACATCGTTGGCGGCCGCCTCCACATCGCGCGATTGCACGAACTCGATGCTGATATCGGACGAACCATTGCGGCTGCGCGCCTCGATGGTGGAGATGCCCTCGATGCCGGCCAGCGCGTCTTCCAGCACCTGGGTGATGCGGCTTTCCACCACTGCCGCCGAGGCGCCGGTGTATTCCACATCCACCGACACGATGGGCGGATCGATGGCCGGCAATTCGCGCAGCGTAAGGCGGGTGAACGACATCACTCCCAACACGATCAGCAGCAAACTCATCACCACCGCCATCACCGGGCGGGTGATCGATAGGTCGGAGAGTTTCATTGTGCGGCCGCCTGCGGGCGGGGTGCTGCGGGTGGCGCCTGATCGGCAACCTTCACGCCCGGGCGCAGCTTGCCGGTGCCATCCACCACGATGCGCTCACCGGCCCTGACGCCTTCGAGAATTTCCACCTTGCCATCGCGGCGCTCGCCCAGCCGTACATCGGCGCGCTCCACGGTGCTGTCGGGCTTGACCCGGAACACATACGATTCGCGCCCCACCTGCACCACCGCAATTTCCGGGATCACCAGCGCCTGCCGCGCCGGCTGGAACAACCGCACATCGAGCAACATGCCCGGGCGAAGCCGGCGATAGTCGTTGGGAAAGTCAGCACGCACCGTCACCGAGCGCGTGGTTTCGTCGATCCGCGAATCGATGGTCACCACTTCGCCCTGGAACTGCGCGCCCGGATACGCCGCCGCGCTGCCGCTCACGGCATTACCGAGTTGCACCAGGCCGAACTGCGATTCCGGCACCTGGAAATCCACGTACATACGCGCCACATCGTCCAGCGTGGCGATCACCGTGCTGGAGGTGATCAGCGAACCAGGACTGATCTGGCGGATGCCCAGCACGCCGGAAAACGGCGCACGCACTTCGCGGTCGGTGATTTCGGCGCGCATCTGCTGCACGCGCGCCTGCGCGGCATCGCGTAAGGCGCGTTGCGTGTCCACGGTGGATTTGGCCACCAATTGCTGGCCAACCAGACTCAACTGGCGGCGGTACAACTGGTCGGTTTCTTCGAAGGTGGCCTGTGCGGCAGTCAACGCCGCCTGCTGCGAATTGCCGCGCAGACGCAGCAGCAATTGCCCGGCCTTGACCTCGTCGCCGCTGTCGAAATACACCTGTTCCACCACATCGCTGACTGCAGCGGTGAGCGCCACCGATTCGCGCGCGCGCACGGTAGCGATCGACTGCACGGTCGAGTTCCAGGGTTGGGTGGCCACCGCCTGCACAGAGACCGGAATGGGTTTGGCAGCGGCCGGCGTGCTGGCCTGACGGCTACAACCGACCAGCACAACGGCCAACAAGAGCGCGGCGAAAACGCGCGCGCTGGGCAGAACAAGCATCAGGACATCCTGGCGGGGTACGTCGAAAGTTTACCGACCTAGCCGTCATGAATTGACAGAAAGGGCGCGCTTTGCACCATGACCAAAGACCCTTGCCGTCCTTGGCACGATGCGCTGGTCGGCGCGACCAAGACCCGGCTGCGCATTCGCCAGACGGGCGCAACCGGTCTGCAGCAACGGCATGTATGGGGTCATACACCGCCGCTGCGCACACTTACCGCGCTTGCCTGAGGATCGCCTGCCCTGCGGTGTTAGCCGTGCTTAGCGTTCCAGCCCCAGATATTCGAGCACATGGTGCGCCAGCGCCTCTACATTCTCACCATCGGCGTGAAGATGGATCTCCGGAGTCTGGGGTGCCTCGTACGGCGAGTCGATCCCGGTGAAATTGGGAATCTGGCCGGCACGCGCCTTGCGGTACAGCCCTTTCACGTCGCGCGCCTCGGCGACCGCCAGCGGCACGTCCACGAAGACCTCGATAAACTCGCCCTGGTCGAAGCGCTCGCGTGCCAGTTGCCGCTCGGCGCGGAACGGCGAAATGAAACTCACCAGCACGATCAGGCCGGCATCGGCCATCAGGCGGGCCACTTCGGCCACACGACGGATGTTTTCCACGCGGTCTTCGTCGGTGAAGCCCAGATCGCGGTTGAGCCCGTGGCGCACGTTGTCGCCGTCCAGGATGAAGGTGTGATAGCCCAGCGCGTGCAGGCGCTTGTCCACCAGGTTGGCGACAGTGGACTTGCCGGCACCCGACAGCCCGGTAAACCACAACACGCGTGGCGCCTGGCCCTTGATGCGCGCACGCGCGCCGCGATCCACGTCCAGATGCTGCCAGTGCACGTTGCCGGCGCGGCGCAACGCGAATTCCAGCGTGCCGGCGGCCACCGTGGCATTGCTCTGCCGGTCGATCAGGATGAAACCGCCGAGCACGCGGTTGCGCGCATAGGGCGAGAACGCGATGGGCTCGTCCAGCGCCAGGTTGCAGTAGCCCACTTCGTTGAGCTCCAGCCGTTTGGCGGCCAGCCGCTCCTGCGTGTTCACATCGACCTTGTGCTTGATGTCGCTGACGCTTACGGTGACCGTGCGGGTGCCGATCTTGAGCCAGTACGGACGGCCGGGCAGCAACGCAGCATCGTCCATCCACAGCAGATGCGCGGCGAACTGGTCGGCCACTTCCGGCGGGTCGTCGATGGCGGCAATGATGTCGCCACGGCTGATGTCGATCTCATCGCGCAAAGTCAGCGTCACCGCCTGCCCGGCGCGCGCGCTGTCGACCTCGCCATTGGCATCGCGCACGCTTGCCACCTGCGTGCGGCGTCCGGACGGCACCACCACCACCGCATCGCCCGCACGCACCTGGCCGGCGGCAATCGTGCCCGCGTAGCCACGGAACTGCGCGTTGGGGCGGTTGACCCATTGCACCGGCAGGCGCAGGCCGCTGGCGGCGTCCGGCGGCTCCAACTGCACGGTGTCCAGGTGCTGCAGCAGATGCGGGCCGCTGTACCACGGCATCCGCATCGAAGCGCTGGACAGATTTTCGCCCGCCAGCGCCGACATCGGAATGCACTGCACCTGGCCGATGCCCAGCTGCGCGGCGAGCGCGGCGTAGCCTTCTGCGATGTCGGCGAACACCTGCGCGTCGTAGTCCACCAGGTCCATCTTGTTGACCGCCAGCACCACATGCCCGATGCCCAGCAACGACACGATGTAGCTATGCCTGCGGGTCTGCGTGAGCAGGCCCTTGCGCGCATCCACCAGCACCACCGCCACATCGGCAGTCGACGCGCCGGTGGCCATGTTGCGCGTGTACTGCTCGTGCCCGGGGCAATCGGCCACGATGAATTTCCGCCGGTCTGTATCGAAATAGCGGTAGGCCACATCGATGGTGATGCCCTGCTCGCGTTCGGCCGCCAGCCCGTCCATCAGCAGTGCATAGTCGATGCGCCCGCCCTGGGTGCCATGCCGTCGGCTGTCGCTTTCCAGCGCGGCAAGTTGATCGTCGAACAGGCGCTTGCTGTCGTACAGCAACCGCCCGATCAGCGTGCTCTTGCCGTCGTCCACACTGCCGCAGGTGATGAAGCGCAGCAGCGGCTTGGATTCGTGTTGATGGAGGTAGGCACCGATGGTGCCGGGAATCGGGAATCGGGAATCGGGAATCGCAACGGCGGTGCCCTCCCTCACTGCATCCGCGGCAATCTGCTGTTCCGATTCTCCATTCCCGATTCCCCATTCGCTGCCCATCAGAAATACCCCTCAAGCTTCTTCTGTTCCATCGAGGCGCCCGGGGCGTGGTCGATCATGCGGCCCTGGCGCTCGGAGCTGGTGCTGACCAGCATTTCGGCGATGACCGCTTCCAGCGTGTCGGCGTTGGAGTCGATGGCGCCGGTGAGCGGGTAGCAGCCCAGCGTGCGGAAGCGCACCGAGCGCAGTTGCGGGGTTTCGCCCGGGTCCAGCGGCAGGCGCGCGTCGTCGACCATGATCCAGGCACCATCGCGCTCCACCACCGGGCGCGGGGCGGCGAAGTACAGCGGCACCACCGGAATCTTCTCGCGGTAGATGTACAGCCAGATGTCCAGCTCGGTCCAGTTGGAGAGCGGAAACACACGCACGCTTTCGCCCGGACCGGTGCGCGCATTGTACAGATTCCACAACTCCGGGCGCTGGTTCTTCGGATCCCAGCGGTGGCGCGCAGTGCGAAACGAAAAGACGCGCTCCTTGGCGCGCGATTTCTCTTCGTCGCGGCGTGCCCCGCCGATCGCCGCATCGAAGCCGCCGTGCTCCAGGGCCTGCTTCAGGCCCTGGGTTTTCATGATGTCGGTGTGCACGGCGGCACCGTGGCTGATCGGGCCAACGTCCTGCATAACGCCGTCGGGGTTGATGTGCACGCGCAGGTCCACCCCGGTCTCGGCCGCGCGGCGGTCGCGGAAGGCGATCATCTCGCGGAACTTCCAGCGTGTGTCGATATGCAGCAGCGGGATCGGCGGCCGCGACGGCGCGAACGCCTTGAGCAGCAGGTGCAGCAGCACCGAGCTGTCCTTGCCCACCGAATACAGCATGACCGGAACCCGGAACTCGGCGGCGACTTCGCGCAGGATGTGGATGCTTTCGGCTTCGAGCCGGTCGAGATGGGACAGCGGCGGCAGAGTCATCGGGATATCGTGGATGTCGGCGGGCAGACCAGCCGATGGTAGGGCAAGGCGCCGCAGTGTGTGCCGCCCTGATGACTGCACGAAATAAGCGCCCGGCATAACGCGATAACGGCAATTCCTTTCTGGTGGGCGCAACGCTTCCCTAACATCGTCACTCTCATCAAGCCCCCCGGATCCGAATGACCGCCGCCAGTTCCGCGCTACCGCCCAGCCCCTTGCCCGACGAGCGCAAGGTGCTGCTGGACCGGTTGGTCGACGGCCTGGACACCGCATCGCTGTGGTGGCTGTCCGGCTACGCTGCCGGGCTGGCGCAGGGCCATCCGCCGCGCTCGCTGGCGGTGTTGCCGGGCGGACAGGCGCACCCACTCGCCCAGGAAGGCCAACGCCTGACCGTGGTGTACGGCAGCCAGACCGGCAATGCCCGTCGCGAGGCAGAGCACCTAGCCGCCGAGGCCGAAGCCGCGGGTCTGAGCGTGCGCCTGGTGCGCGCCGACGCCTACCCCACCCGCGAGCTGGCCAGTGAGCGGCTGTTGTATGTGGTGATCAGCACCCAGGGCGAAGGTGACCCGCCAGACGATGCGATCGGCCTGGTGGAATTCCTGACCAGCCGTCGCGCGCCTAAGGTGCCCGAGCTCAAGTACGCGGTCCTGGGCCTGGGCGATTCCAGTTATGCCGATTTCTGCGGTATTGCCCGGCGCATCGACGAGCGCCTGGCCGAACTGGGCGGCAGCCGCGTGCAGCCGCGCGGCGAAGCCGATCTGGACATCGACAGCGTTGCCCTGCCGTGGCGCGCACAGGCGCTCACGCATGCGCGCGAGCAGCTCAAGGGCGGCCTGCACTCGGCCACGGTCACGCCGCTGCGCAGCAGCCCGGCCACGCCGGTGTGGTCGCACCAGCAGCCGTTCGCCGCCGAGTTGTTGTCCAATCAGATCATCAGCGGACGCGACTTCAAGGGCCCGGGATTTCGCGTCTATTCGGCGCCCGGCAAGCGCGTGCGGCATCTGGAATTTTCGCTGCAAGGCAGCGGCCTGAGCTATGAGCCGGGCGACGCGCTGGGCATCCGCCACCGCAATCCGCCCGCATTGGTCGATGCGGTGCTGCAGACCTTGCGGTTGGACGGCGATGCCGCGGTCACCATCGGCGAGCAGACATTGGCATTGCATGCATGGCTCGCCACCCAGCGCGAACTGACCAAGCTATCGCGGCCGTTCCTCACCGCACATGCCGAGCGCGCAGGCGCGCAAGAACTGCAAGCGCTGCTCGCCCCCACCCAGACTGCCGGCCTGGCGTCGCTGCTCGCCGATCATCAAGTGATCGACGTGCTGCGCCGCTGGCCGGCGGATTGGGACCACGCCGGCCTGCTCGCCGCGCTGCGTCCCCTCACCCCGCGGCTGTACTCCATCGCCTCCAGCCGCAAGCGCGTGGGCGATGAAGTGCATCTGACCGTGGACGAGGTCACCTACCAGGCGCATGGGCATGCGCATCTGGGTGCGGCCAGCGGCTTTCTGGCCGCGCTTGGCGAAGGCGACACCACGCCGGTCTACATCGAACCGAACGAGCGCTTCCGGGTACCGGCCGATGCCGATCGCGACATCCTGATGATCGGCCCGGGCACCGGCGTGGCGCCGTTCCGCGGCTTCGTGCAGGAGCGCGCGGAAACCGGCGCCAAGGGCCGTAACTGGCTGTTCTTCGGCGCCCAGCATTTCAATACCGATTTCCTGTACCAGGCCGAATGGCAGCTGGCCCTGAGACGCGGCGAGTTGCACGCGCTGGATCTGGCGTTCTCGCGCGACCAGGCCGAAAAGCTCTACGTGCAACATCGCCTGCGCGCGCGTGGCGCCGAGGTCTATGCCTGGCTGCAGGGCGGCGCGCACGTGTATGTGTGCGGCGCCACCAGCATGGGCAAGGACGTGCATGCGGCCCTGCTCGACATCGTCGCCACCCACGGCGCCCAGGATGCCGAGGCCGCCGCCGCGTATCTCACCCAACTGCAGGTGGAGGGGCGCTATGCACGGGATGTCTATTAGTGCCGGGAATCGCGAGTGGGGAATCGGGAATGGGAACAGCCCATGTCCGAGTTCTTCCGACCAACTGCGCCGCTTTTCACGATTCCCCATTCCCGATTCTCGATTCTCATGAGCCACTCCGTCGAAGACATCAAATCCGAAAGCCGCCGTCTGCGTGGGTCGCTGGAACAGAGCCTGGCCGATGCGGTGACCGGTGCGTTGCGTGAGGACGATCAGACCCTGATCAAGTACCACGGCAGCTACCAGCAGGACGACCGCGATATTCGCGACGAGCGGCGGCGGCAGAAGCTGGAGCCGGCGTACCAGTTCATGATCCGCACGCGCACGCCGGGCGGGGTGATCACGCCCACGCAATGGCTGGCACTGGATGGCATCGCCACCCGCTACGCCAATCATTCGCTACGCATCACCACGCGCCAGGCATTCCAGTTTCATGGCGTGATCAAGCGCGAATTGAAGGCCACCATGCAGGCCATCAATGCCACTCTGATCGATACGCTGGCCGCCTGCGGCGATGTGAATCGCAACGTGCAGGTGGCCGCGAATCCGCTGCTGTCGCAGGCGCATGCCACGCTGTATGCCGATGCCGCGCGCGTTTCCGAACACCTGTTGCCCAACACGCGGGCGTACTACGAAATCTGGCTGGACGAAGAGCGCGTGTCCGGCTCCGGCAGCGAGGACGAGCCGATCTATGGCGAGCGCTATCTACCGCGCAAATTCAAGATCGGTTTCGCCGCACCGCCGCTCAACGATGTGGACGTGTTCGCCAACGATCTGGGCTTTATCGCCATCCTGCGCGATGGGCAGTTGCTGGGCTACAACGTCAGCATCGGTGGCGGCATGGGCGCCTCGCACGGCGATGCCGAGACCTGGCCGCGCGTGGCCAACGTGATCGGCTTCGTGACCCGCAAACAGTTGCTGGATATCGCCGCTGCGGTGGTCACCACGCAACGCGACTTCGGCAACCGTGCGGTGCGCAAGCGCGCACGCTTCAAGTACACCATCGACGACCACGGGCTGGACACCATCGTGGCCGAGATCGCACGCCGCGCCGGCTTCGCACTGCAACCGGCGCAGCCGTTCGCGTTCGACCACAACGGCGACCGCTATGGCTGGGTCGAAGGCGAAGACGGGCTATGGCATCTGACCCTGTCGCTGCCGGCCGGTCGCATTGCCGACACCGATACCGCAGCACATCTGAGTGGGTTGCGCGCAATCGCGCAGTTGAACGTTGGCGAGTTCCGCATGACGCCCAACCAGAACCTGGTGATCGCCGGCGTACTGGCCAGCGAGCGCGCACGCGTCGATGCGCTGGTGGCGCACTACGGGCTGGACGCCGGCAACCAGTCCGCCACTGCCTTGGCGCGCGGTGCAATGGCCTGCGTGGCACTGCCAACCTGTGGCCTGGCAATGGCCGAGGCCGAGCGCTATCTGCCCGATTTCAGCGCGGCGCTGCAGCCGCTGCTGCAACAGCACGGCCTGGCCGAGACGCCGATCGTGCTGCGCCTGTCCGGCTGCCCGAACGGCTGCTCGCGCCCGTATCTTGCCGAGATCGCGCTGGTCGGCAAGGCGCCCGGGCGCTACAACCTGATGCTGGGTGGTGACCGTCGCGGGCAGCGGCTCAATACGCTGTATCGCGAAAACATCACCGAGCCGGAGATCCTGGCCGCGTTGGAACCGCTGTTGGCGCGCTATGCCGCCGAACGCGACCACGCCAACGATGAAGGCTTCGGCGATTTCCTGCATCGCGCCGGGGTGATCGCATTGCCGCCCTACCCCACGCACCGTCGCCTCGACCTGGAATTGCTCGCATGACCGCGCTGCCTGCTGCATCGATCACTTCTTCCGCGTTCGACGATCTGGACGCGCTCAATGCGCAGCTGGAAGGGCTGCGTGCCGATCAACGCGTGGCCTGGGCGCTGCAGCACGGCCCGCAGAACGCGGCCTTGTCGTCCAGCTTCGGCGCGCAATCGGCGGTTACCTTGCATCTGCTCAGTCAGCAACGTCCGGACATCCCGGTAATCCTGATCGACACCGGTTATCTGTTTCCGGAAACCTACCGTTTTGCCGATGCCTTGACCGAGCGACTCAAGCTCAATCTCAAGGTCTATCGCCCGCTGGTCAGCCGCGCCTGGATGGAAGCACGCCACGGCCGCCTGTGGGAGCAAGGCATGGTGGGCATCGATCAATACAACAATCTGCGCAAGGTCGAACCGATGCGCCGAGCCTTGAACGAACTCGACGTCGGCACTTGGTTTACCGGCCTGCGCCGCAGCCAGTCCGGCGGCCGCGCGCAGACGCCGATCGTGCAGAAACGCGGCGAGCGTTACAAAATCAGCCCGATTGCCGACTGGACAGATCGCGATGTGTGGCAATACCTGCAAGCGCACGACCTGCCGTATCACCCGCTCTGGGAACAAGGCTACGTGTCCATCGGCGATTTCCACACCACGCGTCGCTGGGAGCCCGGCATGCGCGAAGAAGACACGCGCTTTTACGGTCTGAAGCGCGAGTGCGGCATCCACGAAGATATCTAGCGTCAGCGGCCCATTGCCAGTTGCGCTTGTACGAGTGACGCTTCACCAGCGTGTGCGGCAGCTGCATGGGCATGCTGCATCCAGGATGCAACGGCAGTGCGCTGCGAGCTGCACTCATGCACCGGCGCACGCATCACCCCGCCGAGGCATCGGCGTGAGCGCGCCGCATCCAGTAACGATCGAACGCCCACATCAGCAACAACGACAGGCCGACCAGCGGGAAGATCAGCCCGCACAGCACCAGCAACGCCATCAGGCCGCGTAGCGTGCGCGGGTCGGCAGGCAACGGCGGTACGCCCAAGCCACCGCTGGGGCGGCGCTTCCACCACATCACCGCCGCGCTGACGCACAACAGCACGATGGCGATGCAGGCGAACAACAGGATCAACTGATTGGCAGTGCCGTATTGCTGCCCCAGATGCACGTTGATGCCCCATTCCAGCAGCCTGGCCAGCGGCCCGTAGTCGCGATAGCGCATGTCCAGCAGTACCGCACCGCTGTACTGATCCAAATGGATCACCCGCTGCCGCTGCAGATCGGCCGGGTACACCGACGCGGTATAGACCCCGGCCGCACCACGCGGCGGCGCCACGCTATATCCCGGCAGGATGCCGCGTGCCTCGAAACGCGCCATCGCTGCGTCCAGACCGATCGCGCCGCGTCCCGGCGCAGCGAATCCAGCGGAATCGCCGTGATCGGCATGTGCGTTGTCTGCCGAGTGCGCGTGCTGGGCCGCGTGCTCCGACTGGCCAGGGTGCGCTGCGTGTTCTTCGCGGCCTGCATGCGCTGCGTTCGCTGGGAGCGCTCCGTGCCCGGAGTGCCCGGAGTGCCCGGAGTGCCCGGAGTGCCCGGAGTGCCCGGAGTGCCCGGAGTGCTCGGAGTGCCCGGAGTGCTCAAAATGCTCGTCGCCCATCTGCAACGCACGTGCTTGCTGACCATGCGCGTGCTCATCCACCGCGCCAGTTCGCTGTGCAGGCACCACAGATTCCGGCAGGCGCGCCTGCCGCAACGACCACGCTGGCTCGCCACTGTCGGCCAAGCGCTGCTGCGACATCGGCTGCTGCACGCGCAGCCCGGCCGGATAGCCGAAATCATGCCCATTGGCCCAGCGATTGACCTGCGCGCCCCATAGCCACGACCACGGCATGCCGGTCAGCGCCAGAAACAGCAGGATCGCACCGACCCCGGCACCGGTCACTGCGTGCAGGTCGCGCCAGAACAGCCGCTGTTTCGGTTTGCCACGCACACTGATCACGCCGCCGCGTCGCCCGCGCGGCCACCACAGATACACCCCCGTGAGCACCAGCACGATGGCCCATCCGCCGGCCATTTCGATCAGGCCGCGGGCATATGGCCCCACCAGCGCAAGACTATGCAGCCGGCGGATCGTCCAGCTGAGCGTGCCGTGCTCGGGCAGGGCGCCCAACACCCGCGCACGGTACGGATCGACATACGCCACCCGCCGCACGCCTTGCGCATTCACCAGCCCGATCTCGGCGCTCGCATCGGCGCGTTTGGGCGTGGTGTACACAAACAAGCTGCCGCCGTAGCGCCCTTGTGCAGCGGCAACCAACTGCTGTGCGGGCAGGCGCGCATCGCCTATCGGCACCACCTTCAACCCGTGGTGCACGCTGCGGTCGATGGCGTCCTGGTACAGGAACGCAGCCCCGGTCACCGCCAGCCAGATGATGAAAGGCAGCACGAGCAGCCCGGCATAAAAATGCCAGCGCCACACCGCGCGATAGAAGCGCCAGCGGCTACCCTGGCGTGCCTCGGCGACGCCTCCCCGATCGGTGATTGCAGACATCAGAAGCTCCAATCCCACGACACCGACAACGCACGCCCATCGCCGGGTGAGTAACCGGAGCTGCCACTGTCGTACCAGGCGTACACATACGCACGATCGGTGACGTTGCGTAGCTGCAGGCTGAGCGCATTGCGCGCATCCACGGCCCAGCGCGCGCCCAGATTGAGCAAGGCGTAGCCACCGGTGCGGCCCAGCGTGTTGGTGCGTTCCAGGTAGTAATCGCCTTGCGCATTGCCCCAGGCGCTCACCTGCACCGATGAACCGACCTGCCACTCCAGCCCGGCGGTGGCCAACCAGTGCGGCACGTTTTCGATTTCCTTTCCGCGCGTGGCCGGGGCGCTCGGATCGGGCGTGGCGATGCTGGCCTTCTGCCGCGAATACGAGACCCACGCGCGCCAATGCTCAGCCGGCTGCACGTTGAGCTGCGCATCCCACCCGCGCCGCAGCGTACGGCCGACATTGGCCACATCGCCGATGCCTACCACGCCATTGACGCCGAAAACAGTGGCCACCTCCCCGGATGCGCGCTGCTCCCAATACGCCAGGCGCCCGTCCACCAGGGCCGACGGCGCGAACTTGAAGCCGGTCTCCCAACCTTCGTTGATCGAGGGCCCCAGGTTGCCGGGCTGGCGACGGTAGGCGCCATCGCCGCTGCCGATCTGGAACGTACGTCCCCAGTTCGCATACACGCTGCTCTGCTCGCCCACGCGGTAGCTCGCACTGAACTTGGGTTGCTTGATGGTGCCGTAGTCGTAGGTTGGCGCAATGCTGCCGGCCAGCACGTCATGCAGCTGTCCATCGACACGATCGATGCGATACCCCGGCACCAGCTGCAAGCGCGCAATGGGGGTCAGCACGGCCTGCACATACGCGCCACGCGTCCGCAGATCGTAGTCCCAATCGCGCAGCTTTGCCCCGCGCACACGGGCCACGGTGCGATACCGCTGCGACTGGTTGTCCTGCCACTGCGCATCCACCCCGGCTTCCAGGTTGGCCTGCAGCGCGCCCCAGTCCGGCTGCCAGTTGCTACGCAGCAACAGCCCGCGATGGGTTTCGTCGGCATCGCGTTCCTGCTGCAGCCCGGCCGCAGAAAACCGCACCCAGCGTTGGTTGCGGTAGTCGTTCTGGTAGGCCTTGGCGCTCCATTGCGCCTGCTCGCCAAGCGCACCGTCCGCATGCAACGCAGTCTGGCGCACACGACGCTCGCTGCGGTCGTTCTGCGCATAGTCCGGCGAGCTGCGCGGCGCCGCACGCGCGGTGGCGGCGTCCAGATAGCCGGCTTCCAATGCGTAGTTGTCGTAGTACCGCGTGGTGAGCCCTGCGCGGAATGCACCGTCCGGGTCGGTGTAGAACCACTTGCCCGCCACGCTGCGTTTGCGTGCGTCGGCATGATCGCGATACCCGTCCGAGTCGCGCCAGGCCAGCACATAGTTCTGGCTCCAGGCGCCCTGTTCGAACCCTTTGCTGAGTTGCACTTCGCGCGCATCGAAGCTGCCGGCCGTCACGCTCAAGCGGCCGTCGTTGCCGCCGGTACGGGTGAGCACGTCCACGCTGCCGGCAATGGCATTCAAGCCATAGCGCGCGTCGTTGGTGCCGCGCACGATCTCGATCGCGCTGATGTCCTGCGCAAACACCGCGTCCAGGTACGGCATGGCGCCGGCATTGTCGTTGCTGGGGATGCCGTCGATCAGCAGTTTCACCGCATTGATGCGTCCCTCGCCATTGAATCCGCGGAACGAAAAGCGCCCCGCATCGGTGCCCATGCGGAACTGGGTGACCTGCACCCCGGGCGCGCGCATCAGCAGTTCCCAGCTGTAGTCCACATGTTGATCGTGCAGCAGCTCGCCGCCGATCACATCCACCGAGCTCAGCACGCGCGCCGTGCTCGGGCTGCGCTGCGCGTGTTCGCTCACCTGCACCTTGCCCAGCGTGAGTGCCGCGTCTTGCGCCTGCACATCGCATGCAGGCCCCCACACCAGCGCCAACGACGGCGCATACCACATCGTTTTCAACAACCGCAGACGCATGACCAACCCTTCGCCGTGACTGCACGGCCGCACAGCCGTGCGCTGCCACCATTGCGGCGCGCATCGGCATCATTCGATAAGACGCGAGTCGCCCGCACTGCCCGGCAGGGACGCCGAAAATCTCAGGCGCGCACGGGGCATCGCTGCGTGGACGCCCGCACAGGGGCCACCTTAGGCGGCCAGCGGTGGTCCACGTGCGCCGAGTGCGGCCCATCGAAAGACCGAGCGTGCGCCTGCCTGGGTGAGCACCGGAGCCGGAGCCGGCCGCGGTTGCAGCAGGCACAGCAACGCCACGATCAGCAATGGCAGCAAGCGTGCGGCCAAGACGCAGTAATCGCAGGCTTGCCCATGTGTCGCTGCGTCGTGGGTGCCGGCGTGCTGCATGTTCGCTACGGCGCCGGAGTGCGCATCCGCAGCCAGACCGGCCGGCTGGGTTCGATGACCGGCCTGCAGCGCGCGCGCTGCAGACAACGCTGGAACACCCATGCACATCGGCTCGATCGGTTGCGCCTGGCTCCAGCGGCTGATCAGCGGTGCGACCAGCATCAGCGCCACCGCCAGACAGGCAAGCAGGGGCAACAACCGATGGCGACGGGACAAACGCAGCATGCGTCGAAGTGTAAGCCGCCACGCAAGCCGGGGCGATGGTCGCGGCCGATGCGCGACCGCATGTCGCACCCGGCTGGCCCGGTCATACCCGGATGACCCGCGCCCAGGCATGCGCCGGAGCCGGCACGCCAGAACCGGATGGGCCAGCCGCTGCAGCCGCAGGCCCGTTTGCCGCACGCCGGCCTCGTCCACGCGCCGCCATCCTGGTCGGCAGTCACAGTTTCGTCCGACCTCTGTGACCGCAGACACATGAAGGGCCTTGGCATGCCCTATGCTTGCCGCTTCCACCCTGTAGCTACGCGCATGAGTACCGTCCTGTCCGATCGAGCGGCCGAACCGCTTCCCTGCGCACCCAAGCCCCCCAGCGAAGCATTGCGTCTGCAGGCGCTGCGCAGCTACGGCATTCTCGACACCCCGCGCGAAGCGGCCTTCGAAGACATCACCCGGCTCGCCTCGATCATTTGCCAGACGCCGATCGCGCTGATCAGCCTGGTCGATGCGGACCGCCAGTGGTTCAAGAGCGAGCTGGGGATGGGCGAGCGCGAGACCCCGCTGTTCAAGTCGATGTGCGCGCATGCGCTGCTCGACAACGATGTACTGGTGGTGCCCGACACGCGCGAAGACATCCGCTTTGCGCGCAACCCACTGGTCACCGGCGAGGCGCCGCTGCATTTCTATGCAGGTGCTTTGTTGAAGACACCCGACGGCCTGCCGCTTGGCACGGTCTGCGTGCTCGACCGGAAACCGCGCCAGCTCACCGACGAGCAGGTGGAAGCCCTGCGCGCATTGGCACGCCAGACCATGGCGCAGCTGGAATTTCGGCGCGCACTGGCAATCGCCGAGGAATCCGATCGCTACCGCAGCCGCCTGATGGCCATCGCCGGGCACGATCTGAAGACCCCATTGCGCACTGCCGCCTACGCCATCGACAAGATGCGCCGGCACGCCGACGTCGACGCCGTTCCCAACCTGGTCGCTGCGCGCGACGCGATCAGCCTGGTCGGCCGCAGCCTGGACGAGCTGGCCACGCTGGCGGCCGCGAGCAAGGCCGCCATGCCGGACCTGCAGCCACTGCAGCTGGAAGACGTGCTGCATTCGATCCTCGGCGTGTGGCGTCAACCAGCCATCGACAAGTATCTGGCCCTTCGCTATGTGCACACCTCGCTGCGCGTGCGCAGCCACCCCACGCTGCTGACCACCTTGATCGGCAACCTGGTCGGCAATGCCATCAAGTACACCGAACGCGGCCGCGTGCTGGTCGGCACCCGCCGCCGTCCCGGTTTTGCGGAAGTGAACATCATCGACAGCGGCATCGGCTTGAACATGGACCAACCCGAGCAGGTCTTCCAGGCGTTCCGCCAGGCCGACCCGCGCAGCGACGGTTTGGGCATCGGCCTGTGGATCGTGCATCGCACTGCCGAGACGTTGGGCTGCGAAGTGGACGTGCGTCCGCGCCCGCAGGGCGGCACCTGTTTTTCGGTGCGGATTCCATTGGCCTAAAGATGTGTGGCCCGCAGCGTGCTCGGGCTGCGCGGCGAACGCCTGGGGTTTACCGGTTGGGGCAGCGGTCTGCGGCCAGACCAGAACGCGCGGCCACTCCATCCCGTCGCGCCGACGTTGCAGCAGCCGACACCACATGCCACGCGAAAGCCCGCGTCAGCGGCGACCGCGGAGACCCGGCGGCTCGCCGCAGGCATGGAAACCAGCGCCGGCCCGGATCGCGCACTGTCTGCAGTGGCATGGCACGTCTGAGCGGTGTTCCATCTTCAACCGAGGTGCCGCTGCGGAACAAAAAAAGGCGGACCCGGGCTCCCGACCCGGGTCCGCCGCCAAGCACGCCAGGCCTCTCCCCAGGGACCCGGATGCGCCAGCCGCTCTGTGCACAGCCTCGCGCAACAGCGATGCGACAGCGCTAGCAACCTTCGACGACACCGCGAAACACACCGGCGATGCGATCACCTGCATCGCCAGCTCTGCGCCGTCCACCCCTAGACGTCCGAGAGTGTCGCGTCATGGTTGCTATAAGGGTTTTCGACAACGCAGCACGCAACTTGATGCGCCCGGTAGACGCCAACTGCATCGCCCTGACACGGGTAGGGAAAATCACCCACAGCACACGCTGCGGCGCAGTTGGGCACATGCGCATCGCCTTGATCCTATAGACATTTTTTCGGGGCAGTTGCGCTGCAGCGCAGCACCGGCGTCATCGCGAACGCACCGATTGCACCGCCAGGCAGCCAGTACCTGGAACGGATATGCACACACGTCCAGTCCCACTCCTGTGCGCTGTCTACACCGCCTGACGACTGCTCGCGAGGGTGTGCTAGCCGCCCATATCGCAGCGTCAGACGTCGGACGCAGCCGCATCCTGGCGCGCGAACCACTCCGCCGAATGCACATCCTCGGCCGCAACGTCCAGCGCCTTGCGCAGCACCGCCAGCGGGATCTGCACACGCGTGCTGCCCGCCTGCACGGCCACCCATAACGCTTCGTCGCGCGGGTCGGCCAGCACCGTCAGTACCTCATGCTCGCGGCCCTCGATGCTGGCCGATAGTTGCAGCGACATGCCGCCGTCCGGCTCGGACGACCACAGTCTGCTCAGTGCCGGACGCAGTGGCTCGGTCATCGTGCCGCTCAGCTGGTGATGGTCTGGGTCAGCGATTCCCAGGTCGGCGGCAGGGGCCAGTTCGGTGCCTGATTGCCGTCCAGCACCCGGCGCAGATCGCGCTTGTCGATTTGCGGCGCGAGCACATGCACCAGATCCAGGGCGTAGTCGCGCAGGACGCGGTCGCGCGGCAGCACCGCCCAGGCGATGCACTCGGCAATCGGCGCGGGCGCCGGCCAGGCGCGCAGATCCTCGTCGAAGGCGTTGACCGCCATTTCCGCGACCAATCCCACGCCAAGCCCTGCGCGCACATAGGTCTTGATCAGGTCGGCATCCAGCGCGGTCAGCGCGATGCTCGGCTCCAGTCCCACCTGCGCAAACGCGCGCTGCAGCGAGGAGCCCGGCCGGGTGGAGGATTCGTAACTGATCAGCGGATGTTCGGCCAGCGCATGCATGTCCGGCGCCGTGCGTGGGTGATCCAATGCATGCCCCCGCGGCACCACCACCAGCCGCCGCCAGCGGTATAGCGGCACTGCGATGCCGGCGCTCGGCTCGCCACCGGCGGTGCTGACCACCGCGATGTCCGCATCGCCCTGGCTCAGCAGATCCAGGGCCGCACTTTCGGCGGCCTGCTGCAGATGCACGCTCACTTGCGGGTAGGCATTCTTGATCTGCGCCACCGCCGGCGGCAGCACGAAGCGGGCCTGGGTATGGGTGGTGGTCAGGGTCAGCTGGCCCTGGCTTTCGCGGCGCTGGTTGGCGGCATAGGTGCGGATGTTGTTGGCCTCCGACAGCACTGCACGCGCGCGCTCGATCACTTCCACACCGGCCGGCGTCACTGCATCCAGGCTGCGCCCCTTGCGCACGAACAGCAGAAAGCCGAGTTCGTCCTCCAACTGCTTGAGCTGCTTGGACAAGCCAGGCTGGGTCGCATGCACGCGCGCGGCGGCCAGGGTGATGTTCAGCTCGGCATCGGCGATGGCCACCAGATAGCGAAGTTGGGTCAGCGTCATGGCTTATATCCAAAAAAGCGCGAGGCGCTATAAGGGATTCGACTGTAGAGGAGTTCTGCGGGCCAGCTTATAACCGAACGCTATTTTTAGGATGTATGAAGTCATTTCCGACGGCTATAAGCCGGCGTTACGGTCTGGCCCTCCTCCAACGATGCTGCCGAACCGTGACTCCTGCGTTCCCGCTGCTTGCCGACCTGCGTGGCCGTGCCGTCCTGGTGGTCGGCGGCGGCGCCGATGCCGAGCACGCCACTGGCCAGTTGCTGCAGGCCGGTGCGCTGCCGCTGGTCGGCGCGCCCGAGCTCTCCGCGCAGTTGCGGCACTGGGCGCAGGCAGGGCGGCTGCGCTGGTTGGCCGGTCGGTTCGACCCGGCATGGCTGGCGCAGTCCGACCAACCGCTATGGCTCACCGTCGCCGCCAGCGAATCGGCAGCGCTCAACGACGCCCTGCGCCAAGCAGCAAGTGCCCATCGGCTGCTGACCCACGCCGCAGCGCCTGCGGCGTCCGCAACGGTTCCTGCGCGCTCCACAGGACCGCGCAGCGCGATCGGCACGCTGGCGCCCGGCAACGTAAGCCTGGTCGGCGCCGGCCCCGGCGATCCGGGCCTGCTCACCCGACATGCGCTGCGCGCACTGCGTCAGGCCGAGGTGGTGCTGCACGACCGCCTGGTCAGCCCGCAGATCCTGCGCCTGGCTCGGCACGGCGCGCACCTCATCGAGGTCGGCAAGTCGGCGCAAGGCCATAGCACCCGGCAGGAACAGATTCACGGCCTGATGCTGGAACACGCCCGGGCCGGTCGCCGCGTGGTACGGCTGAAGGGCGGCGACCCATTCGTGTTCGGCCGCGGCGGCGAAGAGCTGGAATTCCTGCGCGCGCACGGCATCGGCTTTCAGGTCATTCCCGGCATCACCGCCGCGATCGCCTGCGCCGCCTATGCCGGCATTCCGCTCACCCACCGCGACCATGCGCAATCGCTGCGGCTGATCACCGCGCACTGCAAGGATTCGCTGGACACGCTGGATTGGCAGGCGCTTGGCCAGGAACGCCAGACCCTGGCGTTCTACATGGGCGTGGCCGGTCTGGACGCCATCCAGCAACGCCTGCTGCAGGCCGGCCGCGCACCCACCACCCCGTTTGCGCTGGTCGAAAACGGCTCGCGCCCGCAGCAACGGGTAATCACCGGTACGCTCGCCAACCTGGCCGCCAGCGCCCGGCAGCACGCCGTGACCGCACCGGCGCTGCTGATCCTGGGCGAGGTAACGGCACTGGCGCAGACGCTGCATTGGTTCGGCAGCGCGCCGCTGAGCGCCTCGCCGCCGCACTCACCCGGCGCAACGCCCCACACGCCCACACTGGCCCACGCAGCCTGATTCCGACGGAGACCCCATGGCCCTGTACGACAACATTCTCGACACCATCGGCCGCACCCCGGTGGTCAAGCTCCAACGCCTCGCCCCGGATAACGTGACCTTGTACGTCAAGGTCGAATCGTTCAATCCCGGCGGCTCGGTCAAGGACCGGCTGGCACTGGCGATCATCCTAGACGCCGAACAGCGCGGCCTGCTCAAGCCCGGCGACACCATCGTCGAAGCCACCTCCGGCAACACCGGCGTGGCACTGGCCATGGTGGCCGCAGCACGCGGCTACAAGTTCGTCGCCACCATGGTGGAAACCTTCTCCATCGAACGCCGCAAGCTGATGCGTGCCTATGGCGCCAAGGTCATCCTGACGCCGGCTGCCGAGCGCGGCAGCGGCATGGTGCGCAAAGCGAAAGAGCTGGCCGAACAGCACGGCTGGTTCCTGGCCAGCCAGTTCGCCAATCCGGCCAACCCGGCCTACCACCGCAACACCACCGCCGCCGAGATCCTGCGCGATTTCGCCGGCCACCGGCTGGACCATTTCGTCACCGGCTGGGGCACCGGCGGCACCCTCACCGGCGTGGGCGAGGTCCTGAGCGTTGCGCGCCCGGAAGTGCGCATCACCGCCTCGGAGCCGGCTGGCGCCGCCTTGCTGCAAGGCCAGGACTGGAAACCGCACAAGATCCAGGGCTGGACCCCGGACTTCATACCCGAGGTGCTCAACCGCGAGGTCGCCCATGAGGTGCTGAGCGTGGAAGACACCGACGCCATCACCGTGGCGCGGCGCCTGGCCGCCGAAGAAGGCATCTTCACCGGCATCTCCGGCGGCGCCACCGTCGCCACCGCGCTGCGCGTGGCAGAAGGCGCGGTGCCTGGCGCCGTCATCCTGGCGATGCTGCCCGACACTGGCGAGCGCTACTTCTCGACCCCGCTCTTCGCCGACATCAACGAAGGCTCCGACGACGACTGGCTGGCCGGGCTGCCCTGATCGGGCGCAGTTGATGACCAGACCTGAAGCCGCGCAATGCGCGGCTTTTTGGCCACGGCTGAACAGTGTATTTGCGCCGGAAGACGCCGCGTCGCGGCGGGCACTTCATGCTCGCGATCCGTGACCGCCTCGAGGCGAAAGCGCACGCGGTATTGCCGAAACCAAGGACGTGGCAGCGCGCCCGGCACGCCTTGCGCTAGGTGCAGCTCCGTTCTGTTTCCAGCTACAGACACGCCCGCACTCCCGTCCATGTCAAGGAAACGTTAGGATGGCGGCCGCGATGTAGGGAGAGATGTGTGAGCAACCAGCCGTATGGACACAGCGAGACCCGCGCCGCGCGGGCGCCATGGCTGGTAAAAATGACCTCCCCGGTCCACTTCGCGCTAGCCCTGGGGCTGGGCGCATGGCTGCAAGAGGCGCTGGATCTGCCTCTCCCCCCTCCCACGCCACTGGCCTGGATCGAAGTGGTGGGCGGCGGCATCGCCTGTCTCGGCCTGGCGCTGGCGGTGAGCTTCTTCATCCTGTTCGCGCGTCGGCGCACCACCATCATGCCCAGCGGTCACCCCTCGCGCCTGGTGCTGGACTGCCCGTATCGCGTCACCCGCAACCCGATGTACCTGGCCTTGGTGCTGAGCTACGTCGGCCTGTGCCTGCAACTTGGCCTGCTGTGGGCGGTTGTGTTGGTGCCGCTGCCGTGGCTTGCGCTGCAGCGCTATGTCATCCCGTTCGAAGAGGCGCGTCCACGCGCCGAATTCGGCCGCCACTACAACGACTACTGCGTAAGTGTCCGCCGCTGGTTGTAGCCGCAACACGCATCACCTCGCGCGTGACAATGGTTGCTGCCGATCGCTCCAAAAGAGCGCCCGGCCCGACACGGGACGGCATGCATTCACCCCGTCAGACAGTCGCAGCAGGTGAGATGAATGGCCGATAGCGTGCCGATTCCGCAGCGTGCTCCCCATCACGCGCCCATCATGCAATTCGCATAATTATCGCGCTATGAGAATCGAAGTCTGGCAAGGCGACATCACCGAACTCGACGTCGACGTCATCGTCAACGCCGCCAACGAATCCCTGCTCGGCGGTGGTGGCGTCGATGGCGCCATCCACCGTGCCGCCGGCCCGCGCTTGCTGGAAGCCTGCGAAGCACTGCCGCAAGTGCGTCCAGGCGTGCGTTGTCCCACCGGCGAAATCCGCATCACCGACGGCTTCGATCTGAAGGCACGCCACATCTTTCATACCGTTGGCCCGGTGTGGCGCGACGGCAGGCATAACGAGCCCGAACAGCTGGCCAATTGCTATTGGCAATCGCTGAAACTCGCCGAACAGATGATGCTGCACTCGATTGCGTTCCCGGCGATCAGCTGCGGGATTTACGGCTACCCGCTGCATCAGGCGGCCCGCATCGCCGTGACCGAAACGCGCGATTGGCAGCGCTCGCACAAGGTGCCCAAGCACATCGTCTTGGTGGCCTATAACGAGGCGACCTATAAGGCCTACCAGCAAGCGTTGGCGACGCAGGAAACTGCGGCGGCCTGAGATTGGATTGACGTGGGCAGCATGTCGCATCGACCGGCTGGATGAGCAATCCATGGAGCGATGTTGATTGAGCAAAGGGCGCCGAGCGGCGCCCTTTGCGTTTTCGCGCGGCATCGAACCCGTGGATGCAGCAAACAAAAACGCCGGCATCGCTGCCGGCGTTTTTGTTCTATCGATGCGGCGGCCTTGCAGCCCTCATCAATCGATCAACCCTTCCACTTACCCAGCGCAGCCAGGCCGTTTTCCTTCGCGCGCTCGTAGATGACCTGCTGCGCCTTGGCGAAGTTGCCGGTCATGTCCTTGGCCCACAGCTTCAGCGCGGCCTGCTGCATGGCGCGGCCGTAGGAGAAGCTCAGCGGCCAGGGCAGATTGCCGAGCTGGTGCATTTCGTTGAGGTGGGCGGTGGACTGCTCGTCGGTCTGGCCGCCGGACAGGAACACGATGCCCGGCAGGATCGCCGGCACGGTGGACTTCAGGCACATCACGGTGGATTCGGCCACCTCTTCGATACTGGCCTGCTCTTCGCAGCTCTTGCCGGAGATCACCATCGAGGCCTTCAGGATGGTGCCCTCGAGCACGACGTTCTGCTCATACAGCGCACCGAACAGCGAGCGCAGCGCGGCTTCGGTCACTTCGTAGCAGGTTTCGATGTCGTGGCTGCCGTCCATGATCACTTCCGGCTCGACCATCGGCACCAAGCCTTGTTCCTGGCACAGCGCAGCGTAACGCGCCAGCGCATGCGAGTTGGCCTCGATGCAGGTGCCGGACGGAATGTCTTCGCCGATATTGATGACCGCACGCCACTTGGCGAAGCGCGCACCCAGCGTGTAGTACTCCTCCAGACGCGCACGCAGGCCGTCCAGGCCTTCGGTCACCAGCTCGCCCGGCATGCCGGCCAGCGGCTGCGCGCCCCTGTCGACCTTGATGCCCGGGATGATGCCGTGGGCGGTCATGTACTCGGCGAACGGCGCGCCATCCTTGGTCTTCTGACGGATGGTCTCGTCGAACAGGATGGCGCCGGAGATGTAGTCGCTCAGCTTGGGCGTGGTCAGCAACAGTTCGCGATAGGCGCGACGGTTCTCTTCGATGTTCTCGATGCCGACGCTGGCAAAACGCTTGGCGATCGTGCTGGTCGATTCGTCGATGGCGATGATGCCCTTACCCGGGGCGACCATCGCCTGGGCGGTTTCGGCAAGCTGTTCGATGCTCATGTAGTTCCTGTGGCAGCTGCGGGGGAGAACGAAAGTATAGCGACGAAAGTCGTACACATTCCTTCACGGAATGCCTGCAACCGATTACACGTGCGTGCGTGACAGGATGTGTGCTGCGTGCTCGCATCGCGGGGATCGGGGATCGGGGATCGGGGATCGGGAATCGGGAATCGGCAAAGCCGAGCATGGTGCGCGGCGTGGCGCTTGCGCTGCTGGGATGCACATGGCTGCAGTGACTGCGCTGGCGCGTTGATACCGAGCCATGCGTGAGTTAGCTGGCACCTTGAGGGTTGGCCGCGTTGCTGCTTCGTCTGTCGACACAGAGCTGCGCCTGCGGCATGCGTTACATCGTGGACAGCGTCTTGTTCCGCCATCACCAGCACCGTTGCAGCAGTGCGCGTGTGAGGTGGTGGGCATTGGGTACTCGCCGGATCCGGCCGTTGACCAACGATCCGGCGACGCCCGGGCGCACCCGGGCGCGACGGGCATGCCCGATACAGCCCGTCGCGCCCAGGTGCGCTCCTACGTGTTGCTGGCGCGCGCCCAGCGGCCAGGTCGCCACATCGCACAACGGCGGCCCTGGGGCCGCCGTTGTGTGGCGCGTCTGTTCCGGCTCAGGTCATGCGCCGGATGCGGTCGACAGACGTTACAGCTCGCCCAGACCGGTGGCGCGGCCGTCTTCGCCCACTTCCAGCAGGCGCAGCGTGTTGGTGGCGCCGTGGGTTTCCATGTGCTCGCCACTGGTAAAGACCACGCGGTCGCCAGGCCCCATGCGCTCGTTCTCCACCAGCAGGCGGATCGCCGCACGTGCGGCCTCGCGCGGGGTCAGGCCGCGGCTGTCGAAGCTGATCGGGAACACGCCACGCATCATCGCCATCTGGCGGCGTGCGCCATCGTGACGGGTGAAGGCGTAGATCGGCATATTGGAGCGGAAGCGCGACAGGAAGCGCGGCGTGCCGCCGGATTCGGTCAACGCCACCACGCCGCCCAGGCCGATGTGCTCGGACAGGAACATGGTCGCCATCGCAATCGCCTGGTCGGCGCGCTGCAGATTGCGTTGCGCCGCTTCGAAGTCGGTATCGAACTCGAACTGGTGTTCGGCCCCCAGACAGATGCGCGCCATCGCTTCCACCGCACGCACCGGGTAGGCGCCGGCGGCGGTCTCGGCCGAGAGCATCACCGCGTCGGTGCCGTCGATGACCGCGTTGGCCACGTCCAGCACTTCGGCGCGGGTGGGGATCGGGCTTTCGACCATCGACTGCAGCATCTGCGTGGCGGTGATCACCACCTTGTTCTGCGCCAGCGATTCGCGAATGATCTTCTTCTGCAGGCCCGGCAATTCGGCGTCGCCGATTTCAACGCCCAGGTCGCCACGCGCCACCATCACCACATCGGAGGCTTCGACGATCTCGACCAGGTTTTCGATCGCCTCGGTGCGCTCGATCTTGGACACCAGTTGCGCATCGCAGCCATGCTGCTGGGCGATCTGACGTGCGTCGTGCATGTCCTGCGCGTTACGACAGAACGACACCGCGATGAAGTCCACGCCGATCTTGGCAACGATGCCGATCAGTTCCTTGTCGCGTTCGGTCAACGCGCCCAGCGACAGACCACCGCCCTGCTTGTTGAGGCCCTTGCGGTCGGACAGCACGCCATCGTTCAACACCTTGGTGACGATGCGCGCGCCCTGCACATCGGTGACCTGCAACTGCATCAGGCCATCGTCGAGCAGCAGGACGTCGCCGGCAGTCACGTCCTGCGGCAGACCCAGATAGCTGACGCCAACCTGTGTCTGGTCGCCAGCCGGCGCGTTGGCATCGGCCACCAGGTCGAAGCGATCGCCCATGGTCAGCTTGATCTTGCCTTCGGCAAAACGTTCGATACGGATCTTCGGGCCCGGCAAGTCGGCCAGGATGCCGACTTCGGCACCGACGCGGGCCGCAGCGGCACGCACTTCGGCGGCACGCTTGGCCTGGCCGGAGGGGTCGCCATGGCTGAAGTTGAGGCGCACCACGTTGACGCCTGCCTTGAACAGCGTATCCAGCACACCGGGCGCATCCGTTGCCGGTCCGAGGGTGGCGAGGATCTTGGTGCGGCGTTGACGTTCTTTCATGATGGCCTCCCTGTAAAAGCCGCGAAACTTAACACACACGTCACGTACCGAGGATGGCATTGCGGCATAGCCTTCCTCCGATTCCGGCATGTCTTACAGACAGTGCGGGACAGTACGTACGCCTGCGCCCGCGCTGCCATGAGCAAGGCGAACGGTCGCCACCCTAACCCGGCAGCGGTGAAGCGTGTTCTGCGCGCTGCGAACCGCATTTGCAGGCGCGTCGACCAAGCGAACGCAACGGCCGACGCGAACTGCTCATCACTGAAGCAACGCCGCCAGTTCAGCCGGCGTGCGTGCCAGCGCACCGGCGCCGGCGGTGCGCAGTTCGCCCTCGTCGCCAAAGCCCCACAACACGCCGATGCTGTGGATGCCGTGGTGATTGGCGCCATCGATATCCATGCGCCGGTCGCCGATCATCACGCAGCCGGTCTTGTCGATCTGCAAACGGCGCAGCGCTTCGGCAATGAGGTCCGGCTTGAAGCGACGTTCGCCGTCTTCGCTGGCACCGATCACCTCCTCGAAGCACGCGCCGAAGGGCAGATGCTCGACGATGCGCCGCGCATAGCGCTCATTCTTCGAGGTCACCACGGCCAGGCGATGACCGGCGCGCTGCAGGCCGGTGACAACCTCGCCGATGCCGTCGAACACGCTGAGTTCTGTCCAGCCCACCGCGTCGTAGCGTGCGCGGTAGAGCCCGAGCGCGCGCTGCACCAACTCCGGGTCGTCCGTAAAACACTCGGTGAAGCTATCGCGCAACGGCGGGCCGATCCAGGCGCGCAAGGTCTGCGCCGACGGCCGCGGCTGGCCGAGTTCGTCGAAGGCATGCACGATGCTGGCAACGATGCCTGGCTCAGAATCGACCAGCGTGCCGTCCAGATCGAAAAACAGTGTGGCTGCACTCACTGACCGCGGGCCTGGAGTGCGGCCACTGCCGGCAAGGTCTTGCCTTCCAGAAACTCCAGGAACGCACCGCCGCCCGTGGAAATGTAGGTCACGTCCTGGGCGATGTCGTATTTGTCCACTGCGGCCAGGGTGTCGCCACCGCCAGCGATCGAGAACGCCTTGGAGCTGGCGATCGCGCGCGCCAGGGTTTCGGTGCCGTGGCTGAAGGACTCGAATTCGAACACGCCCACCGGACCGTTCCACACCACGGTACCGGCACTGGCGATCAGTTCGGCGTAGCGCTGCGCGGTTTGCGGGCCGATATCCAGGATCAGATCGTCCGCATCGACCGCGTCCAACGACTTCACGCTGGCTTGCGCATCGGGCAGGAACTGCTTGGCAACGACCACATCGGTGGGCAGCGGGATCTCGGCGCCACGTGCCTTGGCATCGGCCACGATCCGGTTGGCGGTCGGGATCAAATCCGGCTCGTTCAACGACTTGCCCACGGCATGCCCGGCCGCGGCGATGAAGGTGTTGGCGATGCCGCCGCCGACGATCAGCTGGTCGACCTTGTTGACCAGGTTGGACAGCAGCTCCAGCTTGGTGGACACCTTGCTGCCGGCCACGATCGCCAGCAATGGCTTGGCCGGGTTGTCCAGCGCCTTGGCCAGGGCGTCGAGTTCGGCCATCAACAGCGGGCCGCCCGCCGCGACCGGCGCGAAACGGATCACGCCATGCGTGGAGGCCTGCGCGCGGTGCGCGGTGCCGAAGGCATCCATCACGAACACGTCGCACAACGCGGCGTACTTGCGCGCCAGCGTCTCATCGTCCTTGCCCTCGCCGACATTCATGCGGCAGTTTTCCAGCAGCACCACCTGGCCCGGCGCGACCTCCACGCCATCGACCCAGTCGCGCACCAGCGGCACGTCCACGCCCAGCAATGCGGCCAGACGCGTGGCAACCGGCGCCAGCGAATCTTCTTCGGTCCAGCTGCCTTCCTTGGGGCGGCCCAGGTGCGAGGTCACCATAACGGCCGCACCCTTTTCCAGCGCTAGCTTGATGGTGGGCACCGAGGCGGTGATGCGCTGTTCGGAGGTGATCTGGCCGTTGTCGATCGGCACGTTGAGATCCTGGCGGATCAACACGCGCTTGCCGGAGAGATCGAGGTCGGTCATGCGGACAATGGACATGGGCTCAGCTCGTTCGGTCTAGGAAGGGGGAGTGGGGAATGGTCATGCAGAAGCACCCAGCAGACGCGCCGGTGCAAACATGTGAGCGCTTTGCCTCAGCGGCAACTGGCTGTGGATGGCCATCGCGATGTCGTTGCGCCAGCGGGCGGATCGCGTGGCGCCCTTTGCCCACCATGCGCGGGGCCGCCAACGCGGTTGGCGAGGCGCGGGATGCTTGGTCGAACACGACGGGCAAGACGGCTGCCTTGGTCACGGGGGACGCCCATTGTCCGACCTTCGCGCCGCAGCGGCAAACCGCCGTGCGAAGCGGTCGCAGTCAGCCGTTGCGATCGGCCGACGCACTACGCAATAGGCTCACCGCGAAACCGCCTACCAGCAAGGCGCCACCGACCAACAGCCCCCACAGCAGCCAACGCTTCCAGTCGCGCGGCGTAGCAGCCGGCTGCAGCGCGGCCTCGCCTGCCAGCGGCTGTGCCTGCGCAGCCAGACGGGCCTGCGCCGGCTGCCACTGTGCGCCGCGTTCGCGCCGCAGTGCCTGCAGCATTGCGCCCAATGGTGCGTCGGTGCGCTGCGCACGCGCACTGCCGGCCACCAGCGCATACGGCGGCTGGCCCTGCGCAAGAAACATCAGCCGCTCCGGCTGGTACCCGACGCGCAGCATCGGCACGGCGGTGCTGCGCCCCTGCGCGGCGACCAACCGCCATTGGCGATCGCGCACGGGCGCAGACAGCAGTTGCGGCGGCGACGCGGCGGCCGTGCCCTGGCCCAGTCGATACGCTAACCATGGGCCGGCACGCTGCAGCCACGGCGCATCGTCGGTATCGCGACTTGCCACGACCCACTCGACCGCCTCGACCTGACTGCCGCCGACATCCAGTTGGCTGATCGGAAAACGACCGGGCAAGGCATACACCAGCGCTGCATCTTTTGCGGTGCCTGGCAAGTCCAGCCACTGTGGCGGCGTGGACATGGCGATGCCATCCAGCTCCGCCTCGACCACGCGCAATGCTGGCAGCTCGCCCGATGCAGTGACCAGGCGCAAGTAACGCGCACCATCGTTCAGGGCGATACGACGCTGCTGCAGTCGCTGCGCCTGATTGTCCAGCGCCATGACCGTGGCGTTGGAGGCGAGCACGCGCCAGTCGCGCAGATCGTCGCTGCCTTCCACGCGCACCTGGGCCTGCACCGGCGTGTCGCCCTCCCAATCCAGCAACAGGGCACGCGGGCGATCGCGTAGCGCGCTGGCATCGATCAACCAGCTGACACCGTGGCCCGCCGCGACAGCCCCGGTCGCAAAGCGGCCTTCCAGGCGGCGCACCGCACCACTGGCATCGCGCTCGGCAATCAACTGCAGGTCGCCACTGGCCGGCGCCGCACCAGCCGGTAGCGCAAACAGGGGCAGGCGCTGACGGCGTACCGCAGCCGCCGGCGCTGCATCCATCGGCAGCCAGGCGGTGGGCAGCTCTTGTCCATGCGCGTCGATCACCGTGACATCGCGCAGCGCCGCGTCGTGCGCGGCGCGATACACCGCCGCATTCAAGGTCACCTGATAGAGGCCGGCATCCGAGCCGGTCATCTGCAGCGGCCACTGCTGGCGGTAGTCCTGCCGCACATCGCTGGCCTGCGCCAACATCGGCACCATCAGCAGCAGCGCCCATCGCATCGCTTTCATTCCCGATCCTTTTCGACGCCGTTCTCTTGGACAGCATGACCTTCGGCCGCAACCGCACGCGGCGGTGCCGGCGCCAGATAGCCCACCACGGTGCACAACAGGCCATAGGCCATGAACGAGCCGATGCCGAGTAAGTTGCCCAGATGCTGGCGGTCGACCAACACCAACTTCGCCAGGACCAGTCCCATCAGCAACGCGCCGCCCAGCCACAGCCCGCGTTGCCCACGACGCGAGCCGATCACCCAGCCCAGCACGCCGAGCACGCTCCAGACGATGGTGAGGCTGGTCTGCGACAAAGTGGCGCCGATCAGCGCCGAATCCCACGGCACACCGCCCCAGTGATGCACACTGTGCAAGGTACTGCCGGTGATCAACGCCCACCCCGACACACCCAGCGCACTTACGCGCCAATGCTGCAGCAATGTCGGCGCGGGTGCCGACCAGGCCCAGCGCGCAAGCAAGGCCAGGACCACCAATTGCGCCAGCTCGGCGGGATTGAGCAACGGCAGCCATGGCAACGGTGCAGCGCTCACCGGATCCAGCAATGCGAGCAGCCAGCCGAGCCCCAATACCGCGAACACGCAACTCAGCAACGCGTTGCGTGCAGGATCGAAGCCGGTTCCCTGCGGCCAGGCCAGCCATGGCCAACGCAACAACCCCAGCGTCGCCACCAGCAACCACGGCGCCGCCAGCAAGGCGCAACGCCAGCCATTGGCCAATAGGAACGCATCGGCCAGCCAGGCCGCGCCCAACGAGACGACCAACGGCCACAGCAGCCACCAGATGAACTGCGCCGCCATCGCGCCAGCGCCTTGCTGCGTGCGCAAGCACCACAGCGCACGCGCGCCCGCCACCGCAAACACACCCCATGCCAACGCGCCCCAATGCGCGAATGGCTGGGTGTGCGCTGCGCCTTGCCACAGCGCCAATGGCGCCGCCAGCGCCAGACCGGACATCACCGTCCATACCAGCGCCGCTGCAGGACGGCGCCGATGCACTTCGGCCGCCAGCCATACACTGAGTGCGACCAAGCCCAGCAGCAGATCCGGCTCGCTGCGCAGATCGGCAAAACGCAGGATCTCGTGCACGCCGCACAGCGTCCACCAGCCCAGTCCCCACAGATATGCCAGCAGCGCACGCCGCCGATGTCCTGCATCGCGCAGGAACCAGGCACTGGCCCAGCCGGCCAGCGCCAGCAGTACGGTACTCATGCAGGTTGCGTTGGCCACCGCGACCGCATCGTGGCGCCAGGCATCCACACCGAACGCGACACCCACCGCCGCAAACACCTGCAGCGCGACACCGCTGACCTGCGAGATCCGCCGTTGTTGGCGAAGCCCCAGCCACAGCAAACCCACGCCTTCCAGCGCAAACACGCTCGCAGTGGCACGTGCCGACAACGCCAGCGGTACGGCCAGGGTTGCGAACCCGACCGCCAGCATCGCGTGCGCCTGGCCCAGCAAGCGCGTGGATGCGCGGCGCAGCAGCCAACTGCCCAGGCCCGCGTACAACGCTGCCACCGCCACCGCGCACAACGCCAGTGGCAGCCGATCGCCCTCGAGCAGGCGCGCCTGTAACGCGAAGGCCACCAGCGGCGTTCCGAACAACAGGCTGCCATCGATGAGCCTGCCGGCACTACCGTCGCCGCGGCGCGCATGCAGGACCGGAATCGCCACGTACATGGCGAAGAACAGCAACAGGAACGGCTCGGTCGTGGCGAATTTTGCCGGGGAGTACTGCAGCGCTCCCCATGCGGTGCCGATGCCGAAGGTGAAAGCAAACCCCAGCAGGTTCAGCACGCGCCACGGGCGTGTCCATGCAATCGCCACGATGCCGGCGTTGAGTACGGCATAGTACGAGAACAGCGCGACATGGTTGCCGCTGCCGGTAGACAACCAGATCGGCGCAAGAAAACCGGCCAGCACGCCCAGCACCGCCAACGTGCGCGAATCTTGCAGCACCGCCAGCACGCACATACCTGCGATCAGCACCACGCTGATGCCCAGCGCCGTTCCGGCATCGAGCAAGCCGTACAACTTGAAGGCCGCGAACACCGTCAACAACAGGCCACCGATGGCGCCGCCCTGCAACGCCAACGCAAACCCCGGCCGCTGCGCGCGCTGCGTCCAACCGAAGATCAGACCGGCCAATGCCAGAACGCTGATGCCGGCCAAGCGCAGCTCGATCGGCATGCGCATCCAGCCCTGATCGCTGGCGTACTTCAACAGCGACGCCACGCCGGCCAACAAGACCAGCATGCCGACCTTGACCGGCACATTGCCCTCGGTGAACCAACGCTTCAAGGCGCTGGCCGCGCGCGCGATGGCGCTGGGCGCGGCCGGAAGCCGAGGCGGTTGCGGTTGTGCGGATTGCGGTTGCGCCGACTGGGCGCGCGTCGCCTGCGCTTGCGCGCTGGGACGTTCCGACGTCGCGCTTGCACTGCCCGCCATCGCATCTGCAGGTGCCTGCGCCGGCAAGGGCGGCGACACCGCCGAGGCAGACCCACCAACCGCCTGGTGATCCGCAGCCGGCGCAGGCGAGCCAACGTCCTGACCCGCTGCAACGGACGCGCGGTACCCAGGTAGATCGCTGTCGGCGACGGCGCCCGGACCAGCGCCTACATCGGACGCCACGTCCGGTTGCTCCCACGCCCTGCCCTGCGCGTCCGCGGGTGCTTGCGCCGGCGCATCCGCAGGCCCGGCACCACTGCTCTGCCACTGCGCAAGCCGCTGCTCCAGAGCCGCCACCCGTCGCCGCAGCCCGGCAATCCACACCAGCGCGATCACCACACCCACCGGCACGGCGAGTAGCACCAGGGCCACCAACACGATTATCGTTTCCAACGCAGCAATCCCCGAGCCGGCGTCCAGCCGAATGCGCGCACCATACAGCCTCGGGCTGCGGCTGGGCAGACAGTCTCTCGCTCAGACGATGGATGAAGCGTCGGAAAGCTGCAGTCGCATGCGTGCTTGCGCCCATGCCTCACACAAGAAAACGCCCGGAGAACCGGGCGCTTTGAACGGTTATTCGCGGTAACCGCTATCGTTCTTGTTATGGATGATCCAGATCAGGTTGCCGCCGGTCCCCATCGACTTGCCAGCGAACACCAGACGTCCCTGGCCCTTGTAGGCCATTTCGTAACGGTAGCGGTCGCCACCGAAGAAGAACGGGATAAATGCCTTGCCGGTCACGTAAGCACCCTGGTCGTCCGGCTGACCAATCAGGTCGGTGACCTGCTTCATCGGCATGCCGATTTTCAGCTGGGTGAACTTGCTGCCAGGCGCTGGCTTGCCGGTGATTTCGCCTTCGTAATCGTTGATTCCCTTGACGGTCTCGCCGTAGCCCGCCTCGACATCGGACGACTTGATCACCTCACCATCGGCATTCATCCAGGCCGGCGTACCGGTTTGCTTCTTGGCAATTGCCTGTGGCGCCAGTCCTGCTACAACCATGGCCAGCACAATTGAGCCAATCCACTTACGATTGATCTGCACGTTTGTCTCTCCTTGAATTCATTGGGGTGCCCATACGTCCTCTGTAGTTCCAGCGCCAGGTAATCGCTGGCAGCATACGATTAGCGCATGCGGTTGCGCCGATGTCTACGTTGGTCAGTCTTGCAGACATATATAATGAGCGGCTTGCAGAACGTTACGCAGAATGCTAAAAACGCGCCAGCGCACGGGTGAGCACCCGAGTCGCAAGGACCAATGGTTTGCCTGCCCTGCAAGGACGCATCTCGATGCACGTTGTCTTCCGACCTGACTCACTGCTGGCGATATGCGCAATTGCGCTACTGACGCCCGCGCAGCAGGCATCTGCCGATGTGTTCGGTACCGCTGAAAGCGTCGCCCAAAGCTGGATTGGTCACGACGCTAGCGAATTGATGATGCAATGGCCTGTAGGAAAAGGGCTATACACATCGGAAAACATCGAAACGCAGGAAACTGCGTACACGTATAACTTCGGCATAGAAGCGCACTACCGCACCCATTATTGGACCACGCAAGGGGGAGTTGTCGGCATGGTCGGCGGGGGCAATGGTGTGGCACCCACCCCAATTTTCCAGGAAAACCAGCATAGCGAAGAAGTCTTCGTTCCTGCCGAACATCATTGTGAAATCACCTTTATCGCCAATGCGGACGGCATCATCACCCGATACGATTTCGCTGGCAGCAAGTGCAATGAACATGCGCGCAGCTGGGGGCGCGCGAAGAAGAAGTAACGTCATCACTAGCCCAACATCGATCCATCAATAAAGGACTGCCCGAGATGAAAACAAGGAGTTGGATTTGTACTGCCTGGCTGACACTTGCTCTCTCGCAGGGGGTGCTTGTCGTCCCGGTCATGGCCGAATCGGCACGGCATGGAACCATCGCAGCACTGGAGCCCATTGAAAACAAGGGTGACAATGTTCCGGAACGCACTAAAAGGCTTAAGAACGCGGCGTCGAACTTTGGCGGCATTGCGGGCAGCTTCCTCGGCCTTAAAGCCAATAGCCCACTTGGTGCTGAAGCTGGAGCCGCCGCAGGCACTTATGCCGGCACACAGGTGGGCGAAAAGGTCATCAGCAACGGCGCCGCCTCGCACTACATGCTGAATATTCGTTTCGATAACAAGTCGCAGGTAATCGTGACAAAACCGAGTGCAGAAGTGTCGGGCCTCGCGGTCGGCAGCCGGGTTTCGGTCACTGGCAAAGGTGAAGACATGCGTATTACTGCGGAATAAGGGTCTTCCAGGAATTGCGATCTGCAATAAAAAAGCGCCAAAAGGCGCTTTTTTATTGCATCGAAAGAGGCCGATTACTTGGCCACAACCCGCACCATCTCCAGGCACTTGTTGGAATAGCCCCACTCGTTGTCGTACCAGGACACCAGCTTGACGAAGGTGGAGTCCAGCGCAATGCCGGCGTCGGCGTCGAACACAGAGGTGCAGGTTTCGCCGCGGAAATCGGTGGCCACGACCTTGTCTTCGGTATACCCCAGCACACCCTTCAGTGCGCCTTCGCTCTGTGCCTTCACTTCGGCGCAGATTTCGGCGTAGGTGGCCGGCTTTTCCAGCTCGACAGTGAGGTCGACCACCGACACGTCGGAGGTCGGCACGCGGAAGCTCATGCCGGTGAGCTTTTTGTTGAGCTCGGGGATCACCACGCCCACGGCTTTGGCGGCGCCGGTGGAGGACGGGATGATGTTCTCCAGGATGCCGCGGCCGCCGCGCCAATCCTTGTTGGACGGGCCGTCCACGGTCTTCTGCGTCGCAGTGGCCGCATGCACGGTGGTCATCAGGCCGCGCTTGATGCCCCACTTGTCGTTGATCACCTTGGCCAACGGCGCCAGGCAGTTGGTGGTGCACGAGGCGTTGGAGATGATCGCTTCGCCCTTGTAGGTCTTGTCGTTGACGCCGTAGACGAACATCGGGGTGTCGTCCTTGGACGGCGCCGACAGGATCACTTTCTTGGCACCTGCATCGATGTGCTTCTGTGCGGTTTCCTTGGTCAGGAACAGGCCGGTGGACTCGATCACCACGTCGGCGCCGACGGCATCCCACTTGAGGTTGGCCGGGTCGCGTTCCTGAGTCAGGCGGATCTTCTTGCCGTTGACGATCAGCGTGTTGCCGTCGACCGAGACGTCGGCCTTGAAGCGGCCATGCACCGAGTCGTACTGCAGCATGTAGGCCAGGTAGTCGGGCTCGAGCAGGTCATTGATGGCCACGATCTCGATGTCATTGGCGAAGTTCTGCACCGCAGAGCGCAGCACGTTGCGTCCGATGCGACCGAATCCGTTGATGCCAACCTTGATTGCCATGTTCACTAGCTCCTGCGACCGCGACAGCGCGGCGGATGGAAAGGGGCTGTCATTCTAGCAGCGTCACTTGTTCGCAGCCGTGTTGCGGGCGGCGCGGATTCGGGATTCGGTAGCGGGTAGCGGGGCTCTGCGCCACGCTCTACGAGGAACCAATCCGCAGATGCGTTCGGTCCATCGGAGTGAGCGCGCATGAACGGTCACCGCGCACGTTACAGCATCGATGGCCGATCAATCACCGAGGACCTCATGCCTGATCGCATGCAGCGCCGTCATCCAACACACTGAAAGCCAACACACTCTATATATTTCAGCCACTTAAATCAAAAATCGATACGCTGAAAGGCATATTCAACGCTATGCCGGACAGCAGCATTTCGGCGTCCCGTGGATTTCGATACTGGCCCTGCCTGCTGAGGCCCCCATCGATCACACGGAGATTCCCCATGCGTCGCACACTCTTCTCTCTGGTTCTGGCTCTGGCTGCCACCCCGGCGCTGGCTGGCGGCGTGATGCATTACACCGACAAGGCCAAGCTGCCGGCCGGCGGCGAAGAGCGCGAAGTCGCTGCGCTGTTCGACACCTGGAACGCGGCGCTGGCCACCGGCAACCCGCACAAGGTGGCCGATCTGTACGCACCGGACGGCGTGTTGCTGCCGACGGTCTCCAACGAAGTGCGCGCCTCGCGCGAACAGATCGAAAACTACTTCGAGATGTTCCTGACCAAGAAGCCGCAGGGCGTGGTCAATTACCGCACCGTGCGCGTGCTCGATGACGCCAGCGCCGTGGATGCCGGCGTGTATACCTTCACGCTGACCGACAAGGCCGGCAACAAGAGCAACGTGCAGGCCCGCTACACCTTCGTGTACGAAAAGCGCGACGGCAAGTGGCTGATCATCAACCACCACAGCTCGGCGATGCCGGAAGTGGATGCACCCAAGGTCGCCAAGGTCAAGTAAGCGGTACATCGCACCGGCGAGCGATCGCTGTCGACGCCACTGCGCACGCAACCGTCGGCGCCCCTCCCGCGCCGACGGCTGTGCCGAGCGCATCGCACGATGCCACGCGCGCGATGCGCCGCTACGAGCACCCGCACGGTGCGCAACGCCGCCGTCTGCGCGGAGTGTGACTGCAGCCATTGCAGGCACGCACATCTGAGCGCACGGCCGAATTGATCAGGATCAAGGCAGCGGCGACGCCAAGCGCCAAGACTTCCCACATCCATTGCACCCCACGAGACTTCCCATGCATATGCGCTCTACCCTATTGTTCGCCGTCCTGGCTCCTTTCGTCAGCCTCCCCGCACTGGCGCAATCCAAAGGCGACTGGACCGTTGCCGTCGGCGCCCATCAGGTCGCTCCCGAATCCGACAACGGCAGCCTGGTCGGCGGCACGCTCGACGTGGACGTGGGTAAAGACATCAAACCCACGTTTACAGCCGAATATTTCGTCGCAGACAACCTGGGCATCGAGGTGCTGGCTGCGCTGCCGTTCGAGCACGACATTGCGATACGCGGCCTGGGCCGGGTGGGCAGCACCAAGCATCTGCCGCCGGTGATCTCACTGCAGTACCACTTCAATGCCCAAGGCACGTTCTCGCCGTTCGTTGGCGCCGGTATCAACTACACGCGCTTCTTCGGCACCGACACCCGCGGTGCCCTGGCCGGCAGCAAGCTGGAGCTGGACGATTCCTGGGGCCTGGCACTGCATGCAGGCGTGGACTACACGCTCAGCGACCGCGGCGCACTGCGCGTCAACCTGCGCTGGATCGATATCGATCCCCAAGCGCGCCTGGACGGCAACCGTATCGGCACGGTCAATATCGACCCGCTGGTCTACGGCGTGGCCTACGTGCACCGGTTCTGATCCCCGCGGCGTGGGCGCATCTCTGGCACACTTGCCGTCCAGGGACGTGCATCCACCGCCGGAGTTGCGGACAGGTCGGTCACGTCGCCCGTCTGTCCGACCTACCGGGGATTCCATGAACACGCTGACTCGCACCGCCCTCGCCATCGCACTGGCCGCCTCGGCCGCACCCGCCCTTGCACAGTCGGCCGGTCATTGGACGACCGGTTACGGTGCCGGCTACGTCTCGCCCAAGTCCAATAGCGGCACCGTCGGCGGCACCCAGGCCGAGATCAAGGGCGCGCCGGCACTGTCGTTCACCTACGAATACTTCCTGCTCAACAACCTGGGTATCGAAGTGCATGCGGCAGTTGCAGGCAAGCACGACCTCGAACTGCAGGGCATCGGCAAGGTGGGCAGCTATTGGTCGGTGCCACCGAGCGTGTTGTTGCAGTACCACATCAACGGCTATGGCACGGTGTCGCCTTTCGTGGGAGTGGGCATCAACTACACCACCTTCATGGGCGAAGACACCGAGCCGACGATCGGCAGTGGCGATCTGCGCTTCGACGATTCGGTCGGCGCCACCGCGCATGTCGGCGTGGACTTCATCTTCAACGACCGCAGCGGTCTGCGCGTGGATGCGCGTTGGACCGATTCGCGCAGCAACGTCGACCTCAATGGCACGCGACTGGGCAAGGCGCGGATCGATCCGTTGACCTTCGGTGTGTCGTACCTGGTGTATTATTAAGAGCGCCTGGCAACGCGACTGCGCTCACCGCCAGATGGGGACGGCCACTGCCCGGTGCGGCATGACCTTACGCGGATGCTGCGGTTGCCGCATTGCGTGCAAACCCGCCCGACAATTGCTTGCCACATCCGGGCGTGCTCCAGGCACGTGTCGGCACCATGCTGAGGCATGGCTGTCGCAGCTCCGGGGATGGCCATCAAACCGTCCCGGAGCGATGCGTACAATCGCCGGATGAAGACACTTTCCCTCTCTGCATTCGTTGCTGCGACGGCAATGGCCGCCGCGATCCACCCCACCACCGCCCTGGCCTGGGGCCCGCAAGGCCACCGCCTGGTGGCGCGCATCGCCGAAACCGAACTGAGCACGCAGGCACGCACGCAAGTAGCGCAATTGCTGGCCGGCGAGCCGGACCCGACACTGCACGGCGTGGCCACGTGGGCCGATGAGTTGCGCGAGCACGACCCCGACCTTGGCAAACGCTCCGGGCCGTGGCACTACGTCAACCTGGGCGAACACGACTGCGCGTACTCGCCGCCGCGCGACTGCCCGGACGGCAACTGCGTGATCGCCGCGCTCGACCAGCAAGCCGCCCTGCTCGCAGATCGCACCCAGCCGTTGGACGTACGCCGCCAGGCCTTGAAGTTCGTGGTGCATTTCGTCGGCGACATCCATCAGCCGATGCACGCCGGCTATGCGCACGACAAGGGCGGCAACGACTTCCAGCTGCAGATCGACGGCAAGGGCAGCAACCTGCATGCGCTGTGGGACAGCGGCATGCTCAACGACCGCCATCTGAGCGACGATGCGTACCTGCAACGCTTGCTGGCATTGCCGGCCGCCACCGCGGTGTCTGCGGTCCTGCCACCACCGGCTGCGGCATGGGCGCAGGCGTCGTGCAAGATCGCCGTCACGCCGGGCGTCTATCCGAGCGCGCACGTGCTACCCGCCACCTACATCGCCACCTATCGCCCGATCGCCGAAACCCAGCTACGCATCGCGGGTGACCGGCTAGCCGCCATCCTCAACGCGGCACTGGCCAGCCCCTGACGTGGAGACGCCGATGCAGCCCCAGGTACTTGCCTTCTTTCATGCCGACAGCAACACCTTCACCTATGTGGTCGCCGATGCGGCCACCGGTGCGGCAGCGGTGATCGACCCGGCGCTGGACTACGCGGCCGAGAGCGGCATCATCGGCAGCCAGGCGGCGCAGGGCATCCTTACCGCCATCGAGCAACACGGATGGCAGTTGCACTGGCTGCTGGAAACCCATGCGCATGCCGATCACCTGTCTGCGGCGCAGTGGCTGAAGCAGCACTGGCCGCAGGCGCGCATCGGCATCGGCGAGGGAATTTGCCAAGTGCAACGAACCCTTGCCCCGCAGTACGCATTGCCGGACGACTTCCGTGCCGATGGCTCGCAATTCGATCATCTGTTTGCCGATGACGAGCGCTTCAAGCTTGGCGGTATCGAAGCACGCGTCATCGCGGTGCCCGGCCACACCAGCGACAGCATTGCGTATCTGATCGGCGATGCGCTGTTTCCTGGCGACTCGTTGTTCATGCCGGATGCGGGCACCGCGCGTTGCGATTTCCCGGGCGGCGATGCCCGCCAGCTGTTTGCGTCGATCAAGCGCCTGTACGCGCTGCCGGAGAGCACCCGCGTGTTCGTCTGCCACGACTATGGCCCGAGCGGGCGCGCGGTGGCGCATCAAACCAGCATTGGCGCGCAGCGGCGCAGCAACATCCATGTACGCGACGGCGTGGACGTGGAGACCTTCGTGGCGCAGCGGCAGGCGCGCGATGCCACCTTGCCCGAACCCAAGTTGATCCGCCCGGCCCTGCAAACCAATCTTCAGGCCGGGCGCTGGGCCGGAGTGGTCCTGTAGCGCGCGCCGGCTCGCCACGCGGTGCGCATCGCGTAGCCGCTATGATCGGGGCCCTGTTCTGGTGAGGAGCCTTCGATGCGCATGATCGGTTTCTGGCAGCGCGCCTTGTGCGTGCTGATGCTGACGTTGCCTGTGCTGGCGAGTGCGCAGACCGCCCCGGTGACGGTGTTTGCGGCCGCAAGCCTGAAAGAATCGATGGACGAAGCCGCCACCGCGTACGAAAAAGCGACCGGCACGCCGGTACGGGTGTCGTATGCAGCGAGTTCTGCGCTGGCACGCCAGATCGAACAAGGCGCACCGGCGGACGTGTTCTTTTCGGCCGACCTGGAGTGGATGGACTATCTGCAACAGCACGGCCTGGTACTGCCCGCGCAGCGCCACAACCTGCTCGGCAATACGCTGGTGTTGGTTGCGCCGGCGAGCAGCAAGCTGCGCGTGGATCCACGCGCGCCCGGCGCCATCGCCAAGGCGCTTGGCGAGAACGGGCGCCTGGCCGTTGGTCAGACCGCCAGCGTGCCGGCCGGTAAATACGCCGCCGCTGCGCTGCGCAAGCTCGGCCAATGGGATAGCGTCAGCAACCGTCTCGCCGAATCGGAAAGCGTGCGCGCGGCATTGATGCTGGTCTCGCGTGGCGAAGCGCCGCTGGGCATCGTGTATGGCTCGGACGCGCGCGCCGATGCCAAGGTGCGCGTGGTCGCCACCTTCCCCGACGACAGCCATGACGCCATCGTGTATCCGGTCGCTGCATTGAAGAACAGCAGCAACCCCGCCACCGCCGCATTCGTGAGCTGGCTGGGAAGCAAGCCGGCCAAGGCGATCTTTGCGCGCCGTGGTTTTTCGCTGAAGGATTGAGGCGCACCGTTTGTCGATGTTCACCCCGGAAGAGCTGACCGCGATCGGCTTGAGTCTCAAGGTCGCGATCGTGGCAGCGCTCGCCAGCCTGCCGCCGGGCATTGCCTGCGGCTGGCTGCTGGCGCGGCGCCGCTTCCCCGGCAAGGCCCTGCTGGACGCGCTGCTGCATCTGCCCTTGGTGATGCCGCCGGTGGTCACCGGCTATGCGCTCTTGGTGGTATTGGGCACGCAGGGCCCGGTGGGCAGCTGGTTGCTGGAACACCTCGGGATCCAGTTCGCCTTCCGCTGGACCGGCGCGGCGCTGGCGTGCGCGGTCATGGGATTTCCGTTGATGGTGCGCGCGATTCGTCTGTCCATCGAAGCCACCGATCGTCGCCTGGAAGCGGCCGCCGCCACGCTGGGCGCCGGGCCGTGGCGGGTGTTTTTCAGCATCACCTTGCCGCTGGCCTGGCCAGGCCTGGTCGCCGGCGTGGTGCTCGCGTTCGCCAAGGCGCTCGGCGAGTTCGGCGCCACCATCACCTTCGTGTCGAATATCCCCGGCGAAACGCAAACCTTGCCGTCGGCCATCTACGGGCTGATGCAGGTCCCGGGGATGGAATCGGGCATCTGGCGGCTGGCCGGGGTGGCGCTGGCGATTTCGCTGGCCGCGTTGCTGCTGTCCGAATGGCTGGTGCGCAGGCCGCATCCGCGCGAGGAGGACTGATGCTGGATATCGATCTGCAGCTGCACCGCGGTACATTCGAGCGCCGCATCCGCATCCGGGACGACGCGCGCGTCGTGGCGCTGGTGGGCCCCTCCGGCGCGGGCAAGACCACGGTGCTCAACGCAATCGCCGGCCTGGTGCGCCCGCAGGCCGGGCATATCCGTATCGATGGGCGCTGCCTGTACGACGCCGGGCAAGGCATCGATCTGCCCACGCACCAGCGCCGGATCGGTTATGTGTTCCAGGATGCGCGGCTGTTCCCGCATCTGGATGTGCGGCGCAACCTGCGCTACGGCCGGCATGCGCGCAGCACGGCGCTCTTCGGCTTCGACGATGTGGTGGCCTTGCTCGGCATTGCACCGCTGCTGCAACGCCGGCCACGCAACCTCTCAGGCGGCGAAGCGCAGCGCGTGGCGATTGGCCGCGCGTTGTTGGCGCAACCGGCGATTCTGCTGTTCGACGAACCGCTGTCGGCCCTGGATCAGGCGCGCCGCGAAGAATTGATTCCCTACCTGCAGCGCGTGCGCGACGAGATTCGCCTGCCGATGCTCTACGTCAGCCACAACCCCGATGAAGTACAGCGCATTGCCGACAGCGTGCATGTGCTGGATTGACGGTGGTGTGGGCGTGGATAGGGCGCTTGCGTCGACGCGTTGCAAGACGGCCCAGCGTTGGTTGTGACTGGGACACGCTGCGCAACGGCTGCAGCAGCTATCGCACCAACTTCCCGGTCCGCACACTCACCCTGCCTTGCCGCACCTCGAAGGTGAACGCGAACGACAGCGTCACCGGTACCGGCTCGATCTGGGTGGCGTCGGTGCAGTCGTCCGGTGCTGCCGGCTGGGTAACCCCTGGTGCATAGGTGCATATCGTGGCTGGAACGAACTGCCATCGCAGCGCGGTAGTACGCACCGCTTGCATGAGGTCGGCGTTGTCCGGCAGCAACCCGGCGGCGCATTCGTCGCGGTCGGACATCGGATCCACGCGCTGCACCGCACCCTCTACGCTCAGAATGAGATGCGCGCAGACGGTGGTGGGCGCCAGGCTCTGGCGCGGCGAATCGGCAGGTAGCACCGGGGCCTCGCTGCGCAACGCGCGTGGCATGCGAAAGCGTTGCGTCGGCGCCAGTGTGTAGGGTTGGACACCCGTAGCGCCGCAGTCCGGCTGTGAAGGCAACATGCGTTGATCCACCGAATCCTCGCGCTGGCTGCGTTGCCGTTCCGCGAGCTGGCGCGTGGCGCAACTACTCATGGCCAGCATCAGGGCGAGGCTGCCGATCAGGCAGCGGTTCATTGCAACCCTCCGCGTGAGGCGCATCCCGCAGGCGCACAGCGGGCAACACGTTCGGACCGGTCGGCAGCGTGTGGGCGTGCAGCAGCTTCGGTACCGGGATGGATATCCGCAACCGCCGGTGCCGTGTCTGGTGGATCCAGTTCGAACTTCACCGGCACGCGCACCTCGGACGCCACTGCCTTGCCATCCTCCAGCGCAGCTGTGAAGCGCCAGTGGCGTGCTGCGTCGAGCACGGTCTGATCGAACACGCCCGCCGGAGTGCTGCGCACGATGGCGATATGCTCGGGTGTTCCAGTCGGGCTCACTGCGATCTGCAGTTCGACAAATCCCGCCAGGCCTGCAGCGACCGCGTCAGGCGGATACCTGGGCGGCTGCATGGTGCGGAAATCCAGCGCATTGCCGGGTACGCGCATGCCCTGCAATCGTGCAGGTTGGAACGCCCAGCATGCGCCACTGAGCATCACCGCCATCGCCACCACGACGCGCAGGTTCCATCGCGCGCGGGGCATCTCCACCGCAGGCTTCAGCAATGCAGCCACGCGTTGGGTGAGCGCGTGCGGCGCATTCCAACGGCAGGCCGTCGGCGTCCAGCCGGCACCACCGTGGGTCTTGAGCATCGCGGTGGCATAACTGCGGCGCTTGCCTGGGTAACGCGTCAGCACCTCTGCGTCGCAGGCCAGTTCCTGATCCAGCCGAAACGCGCGCCATGCCAGGTGCATCAACGGATTGCACCAGCCGATGCACAGCAACAGTGCCGCCAGCAGATTGGCATACAGATCGCCGCGCCGCAGATGCAGGCGCTCGTGGGCCAGGATCAAGGTACGTTCGGCGGCGCTGTAGCGCGTATCGAAATCCATCGGCAGCACGATGCGTGGGCGCCAGAGACCCACAGACACCGGCAGGCCGACATCGCGCGTTGCCGCCCATATTTCGCCGTCGAGCGCATGCAATACACCCAGGCGGCGCACGAAACGGTGCTGTCGCCACCAGAGCGCAACGGCCATCGCGACCGCACCGGTTACCCACACAGCGAGCAGTTGTCCCGCCCATGCATGTTCGCTGCTTTGCAGATTGAGCGGCATCGCGACCATCGCCGGCATCTTCGGCAACGCTGCCGATATCGGCGGCCCCGGTATTGCAGCTGCCAATACGGCGAGCGGCACAACGGCCCAGATCGCATACGCCGCTGTTGCGCCCAGCCAGCCACGCAGTGCGCGCCGCAGCACCAGACAGGCCAGCAATGCGGCGCTGCCATACAGCGTGATGCGCAACAGCAAAGGCAAGTCAAGGTGCATCGTCCAACTCCTGGAGCAGGCGCTTCAGTTCGGCTATGTCGGACGCGCTGAGTTTCCCGCGTTCGCTGAAATGCGCCACCAGCGGCGCAACGCGCCCGCCGAATAGCCGCTGCAGCAAGCCTTCGCTCTGCTGCTGCACCCACTGTTCGCGCGCCAGCAGGGGCGCGTAGTGATATTTGCGGCCGTGTTTTTCTGCCGCGACCGCGCCCTTGGTGAGCAGCCGATTCAGCAAGGTCTTGATGGTGGGTTCGGCCCAGCCGGTATGCGCCAACGCGGCGATCACCTCTTCTGCCGTGCGCGGCGCATCCTCCCAGAGCACGTGCATCACTACCGCTTCTGCGTCACTGATCGGCATGCGATTACACCCGTAATTTTTACCGATTACGCGCGTAAACGGATTGATTGTCAAGCAGTGATCGAACGGGCTCCCGACACCTGCCCGCATTGATGGCGGCCGAGCATGGCGCACGAGTATGAGATGCAGGCAGCACGCGACCGGCTCGGCTACTCTGCGCGGATGACCGAGCATCTCACCGATCTAAGCGCCGCCGTGGAGCGGATCCTGCAACGCATCGACGGCCCGCTGCGCGTGGGCGCACCACTGGGCATCGGCAAGCCGCACCGCCTGTTGAACGCGCTCTACGCACAGCTCAAGGACACGCCGTCGCGGCCACTGGCGATTTACACGGCGCTCTCGCTCAATCCCCCCAGGCCGGGTGCCGGACTCCAGGCGCGCTTTGCCGCACCGTTCATCGCGCGCCATTTTGGCGAGGATTTCCCTCGCCTTGCCTATGTCGACGCCATGCTGCGCGATGCCTTGCCCGCGCATGTGCAGGTGGAAGAGTTCTACATGCAGTCCGGCGGGCTATTGCATTCCGCCCAGGCCCAGGCCGACTACACGAGCCTCAACTACACGCATGCCGCCGCAGCGGTGGCGCAACGCGCGCCCAACCTGATCGTGCAAAAAGTGGCGCGCGAACCGGGCGGCACGCGGCTGTCGTTGTCGTGCAACAACGACATCACCCAGGACACGCTGGATGCGGTGCAGGCACTCGGCTTGCCGCGCCCGATGCTGGTGGCGGAAGTCGATGCGCAGTTGCCATGGATGGGAGGCGCCGCAGCGGTAGATGCCGCGTTCTTCGATCTGATCATCGATTTGCCAGGCCCGTTTCCACAGCTGTTCGGCTTGCCGCGGCAAGCGGTGAACAGCGTCGACTACGCCATCGGCTTGTATGCCAGTGCCCTGGTGCGCGATGGCGGCACCTTGCAGATTGGCATCGGCACGCTGGCCGATGCGCTGAGCCATGCGCTGGTGCTGCGGCATACCGACAACGCGACCTATCGCCGCGTGCTGCATGCGCTGGATCCGGCACTGGAGCAGCACCCGGCCGTGCAGTCCAGCGGCGGCCTGGAGCCGTTCGCCATCGGCTTGTACGGCTGCAGCGAAATGCTCAACGAAGGCTTCAAGCAATTGGTGGACAGCGGCGTGATCCGTCGCAAGGTGCATGACGACCTGCCGCTGATGCAGCGCATTGCCGATGGCAGCGCCGACGCCGCCGACCACGCACGGCTTGCTGCCGAAGGCGAGTTCCTGCATGGCGCCTTCTACCTCGGCTCGCCGGCGTTATATCAATGGTTGCGCGATCTGGATGCATCGACACGCGCGGCGATCGGCATGCGCCGCATCAGCGAGATCAATCAGCTCTATGGCGGCAACGAGACGTTAAACCGGTTGAAACGCAAGAATGCACGCTTCTTCAACTCCTGCATGATGGCGACCGCGCTGGGTGCGGCAGTCTCCGACGGGCTGGAAGATGGCCGCATCGTGTCCGGGGTTGGCGGGCAGTACAACTTCGTGGCGATGGCGCATGCACTGCCGCAGGCACGTAGCGCCCTGATGCTGCGCGCCACCCGCGAGGCTGGCGCACACACCGCCAGCAACCTGCGCTGGAACTACGGCCACACCACCATTCCACGCCATCTGCGCGATCTCTACATCACCGAATACGGCATCGCCGACCTGCGCCACAAGACCGATCAGGACTGTGTATTGGAAATGGCCGCCATCTGCGACGCCCGCTTCCAGGATGAACTGCTTGCCCAGGCGGAACGGTCGCGCAAGCTGCGTATCGCACCGGAATTGCCGCCACGCGCGCAGCGCAACACACCACGGGCACTGGAACAGGCGCTGGCGCCATTTCGACGCGACGGCAGCTTGCCCGATTACCCGCTTGGCAGCGACTTCACCAAGATCGAACAGCGTCTGCTACCCGCATTGGGCTGGCTCAAAGGCGCAACCGCCAGCACTGGCGGAAAGATCGCCACGGTGGCCCGCGCCCTGCTCACGCGCGAAGCATCGGACGCTAACGGTATCGCCTGTCTGCAACGCATGGCGCTGGAAGCGCCAAACAGTCTTGGCGATCGCCTGCAGGCGCGGCTGCTGACCTATGCATTGCGGCAGACCGCTGCTTCTTAAAAAAATGCCGCGATTTACAAACGGCACGAGCACACGGTAACAAGCACTGACGCATCACGGACACACAGCGGAAAGATATGCGTCAAACTGGGCCGTGATGATGGCGACCTCGTCGCTTTCCGGCTGTGCTGCATGCACCTTTTTCACGCATTTACTGCTTTTACCTCAGGCATCGATCGCAAAACGAAGTTGATGCGCCAAAAGCGAAGAACAACTTCGCGAGCCGCCATTTTTACCGCCTTGTTGCTGAGCAGTCTTGTCGCGCAAGCCGCGCCGCGCTTGACCGACCTGCAGTACATCGGCAGCCACAACAGCTACCACGCAGGCTTTGCGCCCAGCGAAGCGGCGTTATTGAAGCAACTGGACCCGGCGCTGTTTGCCGCGCTGGATTACCGCCATCCCGCATTGACGCAGCAACTTAACGATGGCGTGCGCCAACTCGAACTGGACGTCTTCGCCGATGCACAGGGCGGGCGCTACGCACACCCGGCCATCGTTGCGCAGATCGCCAAGGCCGGTCTGCCGACCGCACCGGCAAGCGCACCCACTGGGGTGATGGACCGACCCGGATTCAAGGTCATGCACGTGCAGGACCTGGACCAGCGCAGCAACTGCCAACCCTTGATTGCCTGCCTGCAGGAAATCCGCGCATGGTCGAAGCAGCATCCGGACCACGTCCCCATCTTCATCCTGCTCGAAACCAAGCAGGCGCCGATCCAGTTGGCGTTTCCCAGCGTGCAACCCGAACCCTTCGATGCAAAAGCGATGGATGCGCTGGATGCCGAAGTGCGTTCGGTCTTCCAAGCCGGCGAATACATCAGTCCCGATCAGGTACGCGGCCGCGCGCCCACGCTCAACGCGGCGGTGCTCGCGCACGGCTGGCCATCGTTGGCCCAGGCGCGCGGCAAGGTGGTGTTTCTGCTCGACCAACGCGTTGCCGGCGCCAGCTACCTGCCCGGACACCCGTCGCTGCGCGGCCGGGTCTGTTTCACCAATGCGGTGCCGGGCGAAGACGATGCAGCCTTCGTCGAGCTCAACGACGGACCTGCCGATGACATCAAGAAGCTGGTCAAGGCCGGCTATCTGGTGCCTACGCGTACCGATGCGGACTTGAAAGAAGCGCAGCACAACGACACCGCGCGGCGCGACGCCATGCTGGCCAGCGGCGCGCAATTGCTCAGTACCGACTTCCCGATCAACGAGCCGGCCGATAACGGCTACGTGGTTCGCTTCGACGGCGACGCCGTGGCGCGTTGCAATCCGCAGCGAACAAGCGCGCATTGCGACGGCACCGACCTGCATCACTGAGCGCACCACCGCGCGCAAGCGCAAGCCACCCACGCAGCAGACCTCTCGCAATGGAGGGCGTCGGCAATCTATCACCGCACCCGTTTATCGGACGCGGGCTTCCCCTTCTAGGGCCTGTTAACACTAATGGCCCGAGCGATTAAACTATTGGGCATGGAGATCACGCCAGCACAATTTTCTCTGATCGAACACTGCCTGCCGGCGCAGCGCGGCAATGTCAGCATGACCAACCTGCAAGTGGTCAACGCCATCCTTTACGTTGCCGAGCATGGCTGCAAATGGCGCGGCCTACCCAAGCGCTTTGGCAACTGGCATACGGTCTACACACGCATGAACCGTT
>NZ_VZPL01000018.1 GCF_008801575.1 Xanthomonas cissicola | reverse complement strand
AACGGTTCATGCGTGTGTAGACCGTATGCCAGTTGCCAAAGCGCTTGGGTAGGCCGCGCCATTTGCAGCCATGCTCGGCAACGTAAAGGATGGCGTTGACCACTTGCAGGTTGGTCATGCTGACATTGCCGCGCTGCGCCGGCAGGCAGTGTTCGATCAGAGAAAATTGTGCTGGCGTGATCTCCATGCCCAATAGTTTAATCGCTCGGGCCATTAGTGTTAACAGGCCCTAGTATCCGCCGCCCTTCTTCAGGCAGGCCCGCGTTGCGCGGTCGTGGCATCCACCCATGAAGCAACAGTTCCTGTACCTGTCATCGGCCGAGGCGCAGTTGTCGCTCGGGCTTGGGGAAGAGAAAACGACCGAACGTCTGTTTTTCGCGGTGATGGCCGATGCGCCCACTGCCGAACATGCCGCGCGGATTGCCGACAGCCTGTTGCGAGGCGGGCACGCCGAAGGCAAGCCGCTAGCGCGCGAACGGCTGCATGTGACCCTGCATCATCTGGGCGATTACGCCGGTGGTCTGCCGCCCTCGTTGGTGAGCCGCGCCAGCCAGGCCGCGACGCGCGTGCAGATGGACGCGTTCGCAGTGGAGTTCGATCGCGTCGGCACCTTCGGTGGCAGGCGCTCGCAACTTCCCTGCGTGCTGCGTGGCGAAGAGCAGGTGCGCGGGCTTTACGAGCTGCAGGGCGCATTGGGAAGGCAGCTGGCGCATGTCGGCATTGCCGGCGACGCGCAATACACGCCGCACATGACGCTGCTGTACTGCAATCAGGCAGTGCCGCAGCGGCGCTGCGATGCGCTTGCCTGGACCGTGCGCGACTTCGCGCTGGTGCGCAGCTTTCTCGGCCAGTCGCGTTACCAGATCGAAGGCCGCTGGTCGCTGCGCTGATGTGCATGGCCGCGCGTACGCGGTAGCCTGCGGATATGGACATCGCCACGCCATTGCCATTGCACGCCGACCACTTGGCCGCACTCGAACAGGCCTATGCCACGCCGCCGCGCGCTTATCACCACTTCGGCCACGTCCGCGCGGTGTTGCAGCACTACGCCGAGGTCGCAGCCGGGCCGGGCTGGCAGCAGCCGGTAGAGGTCTGGCTGGCGGTGCTATTCCACGATGCGGTGTATCAGCCCGGGCGCAGCGACAATGAAGCGCAATCGGCACTGATGGCGGCCGAATCCATCCCCCGCTGGTGGCCGCAGGCGCAGGTGGATGTCGAGCGGGTGCACGCGCTGATCCTGCTCACGGCCCGGCATGGGCAATTGCAGCCGCAGGACGTGGATGAAGACGCCGCGCTGTTCCTGGACTGCGACATGGCGATCCTGGCCGCGCCTTCAGCTGTGTTCGATGCCTACGATCAGGCCATCGCCGAGGAGTATCGTGGGCACGTACCCAGTGTGCTGTACCGGCTCAATCGCCGTCGGTTCCTGGCGGGTGTGCTCAAGCAACCGCGCATCTTCCTGAGCGATTACTTCCATATCCACCACGACAGTGCCGCGCGCGCCAATCTGCGCCGGCGGCTGGGGCGCTGAGCGTGACCGTCCGGTCCGGGCTGCATGCCCGGCTGAGTCCGATGCGCACGCTACAATGGCCGCATGCACGACAGCGCTGCTTCCAGCCCAGACCCACGCCCGATCGCCCCGCAGCCGCCTGCGCCCAACGAATGTTGTGAGAGCGGCTGCCCGCTGTGCGTGCACGATCTGTATGCCGAGGAGCTGACGCGTTACCGCCAGGCCCTGGCAGCGTGGGAAGCGCGCCAGCCGGCGGCCAGCCGCCCCGAGGCGCAATGAGCGAGGTCCTGCGCTTCGCGCTGCAGTCCGGAACGATTATCTTTGAACCACTTTTCCCGATGGTGCGACATGCGACGACTTGAAATGTGGAGCGCGCTCTGCGGCGCGGCGATGTTGACGCTGTCGGGCATGGCTGCCGCGCAGGCGCCGGAACCGGTCAGCCACGGCCGTTTCGAGCAGGTGCCGGTGCTGATGCCCAAGGGCGAGCCGCAACGGGTGGTGATCTGGCTGGCCGGTGCGGGCAATGCCGCCAAGCGCCAAGCCCAGGCAGAAAGCCTGCGCGCCGACGGTGCGATGGTGGCGGTGGTGGACACCGCGCACCTGTATGCCGTGCTGCGCAAAGCCGGCGGCACCTGCACGTTCTCGGTCGGCGATGTGGAAAATTTTTCGCGCTACGTGCAGGCCTTCTATCACATCCCTACCTACCGTCTGCCGCTGCTGGTGGGCGATGGCGAGGGCGCCGCGTTGGCCTACGCGATCGCGGCCCAAGCCAAGCCGCATGTATTGGCCGGCGTACTGACCGACGGGCTCTGCCCAGCCGCCGTGTCCAACCAGGCGATCTGCCAGCCGGGTGTGCGCCCGGGGACCAACACGCTGTTGCCGGTGCCATTGCAGATTCCCTGGGTGCTTGCGGCCAGCCAGGACAAACGCTGTCCGGCGGCTGCCGAGGAGGGCTTCCTCAAGCAGGTGCCGCAGGCGCGCACCTTCCGGCGCTCAGCGCAAGGCGACATCCTGCCCGGCCTGCGTGCCGCGGTCCGTTCGCTGGGCGAGCAGAAGGGCGTGGCGTTGCCGCCGCCGCCCGGCGGCCTGGCGGATCTGCCGGTGGTGGAGCTGCCGGCCAAGCCGGACGGCGACAGCGACGACGACACGTTCGTGATCTTCGTTTCTGGCGATGGCGGTTGGGCCGGGCTGGACGAAGAAGTGGCCGACGCACTCGCCGCGCAAGGCATTCCGGTGGTTGGCCTGGATTCGCTGCGTTACTTCTGGACCGAGCGCACGCCGCAAGGTTTTGCCGACGACCTGGATCGCATCGCCCGCATCTATGCGCAGCGCTGGGATCGTCAGCGCGTGGTATTGATCGGGTTTTCGCAGGGCGCCGACGTGCTGCCGGCCGCCATCAACAAACTGCCGGCGGCGACCAAGCAGAACCTGCGCATGACGGCGCTGTTGTCGGTCGGCAAGCTGGCCGACTACGAATTCCACGTCAGCAACTGGCTGGGCTCGGATGACGAGGGCCTGCCGATCGCACCGGAAGTTCAGCGTCTGCCGGTCGGCACGACGGTGTGCATCTACGGCCAGGACGACGACGATGCGCTGTGCCCAAGCCTGCCCGCAAACGTGGCCAGGCGGGTCGCACTGCCGGGCGATCATCACTTCAAGGGCGATTACGCGACCCTGGCCAAGACGATCATGGACCAGTTGCACGCGCTGTCGAAGTCGTAAGGCCGGACATCGTTTGATCTGATGGCGCCAACCTTGGTCTTGGTCGGTTGCGCGGTGCCGCCTCCGGTCTCGGGGCAGGCTGTAACTCCATCCTTGGAAGCTCGATGGCGGCATTCATGCCGCCATACAGTCCCGCCCCGAATGGTACACCGCGCTTCCATGATGTGCGGCAGCTTCTTGGCGAACCGGCATTTCAGGAACTGGAATGCGCCTGGGATTTCGATATCCGCGCTGGTGAGCGGCTAGGCAGTGCCGCCAGACCGGCATGCCTGGCGGCAGCGTCGCGCGCGGCCTTATTCCTGCCGCCCGGGATCGGCCGAAATCAACCGGGTGACATCCAGCAAGGCGGCCGGCAAATGCATGCCGCCGGGGGCGACCAGGTAGCGTGGGCGCCAGGTCGGGGCGAACTTCGACTTGAAGCGGCGCAGGCCGCTGAATCCATAAAAACGCTCGCCGTGCCGCGCGACCAGGCTGGCGAAGCGGTTCCAGCGCCCGGCCAGGCGATGTTCGGCCAGGCCCGACAACGGCGCCATGCCCAGCGAAAACCGCGTGTAGCCGTTGGCCTGGCCCCACAGGAACAACTCGATGAACAGGAAATCCATGGTGCCCTTCGGTGCCTGCGCGCTGTGCCGCATCAGGTCCACCGAGAGTTCGCCGCCGGCCGGTGCCCACCACACGTTGGCGAATGCCACGATCTGTCCTTCGGCCTCGGCCACCGCCACCGGGAAGCGACGCAGGTAATCCGCATCGAAGCTGCCCAGCGAGAAGCCTTTCTCTTCGCCGGATTTTTCTTCCAGCCACTGTTCCGATACCTCGGCCAGACGCGGCAATACCTCCTCCACCTGTTCGGGCTGCAGCATGCGGAAGCTCAGGCCGCCGCGCTTGCCGCGATTCCAGGCCTGGCGCAGGTCGGCGCGGTCGCGGCCTTCCAGGGTAAAACCTTCCAGCGGCACGATCGCCTCTTCGCCCAGCTTGACCAGGGTCAGCCCCATGTCGAGATAGGTCTGCCAGTACCGTTCGCCGACCTGGTAGAACACCGGGCGCAGGCCCATGTGGTCGGCCTCTTCGCGGAAGCGCCAGATCAGCGCGCACGCCACCTCTGGCGGGCCGACCGGGTCGCCCATGGAAATCAGCGAGCCGCCATAGCGCTGCATCATCACAAAGCCACGGCGCTGCTCATCCAGCAGAAACGCCTTGTCGCCGGTCAGCGCCAGGCAGGCCTGGGTATCGGTGCTGGTGGCCAGGATCGGTGCCAGCGTCTGCAGCGTCTGTGCATCGGCCGCCGGCATCGGCCTGCGCCCACCCCGTAGCAGGCGCGCCATGCCGAACACGATGACGCCCACGCACAGGATCAGCGCGGCGCGCAACGCACGCGGCGCATTGGCCGAGGTGGCGAACTGCCACCACAGATCGTTGCTGTATTCGACATGGCTGTAGACGAAGAACAGCAGCCAGAACGTGGCCACCAGCACCAGGCCCAGGTTGCTCAGCCAGCGCCACGACCAGGCCTCGTCCAGCAGCGCGCCCTGGCGATAGAACTCGCGCCGCGCCGCCCACAGCGCAACCGCTGCCAGCGCTGCCGACAACGACACCGAGATATGGCTGCCGCGCAGCAGCGCCAACGGCGGCAGCAGCAAGCACACGCCCAGCGCCAGCACCCAGGCCGCATGGCTGCGGCGTTGCAGGCCCTGGCCGATCAGCAGCAGCATCATGCCGCCCAGGCTGACCAGCAGATGCGAGGTTTCGATCAGCGGCAGCGGCGCCACTTCCTGGCGCGCGCGCGGTGTCGGCAGGGTGCCGTCGATCACCAGCGCGGCACCCACCGCAAACACCGCCAGCGCCAGAATCTGCGGCAGCCACGGCCGCAGGGCCTTCCACACAGTACGCGCAGTGCTGGCGCCGACGCGTACCGGCGCGCGCAGCCCGGAGGCGGCCGCCATGGCCACCGAGATCAGCAGTGGCACGATGTAATACGTGACGCGGTAGGCCAGCGCCGCCGCCAGGACCGCGGCGGGGGGCACGTGCGGCAGCAGTTTGAGCAGGCTCCACTCGAACACGCCCAGGCCGGCCGGCACGGTGGAGATCAGTCCGGCCACCACGGCCACCAGCCAGATGCCGATGAAGCCGAAGTAGCCGGTACCGGGCTCCGGTGGCAGCAGTACGTAGAACGCGGCCGCGGCCAGGCCCAGCTCCACCACGCTCAGTGCGGTGACGCCCAGCACCGTGGTGCGGTCCGGTAACCAGAACCGGTGGGTACGGATGCCGAACTCGCGGCCCTGTTTGCCGACCAGCACCAGCATGGCGCCGTAGCCGACCAGCAGGACGATGCCGGCGATGCGGATGGCCTGCGCAGTAATCGGCAACGCGCGCGCGGCCGCTTCCGGTTCCAGCAGCAATGCCAGACCCAGCAGCACCCAGGCCCCGAAGATGAAGCCCAGGGTGCTCATCAGCACCACCTGGCCGATCTCGGCCAGGGTCAGGCCCACGCTGCCGTAGCCGCGCAGTCGCACGGCGCCGCCGGTGAGTGCGGCAAAGCCCAATGTCTGCCCGACCGCATGCGCCATGAAGGCGGTGATGCCCACCCGTGCCGGGTGCAACTGCTTGCCGGTGCGCTTGAGCCCCACCCAGTCGAAGCCCACCAGGCACGCGTAGCTGCTCAAGCCGAGCAGCAGCGTCAGTGCGATCTGCCCCGCGCCCAGCGCACGGAACGCATGCCGGATCTGGCGGTAACCGTGGTCGGTGAACTGCGACGACAGCGCATGCAGAGCCATCGCCAGGATCGCCAGGCTGATGACGACCGGCAGGGCGCGACGCCAACCGCTGGCGGACGTTTCGGAAGACGCGGGGGTATCCGTCATGAGGGCAACGGGATCTGCTGAAAGGGAAGGAGGGGGCATGCACGAGGTGTGCCGCGGGCGCGTTTGCAATGCATGGGCCGGTCGGGTTGAAGGTGCATGCAGCGTGGTTGCGAAGGTGCCGACATCCAGTGAACGCGAGGTTCGATCGTACCGACACAGTGTCTGTGCGGGCCGGCCGCGCGCATCATAGGACAAAGCCGCACACGCGTGCCGAACGAACACGACAGGACCGCCATGACAGTTGGAAGGCAGACAGGCAGCTGATGCGCAATGCACCCGATTCCCCAACGTTCGCGCCCCGCGCGCGGCCCATGCCGCCGCGCTGGAGCGGCCACGCCGGCCGCGTCGCCGCCATCGCGGGCATGGTCTTCATCGGGCTGGTGCTGGTGCTGCAATGGTTGCGCCGCGATCTATGGTGGGTGGATGCGCAACTGAGCGCCTATCTGCACGGCCCGTATGGTTTGTTGCTGCGCACCGCCTACTGCCTGCTGGCCGCCAGCATGGCGTGGTTGGCGCGGGGTCTGTATGCGGCGTTGGCGCCGGCTGCGCGTAGCCGCACCGTGCTGGGTTTGTTCTGGATGGCGGCAGTGGGCCTGTGCGTGGTCTCGATCGGCGACAGCTGGATGCCCGAGCTGGCGCCGGAGGCGGCCGCGATGGTGCATGTGCTGTCGGCGGATACGACGTTTCTGTGCGTGATTGCGGCAGTGCTGCTGCAGTCGTGGTACTTCCGGCGCGATGTGCGGTGGCGTGCGCACTTTCCTTCGGCCTTCCTGCTGGGCTGGGCAGCGTTTGCTGTGTTGCTGTTCCATGTCACCGTGACCAGCGCACCCTTGGGCATTAGCCAGAAGATCGCCATCGTGCTGATCGTGGTCTGGATGGTGCGCGCGGGCACCGTGTTGGCGCGCTGCGAGCGCGACGGGGCTGCACGCCTGCCGCATTCGCGGGACAATGCAGGGGTCAATCAACCGTAGGAAGCCTGAAATGCTGCAGCGATTCGATGCGGGTCCGCGTATGTCCGAAATGACCGTCCATGCCGGCGTGTGTTACCTGGCCGGCCAGATTGCCGAGGACACCAGCCAGGACATCACCGGGCAGACCCGCCAGGTGCTGGGCGAGATCGACAAGCTGCTGGCGCTGGCGGCCAGCGACAAGACCAAGATCCTGCGTGCGGAAATTTTCCTCGCCGACATCGCCGATTTCGATGGCATGAACGCGGCCTGGGACCAGTGGGTGCCGCACGGCTTCACGCCTGCCCGCGCCACCGTTGAAGCCAGGTTGGCGCGGCCGGAGTGGAAGGTGGAAATCGTGGTGACCGCTGCGGCGGGCTGATCGCACCACCGGGTGCGGCACTGGATGCGGTGCGCGCGATGGCACGCACCGCTTCAGCGCAACCAAGTGACTGCTGCGCGGTTGTCGCAGTGCGCGCACGTACGCGTGGTGCAAGGGTGGCCGGCAGTCATGGTCGCAACAACTGCCGGCGGTGCAGTCAACGTTTGACGAAACGGTAGTGCGCCACGCCCCATTCGCGGCCCTGGTCGTAGCCGAACAATTCCGCGCAGGCCAGCCAGAACATCCGCCAGCGCTGCCACCAACGCTGCGCGTCGTCGCCGTAGGTCTGCTTCAACAGCGGCATGATCTGGCCGCGGTGGCGGTCCTGGTTTTCCAGCCAGGCGTTGGCGGTCTTCTCGTAATGCTCGCCCGACAGCAGCCAGCGTTGTTCGATCACCACATCCTGCTGGAAATGCAGCAGGGTATCGGCCGCCGGCATCAGCCCGCCGGTAAAGAAATGCCGGCCCATCCAGTTGTCTTCGCCGGCCACTTCGAACGGGTAGGCCAGATCGCGGTGGCAAAAAATGTGCACGAACAGCTTGCCGCCCGGTGCCAGCCAGCTGCCGACGCGTGCGAGCAGGTCGCGGTAGTTGCGCATGTGCTCGAACATCTCCACCGAGACCACGCGGTCGAAGTCGCCCGATGGCAGGGTCAGCGCGTTGACGTCGGCAGTGATCACCTGCACGTTGCTCAGCCCGCGCACGCGACACTGCTCCAGAATGTGCGCGCGCTGCGGGCGCGAGTTGGACACTGCCGTGATGCTGGCGTTCGGATAGCGCTCGGCCATCCACAGGGTCAACGAGCCCCAGCCGCAGCCCAGTTCCAGAATGCGTTGACCATCGGCCAGTTCGGCGCGCTCGCCGTACAGCGCCAGCATGCGTTCTTCGGCGGCATCCAGATTGGGCGTGGTGGCGTCCCAATAGCAGCTGCTGTACTTGAGCCGGCGGCCCAGGCACAGGGTGAAGAACTGCGGCGGCAATTCGTAATGCTGGCGATTGGCCGCATCGGTTTCGATCGCGATCGCGCTGGCCCGCAGGCTGTCGATGAAGGCGCGCTGCCGCTCGCCGTTGACATCGGCATCGTTGCCGCGCTCATCGCGCAGGCGCTGCGCGCACAGGCGACGGATGCCGTGGCGCAAGACGGCATCGGGCAGCACACCGGATTCGGCGAGCCGCGTGGCGAAGGCTTCTTCAGGCTGCGCGGAGGGCGGGACGGTAACGGTAGACATGCAACTCTCCAGGCAACTCAGGACGAAGGGGGAAGTGGAAAGAACGCGCTGGTGCTGCGCTGGTACTGGGCATAGTCCTCGCCACGCGAGCGCAGCGCCTGCTGCTCGGTGTAAGGAATGCCGGTGAAGCGATACAGAAACACGAACATCACCACCGGCCCGAGCGCGCACAGCGCCACCGGCCACGGGCCGGCACCGACGGCCAGCGCCAGATACGCGAACCAGTGCACGAACTCGAAAAAGTAATTGGGGTGGCGCGAATAACGCCATAGACCAGTGCGGCAGGTCTTGCCGCGATTGGCCGGGTTGGCCTTGTGCGCCGACAACTGCCGGTCCGCCAATGCCTCGCCACCGACCGCGATCAACCACACGACGATCGCGATGCCTGTCCATGCGCTCCATTCCGCGTGTGGATTGCTCGCAGCGGCCAGGAACGGCACGGCGAACAGCACCACCACCACGGCCTGGGCCAGGAAAAAACCGAGAAATTTGCCCTGGCTGCCATTCCAGTGCTCGCGCAACGCGCGGTACCGGCCGTCTTCGTGCGGGTCGCCGAATACGCGCACGCCCAGGTGCAGCGCCAGACGCGCCCCCCACACGCCCCCAAGCACCGCCACCAGCGCGCGCGGAAGCAGTGCGCCATCGGCCATCCATGCGCAATACGGCGCCGCCAGCGCCAGGCAGCCCGCCCACAACACATCCACCGGGCCGGCGTTGCCGCTGCGGCGTTGCCACAGCCAGCCGACCACCATCACCACGCTTGCGAACACGCCCACATGCAGCAGTGGCCAGGCAGTCATTGCAGTTCTCCAGTGGGGTCATCGGGCAATGGTCGCGCCAGCCGGCGTGCATACAGCGACAACACGCCGCAGGCCACGCCCCAGCCGATGCCCACGGCGAGCACGGCATGCAGGTAGGGCGGCTGAAATTCCGCCGCGTGCCAGCTGCGTTGCGCCAGCCAGTACGAAAATGGCCCGAAGATGGCGCCCAGCACCACTGCCAGCCACGGCCGCTGCATTGCCGTGGCCAGCGAATGGTTGAGGGTGAGCGCAAAGCCCAGCCACAACGCCAGGATCCACGGCGGCGCCAGCAGGCTGCCCGGCCACGGCGCGGCGTAGCGCACCCAATTGCCCGCTGCCAGCGTGGTGTCCAGCAGCAATCCCAGCGACAAGGCTGCTACCATCAACTGCACGTCGCCGGGTGCGCGCCGCGCTGGCCACAGCTGATACAGCGCAAAGACGGCCAGCGCCAGCAGCGTTGGCCAGATGCGCGCATGCGCAGCGGAGCTGACCGCTATCAGCCACAGCACCTGCATGCCGAGGTAGTTGCCGAGCTGCTTCATGCGTTGGCGGTGAGGCCCGGCACGAATTGCGGCGGGCGTGCACCGGGCTTGTTTAGCCACAAATGCACATCGCCGATCGAGCGTTCCAGAAAACCGGCCTCGCAATAGGCCAGGTAGAACTCCCACATGCGGATGAAGCGCTCGTCGTAACCCAGCGCACGCACCTGCGGCAACTGCGCCATGAAACGCTGCCGCCACGCGCGCAAGGTCAACGCATAGCTCGGGCCGATGTCTTCCAGGTTGAACAGGCGCAGATCGCTGGCGCGCGCGACCGCGCCGGTCATCGCCGCGACCGACGGGATGAAGCTGCCAGGGAAGATATACCGTTTGATGAAGTCCACCGAATGCAGCGCCTGTTTGTAGCGGTGGTCTTCGATGGTGATGGCCTGGATCAGCGCTTCGCCATCGTCAGCCAGCAGGCTGCCGACCTTGGCGAAGTACGTGTCCAGATACTGGTGGCCGATGGCTTCGATCATCTCGATCGAGACCACGCGGTCGAAGCGGCCTTCCAGGTCGCGGTAGTCGCGCAACAGCACCGTCACCCGATCGCTCAGACCTGCCGCGGCGATGCGTTGGTTGGCCAGCTCGAACTGCTCGCGGGAAATGGTGGTGGTGGTGACGCGGCAGCCGTGCTCGCGTGCGGCGTACAGCGCAAAGCCGCCCCAGCCGGTACCGATCTCCACCACATGATGGTGCGGCGCCAGACGCAGTTTCTGGCAGATGCGTTCGAGCTTGCGGGTCGCCGCGCGCTCCAGTGCCGCTTCGCCCTGTGCCTCCTCGCCGTCGACAAAGATGGCCGACGAGTACATCAGGTTTTCATCCAGGAACAGCTTGAACAGCGGGTTGCCCAGGTCGTAATGCGCGGCGATATTGCGCCGGCTGCCGCTGCGGGTATTGCGCGCAAACGCATGCAGGCTGCGCATGGCCAAGCCGCCCAGGCGCGCGGTGCCGGTCTCCATCGCGTCCAGCCGCTCGCGGTTGCGCAGCAGCAGCCGCATCAACGCCACCAGGTCGTCGCACTGCCACTGCCCATCCATATACGACTCGCCCGCACCGACGCTGCCGTTGAGCGCCGCCTGCCGATAAAAACCGGGGTCGATCACGCGCAGCTGCATCTGCAAGGCCTGCGCGCCCGTGGCCGTGCCAAGCGTGGCGACAGTACCGGCTTCATGCAGCTGCAGCTGTCCATCGCGCAGTTGCCCAAGCGTGGCCAGCAGGCGCTTGCGCAGCAGACGGTCCGTCCAGGAGGCCGCGCGCGGCGCAGCGTGATCGGGCAGGGACGTGGCGTTCATCGGGGTTCTCGCACAGGCGGGTGAGGGTGGTCGTGGACCGGGTTGCCGCGCAGCCACAGGCGCAAGGCCTGCCAGTGGATGGCGATCACCACCCACACCGTCATCAACGGATAAGCCAGCAACGTGCACGCCAGGTTGCGCGCGGTGAGCGGTTGACGTTGCAGCACCAAGGTGGCGTCGAAGCGGCGCGTACTGCTGTTGTCGATGGCACCACCGGCATCGTCGCCAACGGCGTCCAGCACATCCATATGCACACGCAACTGCGCATCCGGCACGCTGAAGCGCCAGTCGTAGCGCTGCTGCATGCCCATGAACGGCGAAACGTGGAAGCGCTTGTCGAAGCGCCACGCATGCACATCGCGATGCGTGCGCGCCTGCGCCACCGGCAGCACGTAGGTATGGCGTTGCTGCCAGGGCGTGTTGGTGATTTCTGCCACGATCCAGCGCAGGCTGTCGTGGCGATCGAAGCAATAGTAGAAGCTGACCGGGTTGAACACGTGACCGAAATAGCGCAGATGCGTCAGCAGCCGGATCGCGCCCTCGGGGCGCTCGCCGGTGTGCGTGTGCACGCAGTCGCGCACCGCCTGGTCCAGCGGAATGCTCGCATCGCCCAGATAGTCGCTGCGCCGGAACTGCGCCAGATTGGCGCGCCCCACCGACCACAACCAGCGTCGTGCGAACACCTGATCCAGCTCGGACAGATCCAGATACATCAGGAACAGGCGATAGCGGAAATGCAGCGCCTTGGGCATGAAGCGCCGGTGCCGCACCCAGCCGGTGTAGATCGCGCTGCGCAATGGCCTCGCCACGCGACCGGCGCCGCTGCCCTCGGTAGGGGGCAACGGCACCGCGTCGTGGTGGGCGTCGCGCAGCAGCTGCATCACCAGTGCACTCCCAGGCCATGCGCGACGTCCACGCCGCTGCGCAGGCCGTCTTCGTGGAAACCGAAGCCCCACGCGGCGCCGGCAAACCAGGTGTGCTGCACGCCCTGGATCTCGGCCTTGCGCGCTTGCGCCGCCACTGCCGCCGCGTTCTGTACCGGATGGCGGTAGCGCATGCGCCGCAGCACCTTGCCGGGGTCGATCTCGTGATTGCGATTGAGGCTGACGATGAACGGCTGCGGTGACGCGATCGACTGCAGTGCGTTCATCCAGTAGCTCACCGTGCAGGCGGCGTCCGGGTCGGCCGGCACGTGCGCGTTCCATGCTGCCCAGGCGCGACGGTCGCGCGGTAGCACGCTGGCATCGGTGTGCAGCACGGTGTCGTTGTCCTGGTAGGTGATGCCACCGAGGATGTGTCGTTCGGCCGGCGTGGCGTCGCTGAGCAAACCCAGCGCATCGTCGGCATGGCAGGCCAGCACCACGTGGTCGAAATGTTCCTCGCAACGCGAAGCCTTCAGCACCACGCCATTGGGCGTGCGGCGGATTGCCTGTACCGGCGTGGACAGGCGCTCGATCACCTGCCAGCGTCGCCGCAGCGCACGCACGTAGCTGTTGGACCCGCCACGCACCACCTGCCACTGCGGGCGCCCGCTCAGTTGCAGCATATGGTGATTGGCCATGAAGCCGATCAGCTGGCCCATGGGAAATTCGAGAATGGTCTGCGAAGGCGAGGACCACAGCGCGGACGCCATCGGCACCAGGTGCTGGTCGCGGAACGCATCCGAATAGCCGTGCCGCTGCAGATACGCGCCCAGCGTGCTGAAACGCTCGTCGCTGTGCAGCACCGCCGGTGCCTGGCGATAGAAGCGGCGCAGGTCGGCCAGCATGCCCCAGAAGCGCGGGCTGAGCAGATTGCGGCGCTGGCAGAACAATCCGCTCAGGCTGCCGGCGTTGTATTCGAGCCCGCTGCGTGCATCGTGGACCGAAAAGCTCATCGTGGTCGGCTGCGCGGCCACGTCCAGCTCGGCGAACATGCGCGTGAGCAGCGGGTAATGCTGCGGATTGAACACAATGAAGCCGCTGTCCACCGCATAACGCTGACCTTCCAGGTCGATGTCGTGCGTGTGCGTATGCCCGCCCAGATAATCGGCGGCCTCGAACAAGGTCACCTCGCAGCGCCGCGACAACAGCCACGCTGCACTGAGGCCGGCGATTCCGCTGCCGACCACGGCAATTCTGCCATCGCTCATCGCTTCACCCGTTCGGCGCGCTGGGTGAGCAGCTTCGGCATCGGCTTGAGGTCCCACACCAGCCCCACCCACGACATCGCGGTGAGTCCGTACCAGGTCATGTCGTATTCCCACCATCGCAATCCCTGGCGCGCCGAGCCTGGGAAGAAATGGTGATTGTTGTGCCAGCCTTCGCCGAAGGTGAGCAATGCCAGCAGCCAGTTGTTGCGGCTGTCGTCGCGGGTGTCGAACCGCCGGCTGCCGAAACGATGCGCCAGCGAGTTGATGGTGAAGGTGGCATGGAACAACGCCACGGTGGAGATCACAAAGCCCCACACCAACAACTGCGCGCCGCTGGTTTTCAGCGCGGGCGCAGCCACTGCCAGCCAGTCGCCGAGCAGGTACAGGCCCAGCGCCAGCAGCACCGGCATCACGATGTCGAAGCGGTCCAGAAAACGCAGTTCGGCAAAGCGGCGCAGGTCGGGAATCACTTCCCAGTCGGTGCGGAAATTACGCGGGGTCAGGAACCAGCCGGTATGGCTCCACCAGAAGCCGTGCTGCGCCGGCGAATGCGGATCGCGGCCGGTGTCGGTATGTCGATGGTGGTTGCGATGATGCGCCGCCCACCACAACGGCCCGCGCTGCACGCAGGTGGCCCCGATGGCGGCGAACACGAATTGCAGCACCCGCGACGTCTTGAACGCGCGGTGCGAGAAGTAGCGGTGGTAAAAACCGGTGAGCGCGAACATGCGCAGCGCGTACAACGCCACCGCCATGCCCACCGCAAACCAGGACGCACCGACCCAGAACACCGCCAGGCAGGCCAGGTGCAAGGCGATGAAAGGCACCGCACGTAGCCAGTCGATGCGATCGGCACGCGCTTCGTCCAGGGGCTCGTCGGTTTGCGAATCCACCCAGCGCCGCAGGCTGCCGACGCGTGCGGCCAGCCCGCCACGCGGTGGTGCGGTGGCGGGCTGCGGCGCTGCGGCGTGAGGGTCGAGGCCAGTGCTCGGCACGCGTGATTCTCCATAGAGTAGTCGTGACCCAGTACGGACGCTGCCGGCAAACAGATGCACCAGGCCGCTTGATCGTCGCACGCATGGGTGGGGTTCGCTTGGCGTCGCGAACGAATCGCGCAGCTGCGCACACATTGCCCGCGTCACAGAATACCGGCGCGGATGAGGCTGTCTTGGAGAGCCCCGCCTGCGAAGTGGCCGCAGGCGAGGTCAGGCGCGCTGGATCAGGGCGCCATCGCCAGCGTGCTGATGCCGCCCTTGGCCACCACGGTGCCGGTGGCAACGCCACCGGGTGCGCCGCCTGGCGGCTCCAGCGTGACGGCCAGAATGGCCTCGTTGCTCAACATGGGCATCAACTGATCGGGAATCTGCGCACGGCGTGCACGTTGATCGTCGAAGGTGCCCATCGAATGCGCCTTGCCATCGGGGGTGATCAGCCACAACTCCGGCACCTTGTCGGCGGTGGCGGTGCGGTCCAGCGGCGTCACCGTGATGGTGTGCTTGTCGGCGTCCATCAAGGCCACATAACCCGGGCGACCGTCTTCGGTGGCCAGGGTCGAGGTCATGGCGATCCCGGTCGCGGCAGGTGGATTGGTCGCAGGCGGGGTGACCGGGGTCTGCACCACTTCGCCAGTGTGCGGCGGCTGCACCGGTGGCGGCGGCGTACGCAGGTTGAGCTGGGCGAGCACGCAGACCGCTGCCGTGGCCAGGCCACCGACGCTGGCCCAGCGCCAGAACCGCACGCTGTTCCACAACGGCGCTGCAGGCGCGGTCGTGCTGACCGGCGCTGCAGACGGCACCGCGCGCAAGGGCGTATCGAAGCCCAGCGCCTGGCGCACGCGTACCCACACCTGATCCGGCGGCGTCTGCGCCACGATTTCTTCCAGCAGCGGCGCCAGCAGTTCCTGCCACTGCAGCACTGCCTGGGCGAACTGGCCGTCGGTGGCGATGCGTTGTTCGGCCGCCAGGCGTTCTTCTGCGCTCAGCAGGCCAAGCACGTATTCGCCGGCAAGCACGTCGCGCGGCGGTTCCTGGTCGATGGGAAAGGGCGTACTCATCGTTCCAGACATGCCTTGAGTTTGGCCAGACCCCGACGGATCCAGCTCTTGACCGTGCCGATCGGCGTATCGGTGCGCGCGGCGAGTTCCTCGTAGGTGATGCCTTCGAAGAACGCCGTGCGAATCAACTCGCTGCGTGGCGGTTCCAGTTCGGCCAGGCAGTGATCGATGCGCCGGCGCGTGCTCGCGCGCTCGGTGCGATCCAGCGGCGAGGCATCGCTGGCACGTAGTTCGCCGGCATCGTCCAGAGCCACATTGCGGCGCTGCGGCGCGTTGGCGCGCAGGTGATCGATCGCCTTGTTGCGCGCGATCATCGCCAGCCAGGTGAGCCCGCGTGCGCGGCTCGGGTCGAACTGCCCGGCCTTGTGCCAGATCAGCGTGAACACGTCCTGCAGCACCTCTTCGGCTTCGGCACGTTGCGGGATCATCCGCAGGCACACGCCGAACAGCTTGGCGGAGGTCTGCCGATACAGCGCTTCGAAAGCATGCCGGTCGCCGCCCGCGGTTGCGGTCAGCAGGCGTCCGGTCTCATCGTCGTCGTGGCCAGGAATGGCACTCATGCGGTCGGGCGTTGGGTGAGGTGGGGGCGATGCTACCGGACTGGGCCGAGCGTGTCTTTCACTTACGCTGGAACCACAGCAGCACCGCGGCAAGCAACAACAGGATCTCCACGCCGGCAAGCGCAACCGTGGGTGCGGAGACCGGCCACAAGCGCGAGAGCGAGACGCTGCGGAACAGCACGATGGGGACATAGAACGCCAGGGCGACCACCAAGCCGGTGCGGGCTTGATCGATCCACGCGAAGTAGCCGAACAGGAACGCCATGCCCAACTGCAACCCGCCGTAGATGACCAGATACTCCGATTGCCCGGCCGGCGAGAGCTGGGTATAGCCCACCGCCGTTGCGGTCTTGGCCGGAGAGAGCGTGCACCACACCGCCAGGACGAAGTAGAGCACTGCATTGATCCAGAGATAGGCTTTTGCCACGACGGTGCTCCTGTACGGGGAATGGGTGCCCGGGCCGTTGTACGCAAGCGCGCGTGGTCGGACGTGAAGATGGCGCGGGCGTGGTTCACGAGGCGCTGCACGAGGTGGCCAGCGGCTGCTCGCGCGCCTGACGTACTTCCTCGGCACTGGCCGCGCGCGCAGGGGTGTCCGGAAAGACGATGCGCACGCGCGGATAGCGGCCGTTCGCATCGCGCAGATTGCCGACTCCGCGGAACTCGAGCAGCCGCTTGTCGGCGAGCGAATAACGCACCTCCAGCGATGGCACCGCCGCGCCGTACCAGGCATCCAGACTGATGCGGAAGCGCCGCTGGCCGGCGGCATCGCCTAGGCGTTCGACCCGGAAGCCCAACTGCCGCTGCAGGCTGGGCAAGACGAAGTCCACCTTTTGCGGCGCGCGTGCAATGGGATCCCATTGGTCGCGCAGATAGGCGTCGAACCCGGCATCGATCACCCGCGCGCCGCCGCCAGGCGGCAGCGTGGTGCGGCGTTCGGGTTTGCCTGGGGCGAGCTGATACATTTCGCGTGCGCCATTGCGTTGGCGCACGCCTTCGCGATATCCGTCGCGTCCATCGATCAGGCTGAAATCAGGCGAGCTGCCGCCGCCATCGACCTGCTTGCGCGCGAACGCTCGCCCGTCCGGGCAGCGGTACAGCACCAGCCGCCCGCCATCGTCGAGCAACCAGTGCGACTCGCGATATCGCAACGCGCCGCTCTCGCCATCGAACGCATCGCCGTCCACCCGCGTCACCGCGGCTGCGCCGAGCGGCAGGCTGCCCAGCACCAGCAGCAACAACGGCGGAATCGGCCGGCAACGGACGGTGAGCGCGGCGAGGGTGGCGGCAAGTGGACGCATCGGCAGATCCTCGATGGGAGTGCCTACCAATACGGGCGCGGCCGCAGCACGGATGCGCAGGCTGCGTCAGGACGTTCCTGACGGCGAGGTGGTTGTGGGCGCCTGGCGCGGCTGGCCTGGCAGTGGTTGGTGGTGGCGTTGATGGCGCTGACGGTGCTGGCGGCGGCACGGCGGTGTGCCGTCACGAGTGGTCCTGCCGCAATGCGCGAACGAGAGTGACAACAAGCGGTGCCACATGCCAGGGCGAGCGCGCAGGGTGCAACGTTTCCAACGGTGGGCGCATGCGCGCAGCGCGATCACCTGCCCTGCTTGGGCTGCGGTGGCTCGCGAGAGATGGCTGCCAACGGTCCACAGCATGGCGCATCGACATGTCGGGGCGCATGTTTCGTGCGCATGCCAACGGCGCGCAGCCAAGCGCGGTTGTAACCCGGATAGTCGGACCAATGCCAAGCCGCTCGCGGAGGCGGTGTCGACGTACTTGGTACTGGCCTTTCGACCTGGATGCGGCAGACCATTGATCGATAGGGGCATCGCCTGCATGTCGCGCCAGCTCGAATCTGCCTTGCGCAGCAGGTGACCATGCCGGAATGCACGCCAACCCATGACCACGCAGACATCGGCTGGACGCGGCATCGCGCCGAGCGCCGCGCTCAGGCGGTTGGATGCAATTCGATGCAATCCACCGGGCAGGCCGGCAGACACAGTTCGCAACCCGTGCACAACGGTGCGATCACCGTGTGCATGTGCTTGGCGCCGCCGACGATAGCATCCACGGGGCAGGCCTGGATGCACTTGGTGCAGCCGATGCAATCGGCTTCCACGATCCAGGCCACCTGCGGCAGTTTGTGTGCGCCGCGACTGCGATCGTAGGGACGTGGCGGCACGCCCAGCACCTGCGCCAAGGCGCGTGCCCCGGCATCGCCGCCGGGCGGGCAGTGATCGATCGTCGCCAGGCCATCTGCCATCGCCTGCGCATACGGACGACAGCCGTCATACCCGCATTGCCCGCATTGGGTCTGCGGCAGCAGGCGGTCGAGGCGTTCGACCAGATCGGGTGCAGGGGCAGGCATCGCGGTCATCTCAATGCAGCAGATTGCCGCGATACCAGCGTTGTTGCGCAAGCGCGAGCATCGGTTTGTCTTCGCGGCTGTCGCCATAGGCGTGCACACAGTCGTACCGAGGCAGCTCGTATTGACTGCGAATCCGCGCAACCTTATGCGGCCCGCAATCGCCGTCGGCGTAGCGCCCGCTCAGCACGCCACCGGTGTGTTCGAGCCGGTTGCAGATCAGCGACAGCCCATGCTGCGTGCACCAGGGCTGCAGGTACAGATCCAGCGAGCCGGAGACAAGCACTACCTCATGCCCTCGCGCCTGATGCCAGTCGATGCGTTGCATCATTTCTGCGCGCAACACGCCCGGCAGTGCAGTGCGCGCGTAATCGGCGCCATGCATGGTCATCTCGTCCAGCGAGCGACCACTGAACACGATGCGCGTCACCCGCGTGCGCAGCGCGGCAGCGGACACCACGCCCAGCCGATAGCCCAGCACCCACGGGCCGACCTGCCACTTTGCTGCGGCCAGCTGCGCGGGCGTGGCCACCTTGCGCAGGAAGCGCGCATAGGTGTCGCAGGTGGTGACGGTGTGATCGAAGTCGAACAGGGCGAGGTGCATGGCGCGGGGATGGTGGATTGGAGTTGGTTGAAGCTGTGCCGGATGTCCCTTCTCCCACCGGGACATTGTCCTCCTTCATGGGGGAGAAAGTGCCCCGCAGGGGCGGATGAGGGTACGAGCGGAGCCACGTGCAGTGACAACGACACCAGAGCTTCGCCGCGTACCCTCACCCCAACCCCTCTCCCGCAGGAGAGGGGCTTGAGAGCGTGCTGTTCGCGCATCCCTCATTACTTCGTGTTTCCCCCACACGTTTTGCCAGCCTCTCAAGCTCAAATCGGTGTGTGGATGTCGGGTGCGGCGATTCTCAAGCTCGCAATCAGCAGACCTTGCAGACTCCGCTTTTACGATTCCCGATTCCCAACTCCCAATCCAATCCCATCACCTGACCGGCATGCCCGGCTGTGCGCCGCTGTCGGCGTCCAGCAGCGCCAGGGCGCCGCCGTCGAAGCCAGCCGACAAGATCATGCCTTCGCTGATGCCAAAGCGCATCTTGCGCGGGGCCAGGTTGGCAATGAACACCACGCTGCGGCCGATCAGCGTTTCCGGTTCGCCGTAGCTGGCGCGAATGCCGGAGAAGATCTGCCGCGTGCCCAGTTCGCCGGCGTCCAGTTCGAAGCGCAGCAACTTGTCCGAGCCTTCCACGAATTCGCACGCCAGCACCTTGCCGATGCGCAGGTCGAGCTTGGCGAAATCGTCCATGCCGATGAAGCCGGGAGTGGCGATGGGGGATTGGGGATTCGCCGCTGCAGCGGGCTTTGCGTCCGCCTTGGCCGGTGCAGGCTTGGAGGCGGTAGCCGGTGTTGCAGGTGCGGCGAGGGTGTCCTTGGAAGCGTCGGTCATGGCGTCGATCAGTTTGGGGTCGATACGGGTAAACAGGGCGGTGTAGGGCTGGATCGTGTGCGCCGTCAGCGGGCCGATCACGTCTTCCCAACTGGTCATCGGCGCCGACAGGAAGGCTTCGGCTTCGGCGCAGGTGCGCGGCAGGATCGGCTTGAGCGCGGCCACCAGGATGCGGAACAGGTTCAGGCCCTGCGTGCAGACCGACCGCAGCTGCGCATCGGCGCCATCCTGCTTGGCGATCACCCACGGCTTGGTGTCGTCGATGTATTTATTGGCCTCGTCGGCCAGCGCCATGGTCTGGCGGATCGCGCTGGCGGCATCGTTGCGTTCGTAGGCCTCGCGGATCGGTGCCAGGGCGGCGACGAAGCGGTCGTACTGGGCGGCATCGGGTAGGGCGTCGGCCAGTTTGCCATCGAAGCGCTTGCCGATGAAGCCGGCGCAACGGCTGGCCAGGTTGACGAACTTGCCGACCAGGTCCGCATTCACGCGTGCGATGAAATCGCCCAGGTTGAGGTCCAGGTCGTCCACGCCGCCGGAGGACTTGGCCGCGAAGTAGTAACGCAGCGCTTCCGGTTCCAGGCCGACATCCAGGAAGGTCCGCGCCATCACGAAGGTGCCGCGCGACTTGGACATCTTGGCCCCGTCCACGGTGAGGTAGCCGTTGACGTGCAGGCGGGTCGGCGCGCGGTGGCCGGTGCCGTGCAGCACGGCCGGCCAGAACAGGCCGTGGAAATTCACGATGTCCTTGCCGATGAAGTGATGCAGCTCGGTCTGGGTGCCGGCGACCAGATGCGCTTCGAAATTTTCGCCCATCTGCGCGCACAGCGTCTTGAAGCTGCACAGGTACCCGATCGGCGCATCCAGCCACACGTAGAAATACTTGCCCGGCTGGCCGGGAATCTGGAAGCCGAAATACGGCGCATCGCGCGAGATGTCCCAGGCGCGCAGGCCGCCCTCGGCGTCCAGCCATTCCTTGAGCTTGGCCTTTACCCCGGGAAGCGCCACATCGCCGGCAAGCCACTCGCGCAAAAATCCGTCGAAATGGCCCACTTCGAAGAAGAAATGCTCCGAATCGCGCAGTTCCGGGGTGGCGCCTGAAATCACCGACTTCGGTTCCTTCAGCTCGGTCGGCGCATAGGTGGCGCCGCACACTTCGCAGTTGTCGCCGTACTGGTCGGGGCTGCCGCAGTTGGGGCAGATGCCCTTGATGTAACGGTCCGGCAGGAACATGCCCTTGGCCGTATCGTAGAACTGCGCCACCGAGCGCCGGCTGATATGGCCGGCGGCCTCCAGCTTGGCGTAGAAGGCTTCGGTGAGCTCGCGATTGACCGGCGAATTGGTCGAATCGTAGTGGTCGAAGGTCACGCCGAACGCCGCGAAATCGCGCTCGTGGCTGGCCTGGATGTTGGCGATGAACGCCTCCGGGGTCACTCCGGCCTTTTCGGCGGCGAGCATGATCGGCGTGCCGTGGGTGTCGTCGGCGCAGACGAACCAGGTCTTGTCGCCGCGCAACCGGCGCGCACGCACCCAGATGTCGGCCTGGATGTAGCCGACCAGGTGGCCGAGATGCAGCGGCCCATTGGCGTAGGGCAGGGCGGTGGTGACGAGTGCGGTGCGGGTCATGGCGGGCGTGATGCGGGGGACGCGCGATTATCGCATTAGTCGGGAGTGGGGAATGGGGAATGGGGAATGGGGAATGGGGAATGGGGAGTGGGGAATCGGTCGAAGCAGGGTCAGGTCGCCGTGTTGTTGAGGCGCGGCAGTGGCGGTGAAGCAGCATTTTCCCGGTCTCGATGCATCCGCATGTCCTGAGCGATAAGCACAAAAAAGGCGCCCTTGCGGGCGCCTGCTTTTGCGATTCCCCAATCCCGAATCCCGATTCCCGGCTATTCGCGAATCCAGGTCTGGGTGCGGCCCAGCGCTTCGATACCGATGTAGCCGCGCAGCTGCAGTTTCTTGCCGCCGTCGGTCAGGGTGACCTTGGCCTTGTAGGTCTTGCCTTTGGCCGGGTCCAGCACCGAGCCGCCGCTCCATACCGCGGTGCCGTCCGGCTTGAGGCCCCACAGGATGGTCATGCCCTTGATCGGCTTGCCCTTGAGCGCGCCATCGCACTTTTCGCATACCGGGTTCGGGCCGTGGGCCGACTGCAGGATCTCCACCACCTTGCCGGTCAACGCGCCGTTGGCGGCCTGTTCGATCTGCACCACCGACTTGGGCTTGCCGGTCTCGTCGTCGATGGTCTTCCAACGGCCGACCGGCGAATCGGCCGCCTGGGCCAGTAGCGACGCGGCGGCCAGCGGCAGGGCCAGCATCAGGGTCTTGAAGGTCTTGCGCATGGTTCCCCTCCCAGGGATCACTGAGGGCCGCCGTCGGCGGCCTGATCGCGAATGTATACCGTGGAGTATGGTTGCGGAAAGATGCACTGCGGGATGCGTTCATGCGCGCGCTGCAGGCACCGGCGTGGCCCAGGGCGATGACTGACCTTGCGCTGATCGCGCGCCACAGCAGACGCGCGGGAGCAGCGCATGCCGTGCTCTGTCCTACGCATGCTGCTTCGGTGATCGCCGATCAGTTGGCCGCCAGGCTGATCCGCTTCCGATTGTCGTCCGGCACGCGGTCAATCAGCTTGTTGTCGGGGTCGAAGCCGGCTTCGATGGGCAGGGCGTCCACCGTCAGCGTGAAGCTGGGCGTAGCGCTGGTGACGTGCCGCCGCTGTAGCGCCAGCACCGGCGCAGGTGCGGTCTTGCCGGCGGGCTGGCCGTAGATCCCGACCTCGATCCAGTCGTCCATCGGCACTGCATGTTCCTTGCCGCGGCCATCGGCCTGCAACTTGGCCGCCTGCGCCTGCACGGTTACATCGAAGCGTCCATCCGGGCGCTTGCGGGCCTGCGCGCTCACCACACGGTTGTCGTAAAACGTGATCCTCTCGAACAGGTCGGTGATCATTGCTTGCTGATCGGGGCCTGCTTCGGCACGAATGGCCTGTAGCAGTTCGGCCGAGGTGGTATAGGGCGCTTGCTGAAACGCCTTGGCCTGCAGGAAACGCTGCAACGCGCGATTGAGCGCCTGTTCGCCGATCTCCTCACGCAGGCGATAGAACGCCAACGAACCTTTGCGGTAATGGATGTACTGCTGGTTCTCCACCCGGTACAACGGCAGTTCATCGAGCGTTTCGCCGCCGCGCCCTTCCAGGTAGCGGTCCAGTTCGTATTTAAGGAAGCGGCGCATGTGCGCGCGCCCGTATTCGCGCTCCATCACCATCAGCGCCGAGTACTGCGCCAGCGACTCGGACAACATCGTGGCGCCCTGCACATTCGCACCGATCACCTGATGCGCCCACCACTGATGCGCCACTTCATGCGCGGTGACGTAGAACACGTAGTCGATGTCGTCCTTGTCGCGCAGGTCGGCGATGAACCCGATCGATTCGGAGTAGGGGATAGTGTTGGCAAACGATTGCGCAAACCCCGCATAGCCCGGGAACTCGATGATGCGCACCTGATGATGCTGGTATGGGGTGAAATTGGCTTCGTAATAGGTCAACGATTTCTGCACGCCTTCGATCATGCGTTGCACGTTGTACGGGTGCTTGGGGTCGTAATAAATCTCGATCGGAACGTTTTTGTAATAGCCCTTGCGCACCTGCCAGCGCGCCGACAGGTACGCATAGAAGTTGAGCATCGGGCGATCCATCACGTAGCGGAAGCAACGCCTGCCAGCCTGCCGGAATTCCTTCTGCAGATAGCCCGGTGCCAACGCAATCTGGTCCGGTGCGGTGCAGATGGTGCTGGCGAAGCTGAGCCAGTCGGCATCGTCGCTGACGTAGGTGTTGGCGCGTGCGGCCTGGTCTTCCAGTTTGGGAATGCGCGTCGGCTCGCCCAGACCACGCTTGCGGCGGTCGTTGCGGTCGGTGATCTCGGTCTGGGTGTTGTAGCCGAACCAGGGCAGTGCCCGACTATTGAAAAAGCTGCCATTGGCGACCAGATCGGTCTGTGCCTGCCCGGCGGTGATGCCATGCGGGTGCTGGTCCACGCGGAAGCGGAACACGCGCTCTTCGCCAGGTTGCAGCGGGCGCTGAAGGCGATAGATGCGGTAGCCGGCCGGGATGTCGTGGGTGATCAGCGTCTGCCCGCCCAGGTCCACGTTGACCAGGCTACGGTCGCCAGCGCGCCCCTGCATGCCGATGTGCACCTGGTTGATCGGAACGCTATGGGAATTACGCACGGTCCAGGTGGCATCGATCACGACCGACTGCGTTTCCGGGTGCAGATCGACATGATTGTCCACGGCAATGATGCGCGGCTGCGGCAGGTCCCTGTACTTGCGGTAATCGCGCTCGTAGCGTGCCTGCAGGTCCAACTGCTGCTCCGGCGACAGGAAACTGTTGTAGACGTTGGTGTTCCAGTACAGCCAGCCGCCGATCGCCGCAAAGCCAAGCAGGCTCACCGCCAATGCCGCGCCGGTGGGGCTGCGCAGGCGCTGCGATGCCAGGCGCAGCCGCTGGCGCAGTCCATGGCCGACGCCACGCGGCCAGAACGCCGAGGACAGCAGCAACAAGGCCAGCAGGAACACGCCCCAATAGCCCTGGAACCACAGCTGCCCGGGCAAGAAGTGGCCGAAGCCGTTCATGTCCGAATACGGTGCGTTGGGCCAGCTTCCGAAGTTGTACAGGTTCTGCGTGTAGTCCAGCATCGACAACGCCGATTGCCCGATCAACACCAGCATCAGCATCGCATAGCCGACGAACTTGTTGTTGCTCAAGACCTGCAGCACCAGGGCCATACCGCCCATCAGCACATACAGCACCGAGCCAAGCGCCAGCGTCTTGAGATACAGCAGCGGCTCGATCGTGGTGTAGCCACGGCCAAGTTGCAGCGCGATCGAGGTCAACGCCCCGGCGAGCTGGAAGCTGGCGATCACGGCCAGCAAGGCGACGAACTTGCCGAGCAGGGGAACCCAGTCCGGCACCGGCATGGCATCGGTGATGCCGTCGGTGTGGTTGCTGCGTTCTTTCCACACCAGTTCGCCGGCATAGAACAGCACCACGATGATCAGCAGAAAGCTGTAGCTGTTCTGCAGCGCTTGCAGCATCAATGAGGTGACCGGCAGCACGGCGGTGCCGTACATGCGTGCATTGAACAATGCGGTGGGGATGAAGTTGGCCAGGCCCAGCATCAGCAGCACCACGAACGGTGCGCTACGCAGCACGCCGAGCGTATCGAAACGGATCTGGCGCAGCAGTTGCCGGATTGCGGTGCTGGCCGAGAAGGCGGGCGTCACGCTGAGACGGGTGGTGTTGACGCGCACGCTGGCTGCCTGCGCGCTGGAGGATGCGGCAGGCGCCACGCCGCGACGACGACGCGTGCCGCTGCGTTCGGTGCGGAACAGTGCAAAGGTCGCGGCGAACAACACACCGCTCATGCCCAGCCACAGGGCGCGATTGGCGAGCAGGTAACCCGTCAATGGGGGAAGCTGCAGGTTGCGTTGTTCCGCCGACCAGTAGCGCAGCGTTTGCGACAGTGCGCGGATGCCGAGTGGATCGGACAGGGTCGCAACCCAAACGTTGTCCAGGTCCGATAGCAGCGCCCGGCTCACGCCATACAGCACGAAAAACACGATGACGCCGATGTAGACCCACAGGATGCTACGCGTGGTCACCGCAAGCACCGACAGCAGCGCGGTGGTGAACAGCAGGTTGGGCAGCACCAGCACCAGCAGCGACCACAGGTACGGCAGCAGCGCGACCGGCCCGAGCCGCGCCTGGTCGATCCATGGCATGAACTGCGCCACAAACATGCCCAGCGCGATCACCAGATACATCACCGTGCCGGCAATCAACGCTGCAGCGATGCGGCCTGCCAGGTAATCGCGGCGGCGCACGGGTGTGGAAAATACCAGCTCTGCGGTGCCCAACTCGAAATCGCGCAGCAAGGCATTGCTGACAAACAGCGCAGCCACCAATAGGCCGAGCAAGCTAAAAATCGCCAGCACGCTGGCAATCACGGTTGGCGCATTGCGCAGTACATTGCCGATGCCGCCACCGATCTGCACGGCATCGCTGGACAGCGCGGCGAAGGCCAGTAACGCATACAGCGCGGCCAACAACCACAAAAACGGCGAGCGCAGTTGTTCGCGCAGCTCGAAGCGCAGGAACGCCAGGATCATGGCCGTGCTCCGTCAGGCAGCCAACGCCTGCTTACGCAGGCGCTGGAAATAGACATCCTCAAGATCGGGAGCGACTTGTTCGAAACCCGGTTCCGGGCAGTCCGCACTGAACACGTGGATCACCGGATGGCCGGCGATCAGGCGCGTGGACAACACGGTGAAGCGCGCTTCGTAGTCGGGCAGGGTGCCCTTGCTGACCTGCTTGCGCCAGACCTGCTGGCTGAGCATGTCGATGGCATCGGCCGGCCGCCCGGTCAGCAATACCTGTCCCTTGTTCATGATGGCCATCGTCGGGCACAGGTCGGTGACGTCTTCGACGATGTGGGTGGACAGGATCACCACCACGTTCTCGCCGATTTCGGCCAGCAGATTGAGGAAACGGTTGCGTTCCTCCGGATCCAGCCCGGCGGTCGGCTCGTCGACGATGACCAGCTGCGGGTTGCCCAGCAGCGCCTGCGCAATGCCGAAACGCTGGCGCATACCGCCGGAATAGGTGCCGAGCTTGCGCTTGCGCGCGTCCCAGAGATTGACCTGCTGCAGCAGGCGTTCCACCACTTCCTTGCGCTGTGCCCGGTTGGTGAGCCCCTTGAGCACGGCGAAATGATCGAGCAGGTCGAGCGCGCTCACCTTCGGGTACACGCCGAAATCCTGCGGCAGATAGCCCAGCCGGCGTCGCAACAGGTCCTTGTCCTTGAGCACGTCGATACTGCTGCCGTCGGCAGCGGTCAGCGTCACGCTGCCCGAGTCCGGCTCCTGCAAGGTGGCGAGCGTGCGCATCAGCGAGGACTTGCCGGCACCGTTGGGGCCAAGCAATCCGAACATGCCGCGGGGAATGTCGAGCGAGACGCCTTGCAGCGCATGCACGCCATTGGCGTAGGTCTTGGAAACGCGCGGATCTGCAACATGGACGGTTCCTTTGCCCTGGGTACTGACGATCTTCACGGCGTCGCCGCATTGCCGCATGCGCCGGAAGTCATGCCATGTTGACGCGCAGATGCAGTGGATGTGACCGTGCCGCACAACCGGCTGCGAGGTCTGCCGGTTCTAAGCGGCCTCGTACAACTCCAGCGGCAACTCATCCGGGTCGGCGAAGAAGGTGAAGCGGCGGCCGGTGTATTCGTCGATGCGGATGTCCTCGGTGGCCACGCCGTGCGCGTTGAGATGCGCGACCGCGCTGTCCAGATCTGCGACGCGAAACGCCAGGTGGCGCAGCCCTTGCGCTTCCGGGCGGCTGGGGCGTGCCGGGGCAGCGGGGAACGAGAACAACTCGATCTGTCCGCCATCGGGCAGCGCCAGATCCAGCTTTCACGAATCGCGCGCCTCGCGGTAGTGCTCGTCGAGCACGCGCAGGCCCAGGATCTGGCAATAGAACTGTTTGGAACGCGCGTAGTCGCCGGCGATAATCGCCACATGGTGGATTCCGGCGAGCATCATGCGGCGCTCCAACGCAGTGTTTCTGGCGATGCGATCACTCTCGACGTGTTCGACCATGCGCAGCGCGTAGGCGCACTGGCAATCGAACGCGCAGCAAGCTCTGCATCGCTTGCGCGGGACGCGCCGTTTGGATTGGGCCTGCGCGTAGGCAGGGCCGCGGTGGCGAGGCGGCGCGCGGATGTGTGCAAAGCCGTAAGGCGGTGATGGGGCATGGGAAGGGGGCGAGCAGAAACCGATCAGCAGCATACCCGCGCGCCAGTGAGCGGTAGGTCCTGCATCACAACTCGACTGCGCGCGGCTGTGCCCGTCTGCGTGCACGTGGCAGGATGGAGTCCCCCGACCATTCGCCCCCATGCCCGAGCCGTCGTCCGCCACCGCACCGCAGTTCCAGCGCAGCATGCAGGTGCGCCATCTGGTGATGCTGTCGCTGGGCGGGGTGATCGGCACCGGCCTGTTCTTCAACACTGGGTACATCATTGCCAGCACCGGCGCGCTGGGCACGGTACTGGCGTATCTGATCGGCGCACTGGTGGTGTACCTGGTGATGCAATGCCTGGGCGAGCTGGCGGTGGCGATGCCGCAAACCGGTGCGTTTCATGTGTATGCCGCGCGCTACCTCGGCCCGGCGACCGGCTATGTGGTGGCGTGGTTGTATTGGTTGACCTGGACGGTGGCATTGGGTTCGAGCCTGACGGCCGCAGCGTTCTGCATGCAGTACTGGTTTCCGCACAGCCTGGCGTGGCCGTGGTGTCTGCTGTTCTGCGCGCTGATCTTCGGCCTGAATACAGTTTCGGCGCGCTGGTTTGCCGAAGGCGAGTTCTGGTTTTCGTTGATCAAGGTGATCACCATCCTGGTGTTCATCGTGCTGGGGGGTGCGGCGGTGATCGGTGTGCTGCCATTGGCCGATGGTTCGCCTGCACCCGGGCTGCGCCATCTGCGCGCCGATGGCTGGTTCGCGCACGGTACGCTGCCGATCCTGATGACCATGGTGGCGGTGAACTTCGCGTTTTCCGGTACCGAGTTGATCGGTGTGGCGGCCGGCGAAACCGCGCAGCCGACACGCGCCATTCCGCTGGCGATCCGCACAACGCTGGTGCGGCTGGTGGTGCTGTTCGTCGGCACGGTGCTGGTGCTGGCGGCGCTGCTGCCTGCCAGACGAGCGGCCGTGGAAACCAGCCCGTTCGTGCGCGCCTTCGAGCTGTTGGGCATTCCATATGCAGCCGACATCTTGAATGCGGTGATCCTCACCGCGATCCTGTCGGCGGCCAATTCCGGGCTGTATGCGGCCGCGCGCATGCTGTGGTCGTTGGCCAATGAAGGCACGTTGCCGAGCGGCCTGGCGCGCTTGACCGGCCGCGGCATCCCGTTGCGTGCCGTGTCGCTGAGCATGCTGGGCGGCTTGCTGGCGCTGCTCACCGGCGTGTATGCGCCCGAAACGGTGTTTGTTGCGATTTCGGCAGTCTCGGGCTTCGCCGTCGTGGTGGTGTGGCTGAGCATTTGCGCCGCGCATTACCGCTTCCGTCGCCAATGGCTGCGCGATGGCGCTGCGCTGGAAACGCTGGCGTATCGCGCGCCGTGGTACCCGTGGACCCCAATTCTGGGCTTTTCGCTGTGTCTGCTCGCCTGCATCGGGTTGGCATTCGATCCGCAGCAGCGCATTGCGTTGTGGTGCGGTATTCCGTTCGTCGCGCTGTGCTATGGCGCCTACGCACTTACCCAATGGCTTGCGGCCCGGAGACTGCACGCATGACGATTCTTCCGCGCCAGCCGCGCGCCAATGCGCCTTTCAGCCAGGCCCTGCAACACGACGGGTATGTGGTGCTGGATGGCGCGCTGGCCACCGAGCTGGAGCAGCGCGGCTGCGATCTCAACGATGCGCTGTGGTCGGCGCGCGTGCTGATGGAGCAGCCGGAGCTGATCTATCAGGTGCATCGCGATTACTTCGCTGCCGGTGCGCAATGCGCGATCACCGCCAGTTATCAGGCCACGCCGCTGGGATTTGCCGCACGTGGATTGGATGTTGCGCAAGCGCAGGCGTTGATCGCTCGCAGCGTAGCGCTGGCGATGCAGGCGCGTGCCGATCATCTGACGCTGCACCCGCATGCCGCGCCTTTGTGGGTGGCAGGCTCGGTGGGACCGTATGGCGCGTATCTGGCCGATGGCTCGGAATATCGTGGCGACTACGTGCTGCCGATCGAGCAGTTGATGGACTTTCATCGTCCGCGCATCGCGGCGCTGGCTGAGGCTGGCGTGGATCTGCTGGCCTGCGAGACGCTGCCATCGGCCAGCGAAATCGTGGCCCTGCGGCAGTTGCTGCGACACGAATTTCCGCAGCTGCATGCCTGGTTTTCCTTCACCTTGCGCGATGCGGCACATCTGAGCGACGGCACGCCGCTGGCGCAGGTGGTGCCGGCGCTGGATGCCTGTGCGCAGGTGATCGCGGTGGGCATCAACTGCATTGCGCTGGATCAGGCGACCGCTGCATTGCACAGCCTGTCGGCGCTGACCGCGCTGCCGCTGGTGGTATACCCGAACTCGGGCGAGCACTACGACGCCAGCGACAAGCGCTGGCATGCCGGTCGCGGGGCTGCGCTCACACTGGCCGACCAGCATGCGCACTGGCTGGCGGCTGGCGCGCGCTTGATCGGTGGCTGCTGCCGCACCGCACCGCGCGATATCGCCGCGCTGGCGGCCGCGCGTGCGGCGGAGTGACCCGGCTGACGAACGCGCGCTCACCCCGCGTGTCACACCCGGCCGGCATCGTTGGGATTGCCACCGCAGCATGCAAAGGGCGAGCCGAAGCCGGGCTTTGCCAAGCACTCCAAGCCTCAACCTGCGCCAATCCCAAGGCCAACCCGCAGTGACGGGTCAGCAGCGTCCAATCATCGCAACGGCGCGCGTCAGCCCTTCTGCGTGGCGATCCAGCGCTGGATCTTGTCCTGCAAGATATCCAGCGGCACCGAGCCGTCCTTGAGCACTTCGGTGTGGAAGGCGCGGACATCGAAGCGCGGACCCAGCTCGCGCTGCGCCTGCTCGCGCAATTGCGCAATCTTCATCTCGCCCACCTTGTAGGCCAGTGCCTGGCCGGGAATGGCCATGTAGCGGTCTACCTCGGCTTCGGCATCGGCGCGGCTCATGGCGGAGTTGTCCACCATGTAGTCGATGGCCTGGGTACGCGTCCAGCCCTTGCTGTGCAGGCCGGTATCGGTGACCAGGCGAATCGAGCGCCACAACGCGTTCTGCAGATAGCCGTAGTAGTTGTACGGGTCGTCATACAGCCCTAGCTCGCGGCCAAGCGATTCGGCATACAGACCCCAGCCTTCGATGTAGGCCGTTTCGCCGCCCAGGCGGCGAAACTTGGGCAGGTCGGTCAACTGCTGCTGCAAGCCCAGCTGGTAGTGGTGGCCGGGCACCGCTTCGTGCAGGTACAGGCTTCCGGCCTCCCAGGTCTTGCGCGACGGCAGGTCCGAGGTGTTGACGTAGAAGATGCCCGGCGTGCTGCCGTTGCCGCTGGGGCGCATGTACGAGCCGCTGGCCGCCGATTGCGCACGCTGCGGTTCCACCGCACGCACTTCCAGCGCCGGCATGCCCTGGGTGTTGAACAGCCGCGGCGCTGCCAGCTGCACGCGGCCCTGCAGGCTGCGATACGTGCTCAGCAACTCGGCGTCGCTGCGGAAGCTGAAGCGACGGTCGGTCTGCATGAACTTGTAGAACTTGGGCAGGTTGCCGCGGAATTTGACCTGCTTGGCCAAGGTCTGGATGTCGCCCTGCAGGCGAGCGACCTCATCCAGGCCGATCTGATGCACCTGCTCCGGGGTCAGGTCCGTGGTGGTGCTCTGGCGCACATCATAGGCGTACCACGCCGCGCCGTTCGGCAATGCCGCCAGCCCATCGCTGTCGCGGCAGGCGGGCAGGTATTCGGTGGCGATGAAGCCACGCAAGGCGCGGTAGGCCGGCATGATGCGCACTTCGATCATGCGCTTGTACTCGGCGGTGATGCGCTGCTTGTCGGCCTCGGGCATGTCGGCGGGCAGGTTGCGCACCGGACCCCAGAACAGGCTGTCTTCGGCATTGCGCGCGATGATCGCATCCAGTTGCGGCAACACCTTCTGCATCAGCACCTTGGGCTGCACCACGCCGGCCTGCATGCCCGCACGCATGTTGGCGATGGCCTGCTCGAACAGGTCGGGAATGCCTAGCGCTCGCCGCGACCAGTTGTCGTAATCCTTGACCGTCTTGAACGGCTGCGCGCCGGTACCCGAGCCCAGCACCACCGCGATGCTGGCGATGTTGTAGAACTGGTTGATCGGCAGCATCCAGCTGGGGAACTGCTCGGCGGCCAGCGCGCTGCGCGCATCGCGTACGAAGATCTGGTAACTGAGCAGATCCTGTCCGCTCAGCCCATCGGGCCCCAGCGCCTCGGCCTTGCCCAGCCACAGCACGGTGAAATCGTGCGACTGCTGGCGGAACGCCGGCGACAGGAAGTTCGGCAACTGGTCGTTGTAGCGGCTCTCGCCCTGGAAGGTGGCCTGCAGCGGGTTGAGCTTGAGCGAGGCGTCCCAGTACTGGTCGTACAGCAGGTTGAGCTGTTGCGCCTTGGTCAGCACCACCGGCGCGGCAACCGCGCGTGGCCTCACCTTGGCAGCCTTGCTGCCCTTGCCCTTGCCCTTGCCCTTGGTGCTTTTGGCTGCCGGCTTGGCGGTCTTCTTGCCTTTGCTCGCCTTCGCGCGCGTTTGCGTGGTCTGTGCCTTGGCGGTCTTCTTCTTGGCCGCATCGGCCGGCGCCGCCAGCGACAGGCTCACGAGGGCGGCCATGGCCAGGGACAGCAGGCGGGAAAAGCTGAGGGGCATTACCGGCTCCGGAAACAAGCGAGCGGGGAGCTTGCCCGATCCGCACGGTTACGGCCACCCATTGGCGGCCTACCGCCTATCGGCAATTCATGCGGCGCATGGGCGCGGTGCTGCGCCCGCGCGATGTGGTGCGCTGCGACATGGCCAGCAAGGCGGCGTGCAACTCACAGTTCGGTGGGCTGGCGCGCAGCGCCGCGATGCGGACCACTGTTGGCAAGGTGTTGCCGCCGCACCCCATTGCGGCGCGACGACCCTGGCTGGGAGACAGCCCGGCTCAGTCGGCAGCGGCTTCTTCGCGCAGCTGCTCGGCACGCTCGGCGCCCAGGTACGCAGTAATGCCGCGGCGTGCCAGATACAGCAGCGGGATCAGCAAGACCGCAAAGCCCATCTTGTAGATGTAGTTGAGCGTGCTCACTGCCAGGAACTGGTCGATCGACCAATGCTGCGGGCCGAGCACGAAGGCGATATAGATCACCACGAAGCTGTCCACCACCTGCGAGACCGCAGTGGAGCCGGTGGCGCGCAGCCACACGTGTTTTTCGCCAGTGACGCGGCGGATGCGGTGAAACACCGAGACATCGATCAACTGGCTGAACAGGAATGCCACCAGCGAGCCGCCGATGGTCCACAGCCCTTGCCCGAACACTGCCGCAAATGCCGCCTGGTAATCGGGCACGCCCTGGTTTTGCGCCGCAGTGACCCACCAGCCGGCCGGCGCCAGCGCGATGGCCGCGAATGCGAACACGAAGCCGTAGCCGATCAGCACCACCGCCACCCACGAGATGAAACGCACCCCGCGGCTGCCGAAGAACTCGTTGACGGTGTCGGTCATGATGAACACGATCGGCCACAGCAAGGTGCCGGCGGTGAAGCTGAGCGAGCCGCGCTGGCCGAACAGATTCCAGTTCAGTGGCGCAATGCCGAGCGTGTCTTCCAGCGCGAAGATCTTGACGCCAATGAACTCGGCCAGCGCCGCGTTGACGCAGAAGAAGGCCGCCAGTGCAATGAACAGGCGGACCGCACGATCATCGAGGGTGCGCACATAGTTCATGGTGTCAGCGATCCGCAGTTCGGGTGAAGGGAACCGATTCGGGCGCCACGGCGCCACCGGAAATGATGAAGCTCATCGCCTGATCCACGCTCCAGTCGGTAGGCGTGAGCAGCTCCACCGGCACGATTTCCAGGTAGCCGGAGGTGGGGTTGGGCGTGGTGGGCACGTAGACTGCGGCCAGCTCGCGGCCGGTGCCCTGTTCCTTGATCACGCGGGTGACCAGGCCCACCGATTTCATGTCGCGATGCGGGAAATCGATCAGCACCACGCGCTGGGTGCTGCCGGGCTGGGTCTGCAAAATGTCCAGCAGCTTGCGCGCGCTGTCGTAGACCACGCTGGCCAGTGGAATGCGCCGCATGATGGCCTCGAACCAGCGCAGCAAGCGCTGGCCGATCACGCGCCGGCTCAGGATCCCGACGAACAGGATGACCGCTACCGTGGCGATCAGGGCGATGGTGTTCTGCACCCACAGCGCCTTGAACCAGCCCAGATAATCGGGGAACGAGGCAGCGATGCGTTCGGACAACGGCACCACCCACGGGCTGCTGATGCCCGAAAGCAGCGAGAAAACGAACTTCACCACCACCCAGGTCAACCAGACCGGTAGCAAGGTGAGCAACCCGGTCAGAAAGACCCGTTGCAGGGAAGGGCGGACGTGCGGAGTAGGGGATTCGGACATCGGCATAGTGTAGGCATTCGGCCACGCTCGGTGGAGCTGGGGCCGGCGTTTGGCAGCAGGCATTCGCGATTGGCAAAAGTGTTTCGCGTGCCTCAAGCCTGCGCAATCCCGTTATTCCGGTACCTATATCGACACAGGCGTGGCGGTACCCGCAGCCGAGCGGCAGCGGGCGACCCGTGCAGCCCTTCTTCCATTGGGAAAGCATGGCGCGCAGAGCGGAGGGGGCGAGGTCTGCAGCGCCCGGATCCTTTCAACGACTTGATGAGACCGTCGCCCATTGCCAGCGCGTGGTGTGGTTGCCCAGTGTCACGCAGGTCGCCAAACACACGGCTGCCGATGGTGCGCAGCCCAAAAGAACGCAATGCGTCTGTGCCCGTCGCGGGCCTGTGCCGATGGCACTAAGATGCGCAGCTCCCTGGGATGGATCGTTCGCACGTGCTCGCCAAATTCCTCAAAGCCGCCTTGCTCGGTGTCTGCATCCTGATCGCAGCAGCGCTGACGCTCTATGCGATCTCCAGGTATTGGCCGATTCCCGAATCGCAGCGTCAGGCGTTGGCGCAGCTGCGCCAGCCGCTTCCACCGTTGCGCGGGAGCAACATGTTCGGGGCGCTGTGGTCGCTGTCGTACGCGATTCCGGAGGCGCAGCGCGAGGCAGTGCTGGCCCAGGACGTGGAGCGATTCAATCGGCTGCCGGAGCATGCGGCATTCCAAAGCGCCGCTGCAGGCTATCGGCGCCTGCCGGGTTGGCCGTCCGGCGCGCCTGCGCTGTGCATGGCCAGCGCTGGCGGATGCTTGCAGCGCGTGCGCGAACGACCGCAGGCCTATGCCGCTGCGTTGGCCGCACAGGCACCGATGCTGGCGCGGATGCGGGCGTTGGCGCAACACGCCGACTACCGCAGCCCGTTCCGTGCACGTGTCGATACGCCGCTTCCCGAACTGCCGCGCATGTCCTTGTCGATGACGGCCAGCGCCTTGGAGTTTGTCCAGGGGCGCACCACCCAGGCCTTGTCCGGGGTCTGCACAGATGCGCAGGTTGCCCGTGTCCTGATGCGCAGTAGCGACAATCTGGCGATCACGATGATTGGCGCGGCGATGCTGCGCGGCAATGCGCACCTGTTTGCCGACATGCTGGCCGAATTGCCGGCGCAGCATCCCTTGCCCGCGCAATGCGCCGCTGCATTTGCGCCGCTGCCGGTGGATGAGATCGCGCTGTGTCACGCGTTGCACGGTGAATCGCGGATGGTGTTTTCGATGCTGCAGGAGGATGCGTTGACGCGAGGCAGCCAATCGTCCTGGCAAGACCGGTTCCCGCTACGGTTGCTGGACTACGAACGCACCGAGGCCTTGCTGGCGCCCACCTTTACCTGGGCCTGCATCGCGCCGGTGCGGACCTTGCTGGCGCAAGATCAGCCGGTTCCGCAGACGCTGATCCCGTTGCCGCAGACCGCATCGGTGGCCTGCATCGCCAATGCAACCGGGTGTTTGCTGGCAAGCGTGTCGCATCCGGACTACGCCAACTATCAGCGCAAGATGCAGGACACCGCCGCTGCATTGCGCGCGCTGTCTGCGCTGCAGTGGTTGCGCGATCATCCTGCGCAGACAATGCCGCTGACGCAGCGGATCGCCGCGCTACCGCCTGCGTTGCGTGGACAGGTGCGCCCGCTAGGCGCCGGAAACGACGGCGAGAGCCTGACGCTTCGGCAGTACGCACGACCGGAGGGCGGGGCAGGCAATGATCGCTGGCCCGTGCCAGGCAGTGCGATCGCGGCCACACAGGCAGCCTCATCGGCTCGATAAAACAAGCCGCCTTCTGCACTGCCAGGCACAGGTCGCAAGACTGGTGCAGGCGGTCTACGCTTGCATGCGCACTGCTGGTATCCGCAGCAGCTGCCTGACGACCACTGGCGGACAGCCGTCAACGCCGGGCGAGCAGTCGCCAGGTGAGCTTGGAGGCGCGCATGCATCACCGTGCGTGGCATGGCCGATGCGAACCAACGGCCATGCCTGCCTGGCATCTGCGCAGGGGTGGGTTGGCTGACTGAAGCGGCCGGAGGTCAGGACGACTCAAGGCCGTGATGCACTGCGCGCGTCGCTGTCTCCCGCCGCATGACGCATGCGGCCTTGTTCGCTGTCATCGGCATGCTGCACGTAAAAACGACATGCCGCGTCCTTGCGGGACGCGGCACGTGATGGCGCCACTGTATGTTGGAGATGGACAGCGCACCCAACCGCTGTGTTCAGAAGCGGAAGTTCAACCAGCCCATCACGAAGGTCGAATCGCCGTAGCCGGCCTTCTCCAACGCCGGCCCGGCCATCAGATGTTCGGCGCGGAAGGTCACCGACCAGTTCGGGTCGATGTTCCAGGTGGCGTTGATGCGCGGCATGGTGCCGATGCGGCGCTCGCCGGTGTTCTGAGTGCGTGCGTAGGCGCGCGCCTGGTTGTTGTAGATCGCATCGCTGGTGGTCTGGCGCCACAGCGTTTCCCACTCCAGGTTCACGGTGAGCTTGGAGGTCGGCGAGAACGTCAACGTCGGTGCGGCAGTGACCAGGTTCACCGGGCCGAAGAACGTGGCCCAGCTGAAGTAGATCGTGTTGCCGTACAAGAAGTTGTTGTTGCGCAGCGTGCCGGTGCCGGAGGTGCCGCCGCCACCGGAAGCGATTTCGCTATGGAAGCCCAGGCGCGGCTTCCAGCCCGATTCGCTCAGCGACCAGGCGTTGGAGGTACTGGCCATGTAGGCGCGCAGGTCGCGTCCGCCGAAGCTGCCGCGCTGCACGGTCACGAACGAATCGGTGCGCAGCTTGCCCACGTTGCCCCACAGGCGCAGACCGTAGTAATTGCGGTTTTCTTCTGCGGTCTGACGGCCCCACACCTGGTTGTCGTTGCGGAACTGATAGAAGAACGGCTCCAGGTACATCGGTTTGGCCGTCGCCAGGCGGTAGCCACCGACCACGCCGCGAAAGTGCCGCGAGCGGTCGATGCGATCATCGCCGAGGCCTTCGGTGCCATCGATGTTGAAATTGAAATCGAACAGGTCAACACGCGTCCTGTCGCCGACTGCCCAGGCGCGCGCGCCGTTGAAGGTCACGAAGATATCGGTGTTGTCGCGCAGCGCCATCAGCGTGGTCGGGCCATCGACGAACACCTGACGTCCGACGCGCAGGCCGGTGTCGGCGCTGCCGATACGGCCTTTCACGTCGAAGAACACCTGCTGCAGGATCGCGTTGTTTTCCTGTGTGCCGGTCTTGGTCCCCTCGTTGCGCCCGTCCAGGCTGCCATGCGCCAATTCCGTGTACAGACGGAAGTGCTCGCCCACATGGAAGTCCGCACCGAAGAAGGCGCGCAGCAGATACTGCTGCTGCGAGTGGCTGCCGGGAATCAGGCCCGGATTGGTGATGGTATTGCTGCGCACGCGCAACTCGTTGCTGAGCGACACATACACATCGCCGTCGTCGTTGAGCGGGATGTACTTGAGCGGATCGAACGGACTCTTGCGCTTGGACGGATCCTTCAGGTACGACCAGTCTTCGGCCCAGCGCACCTGCCACATGTTGCCGCCTTGTTTGGCGCCCCACCCCTGCGCTTCGAGCGGATAGCCCTTGGCGGTTGCCGGTGCAACGGTGACCGGCGCTTTCGCCGGCTCGGCGACGGCCTGCTCGGCATTGGTCGGCGCCGGCTGCACCTGCGCCAGGGCAAGGCCCGGCAACGCCAACCCGATCGCAAGGCACAGGCGCCGCGTGGCACCAAAGGAAGTATCAGCCATGGCCGGCTGCGCCAAGCGTGTCATTTGCATCGTGTTCCCCGTCGAAAGTGAAAACCCCTAGGCGAAAGGTATCGGCAGGGGGGATACCGACTGTAGTAAAGCCGTGCCAGAAAGGCAGTAACCCAAAGGTTCTAAGCTCATGAACGCACTGGGTTGACGCAGGCGGGCGCTAGTGGGCGGGGAGTCGGGACTCGGCATTGGGGATTCGCAACGGCGGCGCTGCGTCCTGCGGTGGAGCTCGCTGCGATGCTGACAATGACTCAAGCAAGCTCGCGACCACGCCTTTGTTTTTGCTTTCGCGAATCGCGAATCCCCAATCCCGACTCCCCAATGCCCGTCCATGACTACCGGCACATTCACTATAGCTAGGTTCTACATAGCATCATCTTCAACCTAGCGGAGATGGCCGATGAGCGAGGCGGATGTCCACCTACGCAAATTTCAGAAGGAACTGAGCGCGGGCACGGTGTCGCTGGCCTTGCTGGCCGTCCTGGCGCAGGCCGATGCACCGCTGTACGGCTACCTCATCGCCAAGCGGCTCGAGCGTCTGGAAGGCGTGCTCAGCGGCAAGCAAAGCGCCCTGTACCCGGTGCTGCGCAATCTGGAAGGGGCCGGATTGCTAGAGAGCCATGTCGAGCCCTCGGCCTCCGGGCCGCCGCGGCGGTATTACCGCATCACCGAGAGCGGGCGTGACTGCCTGCGCGACTGGACCGCCGCCTGGCGTGCCACCCGAGATTCTGTTGATTCAGTGCTGGAGGGGAACCACTCATGAACAAGATTGCACAGGCACGTCCGTTGCCGACCACCATTGGCGATTACCTGCTGCAGCTGCGCCAGGCGCTGGCCGGGGCAGATCCGGCAATGATCCAGGACGCGCTTTACGACGCCGAAGACTATCTGCGTTCCGAGCTGGCAGAACAGAAAGGCAAGAGCGAGGCCGAGGTCATTGCCGGCGTGGCCAGCAGCTACGGTGCGCCGGAGGAAGTGGCGGAGATCTACCGCGAAACCGAAGTGACCGTGGCACGCGCGCTGCGCCCCCCGGTGCCACCGAAGCGGGCATCGTGGATCGGCACGTTCTTCGGCGTGGCCGCCGACCCGCGCACCTATGGCGCATTGTTCTACATGTTGCTGTCGCTGCTTACCGGGGTGTTCTATTTCACCTGGGTCGTGACCGGCGCCAGCCTGTCGGTGGGGATGTTGATCCTGATCATCGGCGTGCCGCTGCTGGTGTTGTTCTTCGGCTCGGTGCGGGTGTTGTCGCTGGTGGAGGGCCGCGTGGTCGAAACGCTGCTTGGCGTGCGCATGCCGCGTCGCCCGCAACACCCGGGCCTGCAGGGCGGTTGGCTGCAGCGCATCGGCGCGATGTTCACCGACGCGCGTACCTGGAGCACGATGCTGTACTTCCTGCTGATGCTGCCGCTGGGCATTCTCTATTTCACCGTGTTTTGCACGCTGCTGTCGCTGTCGTTGGGCCTGGCCGCTTCACCGATCGCGGTGTTGTTCGACAACGTCGCAGTGCTGACCTGGGATGGGGTGGACATCACCAGCGCCTGGCTGACGCTGCCGTTGTGCGTGGTGGGCGTGCTGTTGTTGTTCGTTACGCTGCATCTGGCGCGCGCGTTCGGCACGTTGCACGGCATGTTCGCCAAGCAGCTGCTGGTCAAGGGCGGAGAGGCGGCGGCGTGATGCGCCTTCCGAGATGTCGGTATGCGCAGGGTGGTGGTGCTTGCTCGCTGGCATGACCGCTCTGGCGGCTGCAGGCAGACCGAGATGAAAATCCCCGGCATTGCCGGGGATTTTCTTGGGTAACTCAGGCGCGTTTGCCGCGTTTGCGGATCGGGGTCACGGTGGCCAGGTCGCGGCTGCCGACCGGATCCGCATCGTAGCGCGCGATGAATTCGCGGACCTGCGGATACACCACCTCGCGCCAGCGGCGGCCGCTGAAAATGCCGTAGTGACCGGCGCCTTCAACGACCAGATGACGACGGTGCGCCGCGTCGATGCCGGTGCACAGATCGTGCACCGCCTCGGTCTGGCCGAGGCCGGCGATGTCGTCAAGTTCGCCTTCGATGCTCAGCAACGCGGTCTTGCGGATCGCCGATGGCTTGACCAGCTGGCCGTCCACTTTCCACTTGCCCTGCGGCAGCAGAAACTCCTGAAACACCACGCGAATGGTGTCCAGGTAATACTCGGCCGGCATGTCGAGCACAGCGTTGTATTCGTCGTAGAACTGCCGATGCGCCTGCGCATCCTGCAGATCGCCCTTGACCAGATCGGTGTAGAAATCCCAGTGCGACATCACATGCCGGTTCGGGTTCATCGACAGGAAGCCGGCGTGTTGCAGAAAGCCCGGATACACCTGCCGGCCATGGCCCGGATACGGGAACGGCACGGTGTGGATCAGGTTGTTCTGGAACCACTCGATGCCGTTTTCCGTGGCCAGGTTATTGACCTGGGTGGGGCTACGACGCGCATCGATCGGCCCGCCCATCATCACCAGCGAGCGCGGCGTGGGCTCGTCGTTGCTGGCCATCAGCGACACGGCCGCCAGCACCGGCACGGTGGGCTGGCACACGCTCACCACATGCAGGCGTTCGGCGCCGATATGGCGGATGAACTCCTGGATGTAGGTGATGTAATCCTCGAGCCGGAACGCGCCGGCTTCCAGCGGCACCATGCGCGCATCCACCCAATCGGTCACATAGACCTTGTGGTTGCGCAGCAGGGTGCGCACGGTGTCGCGCAGCAACGTGGCGTGGTGGCCGGACAACGGCGCAACCACGAGCACGGCGGGCTGCTCCTTCATCTTGCCGATCAGTTCGACGTGGTCGCTGAAACGCTTGAAGCGCAGCAACCGGCAAAACGGCTTGCTCAGCACTTCGCGTTCGATGATCGGCAGCGAATGACCATCGACCTCGACATCGTCGAGCGCCCAGGCCGGCTTTTCGTATTCCTTGCCCAGACGGTGGAACAGCTCGTTGCTGGCGGCCATGCGCTCGGCGCCCGGGAGCGATGCCCACAGGCTGTCCGGGTCGGAAAACATCTTGGCGTTCGCCTGGGCCTGATGCACCCAGGGGGCTAGCAGATTGCGGGTCAGCTCATGCAGTTGATAAAGCATTCCACCCATCCGTGCGGTTTTGCTGCCGCGCAGCATACCGGTTTTGGCGCATTTGCACCTTAATGGGGCTGCGAACAGTTGAGCTGTCACGGCGTGGTGGCCGCCGTCTCTAAACGAGAAACCGGCTCGCCTGCCAGGCGCGACGACAGGATTTGCCCACTTCGGATGCGTGCCTCTGGAACGCCAGCGCAGCTCATGTGGGCAGCGGCCCGGAGCGGGGGTGAAGACGCTGGGCGACGTCCCTCGACCCAGCAATGGAGGTGGAGCCACCCAACCGTTCTTCTGTCCAGGCGACGCGGTGACCGGATGCGATGCTCGTTGGCAACCACCTCCCGGTCAGCCGCGCTCCAGCGCCGATGCCTGGTCAGCCAGCTGCGGCGACAGCCAGCAGTGCGACCCCAGCGCAGCGAAGCCCACGCTGGCGAAGCGTTTGCGATACCAGCGCGCCGGTCGCGCCTGGAAGCCGTCGTGATCGCCCTCGAACGCATCTTCTTCGGCGAAGGCTTCCAGGAACGCCACGCCTGCGCACATCTCGGCCAATCCGGGCAGGCCCTGATTGAATTCGCGGGTGGGCACGTAATGCAGTACGTCCGAGCAGATCAGCAAGTCCACCGGCGCGCACGGGCGCAGCCAGGCGAAATCGCCGAAGCGGGCGGGGTGGATCTGGCGGCTGCGGCCATAGCGCTGCACCGCATAGGCGCTGCTGTCGAAACCCAGATAACTCAGCTTCGGCCGCAACGCCAGCAACGGCGCGCGCCACGCGGCTTCGCCGCAGCCGACGTCGAGCACGCTGCGGATCGGCCGTTCCAGGTAGTACTCGGCCTGGGTCACGGCGAGTGCGACCTTGCGTCGCAGGCGTGCGGGGTCGGCAAGGCCGGCATCGCGATACCAGCGGCGGAAATAGTGGGCGTCGTAGTGTTTGGGGTCGGACTGCTGCATGGACGTCGGCTGCTTTCGCGTGCGCGGATAGGTGAAAATGCGGGCCATCCTACGCGAGCCAGCGGAGCCAGCGCATGACCCTGTATTTGTGGATCAAGACCTTCCATCTGTTGTTCGTGATCGCCTGGATGGCCGCGGTGTTCTATCTGCCGCGCATTCTGGTCAACATCGCCGAAGCCGGCAGCGACACCGCGGTGCGCGCGCGCCTGGTGTTGATGGGGCGGCGACTCTACAAATTCGGCCACAGCATGCTTGGTCTGGCGCTGCTGCTGGGCGCGGTGCTATGGCAGGGCTACCGGGTCATTCCGGATTTCCCGACGATGGTCGCTGGCGGCTGGCTGCACGCCAAGCTGTTCGCGGTTGCGTTGATCCTGGCGCATTACATCGTGGCCGGCCGCTGGGTCAAAGGCGCCGAACAGGGGCGTGCAGTGCCCAGCGGTCGGGCATTGCGCTGGTTCAACGAAGTGCCGGTGATCCTGCTGGTCGGCGTGATCTGGCTGGTGCTGGCCAAGCCGTTCTGAGCGCATTGCGCACCGCACCTGCGCACGCCTGACGGTTTCGGCGCGCAGGTGACAGAGCTGCCACTGCTGAAAAAAATGCGGGGCCTTCCGGTATCCCGCCGCGAATGCCTGCGGTGCCTTATCGTTGGGACGGCCAGTGACGTCGAGATGTGCGCGCCGGGCAAGGGTTGATGAATCCTGGAGGCTGCGCTGGAGCGAATGTGAGCTTATGCACCTGTCGGGTGTTGCTTGCGCAGCATCTCCAGATACCGTTTCTGGTGTCCGGCAAATCCCTTCTTACCGTATAGCGCGTAAATTTTGCCGAAGGCAGCACAGGCGCGTGCCTCATCTCCGAGCTGCAGCATCGCTTCGCCTTCGGTCATCAGCACAAGATGGTCGGTGTGGTCTGGGTCGTCGTACATCAGCGCCATCACCTCGAGCCATCGATGCACGTTTTCCTGATCGTGCAGGTCGGCGTAATCCTTGACGAAACTTGCAGACAGGCTTTGCGGGTAATAGTCCCAGTTCGCTTTGGGTTCGGGGATCAGCGCCCAGGCCTGTAATCCCAGGGCGAGCGATTCGGCCAGGGCGCCGCTGCGAAACCGCTGAGTGGATTGCTCCAGTAGATGATCGATCTCGGCTCTCAGAACTGCCTCGATTTCGGGCTTCCTTTGCACGGTGATGGCCTTGATCAGGTTGCCAAGCGATTTGTTGCCGAACGATTCAATGCATGTGGCCTGCAGCTGCGCGGGCGCCTTGTTGGCTGCTCTCAGGCGCCGGTATCCAGTTCGCGCAGGCCCTTGCGCGCCAGGTCGACCCAGGCGCGTTGCTCGCGCTGGTAATGCTTGGGCGAGGCGGCGGCGTGACGCAGCACCTGGTCGTACACCGCCCTGGCCTGGTCATTGCGTGCGATGCGCTGCAGCAGTTGTGCATAGCGCACGCGTGCTTCTTCGCCCGGATAGCCTTGGGCCAGCGTGTCGTACTCGTGCAGCGCAGCGTCGGTGTCGCCACTGCCTTCGACCGCGCGTGCATACAGCAGGTGCCCGTCATGCGAGCGGAAGCTGGGGTTGGCTGCGATCAAGGCATCCAGGGTCTGCCGCGTCTGCTGCGGTTGGCCCAGCCCGAACTGCGCCTTGGCCAGGCCGAGCATCAGGTGCGGATCGTCGCGATAGAGCCCACGCAAGGCCCCCTGGTAATGCTCGGCGGCCTGGGCGTAATCGCCGCGCGCCAGCAACGTCTCTGCGAGCTGGCGGCGATTTTCCGGAGTGTCGGCCACATCCAGCCGGCGCGAGGCGTCGCGCTGTTCGCGCTGCGGGTCCAGGGTACTGCGCACGCGCTTGAGGCTGCGGCGTGCGTTGGGGTGGTTGCGCAGATCCGGGATGACCGCCACGCACACATAGACCAGCACCGCCAGCAGGGAAAACGCCAGTAGCAGGAAGATCCAGTACAAGGGCCGCCCGCTGCGCACGACGTGGACGCAGCAGGCGGCTTGCAGCAGCAGTGAGATCAGCAGGAGCGGAGACATGCAGGTGTGGCGTCCTTTCCATGGCCGCGCACTTGGCGCGGCCGGCCTTCGTGCGAATCAATGCCCTTCGTAGGCACCATAGCTGCGCAGCCGCTCGTAGCGCTGCTGCAGCAACGTATCCACTGGAATCTTTTCCAGCGCGTCCAGCTCGTTGAGCAGTACCGCTTTCAGGCGCTTGCCCATCTGTTCGGGATTGCGATGCGCACCGCCGGTGGGTTCACGGATCACCTTGTCGACCAGGCCCAGGCCTTTCAGGCGCTTGGCGGTCAGACCGAGCTGTTCGGCGGCGTCCTTGGCCTTGGCCGCGTCCTTCCACAGGATCGAGGCGCAGCCTTCCGGCGAAATCACCGAATAGGTGCCGTATTCCAGCATCAGGGTGCGGTCGCCCACGCCGATCGCCAACGCGCCGCCGGAGCCGCCTTCGCCGATCACGGTGCAGATCACCGGGATTTTCAGCTCGGCCATTTCCAGCAGGTTGCGCGCGATCGCCTCGGACTGGCCGCGCTCCTCGGCACCGATGCCCGGATACGCGCCGGGCGTGTCGATGAAGGTCAGCAGCGGCAGGCGGAAGCGTTCGGCCAGCTTCATCAGGCGCAAGGCCTTGCGGTAGCCCTCCGGGCGCGGCATGCCGAAGTTGCGTGCCACCTTGGTCTTGGTATCGCGGCCCTTCTGGTGCCCGATGATCACCATCGGGCGGCCGTCGATACGGCCCAGGCCACCGACGATGGCCTTGTCGTCGGCGTAGGCGCGGTCGCCGGCCAGTTCCTGGAATTCGTCGCAGATGGTGTTGATGTAGTCCAGCGTGTACGGGCGCTGCGGATGACGCGCCAGCTGCGAGACCTGCCAGGCCGACAGATCGCGGAAGATCTGCGCGGTGCGCACGCGCAGCTTGTCGCGCAGCGCACGCACTTCGGTCTCCACGTTGACCACAGGCCCGGTACTGGCCTTGCGCAGTTCCTGGATCTTTGCTTCCAGATCGGCGATGGGTTGCTCGAAGTCGAGGTAGTTAGGATTCATGCAATGGCGTCGTCAACGTAAGGCGGGGAGTGTAGCTGAAGCGCTGCCTTCGGCCCGTACGGGGGCGTTGGGAGCGGAATCGGGAATGGAGAATCGGGAATCAGAGCAAGGTATCCGGCCGCCGCGCTTTTGCGATTCCCCATTCCCGATTCCCCATTCTCACGCCCACGGAGGGCTGTACTTGATCTTCACCGTCCGCACCGCAGGGTCTGCGCGCAGGCTGTCCATCAGCTGCTGGTCGATCCGCACCGAGTGGTTGCCGTTGAGGTCGAGCATGCCGGCCACACCGCCGCTGGGCGCGCGCAGCAGCAGGTCCAGGCGCAGGGGCGTCTTGCCGGGGCGGTGCTTGGCCAGCAGGGCGTCGATGCGCTTGAAGGCCTGCTTCTCGCGCAGGTCCAGGCGCAGCGACAGCCGCTGCGCGTGGTCGGCACAGATCTGCTCGTAGTCCCAGCACTGGCGGATGCGCAGGCTGTAGCCGCCGTTGAATTCGTCCTCGCGCAGGCCGCCCTTGACGATCAGGATGCGGTCGCGGGTGAGCAGGTGGCCGAACTCGGCCATCGCGTCGGAGAACGCGCTGCATTCGACCCGGCCGCGGCCGTCTTCGAGCTGCACGAACACCTGGCTGTCGCCCTTGCGGCGCACGCCGACGACCTGGCCGGCAAGAATGGCGCTGACCTCCGGGCGCCAGGCGCGTTTTTCGCCATCGCCGCCGCCCCCACCGCCACCACGCTGTTGCGAGGCCAGGATCTTTTCCAGCGCACCCAGGTCGCAACCGACCAGCTCGCGGACTTCGTCGCGGTGCGGGTCGAACGGGTGGCCGCTGAGGTAGAAGCCCAGCGTTTCGCGCTCGCCGGTGAGCAGCTGGCCCAACGGCCATTCCTTGCTTTCGGGCAGGTCCAGGCGCATTGCCGGTGCGCTCGGGTCCGGCCCGCCGAACAGCGAGTTCTGCCCGGAGGCGCGCTCACGCGCCATCTGCTCGGTGGCCTTCATTACCTCCGGCAACTGCAGCATCAGCGAGGCACGGTTCTTGCCCAGGCCATCCATGGCGCCGGCATTGATCATCGCTTCCAGCGTGCGCCGGTTGAGCTTTGCGGTGCCCACGCGCGTGCAGAAATCCAGCAGCGTGGTGTAGGGACCGCCGCGCTGGCGTTCTTCGACGATTGCCTCGCAGGCGCCCTGGCCGACGCCCTTGATCGCGCCCAGGCCGTATTGGATGGTGTCCGGGCTGGCGGCCTCGAACATGTACGCCGACTCGTTGACGCGCGGCGGTTTGACGGTGAGGCCGAGGTTGCGCACCTCATCCAGAAAGCCCACCACCTTGTCGGTGTTGTCCATGTCCGAGGACAGCGTGGCGGCCATGAATTCGGCCGGGTAATGCCGTTTCAGCCACGCGGTCTGGTAGCTGACCAGCGCGTAGGCGGCGGCGTGCGACTTGTTGAAGCCGTAGCCGGCGAACTTCTCCATCAGGTCGAAGATTTCGTCGGCCTTGGCTGCGCTCACGCCGCCCTTGGCCGCACCTTCGCGGAAGATCTCGCGGTGCTTGGCCATTTCGGCCGGCACCTTCTTGCCCATCGCGCGACGCAGCAGGTCGGCGCCGCCCAGCGAATAATCGCCGACGATCTGCGCCATCTGCATCACCTGCTCCTGATACACCATGATGCCGTAGGTGTCTTTCAGGATGACTTCGGTGCGCGGATCGGGGTAGACGATCTCCTGCTGGCCGTGCTTGCGCGCGTTGAAGTCCGGGATCAGGTCCATCGGGCCAGGACGGTACAGCGACACCAGCGCGATCAGGTCTTCGAAGCGGTCCGGGCGCGCGTCCTTGAGCAGGCGGCGCATGCCCGAGGATTCGAACTGGAACACCGCACCGGTATTGCCCGAGGCGAACACGCCCTTGTAGGTGGGCACGTCGTCGAGCGGAATGGCGGTGATGTCGACCGGGTCGATGCCGGCGCGCGCATGGCGCACGTTGATCGCCTTGACCGCCCAATCGATGATGGTCAGCGTGCGTAGGCCGAGGAAGTCGAACTTCACCAGGCCCACCGCCTCGACGTCGTCCTTGTCGAACTGGGTCACCGGGTTCTTGCCGCGGCCGTCTTCGTCGTGTTCGGCGAACAGCGGGCAGAACTCGGAAAGCGGATCGGGCGCGATCACCACGCCGCCGGCGTGCTTGCCGGCGTTGCGGGTGAGGTCTTCGAGCTGGCGCGCCAGATCCATCAGGTCGCGCACGTCGTCTTCGACCTGGTAGCGCTGGATCAGATCCGGCGAGGCCATCTCCGAGTCCTTGCCTTCGCCCATCGCGTCCTTGAGCGTGATGCCCAGGATGTTGGGGATCAGCTTGGCCACGCTGTCGACCAACCCATACGAAAAGCCCAGCACGCGGCCGGCATCGCGCACCACCGCCTTGGCGGCCATGGTGCCGTAGGTGATGATCTGGCTGACGCGTTCTCGGCCGTACTTGCGCGCCACGTAGTCGATGACTTCGTCGCGCCGGTCCATGCAGAAGTCGATATCGAAGTCGGGCATCGACACGCGCTCTGGATTCAGGAAGCGCTCGAACAGCAGGTTGTACGGCAGTGGGTCCAGGTCGGTGATCTGCAGCGCCCAGGCCACCAGCGAGCCGGCACCGGAACCGCGGCCCGGGCCGATCGGAATGCCCTGGTTTTTGCCCCACTGGATAAAGTCGGCCACGATCAGGAAGTAGCCGGGAAAGCCCATCTTGATGATGGTGTCCAGCTCGAATTCGAGCCGGTCCACATAGTCCTGGCGGGTCTTGCCCGGCGCGATCGGGTTCTTTTCCAGGCGTGCGGCCAGACCCTGTCGCGACTGGCTGCGGATCCAGGTGTCCAGCGTTTCGTCTTCCGGCACCGGGTAGGCGGGCAGGAAGTAGGTGCCCAGGCGCATCTCGATGTTGCAGCGCTGCGCCAGCGCGTGGGTGTTGTCGATGGCGTCGGGGATGTCGGCGAACAGCGCCGCCATCTCCTCGCTGGACTTCATGTACTGCTGGTCGCTGTAGTCGCGCGGGCGCTTGGGATCGTCCAGCACGCGGCCGGAGGAAATGCAGACGCGCGCTTCGTGCGCATTGAAGTCGCTGGCGTATAGAAAACGCACATCGTTGCTCGCCACCACCGGCAGCCCGCGCACGCCCGCGGCGTGCAGCGCGAACTGGTTGAAGCGTTCCTCGCCATCGCGGCCGGTACGGGTGAGCTCCAGGTGCAGGCCATCGCCGAACACGCGCTGCCAGTCGGCCAGCTGTTGCTCGGCCAGATCCGCGCGGCCCTCGTTGAACAGGCGCCCGGCCAGGCTGTCGCGGCCGGCCAGCGCAAACAGGTTGGCGTGCCCGGCCTGCAGCCATTCCGGATGGATCGCCACGCCGCCTTCGGGGCGGTGGCCTTCCATCCAGGCGCGGGTGAGCAGCCGCGACAGGCTCAGGTAGCCTTCACGGTCGCGGCACAGCAGGGTCATGCGCCACGGCGTCATGTCCGGCGTGGCGATCATCACGTCGGCGCCGGCGATCGGCTTGATCCCGACGCCTTCGGCGGCCTTGTAGAACTTGACCAGCGCGAACAGGTTGTTGAGGTCGGTGACTGCCAGCGCGGGCATGTCGAGTTCGACTGCCCGGCTCAGCAGGTTGGCCTGCTTGGCTTTTTTCGGGTCAGCCTGATCCGGTTTCTCGGGCACACGGATGGTGGAATCCGCCAGCGAGAACTCGGTGTGGACGTGCAGATGGACGAAGCGGGAAGTGGACATGCGGGACCGGAATAATGCGCGGTCAGGGTACCGGCGGGGGCGGGGGCGAACAAGGCTTGACAGCGGGGGGCGGGACACGGGACCGGGGACCCGGAAGGGCGGTCAATCGCGTGCTGGGCCGGCGCTGCACAGGCATCGGAGGACTGCAGGGCCGAGACGAGTGGAATGATGTGTGCCTGGAGCTACTGCGCACGGCACGCGATGTGCGGCTGTTCAGGCTCCGACGCGCAGCCGGACACGCCGATGCCGACCCTGGCGTCTCTTACAGCGGCGCAACCAGTTGCCCGACCTGCAACTGCTCCAGGTCCCGAGTCCCGGGATCCGGTTCCAGGCCTTCACGGCCTTGCAGCGCCAGACGCACCGGCGCAAAACTGCGCCGATGGTGCGGGCATGGCCCGTGGGTTTGCAACGCGGCCAGATGCACCGGCGTGCTGTAACCCTTGTGCTGATCGAAGCGATATTCCGGGTGGCGCGTGTGCAGTTCGTGCATCAGCCGGTCGCGTGTCACCTTGGCCACGATCGAGGCGGCCATGATGGCGCGGTCCAACGCGTCGCCACCGATCAATGCCTCGGCCGGGCAGGGCAGCCCCTTGGGCACGCGGTTGCCGTCGATACGCGCGAACCCGGCCACATGCGCCACGCCTTCCACTGCGCGCCGCATGCCGAGCATGGTCGCCTGGTAGATATTGATGCGGTCGATCTCTTCGCTGTCGATCAACACCACCGACCACGCCAGCGCCTGGTCGACGATGCGCGCATACAGCTGCTCGCGCCGCTCGGCCGTGAGCTGCTTGGAATCGTCCAGCCCATTGATGCGCGGCTTGCCGGGGTCGAACACCACGGCGGCCACGGCCACCGGCCCGGCCAGTGGGCCGCGGCCAGCTTCGTCGACACCGGCGATCAGGCGGGAATCGGGAATGGGGAATGGGGAATCGTGGAAAAGCCCGTCCTGCGTCGCCGGAACGACAACCGCGCCATTGGAGGTAGAGCGCCTCATGCGCCGGCTCCTGCCGATTCCCGATTCTCCATTCCCGATTCGCGCTGCGACAGCAGCCCAGCCACCGCATCCGCTGCCCGCGCCGACGCATCGCGGCGCAACTGCGCATGCAGGGCCAGGTAGCGCGGCTGCAGGGCGGCGACCTTGTCGGGGTGTTTGAACCAGTCCAGCAGTGCCACGCACAGTCGCTCGGGGGTGCAGTCGTCCTGCATCAGTTCCGGCGCCAGGTCGTCATTGGCCAGGATATTGGGCAGGGCGTAGCGGTTGACCTTGAGCAGGCCCAGCAGCTTGACGATACGGTAGGTGAGCGGAGCGACCTTGTAGCCCACCACCATCGGGCGCTTGACCAGCATCGCTTCCAGCGTGGCGGTGCCGGAGGCCAGCAGCACCACGTCGGCGGCCAGCATGGCGGTGCGCGCCTGGCCGTCGAGCAGATGCGAGCGCATCACCGGCAGCGACGAGCGTGACAGCTGCTCGGCCAGCAGTTGCTTGCAGCCCGGATTAGCGGCCGGTACCAGCACGTGCAGATTGGGCAGGTGCTCGGACACCAGCCAGGCCGCCTGGAAAAAGGTGTCGCCGAGCCGGCTGATTTCGCCGCGCCGGCTGCCTGGCAACACTGCCAGGACGGTGCTGGAGGCGGAGAGGCCCAGCGTTGCGCGCGCCGCTGCGCGGTCGGCCTGGTAGGCGATATCGTCGGCCATCGGGTGGCCGACAAAGCGGGCGTCCACGCCATGCTTGGCATAGATCGGCGGCTCCATCGGAAACAGGCACAGCACCAGATCGGCGCTGACGCCGATTTTTTCGGCACGCTTCTCGCGCCACGCCCACACCGACGGGCTGACGTAGTGCACGGTCTTGATCCCGCGCTGCTTGAGCCAGCGTTCCACCGGCAGATTGAAATCCGGCGCGTCGATGCCGATGAACACGTCCGGCTTCCACGCCAGCACCCGCTCGCGGAACGCGCTGCGCAGCTTGAGCAGGCGCGGCAAATGCCGCAGCACCTCGGTCAGGCCCATCACCGCCAGCTCGCTGGCATCGAACCAGGTCTGGCAACCGACGCCACGCATCGCATCGCCACCGATGCCCACGAATTCGGCATTCGGATAGCGCAACCGCAATTGCTCGATCAGCCCCGCGCCGAGAATGTCGCCAGAGGCCTCGCCGGCGATCAGCGCGATGCGAGGTGCGCGCTTGCGCGCACCGGGAATCGGGAACGGGGAATCGGGAATCGGTAGCGCAGTCGTAACGCTGCCGACCGACGCGCCGTTGCGCTGGCCGTCCACGATTCCCGACTCCCGATTCCCAATTCCCTTCATCGCAACAAGGGCCGTTCTGCTGCTTCGATGAACTCGAGCATCCCGCGCACATCGTCGCTGCTCTTGGCCTGTTCGGCCAGCTGCAGCTTGGCATCTGCCAGCGGCAGGCCGGCCACGTACAGCGTGCGGTAGGCGCGCTTGATCGCGGTGATGCGTTCGGCGTCGAAACCGCGGCGCTTGAGCCCTTCGCTATTGATGCCGCGCGGACGTCCCAGCGATTCGCTGCCTACCATGGTGAACGGCGGGACGTCGCCGTTGGTCAGCGCGCCCATGCCCAGGAAGGCGTGCGCGCCGATACGGCAGAACTGATGTGCGCCGGCAAAACCGCTGATGATCACGTAGTCGCCGACGGTGACGTGGCCGGCCAGCGTGGTGTTGTTGGAGAACACGCAGTGGTTGCCCACATGGCAGTCGTGCGCCACGTGCGTATAGGCCAGCATCCAGTTGTCGTTGCCGACCACGGTGATGCCGCCACCGCCGCCGGTGCCGCGATTGATGGTGACGAATTCGCGGATCACGTTGCCGTCGCCGATCACCAATTCGGTCCGTTCGCCGGCGTACTTCTTGTCCTGCGGTTCGCCGCCGATCGCGGCATGGCCGATGAAGCGGTTGTTGCGACCGATCCGGGTCGGGCCGTGGATCGAGCAATGGGGCCCCACCTCGGTGCCCGCCCCGATCTGCACATCGGCGCCGATCAGCGAGAAGGCGCCGACGCGGACGTCGTCCGCCAGCGTTGCCGATGGATCGATGACCGCCGTCGGATGAATCAAAGGTGTTGAATCGCGCATCGTGTCTTACTCCGAAAGCGGGTGATTACCTGGCGCCGGCGCACATCAACTCGGCACTGGCCACCACTTCGCCATCGACCTTGGCTTCGCCGTAGAAGCATCCCACATTGCGGATCAGGCGCTTCATCTGCACTTCCATGATCAACACGTCGCCCGGCACCACCTGCTTGTTGAAGCGGGCCTTGTCCACCTTGACCATATAGAACAGCTGCGACAAGGCATCGCGGCCCAGGCCGAGCTGGGTCATTACGCCGCCGACCTGCGCCAGCGCCTCGATGATCAGCACGCCAGGCATGACCGGACGGTTCGGAAAATGGCCCTGGAAGAACGGCTCGTTGATGCTGACGTTCTTCTGCGCCACGATCCACTTGGTTTCAAGATCGAGTTCGAGGATGCGGTCGACCAGCAGAAACGGGTAACGGTGCGGGAGCAGCGTCTGGATCTGACTGACGTCGATCGGCAGTTCGTAAACGTGGTGGCTCATTCTTTCTCCTTGCCCACAGCCAGGATGCGCCTAGCGAGCACATCAAGCTGCTTGAAGCGCGCGGCGTTTTTGCGCCACGTGCGATTGTCGGTGAGAGGGGTGCCGGACGAATACTCGCCCGGCTCATGGATGGAATTACGCACGACAGACTTGCCGGTGATCACCACCTTGTCGCAGATCTCCAGGTGGCCGAACACGCCGACATGCCCACCCAGCAGGCAGTAACGGCCGATCTTGGCGCTACCGGCAATGCCGGTGCAGCCAGCAATCGCACTGTGCGCGCCGATCCGGCAGTTGTGCGCGATCTGCACCAGGTTGTCCACGCGCACGTCTTCTTCCAGCACGGTGTCTTCCAGCGCGCCGCGGTCGATGCAGGTGTTGGCGCCGATTTCGCAGTCGTCGCCGATGACCACACCGCCGAGCTGCGGCACCTTGATCCAGTGCCCGGCATCCATGGCCAGGCCGAAGCCATCGGCGCCGATCACCGCACCAGGGTGGATGCGCACGCGCTTGCCCAGCCGCACGCGGGTGACCAGGGTGACGCGGGCAAGCAGCTCGCTGCCGGCGTCCACCACGCAGTCCTCGCCAATGATGCTGCCGGTACCGATCACGCAGCCATCGCCCACGCGACTACGCGCGCCGATGCTGACGAACGGACCGACATGCGCGGTGGCCGAGACCTGGGCGGTCGGGTCGATCACCGCAGAGGCATGGATGCCCGGTTCGCGCACCGGTGCCACATCGAACAGCGCGGCGATCTTGGCGAACGCGGTATACGGGTCCTTGGCGACCAGCGCGGTGCCTTTGGCGGCGTCGGCATCGTCGGCACGCAGCACCACGACAGCGGCCTGGGTGTCGGCCAGTTGCGGACGATAGCGCGGGTTGGACAGGAAGCTCAGCTGGCCTGCGCCTGCATGGGCCAGGGTGGCGACGCCGCTGACTTCGGTGGTGCCGTCACCGACGACGGTCAACCCGAATTGTTCGGCAATCGCACTGGCGGTCAATCGCATCAGGGTAAACCTCGCGTAAACGATAAGTGGCTGGTTTAACAGCTCGAAAACGTCGTCAAGAGTTGGCTAAACAATCGAGCGTATTGCTTGCCGGGCCGCAACGATGCGGCGAACCCAGGAAGAAACATATGAAAACTGTTCTCTCCATTTTCGGTAGCGTGATCCTGCTGGGCGCAGTCACCAGTGCATCGGCCGACGATTTCGCACAGCAGCGCACCAACGCTCTGAGCTTCTGGGACCAGCAAGTGCAGTGCGTGGACGCATCCGATTGGGGCGCCACCGCCACCTGCCTGGGCAATGTCTGGAACAACTACTTCTAACGCTGTTTCCTACCAGGATGTTCAAACAACAATGGCGGCCCGGGCGTCCGGGCCGCCATTGTTTCGCGTGCCAATCTTAGAACTGGCCGCCGAAGGTGAACTGCAGACGCTCGATCTCGTCGTTGTCTTCCTTCTTCAGCGGGAATGCATAGCTGATCGAAATGGGGCCGACCGGCGCGCGCCACAACAGCGCCACACCGGTGGAGGCGCGCAACTCGTTGGCCTTGAAGTTGTCCACGCCGTTGTACACGTTGCCGAAGTCGACGAATGCCGAAACGCGCGCCGACGGGCTGTCGAACAGCTTTGGGAAATACATTTCCACCGAGCCCACCGTCTTGAACGACCCGCCCAGCGGCTGGCCGCGGGTATAGCCATTGATCGCTTCCGAACGCGGGCCCAGGGTGTTGTCTTCGAAGCCACGGACCGAATTGGTGCCGCCGGCGTAGAAGTTCTCGTAGAACGGCAGGCCGGTGGCGGTGACCGTGCGGGTGCTGCCATCCGGGTTGGTCAGCACGCGGGTGCTGTCCTTCCCGTAACTGTCGCCGTAGCCCAGTTCGAAGCGCGTGTTCAACACCAGCGCCGGAATGATCGGCCAGTAGTTGGAGATCTGGTAGTTGAGCTTGTAGTACTCGACCGTGGAGCCGGGCAGGGTGGTCTCCAGACCCACACGCTGGTACATGCCGCGGGTCGGCATGAAGAAGTCGTTGCGGGTGTCGCGTGCCCAGCCCAGCTCGGTGCGCCAGGCATGGAAGGTGCGCGTGCCGATCGCATTGATGTAGTCGATGATCGCCTGCGGTGTGGTGCCCGCGAAAGTGGTGATCTGGTTGCTGTCGATACCCACCATCGCCGAGACGGTGTCGTTTTCGGTGATCGGCACACCGAACACCACCTGCGCCGAACCGTTCTTGCTGTTGAATTGCGCGGTGTTGAAGTCCGAATAATCCAGTGCACGCCAGGACAGGTTGTAGCCCAGCGACACGCCGTCGTCGGTAAAGAACGGGTTGGTGTAGGAGAACGCGTAGCGCTGCTGATAGCTGCTGCGCGAGGCTTCCACTGCCACGCGGTTACCACCGCCCAGGAAGTTGTTCTGCGACAACTGCACCGAGGTGGTCACACCGAAGCTCTGCGAGTAACCCAGGCCGAACACGAAGCTGCCGGAGGTGGTCTCCTTGACGTTGTAGACCACGTCGACCTGGTCGTTGCTGCCGGGCACCGCGGGCGTTTCCACATCCACGCTTTCGAAGTAGCCCAACCGCTGCAGACGGATCTTGGAACGGTCGATCGCCGCCTGCGAGTACCAGGTGTTCTCGAACTGACGCATTTCGCGGCGCAACACTTCGTCGGAGGTGCGGCTGTTGCCCTTGTAGAGGATGCGGCGCACGGTCACGCGCGGTCCGGGTACCACCTGCAGGTTCACTGCCACGGTGCGGTCCTCGCGATTCGGCGTCGGGATCGGGTTGACCTTGGCGAACGCGTAACCGACGTTGCTCAGCGTGTTGGTGATCGCATCGGAGGTGTACTCCAGCAGCGCACGCGAGAAGATGTCACCGGCCTTGGGGATCACCAGGCGCTCGATGTCGGCCTGCGGCAGCACGGTGTCGCCGGTGACCTTGATTTCGGAAATCTTGTACTGCTCACCCTCGGTGACGCCGGCGCTGATGAACATATCGCGCTTGTCGGGGCTGATCGAGACCTGGGTGGAGTCGATGCTGAAGTCGACATAGCCGCGGTCCAGGTACCAGGAGTTGAGCTTTTCCAGGTCGCCGGACATCTTTTCCTTGGAGTACTGATCGTCGCGGCGGTACCACGAGGCCCAGTTGTGCTCCTTGGATTCCCAGTTGTCCAGGATGTCCTCGTTGGCGAACTTTTCCGTACCGATCAGGTTGACATGGCGGATCTTGGCCGCCTTGCCTTCCTTGATCGCGATGGCCACGTCGACGCGGTTACGGTCCAGCGGGCTCACCGTCGGGGTGATTTCCACGTTGTACTTGCCGCGGTTGTTGTACTGGCGGGTCAGTTCCTGGGTCACGCGGTCCAGGCTCAGGCGATCGAAGGTGCCGCCCTCGGACAGGCCGATGTCACCCAGGCCCTTGAGCAGTTCCTCGGACTTGATGTCCTTGTTGCCGGTCACGGTGAGCTTGTTGATCGCCGGGCGCTCCTTGACCGTGATCACCAGGATGTTGCCCTGGCGGTCCAGCTGCACGTCCTCGAAGAAGCCGGTGCGGTAGAGCGCCCGGATCGCGTCGGCCACCTTTGCATCGTCCACGGTGTCGCCGCGGTTCACCGGCAGATAGGTGAAGACGGTGCCGGAGGCGATGCGCTGCAGGCCGTCGACGCGAATGTCGCTGGCAACGAACGGCTCGACGGCCAGAGCAACGGCCGGCAGGCTGAGGCCGGCGGCAAGAGCGAGGGCAAGCAGGCGGCGAGTGGGAAGACGCGTCATGTCACATCCGGTTGGAGTCGTATTCGGGTGTTGCTGGATGCCGGCGTATGACGACGACAACAGGCGGAAAGAGTGGAGCAGCTTCATCGTGGAACCAGGCCGAGGATGTCGTTGTAGAACGCCAGTCCCATCAACCCGGCCAGGACCGCCAGGCCGACGTATTGTCCGGCAATCATGGCCCGTTCGCTGATCGGGCTGCCCTTGATCAACTCGATAAGGTAATACAGCAGATGCCCACCGTCCAAGATCGGGATGGGCATCAGGTTGATGATCGCAAGGCTCAGCGACAGCAGCCCAAGAAAATACAGGAACCAGTCGAGCCCGCGTTCGGCCGAGGCATTGGCAGCGCGCGCAATGGTGACCGGGCCGGAGATGTTCTTGACCGAGGCCTGGCCGGTCAGCATGCGCTTCATCATGCCCAGCGAATCGGCGGTCATCCGGCCGGTTTCGCGGATCGCGGCCGGCACGGCGGCGAACAGCCCGTACTGCTGGCGGCTGTCGTATTCCGGAGCCGGAGCGGCGGCCGGACGCACGCCGATCATCCATTGGCCATGTGGCGACTTGCGTGGGGCGATTTCCAGCGCCAGCCGGTCTTCGCCGCGCGCCACCTCGATCATGCCCGGCCCGCCGTGGGCGCCCAACGCCTGCACCTGCGGAATGATGTCTTCGGCCGAGCGGATCGGCTGGCCGTCGATGGCCACGATGCGGTCGCCCGGCTTGAGCAGGCCATCGGCCACCGAGCCCTTCACCACTTCGGCGATCACCGGTGGCTGCAGCATGAATTGCCAGCCGATGCCGGCCAGGGCGGCCACGCGGCGTTCGTCGAAACCGACCGGCAACTGCGACAAGCGCAAGGTGTGTTCGCTGCTGCTCGCAGTGTCAGAGGCAGTCAGGACGCGGACATCGCGCCTGTCCATTGCCGCAGTGGTGAGCTGCATGCTGGCGTCGCTCCAGCTGCTCACGCTGCGGCCGTCGATGCGTACGATGCGCTCGCCTGGCGTCAGCCCGGCTTCGGCGGCCAGGCCATCGGCGCGGCCGACGGTTGCCGAATAATCCTGCTTGCCTACCACGAACATCGCCCACAGCATCGCCATGCACAGCAACAGATTGGCGACGGGGCCCGCCGCGACGATCGCGATGCGCTGCCACACGGTCTTGCGATTGAAAGCTTGGTCCTGCTCGGCCGGATGCACGTCGCCTTCGCGCTCGTCGAGCATTTTGACGTAGCCGCCCAGCGGAATCGCGGCAACCACGAACTCGGTGCCGTGGCGGTCGCGGCGCATCCACAACGGTTTGCCGAAGCCCACCGAAAAGCGCAGCACCTTGACGCCGCAGCGCCGCGCGACCCAGAAATGCCCGAATTCGTGAAAGGTCACCAACACGCCCAGGCTGACGATCATCCACCAGACCGAACCGATGAAATCACCCATGGGTGCAACTCGCGTGCGTGGAACGATCAGGCATGAAGGGCGTGGTGGGCGAGGGCGCGTTCAGTGATTTGCCGGGCTTGCGCATCGGCAAATAGCAGGGTGTCGAGGGAATCGGCATTGTGCCGCTGGAGCGTTGTCAGCGTGTGTTCGACCAACGCAGGGATCGCTAGGAAACCCACCTGGCCCTGAAGAAACGCTGAAACAGCCACTTCATTGGCCGCGTTCAGGATCGCCGGGGCGGTGCCGCCGGCCCGTAACGCGTCCCAGGCCAGGCGCAGACATGGGAATGCGGCGGTGTCGGGGGCCTCGAAATCCAGCCGGCCCTGGCTGAGCAGATCCAGCCCGCCGACGCCGGATTCGACCCGCTCCGGCCACGCCAGGCCGACCGCCAGGGTGGTGCGCATGTCCGGCAGGCCAAGCTGGGCAAGGGTGGAGCCGTCGACGAATTCCACCAGGGAATGCACCAGGCTCTGCGGATGCACCAGCACATCGATCTGCTCGCCCGGCAGTCCAAACAGGTGATGCGCCTCGATGACTTCCAGGCCCTTGTTCATCAGGGTCGCCGAATCCACCGAGATCTTCGGACCCATCGACCACTTGGGATGCGCCACTGCTTGCGCGGGCGTGACCGCCGCCAGCGCCGCGCGATCGCGGCTGCGGAACGGGCCACCGGAAGCAGTCAGGATGACCCGGCGTACGCCGCGGCTGGCGTCGCAAGAGCGCAGGCACTGGAAGATGGCGCTGTGTTCGCTGTCGATCGGGATGATTTCAGCGCCGGCGGCGGCTGCGGTGCGGGTCAGCAGCTCGCCGGCCAGGACCAGGGATTCCTTGTTGGCCAGCAGCAGACGCTTGCCGGCGCGCGCCGCCGCCAGCGTAGACGGCAGCCCGGCCGCACCCACGATCGCGGCCACCACGGTGTCGCACGCATCGCTGCTCGCCAGTGCGTCCAGCGCCTCGGCACCGGCGTGCGCCTGGGTCGCAAGGCCCAGTGCGCGCAGGCCATCGCGCAGCGCCGGGTACAGCGTCGCATCGGCAATCAGTGCATGCGCAGGCCGGTGGGTCGCGCACAGCGCCAGCAGCTCATCGACCTTGCTGCCGGCCGACAGCACGCTGGCACGCAGCCGCTCGGGGTGGCGGGCGATCACGTCCAGCGCCGATGTGCCGATCGAGCCGGTGGCGCCGAACACGGCGACCTGACGGGGAGAGGAGCCAGCCATGCCTAGAATCCGAGAATTTCCTTGCCGAGTGCGAACACCGGCAGGGCAGCGAGCACGCCATCGATGCGGTCCAGTACGCCGCCATGGCCCGGAATCAGCGTGCCCGAGTCCTTGGCGCCGGCGTGGCGCTTGAGCAGGCTTTCGAACAGGTCGCCCAGCACCGATGCCAGCACTGCCAGTGCGGAGACCAGCACCAGCTGCGGCACATGTGCCAGCGTCAGCCCGGCCAGCCAGCCGAACGCGCAGGCAACCGCAATGCCGGCGAGCAGGCCTCCGAGCAACCCTTCGATGGTCTTGTTGGGGCTGACCCGCGGCGCCAGCTTGTGCTTGCCGAACGCGCGGCCGGCGAAATAGGCGCCGGAGTCAGCCGCCCACACCATGGTCAGCGCGGTCAGCAACCACAGGTTGCCCTTGTCCGGGCTGGCGTGCAGCAGCACCAGCGCCGCCCACGCCGGCAGCACTGCCAGGGTGCCGGCGGCCAGCTTGAGTGCGCGCGCCTGGCCGTTGCCATGATCGGCGCCGAAGGTGAAAAAACGCAGCCACAGCAGCGCCAACAGCCACCACGCCACGCCCACCAGCGACGCAATCTGGAACAGCACCATGGAGCCGGCCGAGGCCCACACCATCAGCACCATCAGCAGCAGATTGAGCATCAGCAGCACGGTGCGCGGCAGGCTGTCGTCGATGCCGGAGAGCTTGAGCCACTCCCACAGACCGGTCAGGAACAGGACCGCCGCCAGCGCTGCCAGCCATTGGGTGGGCAGCAGCACGATCGCGCAAATCGCGAGCGGCGCCATGATCAGCGCGGCAATCACGCGAGTCTTGGTCATGCGGAGGAGCTCTCCGTCGCCTTGTCGGCGATCTGTGCGCTGGTCAGGCCGAAGCGACGTTCACGCCCGGCATAGTCGTCCAGCGCTTGCTGCAGCACGCCGGCATCGAACTCCGGCCACAGGGTTTCGGTGAACCACAGCTCGGTGTAAGCCAGCTGCCACAACAGGAAGTTGCTGATGCGGGTGTCGCCACCGGTGCGGATGAATAGGTCCGGCGCGGGCAGGTCGGCCAGGGCGACCCGGCTGGACAGCAGCGCTTCGTCGATCTGCTCTGGCTGCAGGCGGCCGGCGGCGACGTCTTCGGCCAATGCGCGGGCAGCCGAGGCGATATCCTGGCGGCCGCCGTAACTGGCTGCGATGCTCAGCACCAGCCGCGAGTTCGCTGCGGTGCTGCGCTCGGCGCCGGCCATGCGGTCGCGCAAGGGTGCGGCAAAGCGGCTGCGGTCGCCGATGAAGCGCACCTGCACGCCACGTCGCTGCAGTTCTTCCACCTCGCGGTCGAGCGCATGCAGGAACAGCTTCATCAGCGCGTCGACCTCATCCTGCGGACGGCCCCAGTTTTCACTGGAGAACGCGAACAGGGTCAGCGCCGAGACGCCTTTTTCCAGGCAGAAATCGATCGTGCGATTGACCGCGCGCGCGCCGGCACGGTGACCGATGACGCGTGGACGACGCCGACGCTGCGCCCAACGCCCATTGCCATCCATGATGATGGCAATGTGGCGCGGCACAGCAGCAGAGGGGACTGGATGCATGGCAGGCGACGCCACGATCAGACCGTCATCAATTCCTGTTCCTTGCCCTTGACGACCTCATCCACGTCCTTGATGGCCTTGTCGGTGAGCTTCTGGATATCGTCCTCGGCGCTGCGGGCTTCGTCTTCGGTGACGGCCTTGTCCTTGAGCAGATCCTTGACCTGCTGGTTGGCGTCGCGGCGGATGTTGCGGATGGCCACCTTGCTGTCTTCGCCCTCGCCATGCACGGACTTGCTGAGCTCCTTGCGGCGCTCCTCGGTCAGCGGCGGCAGGTTCAGGCGGATCACGGTGCCGACCACGGTCGGGGTCAGACCCAGATCCGAGGCGTAAATGGCTTTTTCCACGTCCTTGATCATGCCCTTGTCGAACAGGCTGATGACCAGCGAGCGGCCTTCGGACACGCTGATGCTGGCAACCTGATTCAGGGGCGTGTCGGCGCCGTAGGCCTTGACCTTGATGCCGTCCAGCAGCGCCGGCGAGGCACGGCCGGTGCGGATGGTGGTGAGGGAATGGCGCAGAGCATCGATGCTCTTGGTCATGCGCGTCTGCGCGTCTTGTTTGATCTGGGTGAGCATCGCCGGGAATCCGTGTGGAGCTGAATCCGGAGATTATAGCCGGGACTGAGGTTTCACGACTCGCGGGCCGTCAACACCCGCGCAGCGGTTCACTTGCCGCTGGAGGCGCTCGACAAACAGGCATCAACGCAGGCGTCAGCACTGCGCTCAACGATTCCCGATTCCCCAATCCCGATTCCCAGCCTCAGCTGCGGCCCTGCACCAACGTGCCGATCTGCTCGCCATGCAGGATGCGCAGCAGCACGCCCGGTTCGCTCATGCCGAAGATGCGCAGCGGCAGGTCACTGTCGCGCGCCAGTGCGAAGGCGGCGGTATCCATCACTTCCAGGCCCTGCAGGATCACCTGGTCGTAGGTCAGGCTGTCGTAGCGCACCGCATCGATGTGCTTCTTCGGATCCTTGTCGTACACGCCGTCGACCTTGGTCGCCTTGAGCAGCAGGTCGGCACCGATCTCGATCGCGCGCAGCGCTGCGCCCGAGTCAGTGGTGAAGAACGGGTTGCCGGTGCCGGCGGCGAAGATCGCGATGCGACCCTTTTCCAGGTGACGGATCGCGCGGCGACGGATGAAGTCTTCGCAGACGTCGTTGATCTTAATCGCGCTCATCACGCGCACCTTGGCGCCGAGCTTTTCCAGCGCATCCTGCATCGCCAATGCATTGATCACCGTGGCCAGCATGCCCATGTGATCGCCGGTGACGCGGTCCATGCCGCTGGCAGCCAGGCCGGCGCCGCGGAAGATGTTGCCACCGCCGATCACCAGCGCCACCTGCGCGCCGGCCTGCTGGGCTTCGATCACCTCATGCGCCAGACGATTGATGACTTTGGGGTCGATGCCGTAATCCCCGTCTCCCATCAGCGCCTCCCCGGAAAGTTTGAGAAGAATGCGGCGATAGGAAAGTTCGGACATGGGGAAACCTCGGGGGTGGGGGATCGGCAAACGCCGGCAATTCTAGCGGAAGCCTGTCACCTGGCGTGGTAAAAATTCCTTTGTTGGCAGTGGCGTGACCGGTTGCTCAATGCGCGCGCGGGTTCGGCGGCGTTGGTACGTCGGTCGCATCGTAAGCGGTGACGCGGTTGCGGCCGCGATGCTTGGAGCGATACAGCGTGCTGTCGGCGGCCTGCAACAGATGGTCGATGCTGTCGAACTGGCGCTCGGCACCGCCGTGCGTGGCAAGACCCGCAGAGAAGGTGATATGCAGTGGGCCGCCCTGCAGTTGCGCCATCGGCGTGCGCGCGGTTTCGGCCAGGATGCGTTCGATCACCATCAGGGCCGCATCGGCAGGTGTATTGGGCAGGATCACCAGGAATTCTTCGCCGCCGTAGCGCGCCACCAGGTCGCTGGTGCGCACCATGCGTTGCAGCGTTTGCGCGAAATTGCGCAACACTTCATCGCCGACCAGATGTCCGTGCGCATCGTTGACGCGCTTGAAGTCGTCCAGGTCGATGAAGGCGATCGACAGCGGCCAGCCCTGCCGCGAGGCCAGTTCGAACTCATGCGTCAGCGCGGTACCGAGCTGATGCCGATTGAATACCCCGGTCAACGCATCGCGGCTGGCCTGTTCGGCCAGATGACGCATGCGGTTTTCCGATTCGTCGGCATGCCGGCGCGCTTCGGCCACGTCCTGCAATTCGCGCAGGCTACGCAGCATCGCCAGTTCACGCGCCTGCTCGAAGATCATCTGGATGTGCTCGGGCTGCGGCACGCGGATGTCGAACAGGGCTTCCAGTTCCGGTAGCGATTCGGCGATGCGTTCGATCACTTTTTCGAAGCGTTCGGCATCCAGCTCCAGCACGTCCTGGGCCTGCTGCTGCGCATGTTCGGTTGCGGCGACCGCACTGGCCGAGAGCCAGATATCGGCCAGGCGCCCGGATAGCGCCACGCAGGCCATGAACGGTTCCAGGCCTGCAGGCTCTTCTTCGCTCTGCGCAATCGCATTCTGCAGATACGGCGGCAGCTGCCACTGATGCGCCAGCCAGGCGCCGACTTCGGCATGCGTGGCGCCCAGCTGTTCGCGTTCGGCATCCAGCAGCGCGGTGTTGTCGGCGGCCTGTTCCAGCAGCGGCCCGTATAGATCCGGCGCACCTTGCAGCAGGGCCAACTTGCCGATGTCCTGCAGCAGGCCGGCCAGCATCAATTCTTCGGGCTTGCGGATGCCGTAGGCCTGGCCGAGGATGCGACTGGCCAGCGCGCATAGGCCGGCGCGTCGCCAGATGCGCTCATGCAAGGGGTGGGCGATGAAGGTGCTGCGAACGCCGTGCACCATCGAAAAGCCCAGTGCCAGGCTCAAGGTCGCGTTGAGGCCGAGCATGGTCAGTGCCTGGCCGAGATTGTCGATGCGGCGGCGACTGGCGTAGAGCGGCGAATTGGCCACCCGCAGCATGCGTGCGCTCAATGCCATGTCCATGCCGATGACCTTGGCCGTGGTGGTCATGTCCATGTCCGGATCCTGCGCAAGTTCGATGATGCGCAGCGCAACGCCAGGCGGCGAGGGCAGGTTGCGGCAGTAGTGCAGGGCGGCCTGGAGATCTGGTTGCATGAGTCATTGCCAACAGTGGCCACAAGCATACAGCTGCGGTCGTTGAGTGGGGCGCGCCATGCTCCGCCATCGCCGCGCCACAAGACATGCGTGATGGAACGCGAAAAGCCTGGTCGGCATCTTGGGGTAACGGCAATGCCGATGACATCTGTAGAGTTGAGGCCGCTGTGCCGGATGCGTTCGCTTCAGGTTCGCGCCGGTGTGCGGATGCGCGATCGACAGGCAAAAAAAAGCCGCGGCATGCCGCGGCTTTCCTTCGAGCGGGGAAGATCAGGCCAGGCCGGCCTGCTTCATCACTTCGGCGGCGTAGTCTTCCACCACCTTCTCGATGCCTTCGCCAACGGCCAGGCGCTGGAAGCCGATCACTTCGGCGCCGGCGGCCTTGACTGCCTGCTCGACGGTCTGGTCGGTGTTGAGCACATACGGCTGGCCGTACAGCGTTACTTCGTTGACGATCTTGCTGATCTTGCCGCTGATGATCTTTTCCAGGATCTCGGCCGGCTTGGCCTTGTCCTTTTCGGACATCTTGGCCAGTTCGATTTCCTTTTCCTTGGCAACGAATTCGGCCGGAACGTCGGACGCCTTGACGTGCGGCGGGTTCATCGCCGCGATGTGCATGGCGATGCCGCGCGCCAGCTCGATGTCGCCACCCTTCAGTTCGACCAGCACGCCGATACGGCCGCCGTGCACATAGGCCGCGACGTTGTTGGCGCTGTCGATACGGACCAGGCGACGCACCTGCAGGTTTTCGCCGACCTTGGCGATCACCGCAGCGCGACGCTCTTCGATGGTCTCGCCGCTGTCGAGCTTGACGCTCTTGAGCGCTTCGGCATCGGCAGCGTCCGAGTTCAGTGCGGCATTGGCCACAACCTCGGTGAAGGCCAGGAAGTTCTCGTCCTTGGCGACGAAGTCGGTCTCGGAGTTGACTTCGACCAGCACGGCCTTGCCGCCGGCCTGGGCGGTGGCGATGCGACCTTCGGCGGCAACGCGGTCGGCCTTCTTGTCGGCCTTGGCCAGGCCCGACTTGCGCAGCCACTCGGCCGCGGCGTCGATGTCGCCTGCGTTTTCGACGAGTGCCTTCTTGCACTCCATCATGCCGGCGCCGGTGCGCTCGCGCAGTTCCTTGACCAGGGAAGCAGTGATTTCCATGGAATTACCTCATATGGACGAATGCGTGCGGCGGAAGTGATTCCGCCAGTAGGAGACGGTGCAGCATGCCGCCGCCCCCGTAGATGTATGCAGTAGCCTCAACGACGGAGCGCGAGGGCGCCGTCGGGGCTGCGGCCGCACAGCATGGTGCGGCCGCATTGCACGCCGATTACTCGGCGGCGTCAGCCTTCTTGTCGCCCTTCTTGGCCGGAGCGCGACGGCCCTTGCCTTCGTCGGCGGCGTCGGCCGAGAACTCTTCTTCGCGCACCGACGCCGAGTTCGGCGCAGCAGCCTTGCCTTCCAGCACGGCATCGGCAGCGGCGCGTGCGTACAGCTGCACGGCGCGGATGGCGTCGTCGTTGCCCGGGATGGCGTAGTCGACCAGGGCCGGATCGTAGTTGGTGTCGACCACGGCGATCACCGGAATGCCGAGCTTCTTGGCTTCCTTGATGGCGATGTCTTCATGGCCGATATCGATCACGAAGATCGCGTCGGGCAGACGGTTCATTTCCTTGATGCCGCCCAGCGAGGCGTCCAGCTTCTCGCGCTCGCGACGCAGGCCCAGCACTTCATGCTTGACCAGCTTGTCGAAGGTGCCGTCGGTCTCTGCCGCTTCCAGCTCCTTCAGGCGGGCGACCGACTGCTTGACGGTACGGAAGTTGGTCAGCGTGCCGCCCAGCCAGCGCTGGGTCATGAACGGCATGTTGCAACGCTCGGCTTCTTCCTTGATGGACTCGCGCGCGCTGCGCTTGGTGCCCAGGAACAGCACGGTGCCGCGCTTCTGCGCAACCGAGGAGAGGAAGTTCATCGCGTCGTTGAAGAGCGGAACGGTCTTCTCGAGGTTGATGATGTGGATCTTGCCGCGCGCGCCGAAGATGTACGGCGCCATCTTGGGGTTCCAGTAGCGGGTCTGATGGCCGAAATGGACGCCGGCTTCCAGCATCTGGCGCATGGTGACTTGGGGCATTGCAGTAACTCCGTAAGAGCGGAATCGCCGTGCGCGGCCCTGACTTTTTGAAGAGTCCGCACATGGATGTGCGGATTCTTGCGAGAGGTTCGCAGTCAAACGCACGTAATTCCGGGGTTGGGCTTCCCTGTTGCCTCCGCGACGAACCCCTTGTGAGGGCACCCCGGCGCGGATGGCGGCAGCAGGTGTGAATTCGTCGGTGACGTCCGACGTGGACGACGCAATGCGCAAGAGACGCAAAACAGCCGGCGGAGTATAGCCGGCGAGTCAACGTGATGCAATTGGCGGGAATCGGGAATCGGGAATCGCAGAGCCTGGTGCGCTTGGGCGTTCACGAGCCCACGATCAGCTAGCGCAATCCGCTTGACCCATTCCCAATTCTCAATTCCCCACTCCCGGCTCCAAGGCCAGCGTGCTTTCGATATCGCTGTTGATACGCGCCACGAAGCGGCCGCTGCCTGCGGGCAGGTTGGCGGGCAGGTTCCATTGGCGGGTCTGGCCGGGGAGGACGTAGCCGGCCAGGTCGTTGCGGATGTTGCGGCGGGTACCGCCGGCATCGATATAGGCCAGGTCGGCCAGGCGCGCATGGCTGGGGCCGGAATTGTAGATGCGCAACGCGCGCTGGCTGCCGTGCCCGGCCAGGCTGGCATGCAGCGCCGGTTGCGCTGCGCGGGCCTGGCTGGGCTGTGCAAACACGGGGGTGGAATAACGCAGCAGGTCGGTCTCGTTGCCGATCGCGTGCTGGGTCACGACGAGCCGGTAGCTGTCTTCGGCCTGCGTGGGGCTGGGGCCGAGGCGGATCACGCGCAGCAGTTGCCGGCCCTGCGATGGTATTTCGAAATGCGCCGGGCTGACGGTGGCGCCGGTGGCCGGCTCGAGGAGTTCGCGCTCACCGTCCTGGCGCCAGCGGTAGAGCTTGGCGTCGGCACGCCATGGCTGGGCGGCCTGGTTGTAAAGCCAGACCGTTACCTGATCGCTGTCGGCCGGGATATGCGCGGTGGTCGGCGCGATGGCGATCTCGGCAGCACTGGCGGCGCCGCTTCCTGCCATACCGCCCAGGACCAGGGCCAACAGATCGCGAAGGTAACGGGCAGTGGCCATGCTCAGAACGCGATGGTGGTGATGCGCGCGCTGCCTGCGGGCATCGGCCCGGCAAGTGCGCTGGCGTCCTGGCCGGTGCTGGTGACAGCGGGTGCCTCATTGCTGCTGGGCGGCTCGGCGATCGCCATCGGCGTGCCCCTGGAGCAACTGGCGCGCGGCGGCGCGGTACGCAGTTCGCAACCGCTGAGCAGGCGCAGGCCGATGTGCAGGGTGGAGTTCTCCGGTCCCCGCGCAGTGGCCGCGTTCGCCACGGTAGAGGTCGCGACGCCAGTCAGAGCAACCAGGGTCAGTCGCTTCAGGAGGGTGACCTGCGTCATGGAGGCAATCGTTTGCATTGGAGACGTAAGAAATAGCGACGCCCCCGATACGAACTTTATTAACTGTCAGTAAGTGATGGAGACGGTCACCGTGTCTGTGTAGGCGCCGGCAATCGGCAGTTGTGGGGCCGGCGCGCGTCCATACACCGTGACGGTCTGGGTGGTGCCATTGCCGGTGCCGGACAGCGTGTCCACCCCGATGACGGTGCCCCACCGATTGCTGCGCCCGGTATTGCTGTAGAGCTCGTAGTCGATGTAATTGGCGCTGCTGGCGTGACGCATGCGCCGCACGCTGCCGCTGGCATTGCTGCCATTGTCCAGCCCGATATTCCAGGCGGTGCGGTTGGTGCAGGCCAGGCTGATGGTGGAGGAGCGATCGATGGCGGTGTCGATGCTGCCGGCGATGCTGCCGAAGTCCAGATCGGTGGTGACGTAGGCATTGCAGCGAGCCGGCACAGTGGCCGAGGCGGTGAACGGGAAGGCGTTGCTGGCAGTCTTGGAGCCGGTGCCGCCAGCGGTACAACTGCTCGGCAGCGAGGGCATCCCGGTGATGCTTTCGTTGTAGGAGTAGCGCAGCACGGTGTCGGCGCCGCCAAAGCTGCTGGTGTGGTTGCCGACCGAAAGGATCTGGTTGGCCGGAATCCGCCCATACACGGTGATGGTGGCGGTCTGCGAGCCGCCGGTGATCACCGGGACGGTGTAGGACAGTGTCAATGTCCGCGGCGAGGGAGCGGCCGACCCGGTGGCGCCCCAGATCTGCGTGCGTGTTGCCTCGCTGTAGATCTGGAAATCCAGGCTGTCGCTGGTGGAGTTGAGCATGCGGCGCGGGGCATACACGCCGCTGCTGGCACTGCCGGGGCCAAGGTCCAGGCAGAGGCTGACTTGTGCATAGCCCAGCACGCTGAGCGCGGCCGTCGCGCAGGAGACATTGAGTGTTGCCACTGCATCGGTGGTGCCGTTGGCCGCCACGTTGCCGAATGCCAACGGCGTGCCGAGGGTGACGGTGCAGGTGGTGTCCGCGTGCGCCCGCTCGCTGGGCCCAAGCCACAACATCGCGATCGTCAGCGCGAGCATCAGGCGCCAACACGTGGACATGCTCATGGCGTGGTCTGCTCAGGGATGCACTGCAGCGGGCCCACTCGCGGGATGCCGCCCGGGTCGGCGGGATACGCGAACTGCGCAACGCAACGGCCCTGGGGCAGGTCGACCAGGATGCGGTTGTCGCGTTGCAGGTTGTCCAGATAGGTTTCGCCGTCGTAGCCGACCACCACGCGGTCGGTGCTGCCGTCGCGCTGCACCATGCTGCCGACGGGCAACGGCGCGCCGTGCGCATCGTGCAGCACGATGATGGCGGCGCGCACGCGGGTGATGCCGAAGCGCACCGCCACACCGGATTGCTGGCGCGGTGTCACCGTGGTGTCGACCCGGTCCACGCGCAGGTCCGCCGGCAGGCTCAAGGTGTCGATGGAGAGCTGGTTGCGCTGCCAGGATTGCAGTGGCGTGACCAGCAGGGTGCCGCGCGCGTCGGTGACCCCGATCAAGCGGTTTTCCAGCCGCACCGGAATGCCGGGCTGGCCGTCGGTGGTGACCACCGCGAACGCGTCCTGGATATCGCGCGCGGCGAAGGTGCGGCCGTTCATCCACACCAGGCTGCCGCTGGCGCTGGCATAGCCGAAGCTGTCGCCGTCCTGGGTTGCTGCGCCGAGGTTGTAACGGCCGACCCGGTTCAACCAGCCCAGTTCGGCCAGCCCGCCGCTGGCATCGTCGCCGGCACGTCCTTGCAGGCGCCAGCCGATGCCGCCCAGATCGCCATCGCCAGGCAGCGGCTGGCTGACATCGGCCGCCACGCCGGTGCGGTCGCCGTTGCGCTGCATCGATGCGCTGGCCTGACGCACTTCGCCGAAGGTGGTCGACAGCGACAGGTACAGGCTGCGATCGCTGGGGACATCCAGATTCTGATTGCCCGATAAATTGGCCGCCCAGTTGCGCCCGAAGCTGCGCGACCAGAACACGCTCGCATAGCGCGAGGTATCGCCCTGCGGATAGCTCAGCCGCACATAGCTGGTGCCGAGCGAACCGATCGGGTCGACGTTGACGCCGAGTGCTGCGCGGTCGCTGACGCGCGCTGGCAGGGCGCCTTGCAACGCGCCCAGGTCGCGGTAATCGCCATGGGTGCGCTGGCTGCCCAGATTGACGTTGAAACGCCGGTTGTTCCAGGCGTAGCCCAGCACGTACTGGCCGCCACGCAACGCGTCCATCCGGCTGTGCGCGTAGGCGGCGTTGAATACACCGCCCACGCCAAGCAACCACACGCCGCCTGCGCCTGCATTGATCACGCCACCGCCAGTTTCGGCATGCGCTTCGATCGTGAAGTCGTCGCGCAGGCCTTCGCGAAAGGTGGCGCTGGCCACACGACGTTGGTCATAGGAAAACGAGCGCACGCCGTAGTCGCGGCGCAGATGGCCGATGCCGGCCGACCATTCGGAAATGCCGCGCGCCAGCAACTGCGGTGTGCCATAGAACGCAAAATCCAGCCGACGCACGCGGCCGAACGCATCGGTCACCACGATCTGCGCCTGGCCCGTGCCGCTGATGCCCGGTTGCGCGGCCAGCTGAAACGGGCCGGCCGGCACCTGGCCGCTGTACTGGCGCATGCCGTCCACATACAGCTCAACGGTGGAAGGCACCGCCGCTTCGCCGAGAAAGCTCGGCGTGGGCGTCAGTACCCGATATGGTTGCAAGGCGTAATTGCGGCCGATCTGCACGCCGCCCAGGCGGATCGAGCGGCTCCAGTCGACAAAGCCGCTATAGAAATCGCCCACGCTCAGGCTGGTGGCGCTATCCGGGAAATCCATCTGCCAGGCACTATCCAGGCGCACCGCTTCGCTGCGCCAGCGTTTGTCCTGTGGGCGGTCGTAGGCCAGAAAGACCGCAGTGGTATCGACCATGCCGCGCCCGATGCCGAAGGCGCGCACTTCGGTGGCCAGCGACGCGCTGCTGACGCCGGCGTTGCGGGTGGCATACAGGTCGTAATTGAGCAGCATGCCTGGCGATGCGCTGGCGCTGGGCGGAGCCAATTCTTCGGCTTTCAGCACCGTGGTGGACAACGACAGCTGCGCCAGCGGCGCCTGCAGCGCGAGCCGCTGCAGCGCGGCGTCGTAGCGCACTTCCACGTCGGGCAGGCGGTCCAGATCGACCAATTCGCCAGGGACGCGGTTGGCCAGGATGAAGCCGAGTTTGCGCAGGGTTTCCACCGAGCCGCGCAGCCGCCCGTCGACCAATTCGAACGGCGCCAAGCCGCGGTCGGCCTGGTTCAAGGTCACGTCCAGATAGAGTGTTTGCGGCTGTGGCGTGGCGCTGGGCGGCGGCGGATCGGGAAGCGACGCCACATCGGCCAGATCGCCGGCTGCGGCGCTGCCCAGGCAGCTGGCGGTCGCAAGCAGCGTCATCGCCAGTCGCGCCGCATCAAGGCGCCGTCGGCGCGGCCAACAAAGTACGTTCGTCAGCCTCACCATTGATCCTTGCGATGATGGTGCCGCGGCCGAACTGCGCCAGCGGCGCACCCAGCGACCAACGCATGGTCTGCCCGGGCAGTACATAACCGACCAAGCCGTTCAATGCGGTCTTGGTTGCGCCATCGACCTGGTGCCGCAGGTCGGCGACCTGCGCATGGCCGGTGCCGGTGTTGCTGATCTGGATCTGCGCCTTGCCATCGCTGCCGGCGACCACCTGCGCGCTCAGGGCCGGCGACGGTTCGGTATTGCCGGGCGGCAGCAGGAAGATCGGCACCGAATAACGCAGCACGAACTGCATGCCTTTGCGGTCGGCATCGGCGCTGGGCAGCTCGTCGACGATGATGCGGTAACACTGCTCCTGCCCGCTCGGGGCAGGCCCGGCGCGGATGACCCGGATCAACTGGCGTTCGCCAGCGGCCAGGGTGCGCATCGGCGGGCTGACCAGCAGATCCTGGGTGGGGTCGAGCTGATCCTGCCCATCGCGCTGGGTCCAGCGATAGGCGCGGGTCTGCACCTGGACCGGCGTGCTGCCGCTGTTGCTCAGCCACAGGCCGTCGGCGGTCTGCTGGGCGCTCAGGCTCAGCGATGTAGGGGCCAACTGCAGGCTGGCGGCATGCGCCGGCCTCGGCAAGCCGCCGTTGGCCATGACCAGCGCCGTCGCCAGCCCGGCCGCCGTCAGCCAGACCGGTAAACGTGACAACGGGCGGTGATGCACAGGCATACGCGGACTCAATAGACGATCGTGGCAGTGATCGTGTCCTGGTAACTACCGGTCGCGGGGTTGTTGGCCGACGGGTTGGTCACGCGACCGTAGACCGGGTAGACCTGATTCAGGCCGGTGGCGGTGCGGCTGAGCGTGTTGGTGCCGGTGGTGCTGCCCCAGACCGTGCTGCGGCCCAGATCCTGGTAGAGCTGATAGGCGATGTAGTTGTTGGTGGTCACCAGCGCGTCGGTATTTTTCATGCGGCGGGTGGTGACGTCGTTGGCGGTGCCGGCATTGCTGCCCGCGCTCAATGCGATGTTGTACGGCGTCAGCGCGGTGCACTGGGCGGTCACGCTGCCGTTGGCGTCCGCATTGGCGGTCGAGGTCGAGAGCACCGAGCCGAAGTCGACGTCCGTGGCGGACGCAGCGGTGATCGTGCAGGCCTTGGTGACCGCGATCTTGACGTTGAATGTGGTGGTGTCTGCCGCGCTCGCCATGCCAATGGTCGAGAGCAGGCCGAGCGACAGCAGGACAGGGCGGACAGTACGCATGGACATTTCCTTGACCGTTCTGGTCATTGATGACGCGACGAGTCGTCGCCTTCCCTGCAATGCATCAGCTGTGCCAAACATAACGCCGAATTCACGCGCTATCTAGTTGTCTTAATTCGTTTTAATCGTAAAAGTGCGATGTCTTACGGATGGCTTCGTTAAGGCAAATTTTGACGCTGAGTGCACTGCGTCACGCATGAATGGGAGGCCGCGCCGGTTTTTTGCGGTGCGGTCCGCTTGAGGCGACCCACGGCGTCTCATAAAAAACGCAGGCGCGGGTCGTTCAGATTCAGCCCGGATCGGCGATAATCGCGGCCATGAGCGTCAATCTGAAAACCAAAGAAGAAATTGAACTGATGCGCGTCGCCGGCCGCTTGGCCGCCGAGGTGCTCGATGTGGTGGCACCGCACGTGAAGCCGGGCGTGACCACTGCCGAGCTGGACCGCATCTGCCACGACCACATCGTCAACGTGCAGGGCACCATTCCCGCCAATGTCGGCTATCGCGGCTTCCCCAAGAGCGTGTGCACCTCGGTCAACAACGTGATCTGTCACGGCATCCCGAGTGCGGCCAAGGTGTTGAAGGACGGTGACATCGTCAATATCGACGTCACCGTCATCAAGGACGGCTGGCACGGCGACACCAGCCGCATGTACTACGTCGGCACTCCGTCGGTGATGGCCAAGCGCTTGGTCGAAACGACGTATGAAGCGATGTGGCGCGGTATCCGGGCGGTCAAGCCGGGTGCCACGCTGGGCGATGTGGGCCATGCGATCCAGAAGTTCGCCGAAGCCGAGCGCTTCAGCGTGGTACGCGATTACTGCGGCCACGGCATCGGCAAGGTGTATCACGACGAGCCGCAGGTGATGCATTACGGCCGCCCGGGCGAAGGGTTGGTGCTCAAGCCGGGCATGACCTTCACCATCGAGCCGATGATCAACGAAGGCACCTATCACCATAAGACGCTGCCCGACGGCTGGACCGTGGTCACCAAGGACCGCAAGCTGTCTGCGCAGTGGGAACACATGGTTGCGGTCACCGAAGACGGCGTGGATGTGTTGACGCTGTCGGCCAATTCGCCCGCGCCGGTATGACGGACACGCCGGCGGAGCGACCCGACCCGGGCGTCGCCGGCGACGCGGACTGGGCCGCGCAGGCCCGTCCGCTGCTGGTGCATGCGGACATGCGCCTGTGCAAACGCTTCGATCAGGGTGAGCCGATCGAGCGCCTGGTCGCGTTGCGCGCACGCGCGGTCGACCAATTGATGCGCAATGCCTGGATGCGCTGTATTCCGGCCGATAGCGGCTTGTCGCTGCATGCGGTCGGCGGCTATGGACGTGGCGAATTGTTTCCGCGCTCGGATGTGGATGTGCTGGTGCTGGGCGACACCGCCGCGCAACAGCAGCACGAGCAGGCCCTGGCGCGCCTGTTTGCGCTGCTCTGGGATGTGGGCCTGCCGATCAGTCACGCGGTGCGCTCGCCGGCGCAGTGCACCGCTGCGGCGGCCGACCAGACCGTGCTCACTGCCTTGATCGAATCGCGCGCGCTGGTGGCCGACGCCCAGGCGCGCGCTGCGCTGGCCACGGCGATCGCGCCGCCGCAGGTGTGGCCGCCGCGCGATTTCTTCCAGGCCAAGCGCGAGGAATTGCTGGCGCGCCATCAGCGCTTCGGCGACACCGCCGATAATCTCGAACCTGATATCAAGGACGGCCCCGGCGGTCTGCGCGATCTGCAGACGCTGGGCTGGATGGCCTTGCGCGCGTTCGGGGTCAAGGACCTTGAGGCCTTGGTCGGGCTGGGCCATGTCGGCTTCGACGAAGCCGCCGCGTTGCGTCGCGAGCGCGAAGAGCTTGCCCGTCTGCGTTTCGGTCTGCACATCGTGGCCAACCGGCCGGAAGAGCGCCTGCGGTTCGATTATCAAAAGACCCTGGCCGAACGGTTGGGGTTCGCCGACGACCCGGAAAGCCTGGGCGTGGAAAAAATGATGCAGCGCTTTTATCGCAGCGCTGCGTTGATCCGCCGCATCAGCGACCGCTTGTTGCAGCGCTTCGAAGAACAGTTCGATGGCGAAGCGACGCCGGAGCCGCTGGGCGGCGGCTTCAGCCTGCGCCGCGGCTATCTGGCTGCCGACACCGAGAGCTGGCCGGACGGCGATGTGCTGCAGGTGTTCGCGCTGTTTGCGCAATGGGCCGCGCATCGCGAGGTGCGCGGACTGCATTCGCTGACCGCGCGCGCGCTGGCCGAGGTCCTGCGCGACCTGCCGGCATACGAGGTTGCCGATGCGATCGCCCGGGAACGCTTCATGGCGTTGCTGCGCGGCCCGCGTGCGGTGGAGACGCTCAATCGCATGGCGCGGCTGGGCGTGCTGGGCCAGTGGATTCCGGCATTCGCCAGCGTTTCCGGACGCATGCAGTTCGACCTGTTCCATGTCTACACGGTGGACCAGCACACCTTGATGGTGTTGCGGAACATTGCGCTGTTTGCCGCAGGCCGTGCCGATGAACGTTTCTCGATCGCGCATGAAGTCTGGCCGCGTCTGCGCAAGCCGGAACTGCTGTTGCTGGCGGGCTTGTTCCACGACATCGCCAAGGGCCGCGGCGGCGATCATTCGGAACTGGGCGCGGTGGATGCGCGCGCGTTCTGCCTGGCGCATCGCTTGAGCGAGGGCGATACCGAGCTGGTGACCTGGCTGGTGGAGCAGCATTTGCGCATGTCGGTCACCGCGCAGAAACAGGACATTTCCGACCCGGAGGTGATCCATCGTTTCGCGACCTTGGTCGGCACCCGCGAGCGTCTGGACTATCTGTACCTGCTCACCTGTGCCGATATCGCCGGCACCAGTCCCAAGTTGTGGAACGCGTGGAAAGATCGGCTGTTGGCGGATCTGTATTTCGCTGCGCGTCGCGCGTTGCGCGAGGGCCTGGAACACCCGCCGCCGCGCGAAGAACGGCTACGCGAAGCGCGCGAATCGGCGCGCACCTTGATGCAGGCGCAAGGGCATGACGATGTCACCATCGACCGGCAATTCGCCGGCATGCCGGACGAGAATTTCCTGCGCTTCCGTCCCGAGCAATTGGCGTGGCAGGCGGTCTCGCTGATCGAAGTGGAGATCGGCCAGACCCTGGTTAAGGCGCGTCGCGCGGTGCCGGATAACGACGCGCTGGAACTGTTCGTGTATTCGCCGGACCGCGACGGGCTGTTTGCGGCCATTGTGGCTACGCTCGATCGCAAGGGCTACGGCATCCATCGCGCACGTGTACTGGACGCGCCACACGATGCGATCTTCGACGTGTTCGAAGTGTTGCCGCAGGAGACCTATGCCGACGGCGACCCGCAGCGGCTGGCGGCAACGTTGCGCCAGGTACTGGCCGGCGATCTGCAGAAGGTGCGCCCGGCGCGCCGTGCAGTGCCGCGCCAGTTGCGGCATTTCCGCTTCGCACCGCGGGTGGAGTTCAGCGAAAGCGCCGGCGGCCGCCGCACCCGCATCAGCCTGGTCGCACCCGACCGCCCCGGCCTGCTCGCCGATGTCGCGCACGTGTTGCGCATGCAGCACCTGCGCGTGCACGACGCGCGTATCGCCACTTTCGGCGAGCGTGCCGAAGACCAGTTCCAGATCACCGACGAGCATGATCGCCCGTTGTCCGAATCCGCCCGGCAGGCGCTGCGCGATGCGTTGTGCGCCTGCCTTGACCCTGTCTAGCTAGCAACTCCGGAGACCCCATGGCCACCAGCAAGAAAACCGCGCCCAAGCAGAGCGCGACCACCACCAACGCAGCGTCCAAGCGCGCGAATGCTCCGAGCGGCAAGGCTGCCAAGGTGCCGGCTGCTGCCGACTCCGAGCCAGGTGTTGGCGTCGGCAAGCAGGGCGCGGCAGCGGGCGCTGTGGGCAAAAAGACTGCTGCATCTGATGCAGCAAGCCAGAAAACCGTTGCAAAGAAGACTGGCGGCAAGACCGCGACTTCCGCTGCACCGCGCGTGGCCAGGCAGCCGACCAAGGTGGTTGCTGCACCGGCCGCAAAGAAGGCCGCTGCGGCAAAGAAGCTGCCGATTGCCGAGCAGGCCGTGCACAGCGCCGCCGCGCAGGTCGGCAGCGACGAACTCAAACTGGGCATCGAAAGCGCATTCGAACGGCGCGCCACGCTGACCATGGACGAGATCGACGGTTCCACCCGTGCCATTGTCACCCGCGTGATCGACGGACTGGAAAGCGGGCAGTTCCGCGTCGCCGAGCCGGACGGGCAGGGCGGCTGGACCGTCAACGAGTGGCTGAAAAAAGCGGTGCTGCTGTATTTCCGCGTCAACGAGATGGCAGTGATCGACGCCCAGCCAGCGCCGTTCTGGGACAAGGTGGAATCGCGCTTTGCCGGCTTCCATGAAGCCGAATTCCGCAAGGCCGGCGTGCGCGTCGTGCCGGGTGCGGTGGCGCGTCGCGGCAGTTACTTCGGCAAGGACGTGGTGCTGATGCCGAGTTTCACCAACATCGGTGCCTATGTCGGCGAAGGCACCATGGTCGATACCTGGGCTACCGTGGGGTCGTGCGCGCAGATCGGCAAGCACTGCCATTTGTCCGGCGGCGCCGGCATCGGCGGCGTACTCGAACCGCTGCAGGCCAGTCCCACCATCATCGAAGATCACTGCTTCATCGGTGCGCGCTCGGAGGTGGTGGAAGGCGTGGTCATCGGGCACCACAGCGTGATCGGCATGGGCGTGTTCATCGGCCAGAGCACACGCATCTACAACCGCGCCACCGGCGAGATTTCTTACGGCTATGTGCCGCCGTACAGCGTGGTGGTGTCCGGGCAGTTGCCCTCCAAGGACGGCTCGCACTCGCTGTATTGCGCGGTGATCGTCAAGCAGGTGGATGCCAAGACGCGCAGCAAGACCAGCGTCAACGAACTGTTGCGCGGTCTGGCGGATTAATCCATTTCGCATCCGCAACAGCTGCCGCGCAGCGCCGGCCAAGGATGCGCCTTTGGCGCGCTCGGTTGCTGCAATGACACGCGCGTCCCAACGCGCTTGCAAGTCGCTTACCGGTCGCTTCGCGCGCAGTTCCATCGCAACCCCTTTCGATAAGCGAGGGGCTCTGCACCGCCCTTGGGGATATTTCGCATGACCACGCTCTACGGATTCAAAAACTGCGATACCTGCAAGAAAGCCACCAAGTGGCTGGATCGTTTTGGTGTGGCGTATACGTTTGTCGACTATCGCGATCACAAGCCGGAGCCGCAGACCCTGGCGGAGTGGGCGGAGCAGGTCGGTGGATTCGATGTGTTGATCAACAAGTCCTCGACCACGTGGCGGCAGTTGCCGGACAACCGCAAGGCGGCGGGCAGTGCAGCCGAATGGAAGCTGTTGCTGCGCGAGTACCCGCAGCTGATCCGGCGGCCGCTTGTCGTCACCGACGATGGCGCCCTGCATCAGGGCTTTTCCGATAACGGCTTCAAGAAGCTATTCGGCATTGGCTAAGCGACTGCGGTTTCCGACGGTGCCGCGGACCGTGTTGCCGCTATCGTCGCGACGCGTTACGTCTCGCATGTTGATCGCGCGCTCATCCGCTGGGCAAGCCGTTCGACGTCGCGCAGGCAATGACGCGATGATTGCCTGCAAACCGGTTAGCTGCCACCGCTGCAACCGCGACCAAAATACGCCGATCGATGCAGACGCAAGCCCTCCATCAACGCCGCAGATGCGGCTCTATTGCGGTGACGTTTCATGAGCGATGTGCTGGAGTTGACCTGTGACCTCATTGCACGTGCCTCGATAACGCCGGCGGATGCCGGTTGTCAGGCCGCGATTGCGCAGCGCCTGCGCGCAGCCGGCTTCAGCTGCGAGCACTTGCGCCTGGGCGAGGTCGAGAATCTGTGGGCAACCCATGGCAGCGGTGCGCCGGTGCTGGTGTTGCTCGGGCATACCGATGTGGTGCCGCCGGGCCCGCGCGAGGCGTGGACCAGCGACCCGTTCGATCCGCAGATCCGCGACGGCGTGCTGTATGGGCGTGGTGCGGCGGACATGAAAGGCAGCGCCGCCGCATTCGTCGTCGCCGCAGAGCAATTCGTCGCTGCGCATCCATCCCATACCGGCACGCTGGCGGTGTTGCTGACCTCGGACGAAGAGGGCGATGCCATCGATGGCGTGCGCCGGGTTGCCGAGGTGTTTCGCGAACGCGGGCAAACGATCGACTGGTGCATCACCGGCGAACCGTCGTCCACCGAGCGCCTGGGCGATCTGTTGCGCGTCGGCCGTCGCGGCAGCCTGTCCGGTACGTTGACCGTCAAGGGTGTGCAGGGGCATGTGGCGTATCCGCACAAGGCGCGCAACCCGATCCACCTGGCAGCGCCTGCGCTGGCCGAACTGGTGGCGCGGCAGTGGGACGACGGCTTCGAAAGCTTTCCGCCCACCAGCCTGCAACTCTCCAACATCCATGCCGGCACCGGCGCCAATAACGTGATTCCTGGCGAGCTGCAGGTGGCCTTCAACCTGCGCTATACCCCGCACTGGGACGCGCCGCGCCTGGAGGCCGAAATCACTGCGCTGCTCGATCGGCACGCGCTGGACTACGCGCTGCGCTGGCACCGCAGCGGCGAGCCGTTCTACACCCCGGAAGGGCGGTTGCGCAGCGTTGCACGTGAGGTGTTGGGCGAGTTCGCCGGCGCGCCGCCGGAAGAAAGCACCGGAGGCGGCACCTCCGATGCGCGCTTCATCGCGCCATTGGGCGCGCAGTGCATCGAGGTGGGCCCGGTCAATGCCAGCATCCACCAGGTCGACGAGCATGTGCGCGTGGCCGACCTGCAAGCGCTACCGGCGCTGTATCGCAAGTTGATCGAGCGCCTGCTGGTCGGGTGAGCGGGCCACGCAGACGCCGTTGTTGCCACTGAAACAGTTGCGTCGGTGCAGCCGAACCGTTAGCGTCGGCGACATGGTCATTCGCCTCGCCAATCTCAATAACGCCAACCGCAACACTCTGCGCGCGAATAATCGTGCGCGGCCGATGCGGGTCTGCGACTAGGCGACGTCCACCAAACGCCCAGGAACCAGAAAAACCCGCATCGGCCGATGCGGGTTTTTTTTATGGGTGTCGATCCGTGCAGCACGCTCTTACCGGCCGCCAATCCACGCAGTTCTTCAGGAGTGTTTCCATGTGTTCCATCTTCGGTATTTTCGGCCTGCAACCCGGTGACGACCTGCAGGCGCTGCGCCGGCAGGCGCTGGAATGCTCGCAGCGGCAGCGTCACCGCGGGCCCGACTGGAGCGGCGTCTACGTCGATACTGGCGCCATCCTGGTGCACGAGCGCCTGGCCATTGTCGATCCGGCCGGCGGCTCGCAACCATTGCTCTCCGAAGACGGGCAGCTCGCGCTGGCGGTCAATGGCGAGATCTACAACCATCGCGAACTCAAGGCGGAGCTGCTGCAGCCGTACGCGTTCCAGACCGGCTCCGATTGCGAGGTGATCAATGCGCTGTATCGCGAAGATACGCCGGCTTCGTATCTCAACCGCCTCAACGGCATCTTTGCATTCGCGCTGTGGGACAAGACGGAAGGGCGCGTCATCATCGCGCGCGACCCGATCGGTGTGGTGCCGCTGTACTGGGGGCATGATCGCGAAGGCCGTTTGCGTGTGGCGTCGGAACTGAAATCGCTGGTGGACGACTGTGCCGATGCGGCGCAGTTTCCGCCGGGCCACTGGTACGACAGCGCCACCGGCGCACTGAACCGTTACTACGAACGCGCCTGGCGCCAATACGGCGCGGTGGAAGGTGTACAGGTGCAACTGCAGGAATTGCGCGAAGCCTTCGAGCGCGCCGTGCACCGTCAGCTCATGACCGATGTGCCGTACGGTGTATTGCTGTCCGGTGGACTGGATTCTTCGCTGGTTGCGGCCGTCGCCGCGCGCTACGCCCGTCACCGCATCGAAGAAAACGACACCACCGAAGCCTGGTGGCCGCGCCTGCATTCGTTCGCGATCGGCTTGAAGGGCTCGCCAGATTTGGCCGCGGCCGAAGTGGCCGCCGCAGCGCTCGGCACGGTGCATCACGGTTTCGAATACACCTTCGACGAAGGCCTGGATGCATTGCCCGACGTCATTCGCCACATCGAAACCTATGACGTCACCACCATTCGCGCCTCCACACCGATGTTCTTGCTGGCGCGGCGGATCAAGGCGATGGGCGTCAAGATGGTGCTTTCCGGCGAAGGCAGCGATGAGATCTTCGGCGGCTACCTGTATTTCCATAAGGCACCGAATGCGCGCGAATTCCACGAAGAGCTGGTACGCAAGCTCGACGCGCTCAACAACTACGATTGCCTGCGCGCGAACAAGTCGATGATGGCCTGGGGCGTAGAGCCACGTGTGCCGTTCCTGGACCGTGAATTCCTGGATGTGGCGATGCGCATGGATGCCAGGTTCAAGATGGTCGACAAGACCAGCAGCGGGGCGACGCGCATGGAGAAGGGCGTACTGCGCGAGGCATTTGCCGGCTACCTGCCCGAATCCATCCTGTGGCGTCAGAAAGAGCAGTTCAGCGACGGCGTGGGTTACGGCTGGATCGACGGGCTGAAGGCGCATGCGCAGTCGCAGGTCAGCGACCGCGAACTCGCCGCCGCCGACCGACGCTACCCGGTCAACCCGCCGCAGACCAAGGAGGCGTATTTCTATCGCAGCTTGTTCGAGCAGTTTTTCCCTGGCCAGGCGGCGGCGGAAACCGTGCCGGGCGGCAAGTCGATCGCCTGCTCGTCGCCAACGGCGATTGCCTGGGATGCGAGTTTTGCCGCGATGGCCGACCCATCGGGCCGCGCGATTACAGGAGTGCACGCGCAGGCGCTGGCTTCGTAAGGCTGCAGTCACTGCAGCGGCCGGCATGCATCGCTGCACGGCCGGCCGCTGCGTTGACTGGCGCGTCTTATTGCTCGTGCCGCACGCAGTACCCATAGCGCTGCGGATCGATATCCACACCCGCCATGTCGGCCTGGTTATTGCGCCAAAGGTTCGGCTTGAAGTCGGCCGACGTGCAGTTGGCCGCGCGGTCAACGCCGATGGTGTAGGTAAACGGCGTGTTGGCGAAACGGTTGTTCTCGAAGACGTTGTCCTGGCTCATGCTGTTGTCCCAGCACAAAATTTCCGGTGTGCGATAACGAATCGCGCAGGCCAAAAACACGCCGGCCACCTTGTTGCCATCGAATTGATTGTTGCTGAAGCGATTGCGCCGCGCATCGGAGAGATAGATACCCTGGCTGCCGTTGCGTTCGAAACGGTTGTTGCGTATCTCGCTGTCTTCCAGGTGTTCGGTGGTCAGGCCGGCGGCCACGTTGTCGTGGATATAGTTGTTGACCATCGTGACCTTGGCGGTGCGGTTGAACGAGACGCCGTCCCAGATTGCGCCCGACACATCGTTGTTTTCGATGGTGATCTCGCGGGTGTCGTACTCGCTCAGCAGGCACGCGCTGCGGCACTTGTTGACCTGCAGGCCTGCAAGCCGGATGCCTTGTCCAGACCGCACCACCACCGCGCTGTTGCTCAGGTAGGGGCGCTCGGGCATGAACTCCTTATCGCCTGTGCTCGCTACGATCTGCATGTCTTCGATGCTGACGTTGCGGATCACACCGGTGGGCTGCTGGTTTTCGTAATCGCCGACCACCAGCACCGGCTGCTGCACGCCGTCGGCCATGCGCACGATGGTGCTGGGGCCCTGGCCGCGCAGGGTAAAGTTGCCGCGATGGATCGATACCAAGCCATTGAGCGGGAACTCGCCTTTCTCCAGGCAAAGTACCGTGGGCTTGTCGCTTTGCGGCAGTTTGTCGATGGCTTTCTGCAGGTCCTGGCCAGGACGTACCTTGGCGGTGCATGCAGCCACTGGCGCATCCGGCGGGCCGGATTTGGCTGGCGGCGCGGCCGAGCAGGCAGTGGCAAACATCAGTGGCAACAGGGCGGAAACGGAGCGGGCAAGCAAAGGCATGCGGATTCCGGTCAGTGGGGGGAGGAGGGCGATGTGCGGAGCAAGACTCCACATTCGCGACGGACTCTAGTGTGTCCCACCGGACGTTAAGTTCCAGCCCATGCGCAGCCGCGCGATTCGGCGCAGGTTCATTACGTTGCTGCAGTCGAGGCTGTTTTGCCCATTGCGAGAGGTCGCTTCGCTGACCTGCATCACATTGCAAGCGAAACGCCGTGCAGTCAGCGCCCGATTTGCCTTGCACTGCACGGGGGCGCAGTTTCAAGCCACGACTTGCGCTTGTTTACAGCTGTTTTGCACCTGCAATCGGTAGAGCGGGCCAGGCGCGCTCTGTCCTTCCAACAGAAAGAAACACGTGTTTGAGCGGGTGGCAACCGCAGGCGCGATGCGCTGTTTGCGTTGCCATCGCAGCTGGCTGGTGGCGCGCCACATATTCGCTGCGCGCTCGTCAGAAGCTGTAAGCCAGCTGCGCGTAAATGCGACGCGGCTCGCCGGGGAAGTGTCCGGCGCGCGTATTGAACCCGCTCGCCGCATAGACCTTGTCGAACAGGTTCTTGACGTTGATCTGCAGTTTCCACGCGTCCCACTGCGTCTGCCAGCTGATGTCGTAAATGGCATACGGTTTGACGCGTTGGCCATCCAGGCTGACGCGTTCGCCCACGTAGTCGGCACCGAAGGCGATCGCCGAGCGCCATATCGGCAGGTCGTAGCGCGTCCACAGGCCGAAGGTGTTGCGCGGTGCATTGGCGAAGCGATCGCCAGAGGCATTGGTGATGCCATTGGTGCCTGCATCGAGCACACGTGCATCGTTGTAGGCATACGTGAGATTGAGCACCCAGCGCTCGGTCAGGTCGGCCAGCAGGTCGACTTCGAGCCCTTCGCTGCGCACCAAGCCAAGCGCAGAGAGTTGATTGACACCCTCGACGACGCGTCCGTTCGCCTGCACGATGTTGCTGCGCTCGATGCGATACAACGCCATGTTGAGGGTGAGTCCGCCATTGTTGAGCGCAGTCTTCAGGCCCAATTCCCATTGCGTGCTGCGTTCCGGTGCGAACGGTCCGCCCACGCTGCTGTCCTGATTGGCCGCGTCCTGCGGCAGGAAACCGCTGGCATAGCTTGCGTAGGCATTGATGCCATCGCGTAACACCACGGTGCTGCCGACGCGCCAACTGACATCGTTGCCGGTGACGCGCGAACCACTCAGCAGGTTGTCGTCCTTGAAGCCGTCCCAGCGTAGCCCCGCCATTGCATACCAGCGCGGCGTCAGCGTGAGTTCGTCCTGCAGATATGCGCCGTAGCGTTGACTGCGCGTGCTGGTGGCGCGCCAGGGCAGGGCACCCAAACCGTAATCGTAGAAGCCGCTGCGGCCGTATACCGGGTTGAACAAATCGATGCCAGGCACCGGGCCGCGCACGCGTCCGGTGTCTGCGGTGTTGGCGGTTAGCGCGCGGAAATCCGCGTCCAGCCGGTAGTAGTCCGCGCCCATCAGCAGCTTGTGCTCGATCGCCCCGGTACTGGTGCGGAATATTGCGTTGACGTTGCTGGAGATCGCATCGTTGTCGCGGTATTGATTGCGCAGCTGCCGGGTCATCCATTCGGCGGTGCCGTCGCGATCGCGGTCGATCAGACCCATCGGCTCGTGATAGATCTGATGCTCTCGGTTCTTGAACCAGCGCAGCGCCATGTCCACCTCCCACGCGCTGGACGGTGCAAACCGATACTGCGCAAGCGCCACCTTGGCACGCATGTCCAGGAAATCGGTAGGTTCGTTGTGGTTCCAGCGCCGGTCGGTGAGGAAGTTGCCGTCGTTATCGACCGGCACGCCGCGCAGTCGGTTGCCGCCCAGGTTCTGGGTGATGTCGGTATATTGCAGGGTGAGTTCGCCGGTGTCGCCGAGATCGAAGGCCACCGACGCATCGCCGATCTTGCTCTGGCTGTCGGTATTCCAACGAAACCCGTCTTCGCCATCGACATAGGCGCCGATGCGGTAACGGATGCGGCCATCTTCGCGCGCAGGGCCGGTGGCCTCGAACGAGGCTGCACCGAAGGATTGATTGCCCAGCTGCAGTTCGATGCGGCGCGCCGCCTGATGACCGGGCTTGCGCGTGACATAGTTGATCACACCCCCGGGTTCGCCACCGCCGTACAGCGCTCCGGCTGGACCCTTGAGCACTTCCACGCGTTCGATGTTGAACAGCTGCGGCACCGAGAACCCGGCATACGGGTCGCCGCGCAGACCGTCGTACAGCACGTTTTCCTGGCGGAAACCGCGCAAGGTCACACCGGCATAGCTGAAGAAACTGATGCCGCTGATGCTGCGATACAGATCGGTGATCTGCCGTGCGGCCTGGTCGTCGATCAACTCGCGCGGCAGCACCTGCACCGATTGCGGCACCAGCGCCAGCGGGGTATCGGTGCGCGTGGCAACAGCGGCGTCTTCGGACTTGTAGAGCGTCTGCGCACGGCCGATGACATCCACGCCATCCAGCTCGGTCACGGCTGGCGTGTTGGTGTGTTGAGCGAAGGCGGGCAGGGTGTGCAGAGCGAGCGCAGCGGCGAGCGCGGTGACAAGAAGCGTGGGGCGCATTGGTCACTAATGGGAATGGTTATCAAATGCATCTTAGCATGATGTGTTTGCTTGATCATGGAAGTCGCCGAGGTGCCGGGCGCCATGCTTGGTGGAGGATGCACGCGCACGCGCGCACGTGTGCGGATCCATACATCCGAGATGCGAAAGATGCAGAACGCCCAAAATGCAGAAGGCATGCGTGCACAGCTTTCCTTCCCCCGCCGGGACATCGTCCCCTTCATTGGGGAGCAGGGCGCCCGAAGGGCGGATGAAGGCGGGTGCGAAGCCTGATGGGCGCGCGCGAAGGGTCACATTGCGCACTAGGGCCTGTTAACACTAATGGCCCGAGCGATTAAACTATTGGGCATGGAGATCACGCCAGCACAATTTTCTCTGATCGAACACTGCCTGCCGGCGCAGCGCGGCAATGTCAGCATGACCAACCTGCAAGTGGTCAACGCCATCCTTTACGTTGCCGAGCATGGCTGCAAATGGCGCGGCCTACCCAAGCGCTTTGGCAACTGGCATACGGTCTACACACGCATGAACCGTT
>NZ_VZPL01000017.1 GCF_008801575.1 Xanthomonas cissicola | reverse complement strand
GCCGTGCTGATGCCGACTTGGCGACAGATGTCTTTGACTGGAACGCCTGCGTCGGCCTGCTTCAGCGTGGCGATGATCTGTGTCTCGGTGAACTTCGATGTGCGCATGGAACCTCCTGACTTGGGAAAGATGCCAGAAAGATCTACTTATGCGGTGTCTGCGGATCGGGGGAGCTTACGAACGGATGCCAGATCGGCTTGTGCGGCTGGGGCAACGGCGAGATGCAGTACTACACCAGCCGCACCGAGAATGCGCGGATCGAAAACGGCAGGTTGGTGATCGAAGCACGCCGCGAAGCCTTCGGCGGCATGCCGTTCACTTCAGCACGGCTCAAGACCGAGGGCCGCATGCACTTCACGTACGGCACGCTGGAGGCGCGCATCAAAACGCCGGTGGTGGGCAACGGTTTGTGGCCGGCGTACTGGATGCTCGGCACCATCGGCGTGTGGCCGGGCCGCGGCGAAATCGACCTCATGGAAGCCGGCATGGCCGCCGCGATCGCCAATGGCACCGCGAACCGTCGCATCGGCGCGGCGGTGCACTGGGACTACAACGGGTCGCAGGCCGATTACGACACCAGCTACACCAGCCCGGTGAATCTGCATGACGATTTTCATGTGTACCGATTGACCTGGGACCCGCAATTCATCCGCGTCTCGATCGACGGGCAGCAATACTTCGAATTTGCGATTTCCAATATCGAAGGCGCTTCCTTGCATGAATTCCATCAGCAGCAGTATCTGTTGCTCAACCTGGCGGTGGGCGGCACCTTCACTGGTGTGACCTCGCCTGCTGCGGTGACGGCCCCGCTCCCTGGCAAAATGGAGGTCGATTACATCCGCCTGTATCAGAACCCAGGGTCGCAGTTGTACGTGGGCACGCAACATGCCGTGCCCGCGGGCCGGTTCGGGGTGTTTACCGAACAGACCGATACCAGTGCACGGCTGACCTTCGGCCAGGATGCCGAGTTGTATCTGTGGAACAATCTCACCCCGATTGCGCAGGCGCCTTTCGAGGGCGGCAGTGTCATGGCCTACCGCGCCAACGCCGGGGCATGGTTTGGATTGGGCATCCAGAGCGACTACCGCAATCTCGCTGCGTATGCCGGCGGTGCATTGAAGCTGCACGTCAAGACCACCACGCCGTCGACATTCAAGATCGGCATCAACACCAGCTTCGGCGATAGCTGGGTGGATTTTGTCGCTGGCGGCAACCAGTACGGACTGGTGCGCGATGGCGCCTGGCACGAGGTGAGCATCCCGTTCAGCGCCTTCTACGATCTGGATCTGCAGGCGGTCAAACAGCCCTTCATGCTGGTGGCCGATCCACCGGCTGCACCGGTGGAGATCGCCATCGACAAGGTGTACTACCAGAGCCGTTGAGGCCGCACGCCCAGCCAACGTCTACGCGTTGGCTGGGGTGGCCTTGAGCATGTCGATGAGTTGACGCAGGCGGTACGGTTTGGGCAGGAAATCGACCTGCGCCGGCAACGACGGCAACTGCGCCTTGGCAAACCCCGAGGCCAGAATCACGCGCGCCTGCGGCAGCAGTTGCGCCACCTGCTCGCTCAGTTCGATGCCCGACATGCCGTTGGGCATGCGGATATCGCTGAACACCACGTCGTACGGGCCACTGTCGCGCACCATGCGCAACGCGCTGTGACCATCATCGGCGGTGTCGACGCTGATGCCGGCATCGCGCAGCGCTTCGCCGATCAATTCGCGCAGTTCTTCTTGGTCTTCCACCATCAGCAGGCGAAGGGATTCAGTCATGCTCGGCCTCCTCGACGGCCGGGAGAAACACGGTGACGGTAGTGCCGCGTCCAGGTGCGGTCTCAAGCTCGACGAAGCCACCGGACTGGGATGCGAAGCCATAGACCTGGCTCAAGCCCAGCCCGGAGCCCTTGCCGACATCCTTGGTGGTGAAAAATGGCTCGCTGGCGCGTTGTGCAACGTGCGCGGACATGCCCGGACCGTCGTCGCGTACGGCAAGGGCGACGTATGGGCGACGGACGCCTTGTGGGCTTGACGGTTCGGATCGCTGCGCAGCAGAAGTGAGCAACGCGATGCTGCCGCCAGAGGGCATCGCATCGCAACTATTGAAGACCAGATTGAGCAACGCCGCCTCCAGCTGACCGGGGTCTACGCGCACATGCGGCAGTGCGTCGGCAAACTGCAACGACAAGCTCACACCCGGCGGACAGGCACGCCGCAACAGTTCCAACGAACGCGTCACGATGTCGTTGACCGGGTGGCGCTCAGGGTTCAGTTGTTGACCGCGCGCGAAAGCGAGCAGTTGCCGCGTCAGCAAGGTGCCGCGATCCACCGCAGTTTGCGCCACTTCGATCAACATGCGGGTGCGCGCGTCCTCGCCTGCGCGCAGCGCAATCAGATCCAGGCTGGTCACCATCACCGTGAGCAGGTTGTTGAAATCGTGGGCCATGCCCGGCGTCAACCGACCCAAGGCTTCGACCTTCTGCGATTGCAGCAACGCCTGCTGCGCCTGTTGCAGCAAATGCTGCGCCTCACGGCGCTCGGTCAGATCGCGAGTGACTTTTGCAAACCCCACCAGCACGCCGAATTCCAGCACCGGTTCGATCACTACACTGGCCCAGAACCGGCTGCCGTCCTTGCGCAAGCGCCAACCTTCGGCAGCGAAGCGCCCTTCCCGCTTGGCGATTTCCAGATTGCGGCTGGGTTCGTCGCGCTGCGCATCCTCGGGCAGGTAGAACCGCGAGAAATGCGTGCCTAATACCTCGCTTGCGCTGTAGCCCTTGATGCGCTCGCCGCCGGGGTTCCAGCTGCGAATATGCCCGCCGATATCCAGCATGTAGATCGCATAATCGGACACGCTCTGCACCAACAGCTGACACTGCCGGCTGTCGTAAGAAAGCGGCCCTGCGCTGTCGACGGCCGTTTCCGCATCCATCGCGCGATGATTCCCCCAGAAAAGCGCGGGACCATATTGACAGCCGCGTGAAGGCTGCGTGCAAGCCAACGCGGCAGCAAAAAGTGTCAAATTTCCGGCGATTTGTGCGTGAAAGTTATCGGCTACCATGACCGCCCTTCCAGTTCGGTCCACGCACCTTATGCAAACCATCTCGACCACACGCGACTGCTGGACTTGGGTCATCGCGGGGGCCTTGATGGCGGCAACGCTGGGCATGGAACTGGTGACTCCGCTGGGTTATGCGGTGTGGCTGACCTACTTCGTAGCAGTAGGCGTGACGGTGTTTCAGAACCGCCCGCAGGTGCCGCTCATCGTGGGCGTGCTGTCGTGTATCTTGCTGGCGATTGGTTTTCAGCTTGCGCCACCGAGCACGAATTCGAGTTTTTCCTCGGTCAATCGCAGCATTGGCGGCGTGTCGTTCCTGGCGATGGCGTTGGTGGTGATGCAGGCGATCCGCGCACGCCGGCAGGCCGAATTCGCACTGTGGCTGCAGCAGGCAGAAAACACGGTCGAGGCCAGTTTGCGCGGCGATCAGGCGCCGCAGGAACTGGCCGACGCCGCGGTGCGCGCACTGTGTCAGACGCTGGATGCGCAGGTCGGTGCGCTCTATCGCATCGAGGGCGACCGTCTGCGACTCACCGGTGGTGCGGCGTTGCCGCCCGATCTGCCGCAGACGCTGCCGACCGCTGCCGGCCAGCTCGGCGAGGTGCTGCAACGTGGCACAGTGCGTCGCATCCGCGGCATGGACGCCGGTCATCTGCAGATTGCCTCCGGGCTGGGCCAGAGCAGCTGCCAGGAGTTGCTGCTGGCGCCGATCACCGCCGACGACCGGGTGATCGGCATCATCGAGCTCGGGCGCGTGACCGACCCACGCACCGCCGGCTCGCGCGAAGAAGAACTGTTGGCACGCTGCGGCGAGAACATCGGCCTGGCACTGCGCACCGCATTGCTGCGCGCGCAGCTGGTGGCCTTGCTGGAAGAAACCCAGCGACAGAGCGAGGAACTGCAGACCCAGCAGGAAGAGCTGCGCGTGGCCAACGAGGAACTCGAAGAACAGAGCCGTAGCCTGCAGCAGTCGCAAAGCGACCTGGAAGTGCAGCAGGCAGAACTAGAACAGACCAACGTGCAGCTGGAAGAGCGCACCCAGGCACTGGAAGCGCAGAAGCAGGCCTTGTTGATCGCGCAGAATCAGCTGATGCGCAATAGCAACGAGTTGTCCACTGCCTCGCGCTACAAGTCGGAATTCCTGGCCAACATGTCGCACGAGTTGCGCACGCCGCTCAACAGCGCCTTGATCCTGGCCAAGCTGCTGGCCGACAACAAGGACGGCACGCTCAGCGCCGAGCAGGTGAAGTATGCGCAGGCGATCCTGTCGTCCAACAACGACCTGCTGGCGCTGATCAACGACATCCTGGACCTGTCCAAGATCGAAGCCGGGCACGTGGAGTTGGCCGACGAAACGGTCGTCACCGGTTCGGTGCTGCAACGCCTGCGCGACACCTTCGAACCGCTGGCGCGACAGAAGGGCCTGGCATTGGAGATCACGGCAGCTGCCGGTGCGCCGGCACAGTTGGTCGTCGACAACCAGCGCCTGCAGCAGATCCTCAAGAACCTGTTGGCCAACGCCATCAAGTTCACCGAACACGGCAAGGTCGGCCTGCTGGTCCAGGCATCTGCGCCAGGCCGCGTGCGCTTCGCGGTGACCGATACCGGCATCGGCATCGCGCGCGAACAGAGCGAGGTGATCTTCGAAGCGTTCCGTCAGGCCGATGGCAGCACGCGCCGCCGCTATGGCGGTACCGGGTTGGGTTTGTCGATTTCGCGCGACCTGGCGCAACGCATGGGCGGCAGCATCAGTGTGGACAGCGAGCCGGGGCGCGGCAGCTGCTTTACGCTGGAATTGCCGACCGATGGCGCACCTGCGGAGGTGATCGGCCCTGCCGATGCAGCTGCGAACGTCGCCGCGGTCGCAGCCTCGGCGTCTGGAGCCCACGTGCAACAACGCACTGGCAGCACGCTAGGTGCGCAATCCGGCGCACCTGCTCTTGCGGCGGCCCACATGGCGCCAGTGCCGATCGCATCGCCCAATGCCGCACCGATCCAGCGGGCCGACGACGATCGCGACCAACGCAGCCGCCCAGGCCGGCTGATCCTGGCGGTGGAAGACGACACCCGCTTTGCGCAAGCGCTCGTGGAACTGGCCCACGAACTGGATTTCGATTGCGTGGTGGCCCCCAACGCAGAAGAAGCCCTGCGCCTGGCCGCCGAACTGCGCCCCAGCGGCATCCTGCTCGACATCGGCTTGCCGGATGCGTCCGGTCTGAGCGTGCTCGAACGCCTCAAGCGCGATCCGGCCACACGCCATGTGCCTGTCCACGTGGTGTCCGCGTTGGAACGCAGCCAGATTGCGCTGGAGCTTGGTGCGGTTGGCTACCTGATCAAGCCGGCCACACGCGAACTGCTGGCCGGTGCGATCCGCCAGCTGGAAGAAACCAACGCACGCGCAGTGCGTCGTTTGTTGATCGTCGAAGACGACAGCGCCTTGCGGGCGAACCTGCAATTGCTGCTGGCGCGCGACCAGCTGGACATCGTGGCGGTCGGCAGCATTGCCGAGGCGATGGACCAGCTGGCAGGTTTCACCTTCGATTGCATGGTCACCGATCTGGCCTTGCCCGACGGCAGCGGCTACGACCTGCTCGAACGCATGGCCGGCAACGATGCGGTCGCCTTCCCTCCCGTGATCGTCTACACCGGGCGCGCACTGACCCGCGACGAAGAGCAAGGCCTGCGCCGGTATTCCAAGAGCATCATCATCAAGGGCGTGCGCTCGCCGGAGCGTCTGCTCGATGAGGTAACGTTGTTCCTGCACAGCGTGGAAGCCTCGTTGCCCAGCGATCAGCAGCGCTTGCTGCGCGAAGCACGCCGCCGCGACGCGGTGCTGGACGGCGCCACCGTGCTGCTGGCCGAAGACGATGTGCGCAACATCTTTGCGCTGTCCAGCGTGCTCGAACCGCTGGGCGTCACGCTGCAGATCGCACGCAATGGCCGCGAGGCGCTGGAGCACCTGGCCAAGCACGAGGTGGACCTGGTCCTGATGGACATCATGATGCCGGAGATGGATGGCATCACCGCGATGCGGCAGATCCGTGCCAATCGTCAATGGCAGGATCTGCCCATCATCGCGCTGACCGCCAAGGCCATGGCCGACGACCGCGAACGTTGCCTGGAAGCCGGCGCCAACGACTACATCGCCAAGCCCATCGACGTGGACAAGCTGGTCTCGCTCTGCCGCGTATGGTGCTCGCGGCAATGAACCCGGTAGAGCTGTTCGACCTGGAACTGCGCGTGCTGCTGGAAGCGGTGTTCCAGCGCTATCACTACGACTTCCGCGACTATGCGGTGTCCTCGTTGCGACGGCGCATGCGCCACGCAATGGCGCGTTTCGACTGCGCGCGCGTGGCCGATCTGCAGCACCGTCTGCTGCACGAGCCGGACACCTTTGCGCAGGCGATGCAGTTCTTCACCGTGCAGGTCTCGGAGATGTTCCGCGACCCGGCATATTTCCGCGTCGTGCGCGAGCATGCGGTACCGGTGTTGCGCACCTATCCCTCGATCAAGCTCTGGGTGGCGGGCTGCAGTACCGGCGAAGAAGTCTGGTCCCTGGCCATCCTGCTGCACGAAGAAGGCCTGTTGGAAAAGGCGGTGATCTACGCCACCGACATCAACCCCGAAGCGCTGAGCATGGCCGAAGCCGGCGCCTATGGCATCGATCGTATCGCGCAGTTCAGCCGTAACTATCTGGACGCCGGTGGCCGCACCTCGCTGTCGGACTACTACACCACCGCTTACGACGGTGCGGTGTTCGACCGGCGCCTGAAACGCAATATCGTTTTCGCCGACCACAGCCTGGCGACCGACACGGTGTTTTCCGAAGTCCACCTGGTGTCCTGCCGCAACGTGCTGATCTATTTCAACCGCAGCTTGCAGGATCGTGCGGTGGGGTTGTTCTACGACGCATTGGTGCATCGCGGCTTTCTCGGGTTGGGCAGCAAGGAGTCGCTGCAGTTCGGCGCGCACGCGCAGGCGTTCGAAGCCTGTGCGCGCGAGCAGCGGCTGTATCGGAAAGCCGCATGAGCTGCGCGTCTGCAGCCCAGCGTTTCGATGCGATCGTGATCGGTGCATCCGCCGGTGGCGTGATGGCCCTGCAGGCGTTGTTGTCCGGGCTGCCGGCAGACTTGCCGATGCCGGTGTTGGTCGTGCTGCATCTGCCGCGCGACCGCCCCAGCCACATCGCCGAGCTGATGGACGCGCGCTGCGCGCTGCCGGTGCGCGAGGCCGAAGACAAGCAGCCGCTGTTGCCCAGCACCGTCACCATCGCCCCGCCCGACTACCACCTGCTGGTGGAAGACCGCGACAGCCTGGCGTTGTCGATGGATGCCCCGGTGTTGTTTTCGCGCCCGGCGATCGACCTGCTGTTCGAATCGGCTGCCGATGTCTTCGGCGAACGCCTGCTGGCAATCCTGCTCACCGGTGCCAGCAGCGACGGCAGCGCCGGTGTGGCCGCGGTGCGTGCGATGGGCGGCATTGCCTGGATCCAGCGCCCCGATGACGCCGCCGCGTCGCTGATGCCCGCCTCCGCTCTCGCCCACGCCGGCGCCGATGCGGTGCTGACCTTGCAAGCCATCTGCACCCGACTGGAAGCTTTTCACGCATGAACCTTACCGCGACCGGCCTGGCTGCAAGCAGCGACGACACCGAATCGACCAAGATCCTGATCGTGGACGATGTGCCGCAGAATCTGGTGGCCATGGAAGCGCTGCTGCAACGCGACGGCATCCGCGTGCTGTGCGCCGCCTCCGGTGCGCAGGCGCTGGAACTACTGCTCGAACACGACGTGGCATTGGCGCTGCTGGACGTGCACATGCCGGAAATGGACGGGTTTTCGCTGGCGGAATTGATGCGCGGTTCGCAGCGCACCCGGCATGTGCCGATCATTTTCCTGACCGCATCGCCGAACGATCCGATGCGCGCCTTCCAGGGTTACGAAACCGGCGCCGTGGATTTTCTGCACAAGCCGATCGAGCCGCACATCATCCTGAGCAAGGTCAACGTATTCATCGAGTTGTATCAGCAGCGGCGGCTGCTCAAGGCGAGAAATGCTTCGCTCGAACGCGCGCTCAAGCTCAACGAGACCATGATGGCCGTGCTCACCCACGACCTGCGCACACCGCTGTCGGTGATCCTGCTGTGCGCCGACAAACTCGGCCTGGATGTCGATGCCGACAGTTCGGCTGCGCGCACGCTGGAACACCTGGAAAACAGCGCGCACCGCATGTCCCGCATGGTCGAGCAATTACTGGATTTTTCGCGCCTGCGCACCGATGGTTTGCCGATGCAGTTCAGCCCATGCAACCTGGGCGAGGTGGTGCACAGCGTGGTGGGCGAAGTGGCGCAGGCCAATCCGCACACCACGATCGACCTGCGCACCGAGGGCGACCTGGATGGCGATGGCGACGGCGACCGGTTGGCGCAGGTCGTGTCCAATCTGGTCGGCAACGCGGTCCTGCATGGCGGACGCCATCCGGTGCAGGTGCATCTGGATGGCCGCGAACACGACACCCTGCGCCTGTCGGTGCGCAACACCGGCAGCATTCCCGACAGCCTGATGCCGCGTCTGTTCGAACCGTTCAAGGCCAGCTTCCATGCAAGCCAGGGGCTGGGACTTGGCCTGTTCATCGCCGACCAGTTCGTCAAGGCACACGGCGGTACGCTGCAGGCGCGCAACGAGGACGGCGACGTGGTGTTCGAGGCAAGATTACGCCGCCACAACCTGGCAGCCTGACCGCCGTACTGTGGCGACGACCGCAGTGCCGTTGCTCGCGCAGCTTTGCGACCAGCGCATCTTCGCCGATGCACTGCCGCGGCCTCCAGCAAAAGCGCTTGCAGGGCGCTGCCGTCGATCGAGGCACGACAGATCCGCGGCCGCCGCGCCAGCGAGCCCGACAGGCAGGACCTCGGCAGTGCGCCTGATAGCCCAGGCGACAGCCAGCTCAAGCAGTGCCGTTGCACCCCATGCACAGTATGCTCGTGCGGCCAGCGCGCTGGATGCACGCTCCTGCCCCACTGCTCTCCAGTTGTTGGTCGCACCAAATATCCCTTCTTGGTCATCCTCACGTGCACGCCGTGCAGCCCATCTGCGGAGGTGGTTATGTCGTATATCGATGGTTTCGTGCTTGCCGTCCCCACGGCCAACAAAGAAGCCTTTATCGCGCATGCCCGCATGGGCGATGCGGTCATCATGGAGTACGGAGCCCTGCGGGTGGTGGAGTGTTGGGGTGACGATGTCCAAGCAGGGCAATGGACCGACTTCTATCGCGCAGTGGATGCCACCGCCGAAGAGACCGTGGTGTTTTCCTGGATCGAATGGCCGGACAAGGCCACCCGGGATGAAGGCATGCGCAAGATGATGGAAGACCCACGCATGGACCCGTCGGTCAATCCGATGCCGTTCGATGGCAAGCGCATGATCTACGGTGGCTTCGTACCGATCGTGGCGCTGGGCCAATCGGCTTGAGCGATGCAGCGCGCGATGGCCCGCGGGACGTTGATCAGGCATGCGCAGGCTGGTACTGCCGCTGACGTTCGGCACGGAATCGTTTGTGGTGATCGCTACACTGGCGGCATGCAGCATGCGCCGCCAGCGATGGCCGGAGATAGCGCAGGCAGCGCCGCCGACTGGAGACCCACATGACCGACGCACCGCTACTGATCGCCTGTCCGAGTTGCGCTGCGATGAACCGTATTGCGCCCACGCGCCTGCGCGATGCACCCAACTGCGGCAGCTGCCACAAGCCGCTGTTCCCGGGGACGCCGGTGGCCTTGTCGGCTGCAGATTTCGACAAGCATGCGGTGCGCAGCGCATTGCCGTTGGTGGTGGATTTCTGGGCGCCCTGGTGCGGGCCATGCCTGAGCATGGCGCCGCAATTTGCCGCAGCCGCCGCAGCATTGGAACCGCAGGTGCGCCTGGCCAAGGTGGATACCGACCTGCATCCGGCGCTGGGCACGCGCTTTGGCATCCGCAGCATTCCCACCTTGCTGGTCATCCAGGGTGGCCAGGAACTGGGCCGTCATTCCGGCGCGGTGAGCAGCACGCAAATCGTCAACTGGGTGCGCTCTGTCCTGAGCAAGCGGTGACGCAACACGAAGGTCAGCTGCGCATGCACGCAGCTGGCCTCTCCACTTGCAGGAAATATCACTGCGGCGCAGACGCCGCAGTGACTGCAATCAGGCGATCAACCCGTCACTGCCAGTTGACGTTGACCGACACCCCGACGACACGCGGCTCGTTGTAGACCGCGGCCATGTAGTTTTCGATCACGCCCTTGAGGTTCTTTTCGTTGGTGATGTTGCGCGCGAACGCCGCCACTTCCCACGCACCGTAGCCACCGGTGTAGCCCAGCTTGAGGCCACCTTCGAAATTACCGTCGGAGCGGAATTCGGTGGAGTCGTATAGCACGAAGCTGGTCTGGCCCTGCTTGTTCCAGTCGGTGGACACGAAGAACGCGCCGTCGTTGCCGACCGGGATGTCGTAGCGCGCGGCCAGGTTGAGGTTGTACTTGGGCGCGTTGGGCAGCGGGTTGCCGTCGATCTGGGCGAAGGTGTTGGCACCTACGCGAATGGTCGGGTCGTTGACCGTGCACACCACCACGCCATTGAGCGCGCAGACCTGGGCGTAGACGCGCTCGTCGTGGATTTCGCTATGCAACAGGCTCAGGCCGGCGGTGATCGACAGGTTGGAGATCGGGCGCCAGTCCAGATCCGCTTCCATGCCGTAGGCCTTGGCCTTGTCGGCATTGAACAGCACCCCATTGCCGTCCGAGTCGTTGCCGTTGAGCTGGATATCGTCGACCGTGTAGGTGAAGCCGCTGACATTCAGGCGCAGACGGTTCTCGAACAGGCTGCTCTTGATGCCGGCTTCCCAGGACAGGATGGTTTCCGAATCGGCAGTGGTGAAATCGGAATTGAACACCGCGCTGCGGCCCTGGATGGTGGGGCCACGGAAACCGCGCGCCACACGCGCATACACGCTCAACTGCGGATCGATCTCATACATCGCGCTCAGATCCCAGCTGGGCTGGGTATCGGACATGCGCACATCGCGCCGGCCGCGGTAGGTCACCACACCGGCCGCGGTGTCGGCGGTCTTCAACAGTCGGGTTTCCTTGGTGTCCTTGGTCTGGCGGATGCCGGCAGTCAGCGTCAGCGCGTCGGTCGCCTTGTAGCTGAGCTGACCGAAGCCGGCCCACGAGGTATTGGTATTGCGCAGGCGCACCCAGTTGTTGGGGTTGCGCGCGGCGGTCTGCAGGAAGAAGGCACGCTGATAGAAATCGGTGGTGTCGCGGCCATCGAAATAGAACGCGCCCACCTGCCACTGCAGGGCATCGTCGCCTTCGCTGGCCAGGCGCAATTCCTGCGTGTACTGGTCCAGGTCGCGGATCTGTCCCATCGACTGGCCAAAGCCGTTCGGCACGCCATTGACCGGGTGATTGGCGGCAGCACCGCCATCGGTGTCGCCACGGCTGTAGCCGGAGGTGGTTTCATAGGCGGTGATGGAGGTCAGCGACACGCCACCGAAGTCGTAAATCGCCTTGAGCGAGCCGCCATCGGTTTGATATGCCTGAGGGTTGTCGTGACCTTCGTCGTAGGCTACGCGGTCGCGCGGCACGTCCACCTTGTCGCTGCCACGCGTGATCGCATTGCGCAGGAACAAGGTGGAGGTGCCGTCGTAATCGCGCGTGTGCACCGAGCCCAGCAGCGAGAACGCATCGTTGGGCTTGAGCAAGACCTGCAAGCGCGCATTGCGGTCGTTGTAACCGCCCATCGCGTCCTTGCGCGGCGTGCGCGTGCCGTCGGCGCTGCTACCGGCAAAGGTGTTGTCCACCCAATCGTCGCGGTGCTGGTACAACGCGGACACACGGAACGACAGCACATCGTTGATGGGGCCACCGAAGCCGCCATCCAGCGAGAGGGTGTTGTAGCTGCCGTAGCTGGCGTTGACGCGACCGGTGTAGGTGTCGCTGGGCTTGACCGTATCGAACTTGACGATGCCGGCGGTGGTGTTGCGCCCGAACAGCGTGCCTTGCGGGCCGCGCAGCACTTCGACCTGGTCCACGTCATAGACCGGATTGGATTTGAGCACGACATGCTCCAGCACCACATCGTCCTGGATGATGGACACCGGCTGCGAGGCACCCAGGTAGAAATCGATATTGCCCAGGCCACGGATATAGAAGCGCGGGAAGATGCGCCCGGTGGTGGTTTCGGCGTAGAAGCCCGGTACGCGGCCGGAAAGCGCCAGCAGCGTGTCGTCGCCACCGGCGGTGTAGTCGCGCATCGCTGCGCCCTGCACCACGCCGACCGAGACCGGCACGTCCTGCAGGTTCTGCTCGCGGTGCTCGGCAGTGACGGTGACCGTGTCCAGCGCGGTGGGGCTGGCTTCGCCCTGGGCCGCTGGCGCTTGCTGCGCAGACGCGGTTGCCGCCAACGAGGCTAGCAACAGGCACGCGCAGGCACGCGCGAGCGGCGTGCGCTGCAAGGCGGCGCGGCGGCGCGCAGCGACCTGTGCAATAGCGGACACTGGCAACGAAAAGACAGGCGAGTACAACGGCATGCGGACTGATCCTAGAAAGTGATGCGAGGTGATGACACAGCGTCGAAGCCATTCGGCATGGCATGCCTGCTGGCGGCGCCGCGTGGCGCCGCGCGCACGATATGTCAGCAATGTTGCAGCGAAGTGGCAGCGCCCGATCACCACACGCCGCCACGCGCGTGCAGGCATGCCATCACGCAGCGCTGGCATCGCAAAACGTCATGCCACGCCGCCCTGCGTGCTGTCATGCTGGTGTCGTACTGGCGTTGCGCCAGGGCATGGCACACGGGGATCTCTTGAAACGACTCGCATGGATGGCCGGCCTGCTGGCCGCATTGAGCTGTCAGCTGGCACAAGCCGGCACCGCGTTGATCACGCAGATCGATTACCAAGGCGACGATGGTGGCCCCGTGCCAACTGCCGCGCAATACCGCAATCCGGTCGTGGCCGGCTTTCATCCGGACCCGTCGGCGGTGCGCGTCGGCGACGATTTTTATCTGGTGAATTCCAGTTTCGGCTACTTCCCCGGCCTGCCGGTCTTCAAGAGCAGCGACCTGGTGCACTGGAACCAGATCGGCAACGCGATCGACCGTCCAACCCAGATCAACTACGGCAACGACGAACTGACCCGCGGCCTGTTTGCCGCCAGCATCAGCCACCACGCTGGCACCTTCTATATCGCCAACACCTGTTTTTACTGCGATGGCGGCAATTTCCTGATCACCGCCACCGATCCTGCCGGGCCATGGTCCGATCCGATCTGGCTGGACGCCAAGGGCATCGACCCCTCGCTGTTTTTCGATGACGATGGCAGCGCCTGGCTGGTCAACAACGACGTGCCGGCCGGCAAGATGCGCTACGACGGGCACCGCGCCATCTGGCTGCAGCAGCTGGATCTGGCCAGCATGAAGTTGGTCGGCACCCGTCAGGTGATCGTGGATTCCGGCTTCAAGCCGGCGACCAATCCCGAACACATCGAAGGCCCGCATCTGTTCCGCCGCGATGGCTACTACTACCTTACCGCGGCCGAAGGCGGCACCGGCGAGCAGCATGCGCAGATGATCTACCGCAGCCGCCAGATCGCCGGGCCATACGAGACCTGGAGCGGCAATCCGGTGCTCACCCAACGCGACCTGGACCCGTCTCGCACTGCGCCGATCACCTCGGCCGGGCATGCGCAGTTCATCGAACTCAAGGACGGCACATGGTGGGCGGTGTTCCTCGCGACGCGCCCTTACCGCGGCAATCACTACAACCTGGGCCGGGAAACCTTCTTGTTGCCGGTGCAATGGCGCGATGGCTGGCCGGTGGTGCTGCCGCATGGCGCCGCGGTCCCTGCAGTGGCCGCGCGCCCACCTTTGCCGGCGGGCGTGCAGACCCTGCCGACCACCGGGCCAATGCAGTGGAGCGAACGCTTCCAGATGCGCGCGTGCCGATGCAATGGATGACCATCCACCCCCCAACGACGCCGTGGTATCAGCCCGGCGCGCAAGGTTTGCGCGTGACCCCGGCAAAGGTTGCGCTAGGCGATCTCGGCCGTGGTCCGCCGGCCTATCTGGGTCATCGCCTGCAGCACCATCACGCCACCTTGGTCGCCAGCGTGGATGGCAGCGCGCTGGCGCCAGGCGAACAGGCCGGTCTGGCGATCGTGGCCAAGGAGAGCAACTTCCTGGCAGCGATGCTGGTGCGCGAGGACAGCGGCGCTGCGGTGGTGCTGTATCGCCGCGCCGGATCGCAACAGCCCGGCACCGGCACCGAACTGGCACGCGCCCCCCTGCCCGATGCCACGCAACCGGTGAGACTGCGCTTTGCGCTGGATGCCGCCCGCGTGCACGTGGATTACGCCGTCGGCCAGGGGCAGTGGCAGACGCTGCTCGAACAGGGCGATGCAAGTGTGCTCAGCACCGAGTCGGCCGGCGGTTTTCTTGGCGCCACATTCGGGCCGTACGCGTATGCGCGCTGAGCGGCGTGCAGGAACGGGGCTGCACGCGTGGTGCATGCAGGGTCCCAACGCCGGCCGCGCCCGCGCCGCAGCTACGCATGCATTTCAGCAGCCGCTTTAACGCCCTACGCCCGCGCCAGGACGCTGCTGTCGAGCATCTGCCCCACCGTGTTGAGCAGATCGTTGAGGCTGAAAGGCTTGGGCAGCAAGGCCATGCCTTCTGCGAGAAATTCTTGCCGCGTGGCCGCGTTTTCGGCGTAGCCGGTAATGAACAGGACCGGCAGACCCGGGCGTAGCATGCGCGCCACATCGGCCATGTCGCGCCCGTTCATGCCGGGCAGGCCGACATCGGAGACCACCAGGTCGATATGCACCTCGGTGCGCAATTGTTCCAGCGCGCCGTTGGCATCCTCGGCTTCGATGACCTGGTAGCCGGCATCGCTGAGCACTTCACTCACCATCATGCGCACCACGTCGGTGTCGTCTACCAGCAAGATGCGCTCGTTGCGCGTGCGTGGCACGCTGGGCGCCGGTGGCGGCAACAGCTCGTTGGCCGAGAGCCCACGCGGCAGCAACAACGCCACCGTGGTGCCACGGCCCACGGTGCTGGTGATGCGCGCGGTGCCGCCGGATTGACGTGCGAACCCGTAGGTCATCGACAGACCCAGGCCGGTGCCTTCGCCGATGGGTTTGGTGGTGAAAAACGGTTCGAACACCTGGTCGAGAATGGCCGGCTCGATCCCACTCCCGTTGTCGATCACCTTCACCGCGACATAGTCGCCGTCGTCCAGTTCCGGATCGTTGTGCGCAGTGTAGGCCGCGCTCTGGATGCGGATGGTGCCCTGCCCTTTCAATGCGTCGCGCGCATTGATGACCAGGTTGAGCACCACGTTTTCGAGCTGGTTGGCATCGGCTATGGCCACCAGCGGCGTGGATGCAAGCTCCAGCTCCAGCGCGATGTTTTCGCCGATCGAGCGCTGCAGCATGTCTTCCAGCGAACGCACGCGGATGTTGACGTCGAACGGTTGCGCGTCCAGCGATTGCTTGCGTGCGAACGCCAGCATGCGCTGGGTCAGCGCGGCGGCGCGGTGCGCAGAGCCGGTGGCGATCTCGGCCAGGCGCGGCACCCGTTCGATGCGGTTGGATTCCACTGCGAGCTGGATCATGTCCAGCCCGGAGATGATGCTGGTCAGCAGGTTGTTGAAGTCGTGCGCGATGCCACCGGTGAGCTTGCCCAGCGCTTCCATCTTTTGCGCCTGCAGCAGCTGGATTTCGGTGTGCTGGCGCTGCGCGATCTGATGCGCGAGCTCGCTGGTGGCGGTATCCAGTTCCTGGCGCTGCTCGCGCTCGCGCAGGCGCTGCTCGGTGACGTCTTCCACCAGCAACAGCCCCAGATCCGGCTCGCGGTAGGGCGACACCCGCCATTCGGTTTCGCAGAGCTTGCCATCGCGCAGCAGCGACAAGGTGCCGCTCCAGCGCTCGCGCTGCGCCAACGCAGTGGTCAGGGCATGCACAGCGGCGGCCTGATCCAACCCGGCGGCGTGGATCGCGGCGCCGGGCGTGGCGCTCCCGATCAAACGCTGGAACGCGGCATTGGCCTCGTGCATGTGCAGGTTGGCATCCACCACCGCAATCGGCGCGCTGATGTGTTCGAAGATTTCGCGGAAACGCGCCTCGCTGATCCGCAGCGCCTCCTCGGCGCGGCGTGCGCGCAGTAGGGTGCGCAACGTGGCCAGCAATACGTTGGGGTCGACCGGATGGATCAGGTAGGCGTCGGCGCCGGCATCCAGCCCGGTGATCATGTCGCCGGTGGCGATCGAGGCCGCCGAGACATGCACCACCGGGAGCAATGCGGTGCGCGGCTCGGCACGCAGCGTCCGCACGATGTCGAAGCCACTCATGTCCGGCAGGTTGACGTCCAGCACCACCGCAGAAAACGTCTGCGTGGCCATTTTCGCAAGCCCCTCGGTCCCGGTGCCGGCTTCTTCGATCACGAACTGATGGTGTTCGAGCACGCGCCGCACCGAATAACGCGTCACCGCGTTGTCGTCGACGACCAGAATGTGGTGCTTACTGCCCACGTGTCTCCTCCGCTGCCAGGGTCACCGGCAGCACCACGTAAAATTCAGAACCCTGCCCGACCACGCTGTTGATCCCCACCCGGCCGCCCAGCAATTCGGCGAACCGTTTGCAGATCGACAACCCCAGGCCGGTGCCGGTCAGGCGTTTTTGCAGCGGCGAGTCCACCTGTACGAAATCTTCGAACAAGGCCTCGTGAAGCTCGGCCGGAATGCCGATGCCAGTGTCCTGCACGCCAAAGCGTACATGGCTGTCGCCTTCCAGCTGCGCAAACACGCGCACCTGTCCCTGCGGGGTGAACTTGAGCGCATTGGATATGAAATTGCGCAGGATCTGCGCCAGCTTCTTGTCGTCGGTGTAGAGCATCGGCAGTACCGGCGGATCCTCGAAGATCAGCGTGGTACTGCCCATATCGGTGAGCGGCCGGAACATGCCGCGCAGCGCCGCGAACAGGTCCATCAGGTCGAACCAGCCCGGCGAGATGGTGATGCGCCCGGCCTCGATCTTGGCCAGGTCCAGCAGGTCGTCCACCATCTCGGTGAGCTCACGCGCCGAACCGCTGACAAAGCGCACCTGCTTGAGCTGCTCGGCGTTGAGCGGCCCGTCCATGCCGTCCTCCAGCAGCCGGGTGATGCTCAGGATCGAGCCTAGCGGGGTACGGAACTCGTGGCTCATGTACGACAGAAAGCGGCTCTTGAGTTCGGACACGTCGCGCAGCTGTTCGGCCTGCTGGTCGAGCTCGGCATACAAGGCCAGCACGCCTTGGTTGGTTTCTTCCAGCTCTTCGCGCAAGGCCTGGTTCTGCTGGCGCAGGCTTTCAAGTTCAGCCATCTCGGCTGCCGGCAGATCGGTGGTTGAATTCATTGCATGCCTCCCAAGCGCATGACGAACACGCAGCAATCGTCGCGGCCGCGCGCGTAATCGCGTGCCAGCACTGCGGCAATGATGCGTGGATGGCGCGACAGCAGACCCGGGTGATCGCGCAGGGTCCAGCGCGATTGCAGGCCGTCGCTGTGCATGACCAGCAACTTGCCGGCCGCGTGTGGAAAGTCGAACGGTTGCGCCTTGCGGAACTGAACCCCGACGATGCCAGGGTGCGAGGGCATGCCGCGCACCCCATCGCCATCGCACAGCGAGGCGACGATATTGCCCACCCCGGCAAAGCGCACCTGGCCGCTGCCGGCATCGAACTGCATGACCGCCGCCGCGCCACCGCGCGTGCCGCTCATGCCGGCATGCAGGCGCGCGATGCGCTCGCCGGGCTCGCCACTGGCCAGCGCCGCCGCGCGCGTGCCGGCATCGGCGGCATCGGCCGCGTCTGGCCCGTGGCCCAGGCCGTCGATCACGCTGACGGTCACCCGTTGCGCATCGATCGCCAAATGCCAGCCATCGCCGCACACCACTTCGTTATGCAGCGGTACGCGTAGCGCGCCGTAGGGCAGATCAAGCTCGGCGCGTGGCTGGGCGAACACGCGTGCCAACACGATCGCACCCTTGGCATCGGAATACGCATCCAGCAGCTGCGCCTGGCGCTTGATCGCACCCAAGCCGGTGCCCGGCGTTCCGGCGGTGGAATAGCCATCGCGCAGGCCGTCTGTAAGCGCGAAGCCCGGGCCGTCATCGATGGCGCACAGCTCCACGCCCATGCCGCCGTCACGCGCGGCCACCGTGGACAACTGCAGGCAGCCGCCACGCCCGTGCTTGACCATGTTGATGGCAAGTTCGGTGGCAACCAGTGCCACCCGGCCACAGCTGGCTTCATCGAAGGCGAGCATCTGCGCCAAGGCGGTAGCCTCACGGCGCGACTGTCCGACCTGGCTGGTTTCGTCGACACGAAACGAACGGGTCACCAAGCCGGTAACGTTCACTTCCATTTGGTGATGGTGATTCGCGTGCCTTCGCCCGGCGCTGTGTCGAGCACGAAATCGTCCACCAGCCGCCGGCTGCCGGACAGTCCCAGCCCCAGGCCACCGCCGGAGGTCCAGCCGTCGGTCAAGGCGAGTTCCAGGTCTGCAATGCCCGGTCCCTGGTCGCGGAACGTCAGCTGCACTCCCTTGCGAATGCCGCTTTCAACCAGTACCCAGTCCATGTCGCCGCCACCGCCGTAGATCACGGTATTGCGCGCCAGTTCGCTGGCCGCGGTGACCAGCTTGGTTTGATCGACCAGCCGCAGCCCGCATTGCACCACCAGTTTGCGCACGGTCTGCCGCGCCAGCACCACATCCTGCTCGGTGCGCACCGGTTGCGAGCCGGCCGTCATGGAGCCGCATCGGGTTGCTGCAGCAGGCGCATGCCGCGCTCGACATCGAGCGCGGTGCGCACCGACGGCAGGGTCAGCCCCAACTCCACCAGGGTAATCGCCACCGCCGGCTGCATGCCCACCACCACGGTTTGTGCGCCCATCAGCGTCGCCAGCCCGGAGATGGTGCTGATCATGCGCCCGATGAACGAATCGACGATATCCAGCGCGGAAATGTCGATCAACACGCCGCGCGCAGAGGTGGCGCTGATCTTCTCGGACAGATCGTCTTGCAGTTGCAGCGCCAGCTGGTCGTGCATGTCCACCTGGATGGTGACCAACAACAGATGGCCCATCCGCAGGATCGGAATACGCTCCATGTCAGTCCGCCCTGCTGACGGCCACGCCGGTGCGCTTGAGCGCCAGCGCCAACGCATCGGCCAGGTTGGCCTTGGTCACGATCCCCTGCAGGTCCAGGCCCAGATGCACGATGGTCTGCGCAATCTGCGGGCGCACGCCGCTGATGATGGCGTCGGCCCCCATCAGCCGGATCGCGGTCACGGTCTTGAGCAGATGCTGCGCCACCAGGGTGTCCACGGTTGGCACGCCAGTGATGTCGATGATGGCGATTTCCGAGCCGGTGTCGACAATGCGCTGCAGTAGCGATTCCATCACCACCTGGGTGCGCTGCGAATCCAGCGTGCCGATCATCGGCAGCGCCAGCACGCCCTCCCACAGCTTCACCACCGGGGTGGACAGCTCCAGCATCTCTTCCTGCTGACGCACGATGATGTCTTCGCGGGTCTTCTGGCAAACCTTCACGGTGTACAAGCCCAGGCGGTCGAGCAATTCCGACAACGCCCACAACTGCTGCCCCAGTTCTTCCGGGCGACTGGCGTATTGGCGCTGCACCAACGCAAACAACACACGCTTGAGCGAAAAGATGAAGTTGGCGGTTTCCTGCGAATCGAAACCACGCGTGGCGCGGTCGCGCGAGAGATTTTCCAGGAAGCGGCGCACCTCGCTCCATTCGGCACTGTCCAGGCTGCTACCGTCGTGCTTCAACGACGCCACCAGCAAGCGCAGGAATTCGCCGGCCTGCGCTTCGAATTCCTGCCGCGACAGACGCGCATCGCTGCCCAGGCTGGACTCCAACCATGCGGCCAACAACGCGTGTTCCTGGTCACCAATCGCATCGATCGAGCGCTGCTGCAATGCCACCATGAGATCACCCACCAAAAGAAAAGAGGTTGGGCATGCGGGCTGGACTGCGCCCTGACCGACGCGGCGCCCCCACGCCGATGCGTAGCAGAATAAAGCAATTCAGATTGGCCAACCAGCGAGCCAACCTGTAGCAGTCATCCGGGCCCAAGAGCGCAGTGTGACATTGCCGCGCACATGCCGAACGTGCGCCGGTCCACGCCTGCGGACATGCGCTGTTCCGCTGCAAGTGCCTGGCGAAACGGGAAATACCCGCGGACAGCCGCCAATCCCTGCCCCGCATCACCTGCAGTGCGTGGTGCCACCGGTTGCGTGTTGTCACCGGGGCGGGCATGCGCACATTGCGGCCGCCGCCGCGGTACGCACACCGGCCGAAGCGCTACGGCAGTGACGAGGCGATCTGCCTGCGCGCTGCGCTCGAACGCAATACGCTCAATTCAGAAGGCACGCTGAAAGCGCGGCGTTGCATCCAGGGTGGCGCGTATGGCGACATGAACGCCGCCAGCAAACCCATGAATGGATTGGCAGAATCCCCGACACCAGATGCATCGCTATGCATCAAAAGTGACGCCAGAACGCACGCCACAAACCCCGAATGCCCAATCCCGGCGGCGATCGCATGACCGGCCGCCGCCGGATAACGCGAATCGCCGCCCTACAACCCGTAACGCTCCACCGCATCCAGATGCGGCTGCGGATCCTGGCCGCAGGCCTCGGCAAGCCGCAGCCAGCACATCGGATGCGACCAGCGCGAGGTCGTGCATCGCAGGACGCGATGCAGTTCCTGCGGGGCGAGGTTTTCCGGAAGCGCCACGGTGAACAACACGCCCGGCAGTCCGGATGTTGCATCCTCCGGGTCGAACGCATCCGGATGGTCCGGGTCGACCACGCGGTAGTCGTCGCGACTGTGCAGCCACATCTTCCAGCCGCGCATTTCCATGTCTGCACGCATCGCCTCGATGACCTCGTCGCCAGGATGCACGCCGTCCACCAGCCAGCTATTGGCATAGCCACCGACTTGCAGCACATGCACCTGCGCGTAGGTCGGCACGAAACGCTCGCGTTCGGCTTCGTCTTCCGGCGGCGGATACAGCAATTCGGCATCGAACACCACCCAGTCACCGACATGCTGGCGCCGATGCGCAGGCGCGTTTTCGACGATACGCGCAGTCACCGGGCCGGTGCGGCGCGCGTAGTACTCGGCCACTTCGCCATCATCCATGCAACGAATGATCACCCAGCCCCAGGTCTCTTCGACTACGCCGCTGGTGCTGCTCAGCTCCATGCCAATGGCCTGCGCAGAGGCACGCACCGCGTCCCAATCCTGCGCCGCGCTGGCCGCCGTCATGTGGTCCCAATGCGCAGAGCGCGGCTCTTCCAGCAGCTCGGTGAGTTGCCGATAGACCGCGGCGGCCTCGGCAAACCGGCCGGCGTTGAGATACATGCGCGCCAGCAGCCCACGCGCACCATGCGAGCCGGGTGACAGTTCCAGCAGTGCGGTGCAGGCCTGCTCCAGCGCCGGCCAATCGGCCAGCCGCTGCGCCAGCTGCGCCTCGCACCACAACGCCGCCACCGGCGCCTGTGGGCGATACAGCTGCGTCAACCGGCGCAGACCTGCTTCGTCGCCGCGGCCGAGCAACAGATTCATCAGACGGAACGTGGGGCTGGTTTCGCGATCGGCATGCCGCTGCACGAATGACCACAACAGTGCGATGGCTTCTTCGTCGGCCGCACAGGCGCTCAAGGCCGATGCGGTGGTGTCGACAAGCTCGGCATCGTCCGGACACTGCGCAACGGCCTGCAGCAGCCACTGCGCTTCGCGCTCGGGATTGCGCACGACATCGTCGCCTTGCGCGTTCAACCATTCCAGCAGGTGTGCGGCCGGCGCCGGCGCGGCCTCACCCGCAGGCGCTGCATCGATGCGCGCGGCCAGACCATCCAGCAACTGCGTTGCGCCGCGGTCGTGACGCAGCTTGGGAAGATGCGCACGCGCAAGCGCCAGATGCCGGCGCGCGGTCCACACCGCGCCGCGTTGCAGTGCCAGCCCGATCGCAAGCTCGGCTGCCTCGATCAGGATGCGATGCGCGCCAACCTGCGCGTAATGGTCGAGCATCTGCTGCACGCGGCTGCCCAGGTCCCAGCTATTGCGCTCGGGCGCGCGCGCCACCAGCACCGCCACCGCACGCAGCCAGTGCAGGCGATAACGCGGCGCAATCTCGCGCCATGGCAGCAGCGCTTCCATGGCCTCGTCATCGCGCTGCAACAGCGCCATCGCGCGCGCTTTCTGCAGGCGGCGCGGCTGGCTGCAATTGGCCCACTCGGCGCCTTCGCGCGCGGCGTCGCGTTCGCGCTGTTCCACCAGCGCCAGCGCGTCCTGCGCACGCCCAAGCGCAAGCAGGATCGAGATGCGCATGTCCGGCACGCCGTCGTAGATTTCACCGCCATGCGCCAGGATGGTCTGCGACTGCTGCTCCAGATACTGCAGCGCCGCGTCACCGCGCCCGTCGTCAAGCAATGCGTCGGCTTTTTCGCAGCTCAGGCACTGGTAACACGACCAGCTCGGGTCGATGCGCCCCAGGGTTTCGTCGCACACCTCGATGCGTTCTTCCACCCAGCCCGGGCCATCGATGTTGGCGTAACACGCGGCCAGATCCTGGGTCACGCAGACCGATTGCGGGCACTCCACTGCGTCGGCGCGATGCGCACGCTCGAACAGCGCCACCGCATCGCCCAGCGCACGCTCGCCTTCGCACAGATTGCCGACCCGGTTACGCATTTCCCAATGCCCGACGAACACCTCCAGCCACGGGTTGGCCAACGTCTTGCCCAGCGCACGCGCCTCCGGCAACAAGGCCTCGGCGCGGTCGATCTGCAGATCGCAGATGTGGTCGGTAAGCCGCGTCAGCAGCTGCGCATTTTGCGGCTGGCCGGCTTCGCCCAGATCGTCCTGCAGCTTTTCTACCCAGTTCCAGATTTCCATCGTGTCGCTCCTGCGATGCGGCGCTCAGCGCGCCAGCAATTGGGTCACGGTCCCAGCGAAATCGCCGAAGGCCTTGTTGAGATCGGAAACGCCCGATTCGGTGCTGCTCGCCTGCGGCTGCGTGCGCCCTTGCGCCGCGACGATCACCTTGAGCGCGCGCAGCAAGCGTGCCGCCACCGCTGCCTGTGGGTTGCCTGCGCGCTGCGCGTCCAGCAAGGCCTGCAGCGCGGGATTATCCAGATTCAGATACAGCCGCTGGGTCTGCCGCGCTTCGATGCGCGCGGTGAACTGCCGCGCCAGGCGTAACGCGGCGGTGGACACGCGCTTGTCGTTCTCGTCCTGCTCCAGGCGGCGTTTGAGCTCGGCCTCGCGGTCGGGCACTACCACCAACGGCAGTTCCTGCGGACTGAAACGCGCAGGCACCAGCGCTTCGCCATCGCCCAAATGCTGTTCCAGCCAGGCCAGTTCGTCGGCCGGCAGCGTATCCAGGTGGAATAGCTGGCGGTTGCCCTGCTCGGTGCCCAGCTCGACCAGACGCACACCCTTGGCCTGCGCCCAGCGCCGCAGAAACGGCACCACCGCATACCGGTTGCCATAGGCGACCGGCACGCCCATCGCGCGGAACAGCATTTCTTCGAAACCGCTGTCGCTATCGAGGATCACGTGCACCGCACCGCGCGATTGCAATTGCTGCGCCGGCAGATCGCCTTGCGATGTCGGTACCCGCACGTGTTCCAGCAGTAATTCGAACAGGCGCTCATCGCACAACGCTGCGCCCAGCAGGGCTTCGTTATGCCGCAGCAGGATGCGTCGCCATGCCTCCGGTTGCTGACGCGCCACATCGGCCAAGCCCTGCACCAAGGCTTCGGACAAGGCGTGCTGCACCGCGCCATAGACCGTATCGCGCTGCAGATCCTCGCGGCTTGCGGTAGGCGTCAACCGATTGGATTCGATCACCCCACCGATGAAGCCCGCCCACGGCGGCAGCAGTTCGCGCGCGTTGTCATCCAGCAACATGCCGCGCAGGAAGACCGAGAGATTGCGGTTGTCGCTGGTGCCGTAGGTCGCACCGTCCTGCACCCACAGCAGGCCGACCGCATCGCTGCCCTCTTCCGCACGTACCGGCATGCAGCACAACGGCTCGAAATTGCGCTCGAAGCGCGCGGCGAACTCGCGTTGACGGCGCCAGGCCTGCACCGGATGCAGCGGTGCGGCGTCCTGCACGCGCCACGGCGGCGGCTCGGGATTGATCGGCTGCGCCGCAGCGCCGATCCAGATCGGCTCGCGCAACAGCGCGCAATAGCGCGACAGAATCTCGCGCAGCCGTCCTTCCTGAGCCAACGACAGATAATCGCTGTGCAACTCCAGCACCACCTCGGTGCCCACCTGCGCACGCGCAGGAATCGGGCTAACCGTGTACTGCTCGGCGTTGCTGGAGATGTAGCAATGGCCCAGCGTGGTGGACTGGTAGGAGGTGGTGCGCACGGTCACCCGCCGCGCCAGCACGAAGGCGGACAAGAAGCCCAGCCCGAACATGCCGATCAGGCCGCTGTCCTCGTGGCCGCCCTGGCGCAGCCCGCGCGTATATCCCACGCCCACGGTAGCCAGGTAGTCGTGGATCTCCTGCTGGGTCAGTCCGGCACCGGTATCGACGATGCGCACGATGCCCTGCGCGGTATCGGCATGCACCTCGATGCGCGATTCGCCCTGCCAATCGGGTTGTTCCAGACGACGACGCAGGATGGAATCGTGCGCGTTCTGCACCAGCTCGCGCAGCGCCACCACCGGGGTGGAATACAGGTGCTTGCTGAGGACCGACATCAGTCCATTGAGATCGACGCCTGCCCGGCGGATCTGCGAGGCGTCGGTCGCCCCGGGAGTGGGATCTTGCATGATCGGTCGTCGTTTCCTCGGCGACGACGCCCATCCTCGGACGCGTCCCCCTGGGTGCCAGTGCCAGCCGGAAAGGATAGCCGGAACCCACATTGCACGCACGTCTCAGTTTGGCCCCTGCCCTCCGTTGCGCACAGCGACGCGCACTGCACCGCGTCGGGTTGACCCACCACGGATCGGTAGCGCTACCAATCCGTGGGTTGCGGAAATTACCGCTGCAAGGTCTCCATCGGCGCTTCATTGAAGTGCTGGCGATAGCCCTTGGCCAACGCCGAACGACTACCGACGCCCCAACGACTGGCCGCCTGCAACACACTGCCGCAGCCGCCTTCGGCCAGCAGTTCGTCGCGGATGCTTTGCATCCGGTAACGGCGCAGCACCTGCGTCGGCGATAGCCCGGTAGCCGACTTGAAGGCTTGCTGCAGCGCGCGCCCGGTGACTCCGATCTGTGCGGCCACTTCGTTGATCGACAGATCCGAGCGATGCGCATTGGTGATCATGTAGCTGTAGGCGCGTCGATACTTGGCCGGCAACCGGGCGGAGATATCGTCGCTGACGTGGGCCGGTGTGCCGCTTTCCAGCAAGCGCGGCGCTTGCACTTCGCTGCGCAGACACTGCACCGCGTCCAGCGCGTAGCGGTTGTAGAGCAGTAACGCTTGTTCGGTGCGCCCCATCGCCTGGCTGATCTTGGCCTGGCAGTACTCGAACTCCAGATTCCAGCGCGGCGCATGATGCCGACCGGCGCCGGCCAGCGCACGCTCGGCAAGATCGGCACGGCCCACCGCCAATGCCGCCAGCGCCAGCTCCACCTGCGCGTCCTGACGCGCGCACGGCGGGCAGCCGGTGGCCGCGGCCGGCAATGCGTCGATCTGCGCGTCGAAGCCGAAGGTGTCGCCACCGGCAATACGCAGCAGGCTACGCACATGCCGCATGCGCTGCGCCAGCACCGGCATGCTTTCTGCCAGATCGGCGATGCAGGCGCGCAGGTCGCTGGGCTCGAAGGCATGCGCGGCATCTTCCTGGCGCAGCGTGGCTTGCCAGAACACATGGTCGCTCATGCGATCGGAGCGACGGATACGCAGCTGCGCAATCATGTCCAGACGCAGCGCAGTGGCGATCCGCAGCCATTCCGACGCCCCGCTCTCCAGGTCGGCCAGCACCTCGCTGGCGCGCTCCAGGGTCTGCAAGGCCAACGTACTCTGGCCGAGATGGAAGTGGGCCAGCGACTTGCCCAGCAGGCTCTCGCCGCACAGGCTGGGCGACGTTTCGCGGTCCATTGCCAACTGCGCAAAGCAATTCAACGCCGCGCTCAGGCGCCGCTGGCTCAGCATCAACCAGGCGGTGTTCCTGCACGACAGCAGGCGCAATTGGCGCTGATGCCCGCGCATTGCCTTCAAGGCCTGCCGATACGCATCTTCGGCCTCTTCCTGATATTCCAGGATCAGCAACGCATCGCCGCTGGCACCGAACAAACTGACCTCATCATCGGCGCCATCCACAGCGCCCTGTCCGTCGCGTCGCTGTTGGAGATGTTGCAGTCCCTGTGGCCAAGCACCAACCAGCATCCTGCTCGTATACGTAGGAAGACGTTCTGCGTAGGACACCGCAGAGATCGCTGCAAAGTAAGTGGAAAGGATCATGCCGGTCTCTCTCTTTGGGGGGGCGGAGCAAAAGACAACAGGCGCCTAACTCGCTGGCGCAAACGATTGTATGCAGCGGATCCAATAGAATTTCTCTCTGAAAGCCATCGAAAAAATCAAAAAAGCTCACTCTGTCGAACATCCATGTGATGCGTTTTTTCGCGGCGCAAAGCGCAGTTGCACACCGTCGACGTCGTCGTAACGCCAGATATTTCGCGCCATCCGGTTGAGTATTGATATCGCCGGTCTGCGCCAATATCCAAGGCACAGTCGGACAACGTCTGCGAACGCGCTGCGTCCATGCGCATTGATGGCTGTCGGCGATGACCAAGGCGATGCCCGATGACTGTACGGACACGTATGCCCAAGCGCATTTGATCGAGAGAAGCAGACATGACACGAGGGCAGATCGCTGCCGACCTATTCCAGTCACGCGCGATCACACGACCAATCGCAATAGGTTGGTCTAGACCTCGGCGGACCGATGTCTCTGGTCACGCGTGTCGGTCCATGCCTTGCTGCATGACTGCATGTAGCGATTGCATTCGGACCAGACATGCCCGCTATGTAAGAGCTCTGTTACGTCTAAATGAGCGCGAGCTAAAGCCGCTGGCGACAAATCCGAAGCCGCGTACGCAAGTGTGAAACTTTTGGTCCCGGCAATGGTACATACCATTCGTCCAGCTCCGCTGGACTCTCCCCCGCCAACCGACTGGTCCGACGATGCAGCGATCTTTGAAGATGGATTTTGTCCTGGCATTGGCCGACCAGCACCGGCGCCCGCCCCATGCGTGGCTTGTACGCCGACACGCGAAGGCCGCCTAAATGAACGACCACTCTCCCCCCAACGCCGGATCGGTGTTCCTGTTGACGCAGGATGCGCGCCTGGTCTCGCAGGTCAACGCCAGCCTCGCACCGCTTGCGCGCAATGTCTCGACGTTTTCCGATGAACTGGAGCTTTTGCGTACGCTGCGGCATTCGCCGTGCGAGCTGCTGATCTTCGATGCCAGCTATGTCGCCGCCGATGACAGTTCACTGCTGGCATGGCAGCGCTGCCATAGCGGCCAGCCCACCCCGTTGATCGTGCTTGGACGTTTCGATTGCGCAGACAACATTCTGGCCTGGTATCGCGCAGGCGCGCAGGAAGTCCTTGCGCTGCCTTTCAATTCGCACGAGTTACACGTGCGCGCGGCGCTGGCGATATCGCCGGTGGCGCATGCCTGCTCGGAGACGCAGCACCTGAGCGTTGGTCCATACCGGTTGATCCGCGATGAAAATACCGTCTATCTGGACGGCAAGCCGATCGTATTGACCGCACGCGAGTTCTCAATTGCCTGGCTGCTCTTTTCCAGCCCCGGCGTGTGTTTCCGGCGTTGCCAACTGGCCAAGGCCGTCTGGGGCAGCCACACCGAATTCACCGACCGCACCATGGAGCAGCACATCTACAAGTTGCGCAAGAAACTGCAGCTGAGCAGTGACAGCAGCGCAGTGCGCATCAGAACCGTCTATTCGCACGGCTACAAGTTGGAGCTCGCGCTGCACGATACGGAGGCAACGACAATGAGCAAGGCCGTGAGCCCAAGCCTTGGCCCTGCACATCACGCAGCCGCCTGCTGAGCAAGCGCACCGCTGCCGATCTGCGATCTGCATTGCGCACTCTCGCTTGCGTTAAAGCGAAGGGTGTTTGATGACACGATGAGCGTCGGCACGCTCTCAAAGGCAGAGCGATCTACACGCGCACCTGGCCCGCAGGCTGTGTCGCAACTCGAGTTCTGCAGGTGCGGGCCATACGACTGCAACTGCATCGCTCACTGCACAGCGCGGGGTACATGCTGATCAGCGTTGAGCGATATCGCTGCATCTCTACAGCGGTGTGGCAGCGACGAATGAGGCACTGTCAGCTGCCCCGGGACTGCTGAGCGAAAGACGCCCCAAGCATGTCGCTGTGTCGCCACCGTCCATGTCTGGGGGTCCGGATCCGGACACCCGTCTGCGGAGCAGTGACGTTCCGCCTATGGGCGACGCGCATGGCACCGTTGGCGCACTCACAAACGACAACGGCGCAGGGAGACCCCTGCGCCGTTGTCCGCTTTCATAACGCGCGAGTTACTGCTTGGGATTTTCGCCGTATTGGTTCGGGCCGGGCGTGCCTTCGATGCACATGAAGACCAGCAACACGAAAGCGCCAACATACGGCACCAGGCTGATCAGGTAAAACCAGCCGGACTTGTCCTGGTCGTGCAGGCGGCGCACCGTGACTGCAATGCCGGGCACGATCAACGCCAGACAAGCGAGCACCATGACCGCACAGATCAGCCAAGCCAGCGCGCCAGGGCCGTTCTCGTTCTCCATCGCCACTGCGGCAACGGCAAACAGGCCGCCAAACACGAACAGCACCAGGAACTGCATCAGCGCGAACATCCAGTATTCCTTGCGACGCGAGCGACCGTTGAAGTCGGCGTAGCGCTTGAGCGGCAGCAACATCCATTCCATCGTGATTCTCCTGAAAACGGCAGTGAGCGGTGTCTGTGATCCGGTGCGCAGTGCAACGGGCCGCGCATGTTGCCATAGCCTCACTCTTTCTGAAAACGCTTTCTCGACAACCAAATGCAAATCCCGGCGTTTGTCCGACAAACGGTTTGCAGGCGTCCGGTTGCCCCGCGGCGCATGCCGTGCCCGCCTCACGGAGCAGGTCTGAAAGGCGCGCGACGCCTCTGCGCTCAGCGTTTTTTGAAGGTGACAGCACGGCCGCACCTGTAGTGACCAAGCCGGACGACCATCGATGGTCGTCCGGCAATCGGTCGGAACGATGGCTGCATACTGCTCCCGAACATGGCCAATGCGGTGCTTGCGTCGCGTCGGCAGGTCGCTGGCCTGGCCTATCGCAACATGCGCGCGCCGCGCGGCTTCAGTCCGCCGCCGCTTCCAATGCCTGGCTCAAGCGCTCCACCGCAATGATTTCCATGCCCTTGATGCTGGTGGTCTTGGGCGCATTGGCGCGGGGCACGATGGCACGCTTGAAACCATGCGTCGCTGCTTCCTTCAGGCGGTCCTCGCCATTGGGCACCGGGCGGATTTCGCCAGACAGCCCCACTTCGCCGAACGCGATGGTCTTTTCGGACAGCGGCCGGTCGCGCAGCGACGACAGCACTGCCAGCAGCACCGGCAAATCGGCCGCGGTTTCCTGCACGCGGATGCCGCCCACCACATTGACGAACACGTCCTGGTCGCCCACCACGATACCGCCATGGCGATGCAGTACCGCCAGCAACATCGCCAGCCGGTTCTGCTCCAGACCCACCGCAACCCGGCGTGGGTTGGACAACGGCGATGCATCCACCAGCGCCTGTACCTCCACCATCAGCGGGCGGGTGCCTTCGCGGGTGACCATCACGCAACTGCCCGGCTGCTGGGTGCTACCGCCGGACAGGAAGATCGCCGACGGGTTGGAGACCTCCTTGAGGCCCTTCTCGCCCATGGCGAACACGCCCAGTTCGTTGACCGCACCGAAGCGGTTCTTGAACGCACGCAGCAGGCGGAACCGGCTGCCGCTCTCGCCTTCGAAATACAGCACCGCATCGACCATGTGCTCGAGCACGCGTGGCCCGGCGATGCCGCCTTCCTTGGTCACATGGCCGACCAGAAACACCGCGGTGCCGGTTTCCTTGGCATAGCGCACCAGCCGCGCTGCGCTCTCGCGCACCTGGCTCACCGAGCCCGGCGCTGCGGTCAACGACTCGGTCCACAAGGTTTGTACCGAATCGGCCACGATCAGCTTCGGCCGGGCCACGCTGGCGTGCTGCAGGATGTTTTCGATGCCGGTTTCGGCCAGGGCGTTCAGGCCTTCCAGCGGCAGATCCAGGCGCACCGCGCGCCCGGCCACCTGGGCCAGCGATTCCTCGCCGGTCACATACAACACCGGCAACGTGGAGGCCATGCTCGCCAGCGCCTGCAGCAGCAACGTCGACTTGCCGATCCCGGGGTCGCCGCCGATCAGCACCACCGCCCCTTCCACCAGCCCGCCACCCAGCACCCGATCGAACTCGCCGATACCGGTGGAGACGCGCGCCTGCTCGGACTGCTGCACGTCCTTGAGCGCAGTGATCTTGGGTGCCTCGGCCTTGCCGGCCCAGCCGCTACGCCGCGATGCCGCTGGCGATGTCTTGCCGCCCGGGGTGGCGCTTTCGAGCACGATTTCGCTCAGCGTGTTCCAGACACCGCATTCGGTGCACTGCCCCTGCCACTTGGTGTACTCGGCACCGCACTCGCCGCAGACATAGGCCGTTTTCGCCTTCGCCATCGTTCTTGCCCATCGTTGCTGAAGCAGCAGGATAGTGGCTGACGGTCTCAGTGTGCGCGACGCAGGGCTTTGCGGAATCGGGAATCGGGAATCGGGAATCGGGATTCGGGAATCGGGATTCGGGATTCGGGATTCGGGATTCGGGCAATTCGACGACTTACTGTTGTGTAGTGCAAGCGATTGACCAGCTGCGCTCACACAACAGCGGCATGACCGGTGAAGACCGGCCATGCCGCTTGGATTCCACCGATCCCACGCCGATCAACGACGTGGGCGTGCGCCACTTAGCGCGCCTTGTACAACTCGCTCAGGCGATCCGGCTTGCCGGCGACGCGTTCCAGATGCGGATACAGCAGACCGCCGTGGTAGTCGATGCGGACGGTTTCGTAGCGGTCGCCGCGCTTGACCAGCAGTTCGATCGGCGCAGTGGTGCCCTTGGCCGCCTTGATCGCATCCTTGATCACATCGGCGCTGAAGGCGCGGCCGTTGACGGCCACCAGGGTGTTGCCGTTGATGATGCCCGCATTGAACGCCGGGCTGTCCCATAACACCTCGTTGACTTCACCCGAGCCTTCCAGCGACAGGCCCAGCGAATAGGTCAGGCTGACGTCGTTCTCGTTGCTCTCGTAGGTCTTGATCGCCAGGTTCGGCTCGTCGTTGTAGACCAGCTTCCAGCCGTTGACTTCGATGCCGCCGTTCAACGAACCGTGCCCGTCCATGCGCTCGCGCAACAGGCTGGCCCAATCGTATGCGGCCACGCCGTTGAGCGTGCTCACGATGTCGTCGAAGGTGTACGGATTGACGTCCCAATCGCCGTTCTTCATGCCGAAGAACGCCTTGGCGAAATCGTCGATGGAGCGCTTGTTGTTGGTGAGCGCGCGCAGCTTGCTATCCACTTCCAGCCACATCATCTGGCCGCCGGAGTAATAGTCCTCGCTCATCTGATAGCTGCGGTACGCCTTCGGACGCCGCATCGACATGGTTGGGTCGTTGGTGGTGTCCTGCACCGTGCGCCAGGCCATGCCGGGGCGGCCGCGCTCGTAGGTTGCCGCGACGCCGGCCAGCATGTCGCGCGCCTGGTCCTGCGTCCACAGGCCCGAACGGGCCGCCACCACTTCGCCCCAGAACTGGGTCTGACCTTCGTACAGCCACAACAGGCTGTCGCCCATCGGCACGTTGAAGTTCGGCGTTGCCAGGTCGGCGCCACGGCGGTACTTGCCGTTCCAGGAGTGGTTGAACTCGTGCGCCAGCAGGTCGCGCATGGTCCAGCTCTTGTCCCACTCGGTGAAGTAATTCGGCGGGCCGCTGTTTTCGCTGGAACGGTGATGCTCCAGGCCGATGCCGCCCAGCTTCTTGGTCAGCGCCAGCAGGAATTCGTAATGGTCGAAATGACGCGCGCCGTACAGCTTGTCCATCTGCTGCACCAACGCAGCATGCGCCTTGATCTGCTCGGGCTTGGCCTCCAACGATTTGGCTTCATCGGCGAACACGTTGAGATAGACCGGCTGCTTGCCGGTGCTCAGTTCCACGCGCTTGTAGTACTTGCCGGCGAACATCGGCGAATCGACCAGGTCGTCGAAATCGATCGGCTTGAAGCTCACCGTGTCGCCGACGCGGCGATCGGTTTCCAGTGCCGTGGCATAGCTCCAGCCGGCCGGCAGCGTGACGCTGGCCTGCGCCTTGATGTTGCGCGCGAAATAACCGGCCGGGTACAGCGCCGTGGTGTTCCACTGCAGGTTGAGCATTTCCGGGGTCATCATCACCCGGCCCTGGTTGCCGGCCTGCGGCGAGAGGAACTTGAACTCGGCCGTCAGCTCGGTGGCGCCTTGTGGCACATCCACCTTGAACGCATAGACGTCGAACTGGTCGCGCTTCCATGGCACCACCTTGCCATCGACCTTGATCACCAGACCGGCAAGCTTATCGATCGGTCCGGTCGGCGAATGATTGCCGGGAATCCACTGCGGGTATAGCAGCGTCATCGGGCCCGGCTTGGCCGGCATGGTGGTCTTGACCTTGAAGATGCGGTGCGCCAGATCGGTGGCATCCACGTCGATCTTCAAGGTGCCGTCGAACGGCACGTCCTGCGGCGGTGCGGTTTGCGCAGCCGCGGGCAGCGACAACGCCGCCAGCAACGACACGGACAACAGGGCGGGCATTTTCATCGCAACTCCGCAGGTGACCTGAAACAGGCAAGTCCACGATGCTAAGCGCCTGCCTGTGCTTCCCCGTATGCCATTGGTCATGCTGCGGGCGAAAAAAAAGCCGCCAATTGCTTGGCGGCTTCTTCTTCAACGGGACATCGACCCGGCTAGCGGCCGTCTCAATGCATCATGTTGACGTTCATGTTGTGCAGCACCCACAGCGAACCCACGATCACGATGCCGATGATCAGCAGCGAGAACAGGCCCACCTGCACGTTGGAGCGCTGCTCGGGCGTGCGGTCCATATGCAGGAAGTACACCATGTGCACCAGCATCTGCACCGCGGCCATGACCGAGATCACCACGATGGTGACGCCTTTGGAGAATGCGCCGCTCATCACCATCGCAAACGGGATGACGGTGAGGATCACGGCCATCACAAAGCCGATCAGGTAGGACTTCAGGCCGCCGGCATGCGCGTCGGCAGCGGTATCGGTGTGGTGGTGATTGGCCATTACAGCGCTCCCAGCAGATAGACGACGGTGAACACACCGATCCAGATGATGTCCAGGAAGTGCCAGAACAGGCTCAGACAGGCCAGACGCGTGCTGTTGCGCGCTGTCAGGCCGTTCTTGGAAATCTGGATCACCAGCACGGCCATCCACAGCAGGCCGGAGGCCACGTGCAGGCCGTGCGTGCCCACCAGGGTGAAGAACGCCGACAGGAACGCGCTGCGCCCCGGGCCGGCACCTTCATGAATCAGATGGTTGAACTCCCACACTTCCATGCACAGGAAGCCGATACCCAGCAGCGCGGTCACCGCCAGCCAGCCGTACAGGCCACCCATTTTGCGCTTGTGCGCGGCAATCATCGCAAAGCCGAAGCTCAGGCTGCTGAACAACAGCAGGAAGGTTTCCACCAGCAAGAACTTCAGATCGAACAGCTCCTTGGCAGTCGGCCCGTCCACCGTGGCGCCGGAGAGCACCGCATAGGTGGCGAACAGACCGGCAAACAGCAGGCAGTCGCTCATCAGGTAGACCCAGAACCCGAAGACGGTGTTGCCACCGCCGTCGTGATGCTCGTGGTCGTGATCGTGGCCGCCCGCGTGGGCGGCGTGGTCAAGCGTGGTCGAGGAAGCCATGGTCATACCACCTTCGCGGCCTGCGCCGCTTGTTGCTGTTCGAGCAGGGCGAAACGTGCGTTTTCGATGCGCTCCACTTCGTCGGCCGGCACCCAGTAATCGATGTCGTCATCGAAGGTGCGTGCGATGAAGCTGCCGATCATGCCCACCAGGCCAATGATGGCCAGCCACCAGATGTGCCAGATCAGACCGAAGCCCAGCAGCACGCTGAAGGCACCGATGTAGACGCCGGCGCCGGTGTTACGCGGCATGTGGATCGCTTCGTACTTGGACGGACGCACCCAGCCCTTGCCGTTCTGCTTGTCGGCCCAGAACTGATCGCGGTCGTCGATGTGCGGCAGCACGGCGAAGTTGTAGAACGGCGGCGGCGAGGAAGTTGCCCATTCCAGCGTACGGCCATCCCACGGGTCGCCCGTGTAGTCCATGTGCTCCTTGCGCTTCCACACGCTGTAACCGATCTGCACCAGGTTCAAGAAGATGCCCATGCCGATGATCGCAGCACCCACGGCGGCAACGTACAGCCACGGCGCCCATTCGGGGTGGTTGTAGGTGTTCATGCGACGGGTCATGCCCATGAAGCCGAGCACGTACAGCGGCATGAAGGCTACGAAGAAGCCGATGATCCAGCACCAGAACGAGGCCTTGCCGATCTTTTCGTTGAGCTTGAAGCCGAACGCCTTCGGGAACCAGTAGGTCAGGCCCGCCAGGTAACCGAACACCACGCCGCCGATGATCACGTTATGGAAGTGCGCGATCAGAAACAGGCTGTTGTGCAGCACGAAGTCCACCGCCGGAATCGCCAGCATCACGCCGGTCATGCCGCCGATGGTGAAGGTGATGATGAAGCCGATCGTCCACAGCACCGGCGAGGTCATGTGCACGCGACCGCGGAACATGGTGAATAGCCAGTTGAAGATCTTCACGCCAGTCGGGATCGAGATGATCATCGTCGTGATGCCGAAGAAGGCATTGACGTTGGCGCCCGAGCCCATGGTGAAGAAGTGGTGCAACCACACCACGAACGACAGCACGCCGATGCAGGAGGTGGCGTACACCATCGAGGTGTAGCCGAACAGGCGCTTGCGGCTGTAGGTCGCGATCAACTCGGAGAAGATGCCGAATGCCGGCAGGATCAGGATGTAGACCTCTGGGTGACCCCAGATCCAGATCAGGTTGACGTACATCATGGCGTTGCCGCCACCGTCATTGGTGAAGAAGTGCGTGCCCAGGTAACGGTCGGCACCGAGCAGCGCCAACGCCACGGTCAGGATCGGGAACGCGGCGATGATCAGGATGTTGGTGATCAGCGCAGTCCAGGTGAAGATCGGCATGCGCATCAGGGTCATGCCCGGCGCGCGCATGCGCATGATCGTCACGAAGAAGTTGATGCCGGTCAGCAATGTGCCTAAGCCGGACACCTGCAATGCCCAGATGTAGTAATCGACACCGACCCCCGGACTGTATTCCAGCCCCGACAACGGCGGATACGCCAGCCAACCGGTCTGCGCGAATTCACCCACGCCCAGCGAGATGTTGATCAGCGCCGCACCGGCCACGAACAGCCAGAAGCTCAGCGAGTTCAGGAACGGGAACGCCACGTCGCGCGCACCGATCTGCAGCGGCACGATCAGGTTCAACAGGCCGGTCATGAACGGCATGGCCATGAAGAAGATCATGATCACGCCGTGCGCGGTAAAGATCTGGTCGTAGTGATGCGGGGGCAGCACGCCCTCGCCACCGCCGCCGGCCAGCGCCTGCTGGGTGCGCATCATCGCCGCGTCGGCAAAGCCGCGCAGCAGCATGACCAGCGCCACGATGATGTACATCACGCCGATGCGCTTGTGATCCACCGAGGCGAACCACTCTTTCCAGAGATAGCCCCACAGCTTGTACTTGGTGATGGCGCCCGCGATGAGCAGGCCGAGCAGGCCGGCACCACCAAGCGCGACCATGATGATCGGCTCGTGGTACGGAACTGCCTCGATGGTGAGTTTGCCTAGCATCACTTGTCTCCAGAAGTGCACATGGCGACCGGCTCCGTAGCCGATGCCTGATGGTCGCCGTGGCCTTTACTGTGGCCCGGACCATTCATGTATTTGTCGACCAGCGAGCGGAACATGCCGTCCTGCACCGACGAGTAGTAGGTGACCGGATACTGTTCCTTGTCGTTGCGATTGGCTGCCAGCACCTGGTACTCGGCAGCGTTCAACGCGGTCGGCGATGCCTTGACCTTGGCCACCCAGGCCTCGAAGCCGGCCTGATCGACGGCGTGCGCCTTGAAGCTCATCTTCGAAAAGCCATGACCGCTGTAGTTGGTCGACAGGCCGAAGTATTCGCCCGGCTCGTTGGCCACCAGGTGCAGCTTGGTTTCCATGCCCGCCATGGCGTAGATCATGGTGCCCAGGTGCGGGATGAAGAACGAGTTCATCACCGTGTCGGAGGTGATCTTGAAGTTCAGCGGCGTGTGCACCGGGAACGCGATCTCGTTGACGGTGGCGATGTTCTGGTCGGGATAGATGAACATCCACTTCCAGTCCAGCGATACCGCTTCGATAGTGATCGGCTTGACGTCCGAATCCAGCGGCCGGTACGGGTCCAGCGCGTGCGACGAGCGCCAGGTCAGCACCGCAAGCACCAGGATGATCACGCACGGGATCGACCACACCACCACTTCGATGGCGGTGGAGTGCGACCAGTCCGGCTCGTAGCGCGCCTTGGTGTTGGAGGCGCGATATTTCCACGCGAACGCAATCGTCATCACGATCACCGGAATGACCACGATTAGCATCAGCACCACCGAGGTGATCAGCAGTTGCTTTTCGTCGTGGCCGATCTGGCCTTTCGGATTGAGGATGGCCGAGTTGCAGCCTGCCAGCAGCAGGAAGGGCAACATCAGACCTGGACGAAGTAAACGCCCGAGCTGTTTCAGCGGAATCATCGGTCGATCCAAGTGCGAAGGAACGCCAGCCTCGTTCGTCGTATCGGTCCTGGGATGTTCCCGACGCAGCCGTCTTCCTGGAGGAGATGAACTGCGCAGACCGAAGACACGGGTTAGCGCGCTAATTTTAGTCTTTGCTGCACCTGCACGAAACCCATTGGCAATGATCTGACGCAATAAAAGCGCGCCAATTTGTGCGACATGTTGTCGCAGCGCGGCGCGAGGCAAGAATTGCGCCGTTGCGTTTGCAAATGGGGCAGGTTTGCGCGCGTGCAATGCATGCGAGAGCTACGTGAAACGCCGGGTTCTCGACGCCTCAAAACGCAACTGGGCCGGCATGAGCCGACCCAGTCTTGGAGCGTGGTGCCGGAAATAGGAATCGAACCTACGACCTACGCATTACGAATGCGCCGCTCTACCAACTGAGCTATTCCGGCGAGCCGTGAATTGTAGGAGCGCAGCGCCCCCTGGGTCAATCGCCGAACGTGCTTCGCCTTGCCGGAGGGCGTCGTCTTAGCTGACCAGACGCAAGCGCAGCTCCTTGGGCAGCGCGAAGACCATCGATTCCGGCTCGCCTTCCAGCTCGGAAACGCCGGCCGCGCCCAGTTCGCGCAAGCGCTCCAGCACGCCATCGACCAGCACCTGCGGCGCGGAGGCGCCGGCGGTCAGGCCGATATGCTGCTTGCCGACGATCCAGGCCGGGTCGATCTCGCTGGCATTGTCGATCAGGTAGGACTCCACCCCGTCGCGCCGGGCCAGCTCGCTCAACCGGTTGGAATTGGAGCTGTTGGGCGAACCGACCACCAGCACCAGATCGCACTGGCGCGCCAGATCGCGCACCGCGTCCTGGCGGTTCTGGGTGGCGTAGCAAATATCGTCGTGGCGCGGGCCCTGCATCGCCGGGTAGCGCGCACGCAAGGCCTCGATGATCCCCATGGTGTCGTCCACCGACAGGGTGGTCTGGGTGGTATAGGCAAGGTTATCGGGTTGGCGGACATCCAGCGTGGCGACCTGCTCGATGTCTTCGACCAGATAGATCGTGCCCGCCCCGCGCTCGCGGCTCCATTGCCCCATCGTGCCTTCCACTTCCGGGTGCCCGGCATGGCCGATCAGCACCACGTCGCGTCCTGCCCGGCAGTGCCGCGCCACCTCGAAATGCACCTTGGTCACCAGGGGGCAGGTGGCGTCGAACACCTTCAGTCCACGCCGCTCGGCTTCCTGACGCACCGCCTGCGAGACGCCGTGCGCGCTGAAGATCACCGTGGCATCGTCGGGCACCTCGTCGAGTTCTTCGACGAAGATCGCGCCGCGCTGCTTGAGGTCGTCGACCACGAAGCGGTTGTGCACGACCTCGTGCCGCACATAGATCGGCGCGCCCAGCGTTTCGATCGCACGCTTGACGATCTCGATCGCACGGTCGACACCGGCACAAAAACCACGGGGATTGGCGAGCAGGACATCCATGGCGGGCATTCTACGGGAATGAGGGATGCGGGGTCGGACCGGGCGGCACGCGCCTGCAGGCAGGCTTCAGCGCAGATTCCCGGTTCCCGGCTGCTGCTTGTCGGATTTGTCGAACAAGCCGAACACGGCAATTCCGATCGCGCCGCCCACGATCGCCGAGTCGGCGATATTGAAGGACGGCCAAGTGTGGCTGCCGATATACCACTGGATGAAATCAACCACGTGGCCGTGCATCAGCCGGTCGATCACGTTACCGATCGCCCCGCCGATCACCAGCGCATATGGCAGCGCGCTGCGCCACTGCCCCCGCGCGGTGCGCGAGAGCCAGAACGCCAGCAGGCCGCTGATACCCACCGCCAACGCAGTGAAGAACCACAGCTGCCAGCCGCCGGCATCGCTCAGAAAGCTGAAAGCTGCGCCGGTGTTGTAGGTGCGGTACCAATTCCAGAAGCCGTCGATCACCGGCACCGGGGTGTACTCGGGCAGGCTGGACAGCACCCAGGCCTTGCTCCACTGATCCAGGCCGACCACCAGCGCAGAGAGCAGCAGCCAGATCAGGGCCGAGGGGTTGGGGCGTTGACTCATGTCGAAAGATCGCAGTTGGTGGCCGCTGCTCCGATGCCGGAGAAGACGCCTGGGTGGGAGGTCGAGTGACGGCAGCGGCAGAAAACGACAGATGCTGGCTTGCAGCCGGACAAGGATGGCACGGGCAGCTCGACCAGCCGCGCCGCCCTGCCCCAATGCGTGCCCCAAGCTTCAGCAAGCCAGGCGCTCGTCGCGACCGGCCGCGTCGCTGCAGAGCAACCAGGGCTACCCCGGCGTCTGACGCGGACTGCGCCAGCGCCAGACGCCGGCAGTGCGTGGCTAGGTCCCTGCCACGCGCCGCCGGCGAGGCGGCCTCAGAACCAGCGACGCCGCTCGCCCGGACCTTCGATATTGCTGACGCAACGGCTGCACAGTTCCGGGTGACGCGGGTCGCTGCCCACGCTGGCCTGGTGGTGCCAGCAGCGCACGCACTTGGCCTTGGTCGTGGGCTGCGCACTGACGAAAATGTCGTCGGTACTGGCCGCGGTCACGGTGACGTCGCCACTGATGAACAAGAAGCGCAGTTCCTCGGCCAGCGGCTGCCAGCGCGCAGCGGTCTGCGCATCGGCGGCCACGGTGATTTCCGCTTCCAGCGCCGCACCGATCGCGCCATTGGCACGCATCGGCTCCAGCACCTTGGCCACCTGCTCGCGCAGGACCAGCAACTTGTCGAAATCCGCACCGCTCAACGCAGCGTCGGCCGGCAACGGCGCAAGGCCGTCGTACCAGGTGGCGAAGAGCACGTTGTCGACATGCTTGCCCGGCAGGTAGCCCCACAGTTCCTCGGCAGTGAAGCTCAATACCGGCGCGATCCAGCGCACGAACGCCCCGGCCACGTGGTACATCGCGCTCTGCGCCGAACGGCGGCCGCGCGCGTCTTCGGCCATCGTGTACAGGCGGTCCTTGGTGACATCCAGGTACAGCGAGCCCAGGTCCACGCTGCAGAAGTTCAGCAGTGCCTGCACGATCTCGGCGAAGTCGTAGCGCGCGTAGGCGGCCACGATCTTTTCCTGCAGCTCGTGCGCGCGATGCACGATCCAGCGGTCCAGCAGCACCATCTCGTCCAGCGCCACCAGGTGCTGCAGCGGATCGAAGCCATGCAGGTTACCGAGCAGGAAGCGCGCGGTATTGCGCAGGCGGCGGTAGGCATCGGCGTTGCGCTTGAGGATCTCCTGCGACAGCGACATCTCGTTGCTGTAGTCGGCCGAGGCGATCCACAGGCGCAGGATGTCCGCGCCCAGCGTCTTCATGATGTCCTGCGGCTCGATGCCGTTGCCCAGCGACTTGGACATCTTGCGGCCGTGCTCGTCCACGGTAAAACCGTGGGTCAGGCACTGCTTGTAGGGCGCCGCCTTGTCCATCGCCACGCCACTCAGCAGCGACGACTGGAACCAGCCGCGATGCTGATCGGAACCCTCTAGATACAGGTCGGCCGGCTTGGGCAGCCCACGATCCGGAAGCACCGCTTCGTGCGTCACGCCGGAGTCGAACCACACATCCAGGATGTCGGTGATCTTCTCGTAATCTGCCGCCTCGCTACCCAGCAGCTCGGACGCGTCCAGCGTGTACCAGACATCCACGCCGCCCTGCTCCACGCGGTCGGCGACCTGGCGCAGCAACTCGGTGCTGCGCGGATGCGGCTCGCCGGTTTCGCGATGCACGAACAAGGCGATCGGCACGCCCCAGGTGCGCTGCCGCGAGATGGTCCAGTCCGGGCGCCCGTCGACCATGCCGGCGATACGCGCCTGGCCCCAGGACGGATACCAATGCACGTTTTCGATGGCCTTGAGCGCATCGGCACGCAGGTTGGCCTGCTCCATCGAGATGAACCACTGCGGCGTGGCACGGAACGCAATCGGCGTCTTGTGGCGCCAGCAATGCGGGTAGCTGTGCTCCATCTTGCTGGCCGCCAGCAGCACGCCGGTCTCGCGCAGCGCTTCGATGATGACGTCGTTCGCCTTCCAGATATGCAGCCCGGCCAGCACGGTGTCGCGCAGCGGCGGGGTCGACGGCAGATACACGCCGCGCCCGTCCACCGGATTGATCTGCGCGGCGCCGTAGCGCTCCAGCAGCCCATATTGCTTGGAGACCTGATAGTCCTCCTGGCCGTGGCCGGGTGCCGTATGCACCGCGCCGGTACCATCCTCGGCCGACACGTGGTCGCCCAGCAGCAGCGGGATCTCGCGTTCGGCATAGAACGGGTGATTCAGCAGCATGTGCTCCAGCGCCGCGCCCTTGGCGTGCCCATGCACCACGACCTCGCCCACGCCGTACCGCGCCAGCGCCTTGGCAGCCAACGCTTCGGCGATCACCAGCCAGCGCGGCTGGCCGCGATCGGCCGGACCTTCGACCAGCACATAGTCCAGCTCCGCGCCCAGGCTCACCGCCAGCGACGCCGGCAGCGTCCACGGCGTGGTGGTCCAGATCGGCACCGCCACGCCCACGCCCACCGGCAGGCTCGCGCCGAACGCAGCAGCGACCGCAGCCGGGTCGCGCGCCGGATAGGCGATATCCACGGTCGGCGACACCTTGTCGGCGTATTCGATCTCGGCCTCGGCCAGCGCCGAACCGCAATCGAAGCACCAGTGCACCGGCTTGACGCCGCGGGTCAGGTGGCCGTTATCGACCACGTTGGCCAGCGCGCGGATTTCGTTGGCTTCGAATCGGAAATCCAGCGTCTTGTACGGGTTGTCCCAATCGCCGATCACGCCCAGGCGCTTGAAATCGCGCCGCTGCAGATCGATCTGCTCGGTGGCGTATTCGCGGCACTTCTGCCGAAATTCGGCCGCATCGAGCTTGACGCCGACCTTACCGTATTTTTTTTCGATCGCGATCTCGATCGGCAGGCCATGGCAATCCCAGCCCGGGATATACGGTGCATCGAAGCCGGCCAGATATTTCGACTTGACGATGATGTCCTTGAGGATCTTGTTGACCGCATGGCCGAGGTGGATCTGGCCGTTCGCATACGGCGGGCCGTCATGCAGCACGAACAGCGGCCGCCCCGCGGCATTGGCACGCAGTTGCGCGTAGAAGCCCTCGCGCTCCCAGCGCTCCAGCATCGCCGGCTCGCGCTTGGGCAGGTCGCCGCGCATCGGAAATTCCGTCGCAGGCAGATGAAGAGTGGCTTTGTAATCTTGGGTCACAGGAACCTACCGTTGCGCTGGATTGCTTGAGAAGTCCGCACATGGACGTGCGGGCTCTTGCGAGGGACTCGCCGTAGTCGAGGGTTGTTGCTCAGAACGCATATGCGCCGCCAGTACCTCACGTGCCTGCTCGGCATCGCGGTGCATCTGCACGGTCAGCGCCTCCAGGCCATCGAACTTTTCTTCGTCGCGCAACTTGGCAACGAATTCGACGGCAATGTGCCGGCCATACAGATCGCACTGGAAGTCGAACAAGTGCGCTTCCAGCAGCGGCTCCACGCCCGCCACGGTGGGACGCGTGCCGAAGCTGGAGACCGACGGCCACGGCCGCTCGGCCACGCCATGCACCCAGGTCGCATAGATCCCCGACAACGCCGGCGTGCGCGGAAAGCGCAGGTTGGCGGTGGGATAGCCCAAGGTACGACCAAGCTGCTTGCCGCGCACGACCCGGCCACCGATGGCGTACGGGCGACCGAGCAAGTCGCCAGCGTGGGCGAATTCGCCGGCGCCGAGCAGTTCGCGAATCCGCGTCGCCGAAATCCGCTCCCCATGCAGATGCACCGGCGCAATCTCGCCCGCCACAAACCCATGCTGCTCGCCAAGCGTACGCAACAGGCCGATGTCGCCGCTGCGTCGATGGCCGAAACGGAATTCCGGGCCAATCCAGACTTCGCGCGCGCGCAGCCGGCCAACCAGCGCCAGCCGCACAAAATCTTCCGCACGCATCTTGGACAGGCGACCGTCGAAACGGATCATGCCCACGCTGTCGGCGCCGAACCCGTACAAGCCTTCGATCTTGGCGCGCGCCAGGGTCAGACGCGGCGGCGGCGCGGCGGGTGCGAAGAATTCACGCGGTAGCGGCTCGAAGCTCACCGCCACTGCCGGCACACCGAGTGCGCGGGCACGCGCCACGGCGTGTTGCACCAGCGTCCGATGCCCCAGATGCAGGCCATCGAAGGCACCGATGCAGACCACGCTTCCGCGCGGGAACAGCGTCCCGCCTTCGACGTCTCTAAACAGCCTGCTCATTCCTCGATCCAAACAGATGCCGGCCCGCCGGCCGACCCTCGTTGATACATAACCTGCAAGTATAGCCGTGCCTGTCAAGCCGTATGGGCACCTTGGCGTGGCAGCGCGCCACCGCCTGCGGTGCGCGGGGATGCGCAACCTCAGCCAGCGCAGGCGACCGTGCCGCGCATTCGTTCGGCTGTCGCCTCAGCCTTCGCGCAGATGCCGCGGCCGCAGCCCCAGCGCCAACTGCGCGACCAGATACGTCGCCCCGCCACTGCCCACCAGCACCGCCAGCCAGCCGATGCGGCTCCATTTATCCATCTGCGTAAACGACGGCAGCCACCACAGCAGGCTCAACAGCACTGCCGCCATCGCCGCGCACGCCAGCAGCAGACGCAGCGTATAGCCCCCCCAGCCTGGGCGGCGTTGGTACACGCCGGACTTGCCCAGCCAATACCACAGCAATCCCAGATTGAGATAACTCGACAATGCACTGGCGATACCCAACGCCAGATGCAGGCCCGGCTGCTTGCCCAGCGCTTGCATCACACCCTGCGCCTTGAGTTCGGGCGGCACCATGATCTGGTACACCACCGCCAGCAATGCGAAGTTGAACACCATGTTGGCGATCAGCGCCGCCACGCCCGCACGCACGGGCGTGCGGGTGTCCTGGCGCGCGTAGAAGGCCGGCAGCAGCACCTTCAGCATGGCGTAGGCCGGCAAACCGAAGCTCAGACCATAGACCGACATCGCAGTCATGCGGGTGTCGAACGCGGTGAACTGGCGGTACTGGAACAACGTCGCCACCAACGGTTCGGCCAGCAGCAGCAGGCCGAGCATGGCCGGCATCGCGATCAGCAAGGTGGTGCGAAATCCCCAGTCCAGCGCGCCGGAGAAAGCGCTGCGGTCGGTCTTGACGTGATGGCGGGCCAGCGCCGGCAGGATCACCGTGCCCAGCGCCACACCGAACACACCCAGCGGCAGTTCCAGGAACCGGTCAGCCAGCGACAGCCACGATTGGGACCCATCGGCCAGGCGCGCAGCGATCACCGTATCCAGCATCAGGTTGATCTGCGCAATCGACGAGCCGAACAAGGTCGGGATCATCAAGGTCAGCACCTTGCGCACATCCGGGTGATTCCAGCCCCAGCGCGGCAGCGTCAGCAGGTCGATGCCCTTCAGCGCCGGCAGCTGGAACAGCAGCTGCAGCGCACCGGCCACCAGGACCGCCCAGCCCAGCGCCAGGATCGGGACGTCCAACCGCGGCGCCAACCACAGCGCGCCGGCAATCATGCACAGATTGAGGATGACCGGCGTCAGCGCCGGAATGGCAAAACGCTGGAAGCTGTTGAGCGCGCCACCGGCCAGCGCCGTCAACGAGACGAACAGCAGGAATGGAAAGGTCAGCCGCAACAGATCGACCAACAAACCGTATTTTTCAGGATCGGTGGCCGCGCCATCCGAAAATACCGCGGCCAGTTGCGGGGTGAAGATCAACCCCAGTGCGGTGATCAGCAGCAACATCCCGCCCAAGGTGCCGGACACGCGCGCCATCAGCTCGCGCAGATCGGCATGCGGGCGGGTCTCCTTGACCTCGGTGAACACTGGCACGAAGGCGGTGGCGAACGAGCCCTCGGCGAACAGCCGGCGCAGGAAATTGGGAATGCGAAAGGCCACCCAGAACGCGTCGGTCACCGCATTGGCGCCGAAGGTGGTGGAAATCGCCTGGTCGCGGATCAGGCCCAGCACCCGCGAGATCATGGTCATGCTGCTGAATGAGAGCAGGCCTCTCAACATGCCGGGCTTGCTCACGCTGCATCCCTCTTGACAACTGACTTGACGTGCATATCCGGGTCCATCATACTTTCGCGCTTGCTTTTTCCACCATACCGATTTTTCAGGAACCCACCACCGTGGCCAATATCAAGTCCGCCAAGAAGCGCGCCAAGCAGACCATTGTGCGCAATGAGCGCAACACCGGTCAGCGCTCGATGCTGCGCACCGCCGTCAAGAAGGTGATCAAGGCCCTTGACGCCAACGATGCTGCAGGCGCCGAAGCTGCTTTCGCCGTTGCTCAGCCCATCCTCGACCGTTTCAGCGCCCGCGGCCTGATCCACAAGAACAAGGCTGCACGCCACAAGAGCCGCCTGACCGCGCGCATCAAGGCCATCAAGGCCGCGTAAGCGACCAGTTGGCGCATTGCCGGCAGCCTGGCTTCCGGCAATACAGAAAAACCCGGCCTTGGCCGGGTTTTTTGTGTGCCTGCGCCTGCACTCAGCCCGCATTGCGCGCTTCGAGCTCGTCTTCGCGCTGGCGATCGAAGAATGCCATCACGTCTTTCATGATCGGGAACGTGCCATCGCGCCCGAGAGCGGAAACCAGGTACCACGGCGCCATCCAGCCCAACTCGGCCACGATGGTTTCTGCAGCGGCACGCGCCTCGTCTTCGAACATCAGGTCGGCCTTGTTGAGCACCAGCCAGCGCGGCTTCTTCAGCAACTCGGGATCGTGCCGTTCCAGCTCGCGCTCGATGGTGCGCACCTGATCGGCCGGCGATACGCCGTCCACACCGCCCTCGCCATACACGCCCAGAGCAGGCGAAATATCCACCAGATGCAGCAGCAGGCGGGTGCGTTGCAAATGGCGCAGGAACTGCGTGCCCAGCCCAGCGCCGTCGGCCGCGCCTTCGATCAGGCCCGGCACGTCGGCGATGACGAAACTGCGGTACGCCTCGACACTGACCACGCCCAGATTCGGATACAGGGTCGTGAACGGGTAGTCGGCCACCTTCGGGGTTGCCGCGGACACCGCACGGATCAGGGTGCTCTTGCCGGCATTGGGGAAACCCAGCAGGCCGACATCGGCCAGCAGCTTCAGTTCCAGCTTGAGCAGACGCTCTTCGCCCTCCTCACCGGTGGTCGCCTGGCGCGGCGCGCGGTTGACCGAGCTCTTGAAATGCATGTTGCCAAGGCCGCCCTTGCCGCCCTTGGCCACCAGCAAGCGGTCGCCGTGCTGGGTCAGGTCGCCGATCACTTCGTCGGTCTGCACATTGATCACCACGGTACCGACCGGCACCACGATGATGCGGTCTTCGCCGCCCTTGCCGTAGGCCTGGCGGCCCATGCCGTTCTCGCCGCGCTGCGCCTTGAAGGTGCGCTCATGGCGGAAATCGACCAGCGTGTTGACGTTCTCGTCGGCCACGATCCAGACGCTACCGCCCGCACCGCCATCGCCGCCATCGGGCCCACCCAGCGGAATGAACTTCTCGCGGCGAAAGCCGACACAGCCGTTGCCGCCATTACCGGCGGTGACCAGGATTTCTGCTTCGTCGACTAACTTCATGGGATGACAACCGGGAATGGAGAATGGGGAATCGGGAATCGGCACAGCGAGTGGCCGCCTCCTGCCAGCAAGAATGCTTGCCAGCACAGCCGTGGAATCCGGCCGGGGGGCAGAATCGCTTTTCCGATTCCCTGCTCCCCATTCCCAATTCCCAGCCGTCAAACGAAAAACCCCGCAAAAGCGGGGCTTTCCGTCTTGCCCGTAAGGCATTACCGCCTCATGGACTGGCCTGCATGGAGCGGGCGATTACGCCTCGGCAACCACGCTGACGGTACGACGCTTCTTCGGACCCTTGGTGGAAAACTCCACCTTGCCGTCGACCAGCGCAAACAGCGTGTGGTCACGACCCAGGCCGACGCCGGCGCCCGGATGGAACTGGGTGCCGCGCTGACGCACGATGATGTTGCCGGCGTCGATGGCCTGGCCACCGAAGATCTTCACGCCGAGGTATTTCGGGTTGGAATCGCGACCGTTGCGCGAGGAACCTACGCCCTTTTTATGTGCCATGACTGGTTCTCCTTACTTCTTGTCGCCACCGGCAATGCCGGTGATCTCGATTTCGGTGTAGTGCTGACGGTGTCCCTGACGCTTCATGTGGTGCTTGCGGCGGCGGAACTTGATGATGCGCACCTTGTCGGCGCGGCCGTGGGCCACGACCTTGGCGGTGACCGAGGCGCCCTTCAGCGCATCGCCCAGCTTGATGCCATCGCTATCGCCCAGCATCAGGATGGTGTCGAACTTGATCTCGTTGCCAGCTTCGACTTCGAGCTTTTCCACGCGGAGCGTTTCGCCCTGCGCGACGCGGTATTGCTTACCGCCGGTTACCAGAACTGCGTACATGACCAGGTGTTCCTCTGTAGTTATTATGGTCGCCTGACTTGCCCATGGGGCAGACAGGAGCGGAATTCTACTGGCCTAGCCGGTTTCGGGTCAAGTCGCAAGCAGTCTGGCCGCGACCCGCCCGCCTTGGGCGGGTAGAACGCATCATCCGGCCGCCACAACGGCCCCGGCAGACTGGCGTTTGGGGCAATTGCCCTCACCTAGGTCGGCGGGTAGGCTGATCGACTGCCACTCATTCCTGCTGAGCACGCTCGCACCACTGCCGGTTCGCCGGCCCGACATCGGATCCCCCATGGCGATGGATTTCATCCGCATCCGCGGCGCGCGGACGCACAACCTCAAGAACATCGACCTCGACCTGCCCCGCGACAAACTGATCGTGATCACCGGCTTGTCCGGCTCGGGCAAGTCGTCGCTGGCATTCGACACCATCTATGCAGAAGGCCAGCGCCGCTACGTCGAGTCGCTGTCGGCGTATGCGCGCCAGTTCCTCAGCGTGATGGAAAAGCCGGACCTGGACCACATCGAAGGCTTGTCGCCAGCGATTTCGATCGAACAGAAATCCACCTCGCATAACCCGCGCTCCACCGTCGGCACGATCACCGAGATCTACGACTACCTGCGCCTGCTGTACGCACGCGTGGGCCAGCCGCGCTGCCCCGACCATGGCTTCCCGCTGGAAGCGCAGACCGTCAGCCAGATGGTCGACCACATGCTCGCCCAGGATCAGGAGCAGCGCTACATGTTGCTGGCCCCGGTGATCCGCGACCGCAAGGGCGAGCATGCGCAGGTGTTCGAACAGTTGCGTGCGCAGGGCTTCGTGCGCGTGCGCGTGGACGGCGAACTCTACGAAATCGATGCGGTGCCGCCGCTGGCATTGCGCCAGAAACACACCATCGAAGCGGTGATCGACCGCTTTCGTCCGCGCGAAGACATCAAGCAGCGTCTTGCGGAAAGTTTCGAAACCGCGCTCAAGCTCGGCGAAGGCATGGTGGCGGTGCAGTCGCTGGACGACCCGGCGGCCGCGCCGCACCTGTTCTCGTCCAAATACAGCTGCCCGGTGTGCGACTACTCGCTGCCGGAGCTGGAACCGCGACTGTTTTCGTTCAACGCACCGGTGGGCGCCTGCCCGAGCTGCGATGGTCTGGGCGTGGCCGAATTCTTCGATCCCGATCGCGTGGTCGTGCATCCCGAACTGTCGCTGTCGGCCGGCGCGGTGCGCGGCTGGGACCGACGCAATGCCTATTATTTCCAGCTGATTGCTTCGCTGGCCAAGCACTACAAGTTCGACGTGGATGCGGTGTGGAATACGCTGCCGGCCAAGGTGCGGCAGGCGGTGCTGTTCGGCAGCGGCGATGAGGTGATCAGCTTCACCTACTTCACCGATGCGGGCGGGCGCACCACGCGCAAGCATCGCTTCGAGGGCATCCTGCCGAACCTGGAACGCCGTTACCGCGAAACCGAATCGCCGGCGGTGCGCGAAGAACTGACCAAGTACGTCAGCCAGCAACCCTGCCCCGCCTGCAACGGCACGCGCTTGAATCGCGCTGCGCGCAACGTGTTCGTGGCCGATCGCCCACTACCGGAATTGGTGGTGCTGCCGGTCAACGAGGCGTTGAGCTTTTTCCGTGGCCTGTCACTGCCGGGTTGGCGCGGCGAGATCGCGGCCAAGATCGTCAAGGAAATCGGCGAGCGACTGGGCTTCCTGGTCGATGTGGGTCTGGATTACCTCACCCTGGAGCGCAAGGCCGACACATTGTCCGGCGGTGAGGCGCAGCGCATTCGCCTGGCCAGCCAGATCGGCGCCGGCCTGGTCGGGGTGATGTACGTGCTGGACGAGCCCTCGATCGGCCTGCACCAACGCGACAACGAACGCCTGCTCGGCACGCTGACGCGGTTGCGCGATCTGGGCAACACCGTGATCGTGGTCGAGCATGACGAAGATGCGATCCGCCTGGCCGACCACGTGCTGGACATCGGCCCCGGTGCGGGCGTGCATGGCGGCGAAATCTGCGCGCAAGGCACGCTGGACGACATCCTGAAATCGCCACGCTCGTTGACCGGCCAATACCTGTCGGGCAAGCGCCGCATCGAGATTCCCAAGCAGCGCCACAAGCCCAACCCGAAGATGATGCTGCATCTGCGCGGGGCCACTGGCAACAACCTGAAGAATGTCGACCTGGATATTCCCGCCGGCCTGCTGACCTGCATCACCGGCGTGTCCGGCTCGGGCAAATCGACGTTGATCAACGACACGTTGTTCACCCTGGCGGCCAACGAGATCAATGGCGCCTCGCACACGGTGGCACCGCATCGCGAAGTCGAGAACCTGGACCTGTTCGACAAGGTGGTGGATATCGACCAGTCGCCGATCGGGCGCACGCCCCGTTCCAATCCGGCGACCTATACCGGCATGTTCACGCCCTTGCGCGAGCTGTTCGCGCAGGTGCCCGAGGCGCGTGCACGCGGCTATTCGCCGGGCCGCTTCAGCTTCAACGTGCGTGGCGGCCGCTGCGAGGCCTGCCAGGGCGACGGCATGATCAAGGTGGAGATGCACTTCCTGCCCGATGTCTACGTGCCCTGCGACGTCTGCCACGGCAAGCGCTACAACCGCGAAACGCTGGAGATCCGCTACAAGGGCTTCAACATCAGCGACGTGCTGCAGATGACCGTGGAAGATGCGCTGCGCCTGTTCGAGCCGGTGCCGTCGATCGCGCGCAAGCTGGAAACACTGGTCGATGTGGGATTGAGCTACATCAAGCTGGGCCAGAGCGCGACCACGCTCTCCGGCGGCGAGGCGCAGCGCGTCAAGCTGTCCAAGGAGCTGTCGCGGCGCGATACCGGGCGCACCCTGTACATCCTCGACGAGCCGACCACCGGGCTGCACTTCCACGATATCGAAGCGTTGCTCGGCGTGCTGCACAAGCTGCGCGACGAAGGCAACACGGTGGTGGTGATCGAACACAATCTGGACGTGATCAAGACCGCCGACTGGATCGTGGATCTGGGCCCGGAAGGCGGTCATCGTGGCGGCACCATCCTGGTCTCCGGTACGCCGGAAGAAGTGGCTGCACACAAGGCGTCCTACACCGGGCAGTTCCTGGCCAAGATGCTGCCGTCGGTGAAGGCGCGCGAGACGCGTCCGGCGGCAATGGCCAACAAGCCTGATGCGCGTCCGCCGCGCAAGGTCAAACCGGAGAAGGTGGCCAAGGCTGCCAAATCCGCCACCAAGAAGACTGCGAAGAAGAAGGCAAGCTGATGAGCGAACACAAGATTCTGGCACGCATCCCGATCAGCGTGCGCTGGCGCGATATGGACAGCATGGGCCATGTCAACAACGCCAAGTACGTGTCCTATCTGGAAGAAGCGCGCGTGCGCTGGATGCTGGGCGTGCAAGGCGTGGCCATGACCGACCGCATCGCGCCGGTGGTTGCCGCCACCAATGTCAACTACAAGCAGCCGTTGATCTGGCCCAACGACATCACCGTCGAGTTGTTCGTCGAACGCCTGGGCACCAGCAGCGTGACCATCGGCCACCGCATCTTCGACCAGAAGGACGACAGCAAGCTGTACTCCGATGGCAACGTGGTGGTGGTGTGGATCGATACGCAGACCGGCAAGAGCGCCGCGCTACCGGATGCGGTGCGCGCGGCCAGCAGCTGAATTCCCATCGACCCATTCGCTGAGGTTGCAGCAACGCGAAAGATCGGCTGCGGCTCCGTGTGGAGCCGCCGCTTTCATTTCAATGCTGGCGCAAGTGCGCAACAGCCATCAAACACTCAAGACCCGGGCGCGCGCTTGCGTGCTTCCAAGGTAGCCTTGATTTGGCGACCGTCCTGCAGGGTAAAGCTCACCGGCACCTGCGCGCCTTCCTGCAACGGCGCACTGGCGTCCATCAACATCAGGTGCAGGCCGCCCGGCGCCAACGGCACAGATTTGCCGGCCGGCAATGCCAGTTCGGGCACCGCGCGCATGCGGCTGACGCCATTGACCTGTGTGGTTTCGTGCAAGGAGACATCGGCAAATACGCTGCTGTTGGCAGCAGTGATCGTCAGCGGCTGCGCACAGCCGTTATGAAATTGCCCGAACCCGGCCGCCATGCCCATGCCACCGGGCGGCGGAATGCGGATCCAGCCATTCTTGAATTCGGGCAGGCATTGCGCCGACACGCCCGCACTTGCCGCCAGCCCAAACGCCGCGAGCAACACGCCGGCATACCTAACCCGCCTGCTTCGACTGCCGTCTATCATGACCCGACCTCCAGGAGCCCCGAATGAGCATCCAGATCTTAGACCATGGCCGTCTTCGCGAAATCCGTCTGGCGCGTCCGCCGGTCAATGCGCTGGACAGCGCGGTGTGCCAGGCGTTGAGCGTTGCGGTGCAGCAGGCCGGCGAGGAGGTCGACGGCATCGTACTGTCGGGCAGCGAGCGGATTTTTTCCGGCGGCATGGATGTGCCGCATCTGCTGGCCCATGGCGCCGACCGCGCTGCGCTGCTGGCCAGTTGGACCGCGTTCTTCGATGCGGCGCAGGCGCTGGCCAACAGCCGCGTGCCGGTGGTCGCGGCCATCGGCGGGCATGCGCCGGCCGGCGGCTGCGTGCTGGCGCTGTGCTGCGACTACCGGGTGATGGCGCGCAGTGCCGATACCGCAAGACCCTATACGATTGGCCTCAACGAAGTGCAGGTTGGCCTTGCTGCGCCGGAGGGTATCCAACGTCTGTTGCGCCGCGTGGTGGGTGCGCACCGCGCCGAACGCCTGCTGATCTCCGGGCAACTGCTGCCGGCCGAACAGGCGGTCGCGATCGGGCTGGTGGACGAACTGGTCGATGGCGAGCTGGTCACCGCGCGCGCGGTGGCGTGGCTGCAGGAGCTGCAGCAGCTTCCCCGCCAACCGATGTTGACCACGCGCGCGATTGCGCGTGCCGACCTGCGCGCGGCATTGGCGCCGGAGTTGATCCAGCTGGAGCGCTTCATCGATGGCTGGTACGCGCCGGATGCGCAGACCGCGCTGCATGGCCTGGTGGCGCGCCTGCAAAAGGCCTGAGCCCTGCCGTCGCGGCGCCCCTCGGGCGGGCCGGTATACTCGCTGTCCGTCGCATGCCCAGGCCAGCCTCTTGTCCGCCACCGCCGAACCCGTCGTCTCCGAACTGATCAGCCTGCTGTCGCTGGAGCGCCTGGAAGACAACCTGTTCCGTGGCCATAGCCGCGACATCGGCACCAAATACGTGTTCGGTGGGCAGGTGCTGGGCCAGGCGTTGGCGGCAGCGCAGGCGACGGTGGAAAACGGCCGCCAGGCGCATTCGCTGCATGCGTATTTCCTGCGTGCCGGCAATATCGACCACCCCATCGTCTACGACGTCGACCGCACCCGCGATGGCGGCAGTTTCTCGGTGCGCCGGGTCACCGCGATCCAGCACGGCAAGGTGATCTTTTTTTGCGCGGCCTCGTTTCAGGAGCACGAAGAAGGCGCCGAGCATCAGTCGGCGATGCCGGTGGTGCCGCCACCGGAAGACATCGAACCGGCCGCACCGCTGGCACCGGACGTGTTGGCCAAGCTGCCGGCCAAGGTGCAGCGTTGGCTGTCGCGCGGTGGCCCGTTCGAGTTTCGCCATGTCTTTCCGCGCGACGAACTCAGGCCGCCCAAGCGCCCGCCGTTCCAGCAGATGTGGCTGCGCTTGAACGATCCCATCGGAGACGATGTGGGCCTGCATCAAGCGCTCCTTGCGTACGCGTCGGATTTTCAGTTGCTGGGCACCTCGACATTTCCGCACGGCATCAGCTATTACACGCCGAACGTGCAGATGGCCTCGCTCGATCATGCCCTGTGGTTCCATCGTCCATTCCGTACCGACGACTGGCTGCTGTACTCGCTCGACAGCCCCACCGCGCAGGGCGCGCGCGGTCTGGCTCGCGGGCAGTTTTTCACCCGCGACGGCGTGCTGGTGGCCAGCACCACGCAGGAAGGCCTGATCCGGGTGGTGCCTGACGGCAGCGCGATTGCCGTGCCGGCCAAGGAATAGATCTCACATCGCGACAGCACGGCACCCTGCTTGATGGCCAGTGCGCACTCTGGCTGGGTGAAGGCAGCCGAGCACCGCTTCCCGCGCACTGCAGACACCGCATGCGATCCCCTGACCGCATCACCCCCACCTTGATGTTTCATCTTGAACTGGCGCCTCAACGGCGCCATCTGTTCCGGACCCAACGGCGTTTTCCACCATGCGCAAGATCTTCAGCAGTCAACGTATCGAAACCGCCGAAGGCGTGGCCAATCTCTTGCGCGATGCGGGAATCGAGATCCGCATCAGCAACGGTCGCTCTTATCAAAGCAAGCGCGGCGGCCAGTTCAGCTACCTGGAACAGAGCAACGCCCAGGCGCAGCCCACCGTCTGGATCGTGCATGCCAACGACCAGCCGCGCGCACGCGAGCTGCTGCGCGACGCCCGCCTGCTGGACACCACCCGCCGCGACCTGCCGAACGTGGAATACACCTTCCGCGAAGGCGAAAACGGCTCCAGCTCCAGTGCGCGCAGCTGGGCCTGGCGTATCCGCCTGGTGTTGCTGCTGGTGATCGGCGCCGTGGCGATGGTGGTGGTGATGCGCCATCGCAACGCGCCGACGCAACTGGCACCAGCGGCCCAGCCGGCATCGCAACAGGCGCCGGCGCCAGATGCCGTACAACCGGCAGCAGAAGACGACGAAGTGCGCGTGCGGATCCAGCCGACCCGCTGACCGCAGCTGCCCGGCGCGGCCCCGCGCTGGTACGACAGGCATGCTCGTCGGCGCGGTCACATCCGTTGCCGGCCTGCGTCGCATGGCATGCGAAGGCAGGCGCCTGGCGAGCAACCTCGCACGATCCGAAGTGATGGGTTCGTATCCGACTGTCGCAGTCATCGGGCAGCGCCCGCGCTGCTATAAGCGCTCAGGATTCAACCAGACCCCGGAGTCATGACGTGAAGGCAAGTCTGTTCACCAGTCTGCTGATGATGGTCAGCATGAGCGCGCAAGCGGACGGACTCACCAAGTCCGCCGATGGCAAGACGCTATCGGTGAGTTTCGGAGCACCGACCTTCAAGCAGGTGCTTCACTACCGCAAGCTCTACGACAAGAAGCCGTTCCCCGATGCGGAAATCTATTATTTCAGCAACGGCATGTACAAAATCATTTCCCAGGGCGAAAACCATTACGGCGTCTATGTGCTGCAGGGAACATTCGACGACCAGAGCTACACCATCCGGTTCATCTCCCTGCCCTCGGAAGACTGGGGCAACAAGACTGCGTTCCACCAGCTGACCTTCGTGCGTGGCGACAAGCAGAATGTCTTTATCCAGAACGCCATCGTCGACACCGGCGAAGCGATCGCGCAGCAGAACGGCACGTACACACTGGAGAAGAACACCGTCTCCAATCCGGTTCCTACGTCCTGGAAGCACGACTGAGCGCTGTACCCGCACTCAGCGTCTGTCCCAAACGCAAGCGCCCTCCCGCCAGGCGGAAGGGCGCGGTCGATCGGCGCCTTGTTACGTACTGCAAACAGCTAGGTGAACTCACCGCTCACCCGAGCGGCACTCGCCAATGCGCAACGAGCGCCGCGGTCGGCGATGCCTCAGCGGTTGGTCGCAGGTGCGGTTGCCGGTGACGGCTTGCCATCGTCGCCGTGCCTGCCCATCCCGCCCGGCCCGTGCCCGCCACGCCACTTGGATGCGGCATCGAACTCGGCCTTGCTCAACTTGCCGTCCTTGTCGGTGTCGGCCTTGGCGAACCACGCATCGCGATGCTGCTGCATGCGCAATTCACGGTCGGCACGGTCGACGAAGCCGTCCTTGTTGAGATCCATCTGGTCGAAGCGCGCAGCGAATTTGGGGTCGGCCTTGGCTTCTTCGCGGCTGATACGGCCATCCTTGTTGGTATCGAGCTTGGCCATCCATTCGGCGCGTGCGCCGCGCCCATCGCGACCCGGGCCACGATGATGCGGGCGCTCGTCGCGCGACAGCTTGCCGTCCTTGTTGGTGTCCAGCGTATCGAACTGCGCGGCCAGCGTCGGATCGGCGGCCGCTTCGCTGCGGTCGATCACGCCATCGCCGTTCTTGTCGAGTTTGGCAGGCCGCGGCGCATCGCCGGGAGCCGGCACGGTGGCGGCGAACGCGGTGCCGGTGGACAGCGCGGCCAGCACGGCCAGGGCGAGAAAGGGTTTGCGTGACGTCATGAGACACTCCTGGAAGATAGGAACCACACGCGGCCCTGCATGGGCCGCATCGCGTGGGTGGTGCGTTCGGATCGCCCGTGCGCTGCCACCAACACCCCCATCAACGAGCCATCGATGCGCGCGTTGACGTCCAGGCCGGACGTATTCATCCGGCGGACAGTCGCCGCTGATGCGACGCGCAGGCGCTATCCTTCGGCCATGGCCATCCATGCCGACACCCACGACGACCTGCGCCTGTTCCAGACCGGCGAGCATGCCTGTGGCTATTGGTCCGACCGGCAGGCGCGCGATCTGGTGCTGGATCCGCACGATCCGCGCCTGGGGGCGATCTATCCGCAAGCGCTGGCATGGGGCTTCCGTCGCTCCGGCGATCTGGTCTACCGGCCGCACTGCGAACGGTGCCGTGCCTGTGTGCCGGTACGCATCGCGGTGGATGCGTTTCACCCGGACCGCAGCCAACGCCGTTGCCTGGCGCGTAACCGGGATCTGGTGGTGCGCGTGGTAGCCGCCGAGCGCACCGACGAACAACTGGCGCTCTATCGCCAGTACCTCAAGCACCGGCATCCCGGCGGCGGCATGGACCAACATGGCGCCACCGAATTCGACCAGTTCCTGATCGGCGGCTGGTCGCACGGACGCTTTCTGGAGATTCGCGAACCGGCCATCGCGCACCTGCCCGGCCGGCTGCTGGCGGTCGCAGTGACCGATGTCACCGAGCATGCGTTGTCGGCGGTGTACACGTTCTACGCGCCGGAGGCGGCAGCGCGCAGCCTGGGCACGTTCGCGATCCTGCAGCAGATCCAGTGGGCGCAACGCGAGCGACGCGCGCACCTATATCTGGGGTACTGGATCGATGGCCACGCGAAGATGAACTACAAGCGCCGCTTCAGCGCACTGGAAGCCTACGATGGTCGCCACTGGCGCGGCTTGCCCGCCCACGCATCGGTCGACTGAACCGCCGGATTGCGACATCGGCGTGTCGCATCCCGCATGCGAGAATCTGGCAATGATCAAACCTCTCCTGCTGCTCGCGCTGACCGCCTTGTGCGCGGCCTGCGCCCACCCCGCGCCCTCGCCCAAGATGCAGACCGACACCCTCGCCGCCCGGCCGGCCGCGGCACAGCTGCGCATCGCCACCTACAACACCTCGCTGTATTCGGACGAGGCCGGCGGCCTGATTCGCGAGCTGCAGGGCGATAGCGCGCATGCGCGCAAGATCGCTGCGGTACTGCAGCGCGTGCGCCCGGATCTGGTGCTGCTGAACGAATTCGACTTCGACCCGGAACACCGCGCTGCCGACCTGTTCCAGCAACGTTATCTGCAGGTGGCCCAGCCGGGCGGCGGCGAGGCGTTGCGGTATCCGTACCGCTATCTGGCATCGGTCAATACCGGCGTGCCGAGCGGCCTGGATCTGGACAACAACGGCAGCGCCGGAGGCGAAGGACGCGCGCGTGGCAACGACGCGTGGGGCTATGGGCTGCATCCCGGCCAGTACGGCATGCTGGTGTTGTCGCGTTACCCGATCGATGCGCAGGCAGTGCGGAGCTTCCAGCTGCTGAAGTGGAGCGCGCTACCTGGCGCACTGCGGCCGATCGATCCGGCCAGCAAGACGTCGTACTACAGCGATGCCATCTGGGCGCAGCTGCGGCTGTCGTCCAAATCGCATTGGGATGTGCCGGTGCGCACGCCGTTGGGTGTGGTGCATGCGCTGGTGTCGCACCCTACCCCGCCCGTATTCGACGGTGCCGAGAAACGCAAAGCCGCGCGCAACCACGACGAACTGCAGCTGTGGCGCGCGTACCTGGACAACGCACCCGACAGCCAACGCTGGCTCTGCGACGACAAGGGCGGTTGCGGCGGCCTGGCTGCCGATGCGCGCTTCGTCATCCTGGGCGATCTGAACAACGACCCGGTCGATGGTGCCGGCCGCCATGAGGCGATCCGCGCCTTGATCCATCACCCGCGCGTGCTGCAGTACCCCACACCGCACAGCGATGGCGGCCCGGAAAAAACCGCCGAATACGCCGCGCTGGGCATCGCCCACAGCGGCGACCCGCATCAGGTCACCGGCGACTTCGGCCCGCAGGCAGGCACCATGCGCCTGGACTACGTGCTGCCGTCGCGCCAGTTCACCCTGATCGGCAGCGGCATTTTCTGGCCGGCCAGCAACGCGCCGGAAGCGGTGATCGCCGATGGCAGCGACCATCATGCGGTGTGGATCGACCTGGCTGAATAGCGGGGGATTGAGGAGTTGGGTTGGGGCTTCGGAACAGCGAGTTCCTTGCCCGTTTGCGGTATCGACACCTGGCTTGGAAAAAGATCCGCGCACGAGCAGCTAGCCAGGCGCAGTGCTGCTTGCGGTGACGGATGGCGTGGCGTCACCAGGTGTGATCAATCACCCGCGTCGGGCAGCGTCGAGAAGACGTGCGCATAAATCCCGAGCGCCCCTGGCGCGTCGACGCAATGCAGCGATGCGCTGCATTGCGTCTGCCGTACGCCGCTCAGGCCTGCAGTTGGATCGTCAACGCCGCGGCGGCGACGCGCGCCTTCTCACGCGCAGCATCGACGCTGTCCGCGCGCGCCAGGGTGACGCCGACGCGGCGATGGCCGTCCACGCGGGGCTTGCCGAACAGGCGCAGTGCGGTGTCTGGGTCCCGCAGTGCTTCGGCCACGTTGTCGAACACCGGCACGCCATTGCCGTGCGCCAGCAACGCGCACGATGCCGAAGGGCCGGCCTGACGGATCACGCCGCCGTCCTGCGCGCCCACCGGCAGGCCGAGAATGGCGCGGGCATGCAGCGCGAATTCGCTCAGTTCCTGCGAGACCAGCGTGACCAGGCCGGTGTCGTGCGGGCGCGGCGAGACTTCGCTGAACCACACCTCGTCGCCCTTGACGAACAACTCCACACCGAACAGGCCCCGGCCGCCGAGATCGTCGGTGATGGCCTTGGCGATCTGCTGCGAGCGGCGCAACGCAGCGGCCGACATCGGCTGCGGCTGCCAGCTTTCGCGGTAGTCGCCGTCCTGCTGCCAATGCCCGATGGGATCGCAGTACGAGGTGCCGCCGGCATGGCGCACGGTGAGCAAGGTAATTTCGTAATCGAAATCGATGAAGCCTTCGACGATGCAGCGACCGGCACCGGCACGTCCACCGGTCTGCGCATATTCCCATGCCGCATCGATATCGGCCTCGCTGCGCAGGGTGCTCTGGCCCTTGCCCGAGGACGACATCACCGGCTTGACCACGCATGGCAAGCCCACCGCGGCAATTGCATCGCGATACTCCTCGACGGTATCGACAAAGCGATACGGCGAGGTCGGCAGGCCCAGCGTTTCGGCTGCCAGGCGGCGAATGCCTTCGCGGTCCATGGTCAGGCGCGCGGCACGCGCCGTCGGGATGACCTTCTGGCCTTGCTCGCGTTCCAGCGCCACCAGGGTTTCGGTATGGATCGCTTCGATCTCCGGCACGATCAGATGCGGCCGCTCATTGGCGATCAGCGTGCGCAACGCAATGGGGTCGAGCATGTCCAGCACGTGCGAGCGGTGCGCCACCTGCATCGCCGGTGCATTGGCATAGCGGTCGGCCGCGATCACTTCCACACCGAAACGCTGCAGCTCGATCGCCACTTCCTTGCCCAGTTCGCCCGAGCCCAACAACAGCACGCGGGTGGCGGAAGGCGATAACGGCGTGCCGAGAGTGGTCATGAGCGCGGTCCAGAGCGAGAGGGGCCGCCATTCTAACGGTTGCCCGCTCCCACTCCGACGAACGGCCATTGTTTAACTGATATCACATTGATATCTTTGTACCACTCCACAAGGACTCGCGCTCATGAAAGAGAAGCCGATCGGTTCGTTGCCCGGCATTCCTGTCGTCCTCGTCGCAGGCGCCGGCCTCCTCGGTGCCGCCTGGTACGTACTGACGATGATGGCCGGCACCAGCGTCACGCCAGGGGCGTTCATCGCCGCGGTGCTGGTTGTGGCGGCATGTATTTTCATGTTGGCCGGCCTGTATACGTTGGAGCCCAACCAGGCAGCGGTGCTGAGCCTGTTCGGCAAGTACGTCGGTACCGTCAAGGACGCTGGCCTGCGCTGGAATGTGCCGTTCTACGCCAAGCGTCGCGTCAGCCAGCGCGTACGCAATTTCGAAAGCGGACGACTCAAGGTCAACGAGCTGGATGGCAGCCCGATCGAAATCGCTGCGGTGATCGTATGGCAGGTACTGGATGCCTCCGAAGCGGTCTACAACGTCGACGACTACGAGAGCTTCGTGCATATCCAGTCCGAAGCGGCGCTGCGCGCGATGGCGACCAGCTATCCGTACGACCAGCACGAAGACGGCCAGATCTCGCTGCGCAGCCATCCGGCCGAAATCAGCGAGCAGCTCAAGCGGCATCTGGACGAGCGCCTGACCCAGGCCGGCGTGGACGTGATCGAGGCGCGCATCAGCCACCTCGCCTACGCGCCGGAAATCGCCCAGGCGATGCTGCAGCGCCAGCAGGCCAATGCCGTGATTGCCGCACGCTCGCGCATCGTTGCCGGCGCAGTGGGGATGGTCGAAATGGCGCTGTCGGAGTTGCAGAAGAATGGCGTGGTGGAGCTGGACGAAGAGCGCAAGGCGCATATGGTCAGCAACCTGCTTACCGTGTTGTGCTCGGATCGCGGCACCCAACCGGTAGTCAACGCCGGCTCGTTGTACTGAGGGCAGCCAACAGGACGCCTGCTCTCACCGCCAGACGGGCGCAGCCACTGCTCGGCATCGGCATGCGCCACTCGTACACTGCGCTTGTGGGCGCGCCCTCCACGTCCACCTGGCGACCACCCGCTTGCGTTGCGTCAGCCACTCCGAGATCGATCCGATGAATATCATGGTGCCCCTGGTGGTTGCGCTTTCCGGCTTGCCCGCGCTGGCCATCGCCGCGTCCATCGGCGCCGACGATGACGACCGCGCACGCGGGCTGGGCCTGCGCTGGGCGTTGATCAGCCTGGTGATTCTGGTCGGCGCCGCATGCCTGTACTGGGCTGGCGACAACCGCGCCGGCATCTATGCGGTGGTGATCGGCATGCTCGTCGGCGTCAACGCGTTGATCGTGTCGATGGTGATGCACCTGCGCCGTCATGGCGGCCGCAGAGACGGCAAATGAGCGAAAAAAAAGCCTACCCGCTGCGTATCAACGCCGATGTGTTGGCCGCCGTGCAGCGCTGGGCCGACGACGAATTGCGCAGCCTCAATGCGCAGATCGAATACGTGCTGCGTGATGCGTTACGCAAGGCTGGCCGGCTACCGAAGCCGCAGGGCGAAAAAGAAAAATCCGAAAATTGACCATGCGCCGCCGATCATCCAGACGCGACTGCGCACCGCTGTAGCGGTTCGCCGGTCCGGGTCGGCGCGGGGTCGCAGCGCCTGGCTGGACTGGCAGCGCTCACCCGTCAACGGCTAAGCTGCGTAGATGCGTCATCTTCAACGTGTACTCCTCAATACCAGCGAGATCGAGCTGTGGCCGGCCGATCTGCTGCGCGCGCGCGGTAATGCGGATGCGCGTGTGCTGGCACAGGCCGACTGGCTATTGCGGCGCAAACGCGATGGGCGCTATCTGGCTGCACATCTTCCGCAGGGTCTGATGCCGCTGATCCCGCGGCTGGCATGCGAGCCTGGCCTGGACGAAGCATTGGACCGTCTGCAGACCGCAACCGGCCGCATCGGCCAGGTACACGACGCCACGCTGCCGATCGACGGATTGCAGCGCCGCCTGAGCCAGCTCGGGCTCGCCGCCGACGACTACGTGCAACGGACCGGCCTGCAGTTGATGGCCGAACCAGCCGCACTGCAGTTTGCCGGACGCGATCGCTTCGGCCGCCCGCTGTGGCTCAGTGCCCGCGCTGCACGCGCATGGCGACAGATGCGCGCGGCTGCGCTGCGCGCAGACATTGTGCTCGATGCGATTTCCGGCTACCGCAGCCACGACTACCAACTGGGCATCTTCGAGCGCAAGTTCGCGCGCGGGCTCACCCTGGAGCAGATCCTGACGGTCAACGCAGCGCCGGGTTTCAGCGAACATCACAGCGGCGACGCACTGGATCTGGGCACACCGGGCGAGCCGCCGGCCGAAGAGTCCTTCGAAGCCACGCCTGCATTCGCCTGGTTGTGCAGCAACGCGCACGCATTCGGCTACCGCCTGAGTTACCCACGCAACAACCCGCACGGCATCGTCTACGAACCGTGGCATTGGTGTTGGTCGGCGGGATGAGCCGGCCGAACTTCATGCGCCACGCAACCCGGCTGGACCCGACCGCCCGCCGCATCTGCCCCGCGTGCGAGCTCCTACTCCTGCGAACGCGGTGTCGGCACCTTGGTCGCCACGCTGAAGTCGGCAATCTTCCACAGATAGAACGCGGCATAGGTGCGGTACGGGCCCCAGCGTTCGCCGCGTACGGCCAGTTCCTTGGGGGTGGGCATCTGCTCCTGCTTGTCCACGCGCTGCGCCCCTTTGCGCACGCCCAGGTCGTCGATGGGCAGCAGATCCGGGCGGCCCAGGCGGAACATCAGCATCATTTCCACGGTCCAGCGGCCGATGCCGCGCACCGGCACCAGTGCCTGCACGATGGCTTCCTCGTCCATGAAGGCAAGCCTGCGCAGCGAGGGAATCTCGCCTTCGCTTTCGCGGCGTGCCAGATCGCGCAGGGCCAGCGCCTTGTTACCCGAAACGCCGCAGGCACGCAGCGCCGCATCGTCGATACGACCGAGGGTGTCCGCATGCAGCCGCTGCGCGCCGATCGCCACTTCCACACGCGCCACGATGGTCGAAGCCGCCTTGCCGCTGAGTTGCTGAAACAGGATGGCGCGTGCCAGCGCATCCACCGGGTCGAAGGGTTTGTGCCACCCCGGTTGCGGGGCGATCGGGCTGATGCGCTTCATCCACGCACCCAGCGCGCGATCGCGCCGGGACACGTGCGCGAACGCAGCCTCCACATCGAATCCGCGGGCATGGCGCGGCATGCTCAGCGCCTCAACGCACCAATGGCCAGCACCACCCAGCCCAGCATCAGCCCAACTCCGCCGACCGGCGCCAGGGTGGTCGGCCACTGCAGCAACGCCCCCCCGGCCAGGCTGCCGGCAAACAGCAAGGTGCCGAGCAACAGCAGGTACAAGCCCGCCCGGCCCAGCGCACGCGTTTCGGTGGCGCCCAGCACGGTGAGGACCGCGCCATGCCCGAACGCATACAACGACGCCACCTGCAGCCGCGACTGCATCACCGCATCGGCAACGCCGTGCGAGGCATAGGCCGATAGACCAACGGCAATGGCCGCCAGCAGGCCGCCGCAGAAGGCCAGCAGCGAGGGATGTTTCTTACGACGATCAAGCAAAGACATGCAGGCAACTTCCGTGACAGCGCCGGAGCGCAAAAAAAACGCGCCGCAAGACTGCGGCGCGTTTTCGTCTGGACCAGCTCATCGTGGTGGGACGATTACTTGATGGCCCAGTAGACGTCGTACGTGCCGTCCTGGGTGAACGACTTGTCCACGCCACCCTTCCAGGATTCGTACGGACGATCGGTCACGTCCATGCCGCTGGTGGCAGCCCAGGCACGCAGCGAGTTACGCACTGCATCCAGGCCGGCCATATGGCCTGCGTAGGTCGCAAATGCCGAGCGGTGCGCCGGAACCCGCTGGTACTTCACCGGTGCTTCGGACGGGATGTTGAGCTTCAGCTCTTCGCCCGTTGCAGCCACCGGGGTTGCATCGGCGGGTGCCGCGGCAGCCGCGTCGTCCTTCTTGGCGTCGGCCTTGGCGTCGGTCTTCGGAGCACCACCAGCGCGCTTGCGCACCGGCTGCACCACGTCGAAGGCGTACTTGTCGGAAGCGAAGTCGGTGGTCACGATGCGCACTGGACCAACCGCCTCAAGGCCGTTGGAATCCATCACGCGCTTGATCCACTCCTGGTTGTCCTTGATCGACTTCTTGATCGTCTCGTTGTCACGATCGATGTTGCCCGCGGTGACGACCAACAGGTCCTCGGCCGGCACATCGACGATCTTGAGGTCGCTCAACACCGGCTTGCCGTCAAGCTCGGCGCGGTAGTCGAAGTTCGGCACGGTGGCCAGTGCGGTCGTCAGACGCGACAGACCCAACTTCAGGTCGTCGCCCACGTGGCGGCTGACGTACAGACCGGCATAGCGACCAAACAGGTTCCAGCCGTACTTGACGCTGTAATCCTGGGTGATCTTGACGTTCTTGTTGTTCTTGCCGGTCGGCACCAGGGTGAAATTGGTGACCTTGTCGTAGCCCTTGGTGGGATCTTCGATTGCGATCTCAACACGCTCGTTCTTGACGCTGTTGGTGATCTCCCAGCTGCCGTTGCCGATATAGCCCTCGTTGGAGCTGTATTCAACGCGTGCACCCTTGCCCTCTTCCGGGCCGGCCAGCTTCAGCTGGATCTTCGGGTCACGCAGCACAAGCGGGTTCCAATCCTTGAAACGACGGAAGCTGTTCACGGTGTCGTAAACAATCGTCATCCTGCGGTTGGTCTCAACACTCTCGGACATCTGCCGCTCCGAGGGCAACACCAAGCCCACCACGACAAACAAGCCAGCCACGATCCCCAAGGCGATCAGGAACTCGATAATACGGGTCATTCAGGAGGTCTCCGGGGCCGATCCCACGGCCGGGTTGAGTGAAGCGAAGCCACCATCCTAGCAGGCTTCGAGAAAGATGTTCAGTTGTGCGACGGGTAGCGCGGTCTTGCGGTGTCATTCACCGCGCAACGCGGCGCCTGGGGGATGCGCAATCCCAACCTGCACAAGGGTTTGGGCGATTGCGCGCCGCTATCATGCACATCACGCGCTGCGTGCGTGTGATGTTGCGGCTGCCAGGCGGCATTGGGCCGCCCGTCTCGCGGTCCGACCGACGCTGCAGCGGCCTGAATGCGAGTCCCGCCCCTGCTGCAGGCGGGCGCGGGCGCCGGGCTCACACCAGCTGCAGCTCGAACGCTTTCAGCACCGCGCGGGTGCGGTCGCGTACGCCGAGCTTGGAGAGGATGTTGGAGACGTGATTCTTGATGGTGCCTTCGGCCACGCCCAGCGAGTTGGCGATTTCCTTGTTGGAAAACCCGCTCGCCATCAGCCGCAGGATCTCGGTCTCGCGGTCGGTGAGCGGATCGGGTCGGTCCAGGCTGACGAACTCGTTACGCATGTGCTCCAGGCCCAACAGCAGGCGCTGGGTCACCGCCGGCTGCACCAGCGAGCCGCCGTCGGCGACGGTGCGGATGGCGCCGACCAGTTGTTCCAGCGAGACGTCCTTGAGCAGATAGCCCTTGGCACCGGCCTTGAGCCCGGCCAGCACCAGTTGGTCGTCGTCGAAGGTGGTCAGGATGATCGTCGGCGGCAGGGCGCCGTTGCGCGAGAGCATCTGCAGCGCTTCCAGCCCGGACATCACCGGCATGCGCATGTCCATCAGCACCACGTCCGGCTGGATTTGCGGAATCTGCTCCACCGCCTGCTTGCCGTCGGAGGCCTCGGCCACCACCTCGATGCCGTCGTCCAGCGCCAACAGCGAGCGGATCCCCTGGCGCACCAGGGTTTGATCGTCGACCAGGCACACACGGATCATCACAACACTCCTTGGGTCACGGCCGCAGGCATCAGTGCCGGCGCGCCTGGAACAGCGATGCGCAGGCCGAAGCCGTCACCCCGCCGGGTTTGAATCTCAAGCTGCCCACCATACTGGTTCAGCCGCTCACGCATGCCGCGCAGCCCGTTGCCGGGCGCGACCGCATCGGCGCCGTGGCCGTCGTCGCGGGCGTCGATCAGCACCGTATCGGCATCGCGGCGCACCTGGATCCACAGGTTGCGCGCGCCGGCATGGCGCACCGCATTGGTGATGATTTCCTGGGTACAGCGCAGCAGCACGTGGGCGCGCTCGGGGTCGTCCAGGGTCAGCGGCTGGGCGATATCCAGGTGGATATCCAGCGACGGCACCTGGGTCACCAGCGGGCGCAGCGCCGCTTCCAGGTCGATCGCGCCGCTGTCGCGCAGATGGCTGACCGCCTCGCGCACATCGGTGAGCAACAGTTTGGCCAGCGTGTGCGCCTGGCGCACGTGCTCCTGGGCCTGGCCCTCGGTGATGTGGCCTGCCACTTCCAGGTTGAGACTGAGCGCAGTGAGGTGGTGGCCGAGCAGGTCGTGCAGCTCGCGCGAGATGCGGGTGCGCTCGTTGATGCGCGCGCTCTCGGCCAGCAGTGCGCGGGTGGCGCGCAGTTCGGCGTTGAGCCGGCGCTGCTCTTCGCGCGCATCGGTCTGCTGGCGGGCCACCAGGCTGGTGACGAAGATGAACATCGAAAAGCCGCCGTACAACAGCGACTGCATCAGCGCCGCGAACAGGGTGAAGTCCGGGCGCAGGTAGTAGAACACCGGCAGCACCGCCAGCTGGCTCAGCACCAGCCACAGCACGCCCACGCGCAGCGGCAGCAGCCACGGGATCACCCCCGCCGCCACCATCATCAAAATGCTGCCGAGCCCGGTTCCGCTCAGATAGCTCACCGCCAGCGCGCAGATGGTGAGCAGCAACAGGATCAGCCGGTCGTACCAGTGCGCGTGGCCGCCGCTGTTCAAGCCGCGGGTCAACCAGAAGTAGCTGGCGCCGAAGCCGATGAAGAATGCCGACATCATCACCGCCTCGGCCACGCTGCGGTGGTCGCCCTCTTCGGCCGGCGGCCAGTAGGTGTACACCAAGGGCATGACGATCATCGCCCAGGTGAACAGGCCGGCGAAGCGCAGGACGCGCGTATGACTGAGGTATCCCAACATGTCCGCATCTTAGGCGGAAGCGAGCGCGCTGCCCTCTTGCCGGAAGTCATGCATGCCGGCGCGCACGCATGGGTTGCGGATGTCGGGCCCGCACAGCGCCTATGCTGGCGCGCCATTGCACGCCGGCACCTGCCGCGCGCCGGCCGATCGCATGCGCTGGGTCGCCGCTTCAGGCCACGCATGTAATAATCCGACGCAGATCCGATTTCGGGTCGACGCGTTACCTCACGGAGTCCCAATGTCGATCGTCATCCGCGACGTGCGCGAGCACGAGCTCGATTCCGTCCTGGCCCTGAACAACAATGCCGGACTGGCGATCCTGCCGCTGGATTCAACCAAGCTGCAACGTTTCTACGAGCAGGCCGAGTATTTCCGCGTCGCCGAGCGCGACGGCAACCTGGCCGGGTTTCTGGTCGGTTTCGGAAGCGGCAGTGCGCACGACAGCAGCAATTTCGCCTGGTTCCGGGACCGTTACCCGGAATTCTTCTATATCGACCGCATCGTGGTCGCCAGCCGCCGCCGCGGCGGTGGCGTCGGGCGGGCGTTCTATGCCGATGTGCAGAGCTATACCGAGCTGCGCTACCCGCAGCTGGCGTGCGAGGTGTTCCTGGACCATGGCGCCGACGCGGCCTTGCTGTTCCATGGCAGTTTCGGCTTCCGCGAGGTTGGCCAGAACACCATGCCCGATGTGGACGTGCGCGCCAGCATGCTGATGAAAGACATGTGCAGCTATCGGTGGGTCAAAGAGACCTATGGCGGCAAGTTGCCCGAAGACTTGCCGTGGGTGGGCCGGCCGCGTCATGCCGCCACCACCGCTAGCCCATCGACGGGGAGCTGAGTTGTGGCAAGTGTGAATGTGGATTTTGAACAGGCCGGCGAGCTGAAGATCGGCCAAGTAGGGATTGCCAACCTGCGCGTGCGCACCCTGGATGTGTCGCGGCTGGTGCAGGAAATGCGCGAGCGCGTGACCCGCGCGCCCAAGTTGTTCGGCCGTGCGGCGGTGATCCTGGATTTCGGCGGGCTGTCGCAGGTGCCGGACCTGGCCACGGCCAAGGCCCTGCTGGAAGGTCTGCGCGATGCCGGCGTGCTGCCGGTGGCGCTGGCCTACGGCACCAGCGAGATCGACCTGCTGTCCCAGCAGTTGGGCGTGCCGCTGCTGGCCAAATTTCGCGCGCAGTACGAGCCGACCGCGGTCAGCCCGCCACCGCCACCGCCGCCCGCACGTGCCGAACCGGCACCGCCGGCCGCGCGACCGGCTCCGGGCCGGATGCAGCGCACCGCGGTGCGTTCCGGTCAGCAGCTGTACGCGGAGAACTGCGACCTGACCGTACTCAGTACGGTCGGTGCCGGGGCCGAGGTCATCGCCGACGGCAGCATCCATATCTACGGTACCCTGCGTGGCCGCGCTCTGGCCGGCGCGCAGGGCAACCCCGACGCGCGCATCTTCTGCCGCGACTTCCACGCCGAACTGGTTGCCATCGCTGGCCACTACAAGGTGCTGGACGATGTTCCCATGGACCTGCGTGGCAAGGCCGTCCAGGTCTGGCTGGAGCAGGATCAGATCAAGATCGCTGCGCTTGATTGACGCGGCCCAACCACAGAAATATTCGGAGAAATCCTTTGGCTGAAATCATCGTAGTCACCTCCGGCAAGGGCGGCGTCGGCAAGACCACCACCAGCGCAAGCCTGGCTTGCGGGCTGGCCAAGCGCGGCAAGAAGGTGGCGGTCATCGACTTCGACGTCGGCTTGCGCAACCTGGACCTGATCATGGGCTGCGAGCGGCGCGTGGTGTACGACTTCGTCAATGTCGTGCACGGCGAAGCCACGCTCAAGCAGTCGCTGATCAAGGACAAGCGGTTCGAGAACCTGTACGTGCTGGCCGCCTCGCAGACCCGCGACAAGGACGCGCTGACTCAGGAAGGCGTGGAAAAGGTGCTCAAGGACCTGGCCGCCGACGGCTTCGACTACATCGTCTGCGATTCGCCGGCCGGTATCGAAAAAGGCGCGTTCCTGGCGATGTACTTCGCCGACCGCGCGGTGGTGGTGGTCAATCCGGAAGTGTCTTCGGTGCGCGACTCGGACCGCATCATCGGCCTGCTCGATTCCAAGACCCGCAAGGCCGAAGAAGGCAAGGCCGTGCCGGCGTTCCTGCTGCTGACCCGCTACAGCCCGGGCCGCGTGGAAGGCGGCGAGATGCTCAGCATCACCGATGTGGAAGAAGTGCTGGGCCTGAAGGCGATCGGCGTGATTCCCGAATCCGGCGACGTGCTCAACGCTTCCAACAAGGGCGAGCCGGTGATCCTGGATGCCGAATCCCCGGCCGGCCAGGCATACGACGACGCAGTCGCCCGCATCATGGGCGAGGAGCGCCCGATGCGATTCACATCCGTGGAGAAGAAAGGCTTCTTCAGCAAGCTGTTCGGAGGGTAAGCATGGGCCTGCTCGATTTTCTCAAGAGCAAGAAGAACACCGCCGAGACGGCCAAGAACCGCCTGCAGATCATCATTGCGCAGGAGCGCAACCACCGCGGCGGGCCGGATTACCTGCCGCTGATGCAGCGCGAGTTGCTGGAGGTGATCAAGAAATACGTCAACATCGATGCCGATGCGGTCCGTGTGGATCTGGTCAAGGATGGCGAACACGACGTGCTGGATATTTCGGTCGCCCTACCGGAAGACGGCGACAAGTAGCGCCAACAACGGCACCGCGTTCGCACGGTGCCGTTGTTGCATGTGACCCGACCGCGAGCCATTGCGCGTGACCACTCCCACTACTGCCATACCCACCGCTGCCGATGTTCTGCGCGTGGCCGATATCGGCCTGGACGCACCTGCCGCCCTGCTCGCGCGTTATGGCTTGCGCCTGCACCGCGTGGAATCGGACGCGGCGATTCCAGGCAGTTTCTGGGGCGAACCGGAAGCCGGCATCATCGGCTGCGATGTGTACGTGCGCGACGACACACCGGTGCATTCGCTTCTGCACGAAGCCGGGCATCTGATCGTGCTGCCTGCGGAAAAACGCGCTGCGGTGCATACCGACGCGACCGATTCGGTGGAAGAAGAAGACGCCACCTGTTACCTGCAGATCCTGCTGGCCGAGCAATTGCCTGGTGTGGGCAGCGCGCGCCTGATGGCGGACATGGACAGCTGGGGCTATACGTATCGGCTGGGCTCCACGCGCGCCTGGTTCGAGCAGGACGCGGAGAACGCGCGCAGCTGGCTGGACGCACGCGGCTTGTTGCCTGCCTGAGCTTGCGCGGCGCGTTCAAGCAGCGGCCCAACCGCAGCGAGCAGCGTCAGCAGCGAATAGGCATCAGGCCGGTGTGGCGCCTTCGCAGGACCCGCAGCGGGCGTGTGGCACCTGCAGTATCGAATAGCGGACGCACCGCCTGGCGTGAGTGCAGTCGGTTACGTGATCCCCTCAGGATTCCGTTGCCGTGGCGCCGGAGAGATCCAGCGTGGCCACCGTGCCCTGCCCGGCATTGGAATCCAGCTGCAGATGCCAGCCTAGGTGTTCGCACAAGCGTCCGATCAGTTCCAGCCCGATACCGCTCCCCTGGCGGACGTTGCCGCGCGCCAGGCGCGTGTAGATGGCGCTGATCTCTTCGGGAGTCATGCCATGGCCGGGGTCGGCAATGCAGACCACGCCGGGCGCCGACAGCGAGATGCGAATGATGCCGCGGTCGCTGTTTTCGATGGCGTTGCGCAGCAGGTTGCCGATGGCCGTCTGCACGATGGCGACCGGGGCGACCACGCTGCATGGCGGCAGCGGGGCCACGACCAGTTGCAGATCCTTGTCGGCGCACAGGTGCGTGTGGTCGGCCACGATGTCCGGCAGCAACTGATCCAGCCGCAACGCATCGCTGCTGCGCACCAGCCGGCCAGGATCTTTGGCCAGCACCAGCAGCAAGGTGATCAGCTGCTCGACCGAGGTGCTGGTCTGCGCGATGCGCTGCAGCTGGTGGCGCACCGCCGGCGGCGTGCCGGGCTGGTCCAGCGCCAGCTCCACCGCATTGCCGATCACCGCGATGGGCGTGCGTAATTCATGGCTGGCGCTGTCGATGAAAGCCCGCTCACGGTCGACGAACTGGCTATTGCGCTCCAGATAATCGTTGAGCGCATCGGCAATCACGTACAGCTCGGCGCTGCCCTGTGGCCCTACCGCAATCTGCTGCGCGCGCTGCTCTGGACGCAACGCGCCGATGTCGCGCGCAAGTTCCACCAGCGGGCGCACCAGCCGCGCCATCGCATATGTGCCCATCAGCAAGGTGATGCCGATCAGCGCGATGCCAGCGGCCAGCATCCAGCGGGTCAGAAATTTTTCCAACGCTTCGAAATCGGTGATGTCCAGCACCAGGGCCAGGCGGCCGGCATGCGCGGTGTCGCGCACCATCACGGCACTCTGGCGGCCGGCGATCTCCAGACCGTCGTGCAAGCCGGGATGCAGGGTGCGCAAGACCGGCGGTGTGCGCGCGACGTCGTCGACCCGGTACAGCCGCAAGGTGTCCGAGTCCTGCCAGCGGTAATCCGGATCCTGCAGGCTGCGCTCGAGGATGCTGTCCAGTTCGGAATTCAGCAGCGAGCGCCACACGCCGTGTTCGGCACGTTCGTGCAGGTACTGCGCGGTGCCGAACACCGCCAGCGTCATCAACAGCGTGTAGCCGAACAACCACACCAGCACGCGGCGACCCAACGGGCGCTGTTTAGACATCGCTGCAGTCGCCAGCGCCAGGCGCATCGGCCGCATCCAGCTGCGCCAGCCGGTAGCCGAGCCGCGGCAAGGTATGGATCAGTTTTTGCGCGAACGGGCCGTCCACACTGCGGCGCAACTCGTAGATATGCGAGCGCAGCATGTCGCCGTCGGGCGGGTCGTCGCCCCACAACGATTGCTCCAGGCGTTGCCGCGTCACCGCGGCCGGGCTGGCCTGCATGAGCACTTCCAGCAACTTGCGGCAGGCCGGATACAGATGCAGCACCTGTCCGGCGCGCGTCGCTTCCAGGGTGGCCAGATCCAGGCGCAGGTCGGCCACTTGCAGCAGTTTGCCGCGGCGACGGCCGTGCGCACGCGCCAGCAGGGCTTCGATGCGCACCTCCAGCTCGGGCAACGCGAAGGGTTTGGTCAGGTAGTCGTCGGCGCCGGCGCGGAAACCGGCGATCTTGTCCGGAAGTTCGTCGCGTGCGGTAAGCATGATCACCGGCAGTTCGGACTGGTGCTGCTCACGCAGCCGGCGCAGCACTTCCGGTCCATCCATGCGCGGCATCATCCAGTCCAGGATCAGCGCGTCGTAATGCTGGGTGGTCGCCAGATGCAGGCCGGTGACGCCATCGGGCGCAGCGTCCAGGGTATGCCCGCGCGCTTCGAAATAGTCGAACAGGTTGGCAACCATATTGCGGTTGTCTTCAATGACCAGCAGCCGCATGAGCGGGTTTCCAGGACGGCCCGGCAGGCACGGTGTGCGCATCCTAACCGAGGCCGGCCAAACGCGACCGGTATCGCCGGTACGGCCTTCCAACCGGTTGCGCTCCAGCACCCGCGCACGGCGATGCCTGCGCTGCGATGCGATGCGCGATCATGCGGGCTCGGCTCCGACAAATTTCCGACCCACTTGCCAGATAGTGTCTCCCCGCATTTACTCAGGGCGTGCGCGTGTCGCCTGCCATCGCTGCCTCCTCATCCCGCCAGCGCGCGCTGCTGGTGGCGTTGCTGTTGATCGTTGTCAGCCTGCTGGCCGGGCTGGGCATGCGCCAGCCCAATCCGCCGGACGAGCCGCGCTTCGTGCTGGCCGCGCGCACCATGGTCGAGACCGGTCAGTGGCTGCTGCCGCACCGTGGCAGCGAGTTGTACGCAGAAAAACCACCGGTCTTCATGTGGCTGCAGGCGGCAACCTACGAACTGATACCGCACTGGCCGGTGGCCTTCCTGCTGCCGTCGCTGCTGGCTGCGCTGGCCACGTTGTGGCTGACCTGGGATATCGCGCGCCGGCTATGGACTCGGCGCGTGGCGGGATATGCGGTGCTGGCCTTGTTCACGGTGCTGCAGTTCGGCCTGATGGCCAAGCGTGCGCAGATCGATATGGTGCTGGTGGCGCTGACCACACTGTCGTTGTGGGGAATGCTGCGGCACCTGCTGCGCGGGCCGGACTGGCGCGCCTGGATGCTGGGCCTGTTCGCTGCCGGGGTCGGGACGGTGACCAAGGGCGTCGGTTTTCTGCCGCTGCTGCTGTTGTTGCCATGGATGGCGCTGCGGCCTACGCATTGGAGCGTGTTGCCGGCGCGCGCGCTGGCAGGACGCAGCTGGGGACTGGTGCTGCCGGCTTTCGTGGCCGGTACGGCGGTGTGGCTGGGGCCGCTGGGCATCGCGCTATGGCACAGCGACGACCCGCAGCTGCATGCCTACGCGCACGAGCTGTTGTTCAAGCAGACCGGCACGCGTTATGCGCACGCCTGGCATCACGTCAAACCGTTCTGGTACTACCTGCAGGTGATCGCCACCTTGTGGCTGCCCGGCTGCCTGTTGTTGCCGTGGCTACTGCCGGCCTGGTGGCGGCGACTGCGCCGCGGCGACCCGCGCTATGTGCTGCTGCTGGCCTGGAGCGTGCTGGTGCTGCTGTTTTTCAGCGCCAGTCCGGGCAAGCGCGAGGTCTATATCTTCCCGATGCTGCCGGCGCTGTGCGTTGCCGCGGCGCCGTTGCTGGCCGGGTTGTTGCGCCGGCGCGGCGTGCGAATGCTGCTGACCGGATATGTGCTGCTGCTTGCCGTTGCCGGGCTGGTGCTGGGTGGCGGCATTGCGCTGCATCTGCACTGGGCCGAAAACACTGCAGTGAAGCGCGGCATGGAGCTTGCCTCGCTGCAGTCGGTGGGTTTCTGGTTGATCGGCCTGGGCGTGGTCGGCCTGGCCGCGATTGCATGGTCGCGCGGTAAACGCGCGGGCGCCGCGCTGGTGGTAATGACCGCAACGCTATGGACGGTGTTCGGACTGGGGTTGATGCCGGCGCTGGATCCCTACAGTTCGTCCGCACGTTTGATGCAACGCGTGGGCCAGCGCATCGGCGCGGACGCAGAGCTGGGCATGCTGGCCTGGCGCGAGCAGAACCTGCTGCAGGCCGATCGCCCGGTGACAGATTTCGGCTTCAAGGCGAGCTGGCAGGACCAGTGGGCCAAGGCCGGCCCATGGCTTGCGCAAGCGCCGCACACCCGCTGGCTGTTCGTGCTCAAGCAGGCGGTGCCGGCGTGTATCGATCCGGCCCAACGCATCGATATCGGCGAGTCCAATCGCAATCAATGGCAGTTGCTGCCGGGCACGGCATGGCATGCCGGTTGCATCGCCACCGCGTCCGATGCCGAACAAACCGGTAGCGAAGGCGATGCAGACTGAACGCTTGGTGTCGGGTTAACGGCCGAGCAACCCCGGTCCGACCGCTTTCCGACATCCGAGTTTCGAAGATGTCGGGCATTGACACAGGCCGCCATCTCGATGACAACGCTTCCCATCCGTGCGCCGACCGTGGCGCATACCGCCAGCGGCATGCAGACGCACTTCCTTGTGCGCCATCTGTGGCTGCCCCTGGCATGCGTTCTGTTGGCGAGCGCGCTGCTGATGGGCGCCGGTGGCGACCAATGGGTTGCCGATACGCTGTATCGGCTGGAAGGCGGGCACTGGCTACTCAAGGACCACTGGTTCACCAGTGGCGTGATCCACCGCGTGGGTAAATGGTTGAGCACGGCAGCCGGAGTCGGCGTGCTGGTGCTGGCCATTGTTGCGTGGTGCAGGCCACGCCTGAAGGTGTTGCGCTGGCCGCTGACCTACCTGGCCGCCTCTATCGCACTGTCGACCTCGCTGGTGTCGCTGCTCAAGTCGTGGACGGCGATGGATTGCCCGTGGGATCTGAGCCGCTATGGCGGTACGCAAGCGATGATCGGGCTATTCGAATCGCGCCACGGTATTGCCGCGTCAGGTTGCTTTCCCGCCGGCCATGCCAGTGCCGGCTATGCGTGGGTGGCGCTGTATTTTTGTGCGCTGGCGCTCCGTCCTGCATGGCGGTCTGCAGGTTTGTTCATAGGCTTGGCAGCAGGTCTCATTTTCGGTGTTGCGCAACAACTGCGCGGCGCGCATTTTCTCTCGCACGACCTGTGGTCGCTGGCGGTGTGCTGGGTGAGCGCACTGGCGCTGTACTGCGTGATGCTGCAAAAGCCGCGTCGCGCGCTTGGATTGATGTTGCCCTCGGGGGATGCAGCATGAGTACCTGGTTGCCGGAACCGCGCAAGCGTAGTGGCCTGCGCGCGCTGACATGGAGTACGCGGCCGACGGTGTCGACCGAAGCGCTGGTGCTGCTGTCGAGCCTGTTTTTTGCGTTGGTCTGCAATCAGTTGTTCTGGCGTACGGCCATGGCCACGCATCCGGGCAGCATCGGGTTTGCGATCTCGTTGATGGCGCTGCTGGTGGCCGTGCATGCGCTGCTCCTGGGCGTTTTGGTCTGGCGCTGGAATGCAAAGCCGCTGCTGACGCTGTTGCTGTTCACCACCGCCCTGGCCGCGCACTACATGGACAGCTACAACGTCTATCTGGATGCGGACATGCTGCGCAACGTGCTGCATACCGATCACAAGGAATCGCGCGAGTTGCTCACGTCGGGCCTGATCCTGCCGCTGGTGTGCTACTTCCTGATTCCGACCGCATTGCTGTGGCGCACGCGTTTGCGCGCACGCAGCGTGGGCAAGACGGTACTGGTGCGATCGGGTTTCCTGCTGGTGGTGGCGGTGGCGGGCGCTGCTGGCGCCATGCTCTCCTCGCAGGATATTTCGGCATTGATGCGCAATCATCGCGAAGTGCGTTATTTGGCCACGCCGATCAATTACATCGTGGCGTTGCGGCAAAACCTCAAATCCGAATCGCCGATCAAGCGCGCGCCCAAACAGCCGATCGAACACGACGCCACGGCAACACCGCGCGCGCCGGGTAGCCGCCCGCGCCTGTTGCTGGTGGTGCTGGGCGAAACCGCACGCGCGCAGAACTGGGGCCTCGACGGCTATGGCCGCCAGACCACGCCGGAGCTGGCGCAGGCAGGGGTGATCAATTTCCCCGACTGCATTCGTGCGGGACCAGCACCGAGGTCTCGGTGCCCTGCATGTTCTCCCCCTACGGCCGTCGCGATTACAACGAAGACATGATCCGTGGCCATCAGTCGTTCCTGCATGTACTGGAGCACGCTGGCATTTCGACGTTGTGGCGCGACAACCAGTCCGGCTGCAAGGGCGTGTGCGACGGGTTGGAGATCCAGAAGCTGGACGATGCCACCACACCCGGCCTATGCGCCGATGGCCGCTGCATGGACGAGGTCCTGCTGAGCGATCTGGCTGCACAGGTGCGCGCAAAACCTGGCGACCGCGTGGTGGTGCTGCATCAACTGGGCAGCCATGGCCCGAGCTACTTCGAGCGGTACCCGGCGCAATTCGAACGCTTCAAACCGGTGTGCAAGACCGCGGATCTGGGCAGCTGCGGCCGCCAGGACATCGTCAACGCCTACGACAATTCGATCCTGTACACCGACCATTTCCTCAATCAGGCCATCCATGCGCTGCGCGGCCTGCCGGACTACGACACAGCGATGATCTATCTCTCCGATCATGGCGAATCGCTCGGTGAAAAAGGCATGTACCTGCACGGCGTCCCGTACGCCATCGCGCCCAAGGAGCAGACCCATGTGCCGATGGTGATGTGGTTCTCGCCCGAGTTCGCGCGCGATCGCGGCCTGGATGAAGCCTGCCTGCGCCACCGTGCAGGGCAATACACCGATCAGGATGCGCTGTTCCCGTCCGTGCTTGGGTTGATGCAGGTCAAGACCAGCGTCTATGCGCCCGAGCGCGACCTGTTCGCCAAATGCACCGGCACCACGCTGCGCTGATCGCCAACGCCTGCCCCTGCCCACCCCATCGCATGCGTGGCGGGCGCTGCCCCTTGCCCTGAAACCCGGCGCGCTCTAGCCTTCGCCGGACTTCACTGCAAGGACCACCCGTGAATCCTCGTTTGCTGTTGCTGGCATTGGCTGTGGCTGCCGGCACCCTGAGCTTGTCGGCCTGCCGCCGGGATGCGGCACCACCGGACAAACCTGTCGCGACCAAGACCGCGCCGGCCGAAAGCGCCGACCAGTTCGTTGCGCGCATCAGCGCCGAATACAAGGCGTCCTATCCGGAAACCACGGCTGCGCAGTGGCTGTCGTCCACCTATATCAACGGCGATTCGCAGTTGCTGGCGGCCAAGGCCAACGAACGCTCGCTGGCGCAGCTGGATCGGTGGATCGAACAATCCAAGCAGTACGCCGGCACACCGATGTCGGCCGACAGTGCGCGTGCGCTGCAGTTGCTCAAATTGATGAGCGCCCTGCCCGCACCGCGCGACCCGGCCAAGCTGGCCGAACTCACCCGCATCGCCGCCAAGATGGAAGGCGATTACGGCGCCGGCAGCTATTGCGTCGGCGAAGGCGAGCAGCGCCGCTGCCGCCAGCTGGGCGAGTTGGAGCAAGTGCTGGCCAGCAGCCGCGACTACAACGAGCAACTCGACGCATGGCAGGGCTGGCACAGCACTGCGCAACCCATGCGCAAGGACTACCAACGCTTCGTCGAGCTGGCCAATGAGGGCGCACGCGGGCTGGGTTTCGCCGACGTCGGGGTGCTATGGCGCAGCGGCTACGACATGCCGCCGGCGCAACTGGCCAGCGAAACCGACCGCCTATGGGAACAGGTCAAACCGTTGTATGCGCAGTTGCAGTGCTATGCGCGCGGCAAACTCGACACGCAATACGGCAAAGACAAGGGCGAGGTCGCCGGCGGCCTGTTGCCGGCACATCTGATGGGCAATATGTGGCAGCAGGACTGGAGCAATCTGTGGGATCTGCTGCAGCCCTACCCGGCGGCCGGCGATCTGGACATCACCTCCGCGCTGGAAAAGCAGTACCAGGGCAACCTCACCGCAGTGCTGGCACGCAACACCGGTGGCGATGGTGGCGCGGCCGCACGCTTCAACGCCGAACGCGAAGCGCAGCTGCGCACCGCCAAGCAGATGACCGAACGCGCGCAGGATTTCTACACATCGCTGGGCATGCCCAAGCTGCCGGACACCTATTGGCAGCGCTCGCAGTTCATCAAGCCGCTGGACCGCGACGTGGTGTGCCACGCCAGCGCCTGGGACATGAACATGGGCGGCGAGGCGAGCCAGAACATCGGCGCGGATGTGCGCACCAAGATGTGCATCAAACCGACCGAAGAAGACTTCACCACCATCTACCACGAGCTGGGCCACATCTATTACAACCTGGCCTACAACCCGTTACCGCCGCTGTTCCAGAACGGCGCCAACGATGGCTTCCACGAAGCGATCGGCGACACCATCGTGCTGGCGATGACGCCCAAATACCTGCAATCGATCGGCATGGTGGGCGAGCAACAGACCGGCCGCGAGTCGTTGATCAATTCGCAGATGCGCATGGCGCTGAGCAAGGTGGCGTTCCTACCGTTCGGTTTGATGATCGACCGCTGGCGCTGGGGCGTGTTCGACGGCTCCATCACGCCCGAACATTACAACCAGGCCTGGTGGGAACTCAAAGCCAAGTACCAGGGCGTGGCGCCGGTCAGCGCGCGCGGCGAAGAATTCTTCGACCCTGGCGCCAAGTACCACGTGCCGGGCAACACGCCGTACACGCGTTATTTTCTGGCGCATATCCTGCAATTCCAGTTCTACAAAGGCCTGTGCCAGGCCGCCGGCCATCAGGGGCCGCTGTACGAATGCAGCTTCTACGGCAACAAGGACGCCGGGCAGAAGTTCTGGTCGATGCTGCAACGTGGTTCCAGCCAACCCTGGCAAACCACACTCAAGGAACTGGCCGGCACCGACAAACTCGATGCCGGCCCGATGCTGGAATACTTCGCGCCGATGAGCGACTGGCTGAAGCAGCAGAATCAAGGGCAGATGTGCGGGTGGCAGGCAACGGCTGCCGCTCCGGTTACAACGAAAACTGCGCCTGCTGCAGCTCGTTGACACACATTGCCTTGTCATTGCCGGATCGCGGCAATGACATGACGCCTTGTCGCTGAACGCGCTTCTGCGACCAGGCTCAATTGAGCTTGGTGCCGCCCTGCAACCGCTCGCTCAACCTGGTCTTGAACTGCTCGAACTCCATGCCGTCGGCACGGGCCTCCGCATGCGCGGCATCCTTGAGCGCATCCGAATAGGTCAGCCGCACCGGTGTGCCCTGGCGTTCGTGCAACTCGGCCGCACGCATGATCAGCGCCAGCACCTGGGCGGCGCTGGTGCTTTCGCCGGCGATGCGGCCGTCCATGCCCAGCACCCATTCGCCGTCGCGGCGGACGATGCCGGCCAAGAGGGTGCGTTGCTGGTCGCGGAGTTCGGCATGCGGTTCGATCGGGGACACCGGCGCTGGATTGGCGGCGGCCTGGTTGCGCTGGCGCTCGGCGGCGCGCTTGCGGGCATCACGGCGCAACTTGGAATCGGTGGACATGCAGGCTCCTGTGAGGTCAGAGGTGGTCGGCCGGCTCCAGAGGCACTGCCTCGGTGGCCTGGCGGTGCCGTAGACGGCGGCCGCTGCGGCGCTCCCAGCGCCAGAATAGCCAGCCCAGCAAGAAAAAACCGGTCATGCCGATCGCCAGATGCCGCGGATGTTCACTCAGCAGCGGCGACAGCACCCCGGCCACCACCGTATTGGTCATCAACTGGGTGAAGGCCTGCAGCGAAGACGCCAGGCCGCGCTGCTGCGGGTACATGTCCAGCACCGCCAGCGCCAGGATCGGGAAGATCAGCGCCATGCCCACGCCGGCCAGGAAGATCGGCAGCACCGCCCACGGCAGCGCGATCTGCGTTACCGCAAAGGTATAGGCCAGATTGACCAGCGCCGCCACCCCGCAGCAAACGAAGCCGATGCGGATCTGCCGCACCGGCTGCATGCGCCCGGCCATGCGCCCGGACAGGAACGAGCCCAGCGTCATGCCACCGATGGTGGGAATGAACAGCCAGGCGAAATCGCCTTCGCCCAGCTTCAGGTGCTGCATGATCAGCACCGGCGCCGAGGCGATGTACAGGAAGATGCCGGCGAAGTTGAACGACCCGGCCGCGGCCAGGCGCTGGAAGCGCGGGTTGAAGCCGATGCGCACGTAATCCTGCAACAGGCGCCTGAACTGCAGCGGCGTACGCGCCTCCACCGGATGGGTCTCCGGCAGCCAGGTCAGGGTTGCGATGAGCAGCACCAGGCCGAACACCACCAGAAACCAGAAGATCAACGGCCAGCCGCCGCCACTGAGCAGGATCCAGCCGCCGATGATCGGCGCGATGGCCGGCGCAATCCCGAAGATCATCGATACCTGGCTCATCAGCCGCTGCGCGTCCGGACCATGGAACAGGTCGCGGATCACCGCCCGCCCGACGATCATGCCCACGCCGGCCGACAGGCCCTGCAGCGCGCGGAATGCCAGCAGCGTGGGCAAGTCTTGCGACAGTGCACATCCGATCGAGCCGGCGATAAACAAGGCCAGCCCGCCCAGGATCACCCGCTTGCGGCCCCAGGCGTCGGACAATGGCCCGTGCGCGATGCTCATCAGGCCATACGCCAGCAGATAGACGCTGATGGTCTGCTGGATCGCCACCTGGTCCACCGCCAGGCTGCGGCTAAGCTGCGAGAACGCCGGGAAGATGGTGTCGATCGAAAACGGGCCGAACATCGCCAGCCCGGCCAGCAGCAGCGCCATGCGACAGGTGGAAGGCGTGGTGGGGGGCATTCAGGGGTCCGCGGCGGTAGTGCATGGAGTGCGCGCCGGCGTCCGCTTGTTGCGGCACCGGCATGCGCACACGGCCGCCGATGATAGGCGCTTGCGCCGGCAAGGTTAAGCAAACCCAAGTGCAGCCGGCAGGCAGACGGGTGCGCGCGGGCGCGCCGGGCAACCTGCAGCCACGCTATAATCGGCCCGCAACACGGTGGGAGAAGCGGCACTGCCGCTGCCGAAGGCGCAACAGCCCGTAATCGCTCAGGCCCGATACCATCCGCAGTACAACTCTGGAGAGACCGGCCGATGCCGGCGCCGAAGGGGCACGAAACGCAGGCAGGCCACGCGCCAGGCCGCGTTTTTAAACTCTCAGGCAAAAGGACAGAGGGGCGCGAGGAAGACCGCTGCTGCGGCAGGTCGTGGTGCGCGCATGCGCGTCATACCGGCCGTGGTGCGGGTCGACCATTCGTCTGCCCCTACCCCGGATGCCCGCCATGTCCCAGACCCCGTCTTCCCTGCGCGACCTCGAACACCACAGCGCGTTCGTCGAGCGCCATATCGGCCCCAACGACGCGGAAATCGCCCAGATGCTGGACGTGGTCGGCCATGCTTCGCTGGATGCGCTGACCGATGCCATCGTGCCGGGCAACATCAAGTCGCCGGCGCCGCTGGCGCTGCCCGAGGCGATCACCGAAGAAGAAGCGCTGGCCAAGATCCGCGCCATCGCCAGCAAGAATCAGGTGCAGCGTAATTTTATCGGCCAGGGCTATTACGGCACCCACACGCCGAAGGTCATCCTGCGCAACATCCTGGAAAACCCCGCCTGGTACACCGCCTACACGCCATACCAGGCTGAGATTTCGCAAGGCCGCATGGAAGCGCTGATCAACTTCCAGACCCTGTGCGCCGACCTCACCGGCATGCAGATCGCCAACGCCTCGCTGCTGGACGAAGCCACCGCTGCGGCCGAGGCGATGACCCTGGCCAAGCGTTCGGCCAAGTCCAAGTCCAACACGTTCTTCGTGCACGACGCAGTGCATCCCCAGACGCTGGAACTGCTGCGCACGCGCGCCGAGCCGCTGGACATCGTGCTGCGTGTCGGCACGCCGGAAGAAGCGCTGCAGGCCGAGTGCTTCGGGGTGCTGCTGCAGTACCCGGACAGCTTCGGTCATATCGGCGATCACGCTGCACTGGCCGATGCCGTGCACGCGCAAGGCGGCCTGGTCGCGGTGGCCACCGATCTGCTGGCGCTGACCCTGATCGCCGCTCCGGGCGAATGGGGCGCGGACATCGTGGTCGGCAACTCGCAGCGCTTCGGCGTGCCGTTCGGCTTTGGCGGCCCGCATGCAGCGTTCATGGCGTGCCGCGATGCCTACAAGCGCTCGATGCCCGGCCGGTTGATCGGCGTGTCGATCGATGCCGCCGGCAACCCGGCGTATCGCCTGACCCTGCAGACCCGCGAGCAACATATCCGCCGCGAAAAGGCCACCTCCAACATATGCACCGCGCAGGTGCTGCTGGCGGTCATGGCCTCGATGTATGCGGTCTACCACGGCCCCGATGGCCTGACCCGGATCGCACGCCGCACCCATCGCCTGGCGACGATCCTGGCGGCCGCACTGCGCAGCGCCGGCGTCACCGTTGGCGATCGCTTCTTCGACACCTTGCACGTCAAGGCGATCGATGCCGATGCCATCCACGCCCGTGCGCGTGCGGCTGGCATCAACCTGCGCGCCATCGACAGCGAGGCGGTGGGCATCAGCCTGGACGAAACCACCACGCGCGCCGATGTGGTTGCGCTGGCGCAGCTGTTCGGTGCCACGGCCGATGTGGACGCGCTGGATGCGGCCACGGCCGATGCGCTGCCGCAAGGCCTGCTGCGCACCACCCCGTTCCTGACCCACCCGGTCTTCAACACCCACCACAGCGAGCACGAACTGCTGCGCTATATGCGCTCGCTGGCCGACAAGGACCTGGCGATGGATCGCACCATGATCCCGCTGGGCAGCTGCACCATGAAGCTCAACGCCACCGCCGAGATGATCCCGGTGACCTGGCCGGAATTCGGCGCCATCCATCCGCTCGCTCCGGCCGAGCAGTCCGCTGGCTACGCGCAGTTGATCGACGAACTCGAAGCGATGCTGGTCGAATGCACCGGCTACGATGCGGTGAGCCTGCAACCCAATTCTGGCGCGCAAGGCGAATACGCCGGCCTGCTGGCGATCCGCGCCTATCACCGTTCGCGCGGGCAAGCGCATCGCGATATCTGCCTGATTCCCGAATCGGCGCACGGCACCAACCCGGCTTCGGCGCAGATGTGCGGCATGACCGTGGTGGTGACCAAGTGCGATGCCAACGGCAATGTGGACGTGGATGACATCCGCGCCAAGGCGGAAAAATATTCCGACCGCCTGGCGGCGCTGATGATCACCTACCCGTCCACCCACGGCGTGTTCGAAGAAGACGTGGTGGCGATCTGCGAAGCGGTGCATGCGCATGGCGGCCAGGTCTACACCGACGGCGCCAACATGAATGCCCTGGTCGGCGTCGCCAAGCCCGGCAAGTGGGGCTCGGACGTGTCGCACCTCAACCTGCACAAGACCTTCTGCATTCCGCACGGCGGTGGCGGCCCGGGCGTGGGCCCGTGCGCGGTGAAGTCGCACCTGGCGCCGTACCTGCCTCGTGCCGGCATCCATGCCGGCGAAGGTCAAACTGCCGCCATCCATGGCGGCGGATTCAACTCCGAAAGCGGGAATGGACACTCCTCGCGCATCGGCGGCATGGTCAGCGCCGCGGCCTACGGTTCTGCCTCGATCCTGCCGATCAGCTGGATGTACGTGACCATGATGGGCAGCGCCGGCCTGCGCAAGGCAACGCAAGTGGCCTTGCTCAACGCCAACTACATCGCCAAGCGACTGGCGCCGCACTACAAGACGCTGTACACCGGGCGCAACGGCCTGGTCGCGCACGAGTGCATCCTCGACGTGCGCCCGCTGGAGAAGACCAGCGGCATCGGCGCCGAAGACATCGCCAAGCGGCTGATCGACTTCGGCTTCCATGCACCGACGTTGAGCTTCCCGGTCGCCGGCACGCTGATGGTGGAACCGACCGAAAGCGAATCGCAGCACGAACTGGACCGCTTCATCGACGCGATGATCCAGATCCGCGAGGAGATCCGCGCCATCGAAGACGGCCGCCTGGACCGCGAAGACAACCCGCTCAAGCACGCGCCGCACACCGCAACGCAGGTGTCGGCCAGCGAGTGGACGCATGCCTACCCGCGCGAGCTGGCCGCGTTCCCGCTGCCCAGCCTCAAGCAGCAGAAGTACTGGCCGCCGGTGGCACGCGTGGACAACGTCTACGGCGACAAGAACGTGATGTGCGCCTGCATCCCGGTGGATGCGTACAAGGAAGACGCCGAGGCCTGATCACCGCCCCCGCGACGGTTAACGAAACCCAGCCGGTAACACGGCTGGGTTTTTTGTTGCGCCAGGTGTGGATGCCAATGCGCGATACACATCCCAGCGCACTGGCCGGCCGTTTTCCTGGCCTACACGTGCCATCGGGATGATGACGGACGCTTTCATCCCACAGCAGACCCTGGCGCATGCGTGAACTGAACTCCCTTGGTGCCGTTCTGGTGGCAGCCTGCCTGCTGGTTGGCTGCGCACCGCGCCGTCCCGGCGAGGTGCCGGCGCTGGTGCACGCGCCTGATGCGCGTGCCGAGGTGGTGCAGACAACGGCCGGCCCGGTGCGCGGTGTGGCCAGTGCACAGGGTCGGGCATTCCTGGGGGTGCCGTTCGCAGCGCCGCCCGTGGGTGAACTGCGCTTTCGCGCACCGCAACCGCCAGCCGCGTGGACGCAGGTCCGCGATGCCACCCAGGCCGGCCCGGCCTGCCTGCCGCGCTATCGCGTCGGGCAGAAGCATGTGTCCGAAGATTGCCTCACGCTCAATGTCTACGCACCGCCCGGCCCCGCACCGGCGCATCCACGCGCGGTGATGGTGTGGATCTATGGCGGCGCGCTGGAACTGGGCAGCAATGTCGACTACGACCTGAGCGCGTTGGCTGCGCGCCAGGATGTCATTGTGGTGGCACCCAACTATCGGCTGGGCGTATTCGGTTTCTACGCGCATCCAGGCCTGCGCGGCGAAAGCGAAGGCGCCTATGCATTGCTCGACCAGCAGGCGGCCTTGCGCTGGGTGCAACGCAATATCGCCGCGTTCGGCGGCGATGCGCACAACGTCACCGTGTTCGGCGAATCGGCCGGTGCGTGGAGCATCTGTTATCAGCTCGCTTCGCCCGGCGCGGCGGGGTTGTTTCAACGCGCCATCCTGCAAAGCGGCAGCTGCCTGGCGGGCGATTCCAGCGTGCCGCAGCGCGAGGCAGAAAGTGGCGGCGTGCGTATGGCACAAAGCCTGGGCTGCGCGCACGCGCCCGATGCGGCCGCATGCCTGCGCGCACTGCCGGCCGACACGCTGGCCGATGCAGCACCACAACGCCGCGGACTGACCGGCAGCGATGCGTGGGCGCCGATGTCCGGTGGCCAGGCGTTGCCGCTGCCACTGGCCGCTGCAATCGCCAGCGGCCGGCAGGTGCAGGTGCCGGTACTGATGGGCACCAATCGCGACGAAGGGCGTCTGTTTGCGCAATTGCTGTCCTATATCGGCAAGCTCAACTTGCGCAGCGGTTATGAAGCGCGCGTGCAACGCATGCATGCCTCGCCTGCCCCGGTCCTGAGGCAATACGCAGCCGTTGCCGCACAATCGCGCTGGGAGGCGTTCGCCGACATCGTGACCGATGGTGGCTTCGCCTGCCCCACACGCCGGCTGGGACGGGCCTTGCGCACGCATGCGCCGGTGTATGCCTACGAGTTCGACGACCCGGACGCGCCGTACGGTCTGTTACGCCTGCCGTTTTCGCCTGCATTGGGCGCTTTCCATGCCTCTGAACTGGTGTATCTGTTTCAGCGCCCTTGGGTGCTCAGTGGCAAGCCGCAGTTCAGTCCGGCGCAGCAGGCGTTCGCCAATACGATGCAGGATTACTGGGGTGCGTTCGCACGCACTGGCGACCCCAACGGCAGCGGGCGGCCGCCATGGTCGCTTTTTGACGGCGACACGCCGCTGACGCTGTCGCCGCAGAGGATCGGCGCAACGCCCGACTTCGTGCAGCGTCATCGTTGTGCGTTCTGGGATGCGCATGCAGACACTGCGCCAACATCGGTGCAGCCATCGTCGCAGTGACAAGGCCACCGATGTAACGGTCATCACCCTCATTCCAACGCGGCAGGAACCCGTCATGTCCGAATCGTCTTCCCCTTCCTGCGCGCAGGTACGCCTGCGCAACGGGCGTCGCGTGCCCGCGTTGGGCCTGGGCTCCTGGAACCTGGGCCAGGGCCGACATGCGTCCGAGCAGGAAATCCAAGCGCTGCAACTCGGGCAGCAATTGGGCATGCAGCTGATCGACACCGCCGAGATGTATGGCAATGGCCGCTCGGAGCAATTGATCAGCCAGGCCATCGGCCGCACGCAACCGCCCTACGTGGTGTCCAAGGTGTTGCCCAGCAATGCCAGCGCGCGCGGGATTGCGCATGCCTGCGAAGCCAGCCTGCAACGGCTGGGAGTGCGCACATTGGATCTGTACCTGTTGCACTGGCGTGGCGGCAGCGATCTGGCCGAAGTGGTGGACGCGTTCGAAGCACTACGCGATGCCGGCAAGATCCGAGATTGGGGCGTGTCTAACTTCGACGTCGATGACATGGAGGAGCTCTGGGCAATCGATGGCGGCTCGCATTGCCTGGTCAACCAGGTGCTGTACCACGCTGGCAGCCGCGGCATCGAATTCGACCTGCTGCCCTGGTGCGCCGCGCACGAGGTAGCCGTAATGGCGTATTCGCCGCTTGGCAGCCGCGCGTTGCTGGATCATCCGGTCTTGCACGCCATCGGCGAGCGTCGTGGCGTTGCGGCCACTGCGGTGGCGCTTGCGTGGGCCATCCGCAGCGGCAATGTCATCGCCATTCCCGAATCCGGAACGCCGGCGCATGTGCGTGCCAATGCCGCTGCCTGCACGCTGCAATTGCACGCAGACGATCTTGCCGAAATCGATCGCGCCTTCGCGCCGCCTACGCGCAAACAGCCCTTGGATCTGCTGTAAACGGCGCAATGGTCGCGTTCGCTGCCTCGCGAGTGCATGGCTATGTGCAACGCGTGACCGATGCAACATCCAACTGCGACATGGTGCAATGTTCGCTGTGCATGTGAGTATTCGTTCGCATACAGACACATGCAATTAACAGCACCACTCCCAGGCTTTGTTGCTCAGCCCGCATCCCAAGCCCGCCTACAGTGGAGTCCCCATGGCCAAGTCCCCCAGTAAATCCGCGCAGGTTCCCGCCGTCGCACCTGCTGCAAGCGCCACGCCCGATGTGTCGCGCGGTACTGGCGATGAGTTGCACCAGAAGGCCGGCGGTACGCATCGGCAACTGACTACCAACCAGGGCATTCCGGTTGGCGACAACCAGAATTCGCTGCGCGCCACGCCGCGTGGCCCGACGTTGCTGGAAGATTTCATCCTGCGGGAAAAGATCACCCACTTCGATCATGAGCGCATCCCCGAGCGCATCGTGCATGCGCGCGGCAGTGCCGCGCACGGCTATTTCGAGCTGACCAAGTCGCTGAGCCAGTACACCACCGCCAAGATCTTTACCGAGGTTGGCGAAAAAACCCCGTTATTCACCCGTTTTTCCACTGTCGCAGGCGGCGCCGGCTCGGTGGATACGCCGCGCGATGTGCGCGGGTTCGCGGTGAAGTTCTACACCAAGGAAGGCAACTGGGATCTGGTCGGCAACAACATCCCGGTGTTCTTCATCCAGGATGCGATGAAGTTCCCGGACCTGATTCATGCGGTGAAGATGGAGCCGGATCGCGGTTTCCCGCAGGCCGCTAGTGCGCATGACACGTTCTGGGATTTCATCTCGCTGACGCCCGAATCGATGCACATGATCATGTGGGCGATGAGCGACCGCACCATTCCGCGTTCGCTGCGCACGATCGAAGGGTTCGGTATCCATAGCTTCCGTTTCCTCAATGAGAAAGGCGAGAGCACCTTCGTCAAATTCCATTGGCGTCCCAAGCTGGGCCTGCAATCGACCATCTGGGACGAGGCGGTCAAGATCGCCGGTGCCGATCAAGACTTTCACCGTCGCGATCTGTTCGAAGCGATCCAGAGCGGCGACTTTCCGGAGTGGGAACTGGGCGTGCAGTTGTTCACCGAAGCGCAGGCGGACGCCTTCCCCTTCGATCATCTCGACTCGACCAAGGTCATTCCGGAAGAGTTGATACCGTTGCAGATCGTCGGCCGCATGGTGCTCGATCGCTGGCCGGACAATTTCTTCGCCGAAACCGAACAGGTTGCCTACTGCCCGGCTAATATCGTGCCCGGCATCGACTTCAGCAACGACCCGCTGCTGCAAGGTCGGTTGTTCTCGTATCTGGACACGCAACTGAGCCGCCTGGGCGGGCCCAATTTCCACCAGATTCCGATCAATGCACCCAAGTGCCCGTTCGCCAACAACCAGCGCGACGGCCGCATGCAGATGGGTGTGCCGAAGGGCCGCGTCGCTTATGAGCCCAGCTCGCTGCAGGCCGATGCGCCGCGCGAAGCGCTGCGTGGCTTCCCCAGCCACGCAACCCCGGCCGAAGAAGGCGCCAAGGGCCGTGTGCGTGCAGAGAGCTTTGCCGATCATTACAGCCAGGCGCGCCTGTTCTTCCGTAGCCAGACCGCACCGGAACAGGCGCACATCGCCTCGGCATTGGTGTTCGAACTGTCGAAGGTGGAAACCGCCCATGTGCGCGAGGCCATCGTGGGTCATTTACGCCATATCGACCAGGAGCTGGCGCAACGTGTGGCCGATGGCATGGGCATGACCGCCCTGCCGCCAGCACCGCCGGCTGCCGTGGCGCCGATCGACATGCCGCTCTCGCCTGCCTTGCAGGTCATCGGCAAGATGAAGGACACCTTGAAAGGGCGCACGGTGGGCATCCTGATTCACGACGGCTCGGACGCAGCGGCGATCAAGGCCGTACGCAAGGCGGCCGAAGCTGCGGGCGCGACGGTCAAGATCGTTGCGCCCAAGCTCGGCGGCGCCAAGCTCAACGACGGCAAGCAGTTGGCCGCCGACGGGCAGCTGGCGGGGACGCCCTCGGTGGTGTTCGACGCGGTGGCGGTGCTGCTGTCCTCGGAAGCGGCCAAGCTGCTGACACGCGAATCGGCGGCGCTGGATTTCGTGAGTTTTGCCTGGGCGCATCTGAAGGCCATCGCGTTCGACGAAGGTGCGCAGTTGTTGTTGAAGGCCGGCAACGTCGGCAAGGATGCGGGCGTGGTTCCCGCCGCCGATACCAAGGCATTCATTGCCGCAGCAAAAACCCGCCAGTGGGCACGCGAGCCGAAGGTGCGCATGCTGGCGTAACCGCGCCCAGGGAAGGCCCGATCACCCGGTTGAAAACCGAGTGGCGCCACATCCGCCGCGCTGGCGGTCCCACGCCACCCGGTTCTCGCCACTACCGCGCGTTTGCGCGGTAGCGGTGGGTTACGCCCCCCATTTCCACGGCAGGGGTCAGTTGTTTCGCTTTAGGGAAGGTCTGAATAACGAGGCCTGAGAGTGCGGGATGTCGCGTCGTTCCGAAGAGTGGCGTTTGAATCTTTGGAATTTCGCCATTTCTGGCGCTTTCCGTGGGAATTTCCTGGTTTACAGGCGCACGCTCCCCATAGCCGGCAGCAACTGCTTTCGCTTCATCCACAGATTGGAGAGCGCAAACAAGGTCAGCACGTGTGCGGTGTTTTTGGCCAGGCCG
>NZ_VZPL01000016.1 GCF_008801575.1 Xanthomonas cissicola | reverse complement strand
CACCGAAATCGAACGCTGGCGACGCGAATACAACGAGGACCGACCCAAGAAGGCGATCGGCGGCATGACCCCGGCTGCTTATGCCCAACATCTGGCAAACACCGATATCATTACCCCCGGACTCTAAACCAAACCACTACTCAGGGTGGGGGGACGTCGCTACAGTACATCCAGCCGGGAAAGCCAAATCAGAATGCCTTCATTGAGCGCTTCAATCGTACGTTCCGCGAGGAAGTGCTCGACCTGAATCTCTTCGCCTGCCTCGACGAGGTGCGCGAAGCCGCCCACTGGTGGATGATCGACTACAACCAAGCAAGATCCCATGATTCGCTCGGCGGAATGACCCCGGTCGAGTACCGCAACAAGCACACCGGAATCTCTACTTTTGAAGTGTTTGCTTGACGGGGGAGCTTACGCGGTGATCTATTACGGCTCGGAAATCGGCTTCATGCGTGGGCGTGCCGAACATGCCGGCAACCGCAATTACTTCGGCGTCGAGCGCATTCGTACCGCACCGCAGAGCCCGATCTTCGGCCCGCTGCAACGCATCGCCCAGGTGCGTCGCAACACCCCGGCATTGCAGCGTGGCGTGCAGGTCGATGTGCAATTGCACGGCGATCAAGCCGCGTTCCTGCGCGTCTATCAGCATGCCGGCACCACCCAGACCGCGTTGGTGCTGCTCAACAAGGCCGATACGGCCGCAAGCATCGAAGTGAAACGCTTCCTGCAGCCCGGCAGCTGGCGCGATGCGGTGAGTGGCGAGCAGCTGCAGGTGCAACGCAGGTTAGTGGCGCAGGTGCCGGCGCATGGCGTGCGCGTGTTGCTGTCGGATGCGCCGATCACCGACCCGGCCCTGCGCCAGCAGCTCGACCTGCAGATGGCCGAGCAGGCCGCGCGCGACGCGCGCAACAGGTAGGAGCGCACCTGGGCGCGATCAGGTATTACCGGTAACGCGTCGCGCCCGCGGGCGCTCCTACGACGCACCCAGCGGGTTGCGAGATCTCGCAACCCAACCGGAGCGCTGTCCCGGGTCCCGATCCCGAATCAACGCCTGACCGCCCCATCCGCCGCTCGACCCGTCATCGCATCGCCGGCCTCTGCGCTGGACGGCGCCCAACCCAGTGGCGGCTGCAGCCCGCTGCTGCGCGAGGAATCGCGTAGCGCCAGGCGCACCGGAATCGTGCGGCTCTGCGCCGCTTCGCCGCGAATCAAGGCAACCAGACTTTCCACCAGCAGTGTGCCGGCCTGCTTGGTGTCCTGCTGCACGGTCGACAACGCCGGCGCAACCGACGCCGCCAACGCAATATCGTCGAAGCCGCTGACCGCCACGTCCTGCGGCACCCGCAGGCCGCGCTCGCGCAGGGCGCGCATCGCACCGATCGCGATCAGATCGCTGGCTGCGCAGACCGCATCGAACGCATTGCCGCTGTCCAGCAGTGCCAGGCATGCGGTGTAGCCGGACAACTCGGTGGTGATCGCATCGAACTGCAGCGCCGGGTCGGCTATCAGGCCGTGCTGCGCCAGCGCCGTGGCATGGCCGCGGTAGCGTTCTTCGAATTCGGGGTAGTGGTTGGACGCGTGTCCGAGGAACGCGATGCGCCGGCAGCCCTGCGCCAGCAGATGGTCGGTAATGTCCAGCCCGCCCTGGTAATTGTCGCTGCCGATCGAAATGCCGGGCTGGCCGGGCAGGGCCGCGCCCCAGCGCACGAAGTGGGTGCCTTGCTCGACCAGCAGCTGCAGCCGCTGGCGCGATTGCTGATAGTCGCCATAGCCCAGCAGGATGATGCCGTCGGCCTTGTTGCTGTCTTCGTAATCGGCCTGCCAATCTTTGGACAACTGCTGGAACGACACCAGTAGGTCGTAGCCCTGCAGCGCGCAGGCACGGGTGATCGAGCCCAGCATCGAGTGGAAGAACGGGTTGATCAGCGAGTCGTCGGCAGTGGGGTCTTCGAAGAACAGCAGTGCCAGCGTGCCGGCATTGCGCAGCCGTAGCGAGGAGGCGTTCTTGTCGACCTTGTAGTTCAGCTCGCGGGCGATGCGCAGGATGCGCTTGCGGGTTTCCTCGTTGACCATCGGGCTGCCGCGCAGTGCGCGCGACACGGTCGGCTGCGACACGCCGGCCAGGTAGGCGATATCCAGCGAGGTGGCTTTACCCTTGATGGTCATGATTGGCAACGGCAGGACAGGTGGCCGGCATCATGCCATGCGCCTGCCAGCGCCGTGCCGCCGTACGCAGCGGGCGTCTGATTGGTTTACCATTCATGCCCAAGACCCCCTGCGAGAAGGTGGCCCGCGCCCCGCGCCGGCCCAGCGTGCGACATGAGCACTACCACCGCCCACCGCTGATCCCTGCCTGCGTCAGCGCGCAGAGCGCCTGCATGGCGCCGTTTTGCCCCGCCTCCTGCATTCCCCTCCGAGCCTGACCAGCGATGGCCAGATCTCCCATGGCAGCCGACCGCTGCAGCCAGACCAGACCTCATTCTTGCCCATGATCAATATCACGCTCCCCGACGGCAGCCGCCGCGAATTCGAATCCCCCGTCTCGGTGATGCAGGTCGCCCAGTCGATCGGCGCCGGCCTGGCCAAGGCCACCATCGCCGGCCAGGTCGACGGCCAGCTGGTCGATGCCAGCGACGTCATCGACCATGACGCCAGCCTGCGCATCATCACTGCCAAGGACGCCGAGGGCGTAGAGATCATCCGCCACTCCTGCGCCCACCTGGTCGGGCACGCGGTCAAGCAGCTGTATCCCGAGGTCAAGATGGTGATCGGCCCGGTCATCGCCGAAGGCTTCTACTACGACATCTACAGCGAGCGCCCGTTCACGCCCGAAGACATGGCCGCGATCGAGCAGCGCATGCAGGAACTGATCGCGCAGGATTACGACGTGATCAAGAAGGTCACTCCGCGCGCGGAAGTGATGGAGGTATTCGCCCAGCGCGGCGAGGAGTACAAGCTGCGCCTGATCGAGGACATGTCCGAGGACATCACCGCTATGGGCCTGTACTACCACCAGGAATACGTGGACATGTGCCGCGGCCCGCACGTGCCGAATACGCGTTTCCTCAAGGCGTTCAAGCTGACCCGCATCTCCGGCGCCTACTGGCGCGGCGACGCCAAGAACGAGCAGCTGCAGCGCATCTACGGCACCGCCTGGGCCGACAAGAAACAGCTTGACGCCTACATCCTGCGCATGGAAGAAGCCGACAAGCGCGACCATCGACGCATCGGCAAGGCGCAGGACCTGTTCCACCTGCAGGAAGAAGCGCCCGGCCTGGTGTTCTGGCACCCCAAGGGCTGGTCGCTGTGGCAGGTGGTCGAGCAGTACATGCGCAAGGTCTACCGCGACAGCGGCTACGGTGAAGTGCGCTGCCCGCAGATCCTGGACGTGTCGCTGTGGCAGAAATCCGGCCACTGGGACAACTACCAGGACGCGATGTTCTTCACCGAATCGGAGAAGCGCACCTACGCAGTCAAGCCGATGAACTGCCCCGGCCACGTGCAGGTGTTCAACCAGGGCCTGCATAGCTACCGCGACCTGCCGATCCGCTACGGCGAGTTCGGCGCCTGCCACCGCAACGAGCCCTCCGGCGCGCTGCATGGCATCCTGCGCGTGCGCGGCTTCACCCAGGACGACGGGCACGTGTTCTGCCTGGAATCGCAGATCGAATCCGAAGTCACCGCTTTTCACCAGCAGGCGCTGGCGGTCTACACCGCGTTCGGCTTCGACGACATCCAGATCAAGATTGCGCTGCGTCCGGAAAAGCGCCTGGGCGACGATGCCACCTGGGACAAGGCCGAGGCCGCGCTACGCAGCGCGCTGGGCGTGTGCGGGGTGGAATGGCAGGAACTGCCGGGCGAGGGCGCCTTCTACGGCCCCAAGATCGAGTACCACCTCAAGGACGCCATCGGTCGCACCTGGCAGCTGGGCACCATGCAGGTCGATTTCATGATGCCGGGCCGTCTCGGCGCCGAGTACGTGGACGAGAACAGCCAGAAGAAGCATCCGGTCATGCTGCACCGGGCCATTGTCGGCTCGATGGAGCGTTTCATCGGCATTTTGATCGAACACCACGCCGGTGCCTTCCCGTCCTGGCTGGCCCCGGTGCAGGTCGTTGTCGCCAACATCACCGATGCTCAGGCTGAATATGTCGACTCTGTGCGGAAAACCCTTGCAAATCAAGGCTTCCGTGTCAGCGCCGATTTGCGTAACGAGAAGATCGGTTATAAGATTCGCGAGCATACGCTGCAACGCGTGCCATATCTGCTCGTGGTCGGCGACCGCGAGAAGGAAAATGGCGCTGTCGCCGTGCGGACCCGTTCAGGCGAGGACCTTGGGACCATGACGGTCTCGGCCTTCATCGAACGTCTGCAGGCAGAGCAGGCAGCGTGAGCCAACCCCGGCCGGTCTGGATGATCCGGATGCGCCGGTTCGATTCCTCTGGGAGATTGCAATATCAGTACCCCTGACAACAAACAGAACCGCAAGAACCAAGAAATCCGTGTGCCGCGCGTTCGCGTGATCGGCAGCGACGGTGAGATGGTCGGCGTGTTGTCGCGCGACGAAGCGCTCGCCAAGGCCGAAGAAGAAGGCCTGGATCTGGTCGAAATCCAGCCGCAGGCCGATCCGCCGGTCTGCAAGATCATGGATTTCGGCAAGTTCAAGTTCGAGCAGCAGAAAAAGGCCAACGAGGCCAAGAAAAAGACCAAGCAGGTCGAGATCAAGGAACTCAAGTTCCGCCCGGTCACCGACGAGGGCGACTACCAGATCAAGCTGCGCAACATGCGCCGCTTCCTGGAAGAGGGCGACAAGGTCAAGGTCAACATCCGCTTCCGTGGCCGTGAAATGAGCCACCAGGAGCTTGGTCGCGAAATGGCGGCGCGGATCGAGGCCGATCTGGGCGACGACATCGTCATCGAGTCGCGTCCTCGCCTGGAAGGGCGCCAGATGGTCATGATGATCGCGCCCAAGAAGAAGGTCTGAGGATCCGATTCAGCGCTGCAACGGGCCCGGCCGGTCCGTTGCGTCGCAAGCTCAACGATTTGCAACAATTCCCGTTAACGGGTAGACTGCGCGGCCCGGTTTTACCGGGGCGCCGTGCGAGCGGCGCCAGGACCTGTCCGGATCGTGTTCGATCAAGGACTTACAAGCAGGCAAGGGCAAGGATGGAAAGCGTGGTCGCAAGACTGCCGCCCGTGTCAGTGACAAAACACCATCAAGGACATTGCAATGCCCAAGATCAAGACCAACCGGGCGGCGGCCAAGCGTTTCCGCAAGACCGCCTCCGGCAAGTACAAGTGCGGCCACGCAAACCGTAGCCACATCCTCACGAAGAAAGCGACCAAGCGGAAGCGCAACCTGCGGCAGACGAATCACGTCCGTGCCGAGGACGCAGGCCGTCTCGATCGTATGCTTCCCTATCTCTGAGGACTGAACCATGGCACGAGTAAAGCGTGGTGTGCAGGCGCGCCGCCGCCACAAGAAAATTCTGACCCTGGCGAAGGGCTACTACAACGCTCGCCGCAAGGTCTTCCGCGTTGCCAAGCAGGCGGTCATCAAGGCACAGCAGTACGCATACATTGGCCGTAAGCAGAAGAAGCGTAATTTCCGTTCGCTGTGGATCACCCGCATCAATGCGGCTGCCCGCATCAACGGCTTGAGCTACAGCCGTTTCATGAATGGCCTGCTCAAGGCTGGCATCACCCTGGACCGTAAGGTGCTGGCCGATATCGCCGTGCACGACGCCGCCGGTTTTGCCGCGCTGGCCGAGAAGGCAAAGGGCGCGCTGGCGGCATAGTGCGAGTCCCTCGCAAGAGCCCGCACATCCATGTGCGGACTTTTGACAGGGTAGTTTCTCGTAGGGGCTTGCACATTCTTGTGCCGGCTTCTGATGAGGACAAAGCAGATATGCAGGGGGAAGGGCGCGAGTCCTTCCCCTTTTGCGTTTTAGCGAAGTCGCCAAGCGGGCGATGACAGAGCGATGCAGTGACAATGCGTTCCGGTGTATCCGGAAACACCGTTCGGCTAGCAGTTGAGGCGCAAGTGCAATGAGTGAGATTCAATCCCTGACCGAACGCGCGCTGGCCGATGTTGCCGCGGCGCAGACGCCGGACCAACTGGAAGCCTTGCGTGTCGCATTGCTGGGCAAGAGCGGCAGCATTACCGCCCAGCTCAAGCAGCTCGGGACGTTGCCGGCAGAGCAGCGCAAGGCGGCTGGCGAGGCGATCAACCTATCGCGCGATGCGCTGACCGCGGCGTTGTCAGAACGCAAACACACCCTGGAAACCGCCGCGCTGGATGCCCGTCTTGCCGGCGAGCGCATCGATGTCACCTTGCCGGGCCGCCGCAGCGAACGCGGCGGTCTGCACCCGGTGACGCGCACGCTGGAGCGCATCGTCGAAATCTTCGCCCGGCTCGGTTACGAGCTGTCGGACGGCCCGGAAATCGAGGACGACTGGCACAACTTCGAAGCGCTGAATTTCCCGCCGCACCATCCTGCGCGCGCGATGCACGACACGTTCTATTTCGGCGACGGACGCCTGCTGCGCACCCATACCTCCGGTGTGCAGGTGCGCTACATGGATGCGCACAAGCCGCCGCTGCGCATGATCGCGGCCGGCAAGGTGTATCGCTCCGATTCGGATCAGACCCACTCGCCGATGTTCCATCAGGTCGAAGGCCTGTTGGTGGACGAGCATTCCAACTTCGCCGACCTCAAGGGCACCTTGTCCGAGTTCGTGCGTGCGTTCTTTGAACGCGATTTCGAAATGCGTTTCCGCCCCAGCTATTTCCCGTTCGTGGAGCCGGGCGCGGAAGTGGATATCGCCTGGCAGCAGCCTGACGGCAGCACGCGCTGGCTGGAAGTGCTGGGCTGCGGCATGGTGCACCCCAACGTGCTGCGCAGCGTCGGTATCGACCCTGAGCGCTACACCGGCTTCGCCTTCGGCCTGGGCGTGGAGCGCTTCGCGATGCTGCGCTATGGCGTCAACGACCTGCGTGCGTTCTTCGAGAACGATGTGCGTTTCCTTAGGCAGTTCGCCTGATGGCGGGAATCAGGAGTTGGGAATCGGGAATCGTAAGAGCCATGTGCTCCATCGGTTCGCTCCCCAAGGCCTGACAACCCCGCTTTTGCGATTCCCCATTCCCTATTCCCGATTCTCGGCCTCTCATGAAATTCTCTGAAAATTGGCTGCGCAGCCACGTTCCGATCCGGGCCACGCGCGATGAACTTTCCGCGACGCTGACGGCGATCGGTCTGGAAGTCGAAGAGGTCACGCCGCTGGGCGAGTCGCTTGGTCAGGTGGTGGTGGCGCGTATCGTCGAGGCGGTGCGTCATCCCGAAGCAGATCGTCTGCAGGTCTGCAGCGTCGATGCCGGGCAGGGCGAGCTGCTGCAGATCGTGTGCGGCGCGCCGAATGCGCGTGCGGGTCTGGTGGCGCCGTTGGCGCTGGTCGGCGCGAAGCTCGGCGAGCTGACCATCACTGCGGCCAAGCTGCGTGGTGTGGCGTCCAACGGCATGTTGTGTTCGGCCAAGGAACTGGGTCTGGACAGCGATGCGTCGGGCCTGTTCGAGTTGCCGGACGATGCGCCGGTTGGGCAGGCGCTGGCCGAGTATCTGGGCCTGCCCGATGCCAGCATCGAGATCAAGCTCACCCCTAATCGCGCCGATTGTTTCAGCGTACGCGGCATCGCCTTCGACGTGGCCGCCGCGTGCGCCAGCGAAGTGGTGGCGTTCGACGCCGTTGCCGTGGCGCCGGTGTCCACGCGCTCGCTGGCAGTGGAACTGGACGCCGGTAAGGATGCGCCGCGCTATTGCGGTCGTGTGATCGAAGGGATCGACCCGGCCGCCAAGACGCCGGTGTGGCTGGCCGAGCGGCTGCGCCGCAGCGGCGTGCGTCCGGTGTCGTTGCTGGTGGACATCACCCAGTACGTAATGCTGGAGCTGGGCCAGCCGATGCACGCATTCGACCTGGAGACCTTGCACGGCCCGATCGGTGTGCGCCGTTCCCGCGCTGGCGAGCAGCTGGCGCTGCTGGACGGGCGCCAGGTCACGCTGGACGACAGTTTTCTGACCATTACCGATGCCGGGCGTGCGGTTGCTTTGGCCGGCTTGATGGGCGGGCTGGACACGCGCGTCACCGAAACCACGCGCAATGTGTTCCTGGAGTCGGCGTACTTCGACCCTGCGGCCATCATGGGGCGCGGCCGCAAACTCGGCCTGCATACCGATGCCGGGCATCGCTTCGAGCGTGGCGTGGATCCGGCATTGCCGCCGCAGGCAATTGAAGTGGCCACGCGCCTGGTGCTGGAACTGGCCGGTGGTACGCCTGGCCCGGTGGTGCATGCGCAGCTGCCGGAGCATCTGCCGCAGCCGGTCCGTATCCGCTTGCGCCGCGCGCGCATTGCACGCGTGCTCGGTATCCAGATCGACGATGCCGACGTCGTGCGCATGCTGCGTGCGCTCGGCATGCACGTCGAGGCGGTTGCCGAAGGCTGGGAAGTGATGGCGCCGAGCCGTCGCTTCGACATCGCCATCGAAGAAGATCTCATCGAAGAGCTGGCGCGTATCCACGGTTACGACCGGGTGCCGACCACGCTGCCTGGTGGCGCCAGTCGCATTGCGATGCCAAGCGAAACCCAGCTGGACGAGCTCAGCGTGCGGCGCCAACTGGTGGCGCGCGAGCTGCAGGAAACCATCAATTACGCCTTCGTCGATGCCGCCTTGCTGGAGCGTTGGCAGCTCACAGAAGGGCTGGTGCCGCTGGCAAATCCGCTCAGTGCGGAGTTGGCGATCATGCGTCCGCGCCTGTTGCCGGGACTGGTCGCCACCTTGGGCCGCAATGCTGCACGTCAGGCTGGGAGGGTGCGCTTGTTCGAATTGGGCAAGGTGTTCGCGGCTGCGGCCGATACCGGTGCAGTACCCGGGGAATCGCAGCACGTTGCCGCGGCGGTGTGCGGCGATGCGCTGGCGCTGCAGTGGGGCGAACCAGCGCGCAAGGTGGATTTCCACGATTTGAAGGGCGACCTGATGGCACTGGCTGCGGCCAGTGGCGCGCAGCTGGAGTTCCAGCCGTCGATGCAGCCATTCGGGCACCCGGGCCGGTCGGCCGATATCTATCGCGATGGCGTCTGTATCGGCTGGATCGGGCAGGTGCATCCGCGTCTGGCCAAGGCGCTGGACATCGACGTGGACGTGATCGCGTTCGAGTTGCAGCTAATACCCTTGGTCCAGCGGACCTTGCCGCTCGCTGGCGAGCTGTCGCGTTTCCCCTCGGTGCGCCGCGATCTGGCCTTCCTGGTGCCCGACGAGGTGAGCTGGGCGGCAGTGTCGGCCAGCGTACGCACCACGGTCGGGCCATTGTTGCGTGAGGTGCAATTGTTCGACCGCTATGTCGGGCAAGGGGTCGAGCCAGGTTTCAAGAGTCTTGCTATGGGCTTGATTTTGCAGGATAACTCGCGCACTCTCACCGACCGGGACATCGATGCGGTCGTCGCCGATGTGGTGGCCGTGATCGAGCGCGAGCATCGCGCCCGGATCCGGAGTTGAGGCGGTAACCAGGGGGTTGGCATGGCATTGACGAAAGCGGAGATGGCCGAACGTCTGTTCGACGAGGTCGGTCTGAACAAGCGTGAGGCAAAGGAATTCGTCGACGCGTTCTTCGATGTGCTGCGCGATGCGCTGGAGCAGGGCCGTCAGGTGAAGCTGTCGGGTTTCGGCAACTTCGATCTGCGGCGAAAGAACCAACGGCCCGGTCGCAATCCCAAGACCGGCGAAGAAATTCCGATCTCGGCACGGACGGTCGTGACGTTCCGCCCTGGCCAAAAACTCAAGGAACGGGTGGAGGCTTATGCTGGATCCGGGCAGTAATCGCGAGCTACCGCCGATCCCGGCCAAGCGCTATTTCACCATTGGTGAGGTGAGCGAGCTATGCGACGTCAAGCCGCATGTGCTGCGCTATTGGGAAACCGAGTTTCCCAGCCTGGAGCCGGTCAAGCGGCGCGGGAACCGACGCTACTACCAGCGCCACGACGTACTGATGGTGCGTCAGATCCGCGGGCTGCTGTACGAGCAGGGCTATACCATCGGTGGTGCGCGCTTGCGTCTGGAAGGCGAAGGCGCCAAGAGCGAGTCGGCGCTGAGCAATCAGATCATCAAGCAGGTGCGGATGGAGCTGGAAGAAGTCCTGCAACTGCTGCGCCGCTAGGAAAACGTTTCACAAAGCCGCTATAATCGCAGGCCGCCTCGCGGCGGAACGCGGCATCTTCGGGGTATAGCGCAGCCTGGTAGCGCACTAGTCTGGGGGACTAGTGGTCGTCGGTTCGAATCCGGCTACCCCGACCAAACATCAAGCCCATGACGTCCTGTCATGGGCTTTTTTGTTGCGCCGCAACATTGCGTTTTTGTGGCTGTGACCTCTTAGACGGATATGCATATCGGCATATCGCGATGCAGCATGAACGGCGCACTAGCGTCCACTTTCTGCAGTCCGGTTCGCTATGGACTTGGATCACGCAATGGTGCTAAGTGTCCGAAAACACTCTGAAACATTTTCTCCAGATTCAAACGTGGATCACGGTTCGTTAACGCGATATCGACGAACTTGAATCAATAGGCCAACGCTGTCAAAAAAATGGCGTGCGGTCTCTTGCGGTGCGATTTTTCTGTGCGATAGTGCAGTGCAACACGCGTTACCTGTCGTGATCCCGATGTCCTGGGATGAATCCTCTGTCGTACGTTCGTGCTGGCGCGTTTGGCCGGTTGAATGCTGCGCGAGCTCCTGTCCCACCCAACCGAGGCAGCCAGCCACACGCATGAAGAAACTGATCGGACGATTTTGCCAAGCGCTCAGCCTGGCGTTGATCTGCTCGATGACACTGGGCGCTTGCAGCACCGGTAAGGACATGGCGACCTCGTTGCCGCTGCCTGACCCGCTCGCAATGTCGGCAGTGCAGCCCGAGTATCGGCTTTCGCCAGGCGACCTGTTGCTGGTCAAGGTCTTCCAGATCGACGATCTGGAGCGGCAGGTCCGTATCGATCAGAACGGCCATATTTCGTTGCCGCTCATTGGCGATGTGAATGCGGCCGGCATGGGCGTCGGTGAGTTGGAAAAGATGGTGGCCGACCGGTATCGCAACGGTTATCTGCAAAATCCGCAGGTGTCGGTGTTCGTGCAGGAATCCAACGGCCGTCGCGTCACCGTGACCGGGGCGGTCGACGAGCCGGGCATTTATCCGGTGATCGGCGCCAATCTGACCTTGCAGCAAGCCATTGCGCAGGCCAAGGGTGTGAGTACGGTCGCCAGCCGCGGCAATGTCATCGTGTTTCGCATGGTCAACGGGCAAAAGATGCTCGCGCGGTTCGACCTGACCGAAATCGAGAAGGGCACCAATCCGGATCCTGAGATTTATGGCGGCGACATCGTCGTGGTGTACCGCTCGGATGCGCGCGTGTGGTTGCGCACCATGCTGGAACTGACTCCTCTTGTGATGGTGTGGCGCGCTTACCGATGAGCATGAATTCCGACAATCCTTCCTCTTCGTCGCAGCGTCATGGGCATCTCGAACTTGCCGATGTGGGGTTGCTCGATTACTGGCGCGCCCTGGTATCGCAGCGTTGGTTGATTATCGCGATCGCACTGACGGCGTTGCTGCTGGCGCTGGCCATCACGTTGCTCATGCCGGAGAAGTACCGCGCGACCAGCACGCTGCAGATCGAACGCGATTCGCTGAACGTGGTGAATGTCGACAACCTGATGCCGGTAGAGTCGCCCCAGGATCGCGACTTCTACCAGACCCAGTATCAGTTGCTGCAGAGCCGTTCGTTGGCACGTGCCGTGATCCGCGAAGCCAAGCTCGACAAGGAGCCGGCGTTCAAGGACCAGGTGGACGAGGCGCTGGAGAAGGCCGCGGCGAAGAATCCCGAAGCGGGAAAATCGGTCGATTCGCGTCAGGCGATCGTCGAGCGCAGCCTCACCGACACGTTGCTGGCCGGTCTGGTGGTCGAGCCTATCCTCAATTCGCGCCTGGTCTACGTCAATTACGATTCCCCGGCCCCGGTGCTGTCGGCCAAGATCGCCAACACGTACTCAAAGATGTTCATCATCAGTACGCAGGAACGCCGCATGAAGGCGTCCTCGTTCGCGACCAAGTTCCTTGCCGAGCGACTGGAGCAGTTGCGCAGCAAGGTCGAAGACTCGGAAAAGTCGCTGGTTGCATACTCGACCGACGAGCAGATTGTGTCGGTGGGCGACGACAAACCTTCGTTGCCGGCGCAGAACCTGACCGATCTCAACGCCTTGCTCGCTTCTGCGCAGGATGCCCGCATCAAGGCCGAGGCCGCCTGGCGCCAGGCAGCCAGTGGCGATGGCATGTCGTTGCCGCAGGTGCTCAGCAGTCCGTTGATCCAGAGCCTGCGTAGCGAGCAGGTGCGTCTCACCGCCGAATACCAACAGAAGCTATCGACCTTCAAGCCGGACTACCCGGAAATGCAGCGTCTGAAGGCGCAAATCGAAGAGTCGCGTCGGCAGATCAACGCCGAGGTCGTCAATGTGCGCCAGTCGCTGAAGGCGACCTACGATGCGTCGGTGCATCAAGAGCAGTTGCTCAACGAGCGCATCGCCGGTTTGCGGAACAACGAGCTGGATCTGCAGAGCCGCAGCATTCGTTACAACATGCTCAAGCGCGACGTCGACACCAACCGCCAGCTCTACGATGCGCTTCTTCAGCGCTACAAGGAAATCGGCGTGGCAGGCAATGTCGGCGCCAACAATGTGACCATCGTCGATACCGCAGATGTGCCTACGTCGAAGACTTCGCCGAAACTGAAATTGAACCTCGCCTTGGGCCTGATCTTTGGCGTATTCCTAGGTTTGGCTGTGGCGCTCGTGCGGTACTTCTTGCGCGTCAATGGCCAGGAAACGCGGCTGAACTGACATCGTGATGTTGCAAAACGTTGGTTAATTAAAGTGACAACTGATTCAGCGTGGAAAAGGTGGGATCCCGTATGTTTCGGGCTCCTTCGTTTGAAAGTTTGTCTCTGTTGAAACAAAGGGCTGTCGAGTGATCTGGGGTCGGTAGGTTTACCGCGGTGATCGCTTGGCGGAGATGATTGAAAGCTCGCGTGCGATTCGTATGTTCCCCCGCATGCGTCGTATCGAGTTTGGAGGACATCCCCATGCTTTTGGCAGACTTGAGTAGCGCGACCTACACAACTTCCTCGCCGCGATTGTTGTCCAAATATTCGGCTGCGGCCGATCTGGTTCTGCGCGTGTTCGACCTGACCATGGTGGTGGTGTCCGGTCTGGTCGCTTACCGCATCGTGTTTGGTTCCTGGGTGCCGGCGGCGCCGTATCGGCTGGCGATCGCCACCACGCTGCTGTATTCGGTGATCTGCTTTGCGCTGTTCCCGCTGTACCGCAGCTGGCGCGGCCGTGGCTTGTTGAGCGAACTGATGGTGCTGGGCGGTGCGTTCGGCGGCGTGTTCGCGCTGTTTGCCGTGCATGCGCTGATCGTGCAGGTGGGCGAGCAGGTGTCGCGCGGTTGGATCGGCCTGTGGTTCGTCGGTGGCCTGGCCTCGCTGGTGGCGGCACGCACGGTGCTGCGTGGCTTTCTGAACCATCTGCGTACCCAAGGCGTGGACGTGCAACGTGTGGTGGTGGTGGGGCTGCGCCACCCGGTGATGAAAATCAACCACTACCTGAGCCGTAACTCGTGGGTCGGCATGAACCTGGTCGGTTATTTCCGTACCCCATACGACATTGCCGTGACCGAACAGCGTCAGTCGCTGCCGTGCCTGGGCGAGCCGGACGCGCTGATCGACTATCTGAAGGAAAACCAGGTCGAACAGGTCTGGATCTCGCTGCCGCTGGGCGAACGCGACCACATCAAGCAGCTGTTGCAGCGCCTGGACCGTTACCCGATCAACGTCAAGCTGGTACCTGACCTGTTCGATTTCGGTCTGCTGAATCAGTCTGGCGAACAGATCGGCAATGTGCCGGTGATCAATCTGCGTCAGGGTGGTGTGGACCGCGACAATTACTTCGTGGTGGCCAAGGCGCTGCAGGATAAGATCCTGGCCGTCATCGCGCTGCTTGGCCTGTGGCCGCTGATGGCCGCCATTGCAGTGGGCGTCAAGTTGAGCTCGCCGGGTCCGGTGTTCTTCCGCCAGCGCCGTCATGGGCTGGGTGGCCGTGAGTTCTACATGTTCAAGTTCCGCTCGATGCGTGTGCACGACGACCATGGCACGACGATTCAGCAGGCGACCAAGAACGACGCACGTATCACGCGTTTCGGTGCGTTCTTGCGCCGCAGCAGCCTGGACGAATTGCCGCAGATCTTCAACGTGCTGGGCGGCAGCATGTCGATCGTCGGGCCGCGTCCGCATGCTGCTCAGCACAACACGCACTACGAAAAGCTGATCAACCATTACATGCAGCGTCACTACGTTAAGCCGGGTATCACCGGTTGGGCGCAGGTGAATGGTTTCCGTGGCGAGACCCCGGAACTGCGGACGATGAAGAAGCGTATCCAGTACGACCTCGATTACATCCGCCGTTGGTCGTTGTGGCTGGATATCCGCATCATCGTGCTGACCGCTGTACGCGTGCTCGGACAGAAGACCGCGTACTGATGATGGTGGGGAGCGTGCGAGCTGGCGCGTCCGGCGCCGCGGGCGGCTGCATTGCAGCCGCTCCTTTCAAGCGGGCATCTGCATGCTGATTCGAATGAGCGAGGAAACTCGCGTGCGCTGGCATAACCTGCTGATCGAGCTGACGTTGCTGGTCGGCGTGGGTTACAACTTGGTGCTGGCGTTCATCAACGCGAACGTGTTCACCGTGCGGCCGGTGATCACCTACGCGGTCGAGTTCATGGTCTACGCGGCGTGCTTCCTGCTTGGCATGGGTTCGTTGAGCCGCAAGCGCATTGCCCTGATCGTCAGTGGACTCGGGTTAATCGTCACGCTGATGTTCGTGCGGTTTTTGGTGAACTGGCAGATCGACCCCAAGTTCTTCCGCGACGCCCTGGTGGTGTTCGCCTTCGTCGTGCTTGGCTCTGCCTACACCGGCTCGGTGCCCAAGTTGTTCATCCGCATGACCATCATCGTCTCATTGGTTGCCGCGTTCGAGCTGGCGATGCCAGTCAAATACGGCGATCTGATCAATCCAAAGAGCTTCTTTGTCAACGCGCGCGGCATGAGCGCCGAAGGCTTTTGGAACGAAGACAGTAATCTGTTCGTCAGCGCCACCCGACCGGGCGAGCGTAACTTCCTGCCGGGCTCCAATCTGCCGCGTGCCTCCTCGATGTTCATCGAGCCGGTGACGATGGGCAATTACATCTGCTTTTTCACCGCGATCGTGCTGGTGTTCTGGCGTTGGATGCGACCGGCGGCGCTGATCCTGTCGGTGGGGTTGATCGGCTTCATGATCGTCGCCTCAGACGGGCGATTGGCGGCGGGCACCTGTGTCTTGATGGTGCTGCTGACGCCGCTATTGAAACGGCTGGACCAGCGGCTGGCCTTCCTGGTGTTTCTGCTGGTGATCATGAGCGCATGGCTGCTTGTCTGGGTCACGGGCATCACCGCGTACCAGGACACCACGATGGGGCGCGTGTTCTTCACCGTTTATTCGATGAATAACCTGTCGTTCGAATCGTGGATGGGGCTGGATTTTGCACAGGCGTATCGTTACTTCGACAGCGGCATTTCGTACTTCATCGCATCGCAATCGATCGTGGGCGTGCTGGCCTTCCTGCTGGCCTATTCGTTCCTGCTGCTGATGCCGAGCAAGGAAGGGCAGCTGTTCAAGAACCTGGCGATCTTTGCGTTCGCATTGAGCCTGCTTGTCTCCAACGGCTACTTTTCGATCAAGACCTCGGCGTTGTGGTGGTTCGTCTGTGGTTGCATGTGGCACATGCTGCCGACCTGGTCTGCGTCCGGCACGCAGGCTGTCTTGATCAAGGACGATCCAACGGCAGATGGCGCGCAGTTGCCATTGCCTGCGGGAGCGGCACGATGAGCGTGTCGGCAATGCCGGCATCGCCGTCGGCTTTGCCGGCCGCCAACGCATGGGTTGCAACCAGCGGTCGCGTCCGCGACCCGCGCATCGATGCCACCAAGGCCATTGCGATCTTGCTGGTGGTGTTCTGTCATGCAAAGGGCGTCCCACATGGCATGACCTTGTTCGCCTACAGTTTCCACGTGCCGCTGTTTTTCTTGGTATCCGGTTGGCTGGCTGCCGGTTATGCGTCGCGCAATACCGGCTTGACGCAGACGATCAGCAAGCAGGCACGTAGCCTGCTGCTGCCCTACGTCACCTTTTATCTGTTGGGCTATGCCTACTGGTTGCTGACCCGCAATATCGGCGAAAAGGCTGCGCGCTGGGGAGGTCACCCGTGGTGGGAGCCCATCGTGGCGATGTTCACCGGTATCGGCCCGGACCTGTACGTGCAACCTCCGCTGTGGTTTCTGCCGGTCATGTTGGCGACTGTGGTGAGTTACATGGTCTTGCGCCGCCTGATGTCGCCGATCCTGATCGCAGGGCTGGCATTGATCGTGGCATGGTTCTGGATGAACTGGTTCCCGGCCCAGTACGTGCGGATTTTTTTCGGGTTGGACGTGCTACCGGTGTCGCTGTGCTTTTACGCATTGGGCGCCTTGCTGATCTACCTTTCGCCACGCCTGCCGACATCCTTGGCCGGCAGCGCCCTGGCGACGGTCGTGTTGGCATTGGCGGTGGCCTGGCTGGCCGTCGCCAATGGGCGAATCGACGTCAACATGCTCGAATTCGGACACGATCACGCGCTGTTCCTGGTTAGCGCGTTGCTTGGTTCGTTGATGGTGATCTGCGCGGCGCGGCTGGTACAGAGCTGGGCGTGGCTGCAGTGGATCGGCCGCAACACCTTGCTGATTCTCTGTACGCATATGTTGGTGTTCTTCGTGCTGTCCGGTGTTGCGGCCTTGGCTGGTGGATTCGGCGGCGCGCGTCCAGGGCTTGGTTGGGCGGTCTTCGTCACGCTGTTCGCATTGGCCGCCAGCGTGCCGCTGCGTTGGATCCTGATGCGCTTCGCCCCGTGGGCGCTGGGTGCGCGCCCGGTGGCGGCATGAGCGGCGTTTTGGCATGACAAGCGGATTCTCTTCACTACACGACATGAGTGCGCATCACCTCACGGACGCCAATACGGCGCCTGCGCTGACGCGCGATTGGCAGATCGACGCCGCCAAAGCGCTGGCCATCGCGCTGGTGGTGCTGGGCCATGCCAGCGGCATGCCGCCAGCGTACAAGATGTTCGCTTACAGCTTCCATGTGCCGCTGTTTTTCGTGTTGTCGGGCTGGGTTGGCGAGCGTTTTGGACATCGGGCATTGACGGCGGCATCCGTCGCAAAGCTGGCGCGCACGTTGCTGGTGCCGTATCTCGCTTTTTTCATGGTCGCCTATGCGCTGTGGCTGTTGACTGCTGCGATCGATGGGCATGCGGGGCATCCGCAGACGCGCCCGTGGTGGCACCCGCTCACGGGACTGCTGTGGGCCAATGGGTCACGCCTGTATGTGCTTCCCGCGCTGTGGTTTTTGCCCGCGCTATTTGTCACGACGCTGGCTTACATTGCGTTGCGTGCGCGATTGAGTGCGGCCGCGGTGGCGACGATCAGTCTGCCACTAGCGCTGGCATGGGCGGGGTGGTTTCCTTCGCTGCAGCAGCGTTTGCCGCTCGCGCTGGATGTGCTGCCGGTCGCGCTGTTCTTCATTGCCTTTGGCGGTTGGCTATCGCGGTTCGCCGATGCGTTACGATCGCTGCGCGCGCAGGTGTGGGCGCTTGCCTTGTTGCCGCTAGCCGCACTGTGGTGGTGGCTGGCCGGGTGGAACGGGCAGGTGGACGTGAACAACCTGCAGTTCGGGCAGTCGGCTGCCATCTTCCTGCTGGTCAGTCTGCTCGGAACGGCGATGACGTTTTGCGTCGCCTATTTCATTCGGCGTCTGCGCTGGGTGCAATGGATCGGTACCAACACCTTGCTGATTCTGTGCACGCATACCCTGGTTTTCTTGGTGACCACCAGCGTGGTGGCGCGTACGGGCCTGATCGCACGCAGCGCAATCGGCACACCTGCCTGGGCGTTGGGGCTGAGCGCGTTCGCGATTGCTGCAAGCGTGCCGATGCGCGCGGTGCTGGTGCCGATCGCGCCGTGGATGTTGGGGTTGAAACGCAAATGACGAGTTTTCAGAATCATCAGCCGTCGCAGCAACTGAGTGCGCGCCGCTGGCAAAGGAGAGTGGCGTAATGAAAGTGGTGCATGTCGTCCGCCAATTCCATCCTTCGATCGGGGGCATGGAAGAGGTCGTTCTCAATGTTGCCCGCCAACATCAAGCCACTAGTGCCGATACGATCGAGGTCGTGACGCTCGATCGTGTGTTCACCGACCCGGGTGCGCAACTTGCGGCGCAGGACACGCATCAAGGGCTGTCGATCCGGCGGATTGGCTATCGCGGCTCGTCGCGCTACCCGCTGGCGCCCTCGGTGCTTGGTGCGATTCGTTCGGCCGATGTCGTGCATCTGCATGGCATCGACTTTTTTTACGACTATCTGGCATTGACCAGGCCGCTGCACGGCAAGCCGATGGTGGTGTCCACGCACGGCGGGTTTTTCCATACCGCCTACGCATCGCGCATGAAGCAGCTGTGGTTCCAGACGCTCACGCGCACCTCGGCACTGGCCTATGCACGCGTGATCGCCACCAGCGAAAACGATGGCGATCTGTTCGCCAAGGTGGTGGCACCGGCGCGGCTGCGGGTGATCGAAAACGGTGTGGACGTAGAAAAATATGCAGGGCAGGGGGCGACCGCGCCCGGCCGGACCATGCTGTATTTCGGGCGCTGGTCGGTCAACAAGGGGCTGATCGAAACCCTGGAGTTGTTGCAGGCGGCGCTCAAGCGCGACCCGCAATGGCGGTTGATCATTGCCGGCCGCGAATACGATCTGAACGAAGCGGATCTGCGCAAAGCGATCGCCGAGCGCGGGCTGCAGGACAAGGTGCAGCTGAGCATGTCGCCCTCGCAGGAGCAGTTGCGCGCATTGATGCAGCAGGCGCAGTTCTTTGTGTGCCTGTCGCGGCATGAAGGCTTTGGTATCGCGGCGGTGGAGGCGATGAGCGCGGGCCTGATCCCGATCCTCAGCGATATTCCGCCATTCGTGCGGCTTGCCAGCGAATCGGGCCAGGGCGTGATCGTCAACCGCGACAGGATCGAATCGGCAGCAGATCAGGTGCAGGCGCTTGCCTTGCAGTCCGACAGCGATTTCGACACCCGTCGCTCGGCGTCCATGGCCTATGTGAGCCGCTATGACTGGAAGCACGTGGTCGGGCGCTACGTCGACGAATACCACGACGCGTTGGGCATTCCGCGCGTGCAGGAGGCTGTGCGATGAGCGCGCCAGCTTCTGCGTCAATGACGCATGCGGCAACACAGCCGCAGGTGACGGTGCTGTTTTCCACCGAAAAGCCCAATGCCAACACCAACCCGTACCTGACCCAGCTCTACGACGCGCTGCCTGCCCCAGTGCATCCGCGTTTCTTCTCGATGCGCGATGCATTGCTGTCGCGTTACGACGTGTTGCATCTGCATTGGCCCGAATACCTGCTACGCCATCCGAGCACTGCCGGCACCTTGGCCAAGCAGGTCTGCGCTGCGTTGTTGTTGCTCAAGCTGCAGCTGACCGGCACGCCGGTGGTGCGCACCCTGCACAATCTTGCGCCGCATGAGGACCGCGGCTGGCGCGAACGTAGCCTGCTGCGCTGGATCGACCGGCTGACGCGGCGCTGGATTCGCATCAATGCGACCACGCCGTCACGTCCGCCGTTCACCGATACGATTCTGCACGGCCATTATCGCGACTGGTTCGCGACCATGGAGCAGGGCAGCACGGTGCCTGGGCGGCTGCTGCACTTTGGCCTGATTCGCCCGTACAAAGGTGTCGAAACCTTGCTGGAGGTCATGCGCGGGGTGGACGATGCGCGTCTCAGCCTGCGTATCGTCGGCAACCCGGCCACGCCGCAGATGCGCACCTTGGTGGAGGACGCCTGCGCGCAGGATCCGCGGATCAGCGCTTTGCTGGCCTATGTGGATGAGCCGGTGCTGGCGCGCGAAGTCAGCGCGGCCGAACTGGTGGTGTTGCCGTATCGGCAGATGCATAACTCCGGCACGTTGCTGCTGGCGTTGTCGCTGGCGCGTCCGGTGCTGGCGCCGTGGAGCGAATCCAACGCGGCCATCGCCGAGGAAGTCGGCCCCGGTTGGGTGTTCCTGTATGAAGGCGAGTTCGATGCCGCGCTCCTGACGGGCATGCTGGACAAGGTGCGTGCTGCGCCACGCGGCCCGGCGCCGGATCTCTCGCAGCGCGACTGGCCGCGGATCGGGCAGTTGCATTACCGCACCTATCTGGAAGCGTTGGGCAAGGATGGAGATGCCGCGCTGTGACCGCAGAGACACCTACGATGACATCTTCCACACCGCCCCCACCGCCACAGCGCAGTCTGGGCTCGCGCGCTGCCGGCGGCGCAGCGGTGACCATGCTTGGCCAGTCGGCCAAGATGGTGGTGCAGTTCGGCGGCATCATTCTGTTGGCGCGCTTGTTGACGCCCTACGACTACGGTCTGATGGCAATGGTCACTGCCATCGTCGGCGCCGCCGAGATCCTGCGCGATTTCGGCCTGTCGGCCGCAGCGGTGCAAGCCAAGCAAGTGAGTCGCGAGCAGCGCGATAACTTGTTCTGGATCAATAGCGGCATTGGTCTGGCGCTGTCGCTGGCGGTGTTCGCCTCGGCGCATCTGATTGCGAACTTCTACAAAGAGCCGGCCCTGGTGACGATTTCCCAGGCGCTGGCGGTCACCTTCCTGATCAATGGCATGACCACGCAGTACCGCGCGCATCTGAGCCGCGGGCTGCGCTTCGGGCAGGTGGCGCTAAGCGATGTCGGCTCGCAGGTGCTCGGTCTTGGCGCAGCGGTTGCTGCTGCGCTGCTGGGCTGGGGCTACTGGGCGCTGGTGGTACAGCAGGTGGTGCAGGCCGGTGTCAATTTCATCATCGCCGCGAGTTGCGCGCGTTGGTTGCCGGGTGGCTACCAGCGTTCGGCGCCGATGCGCGATTTCATGAGTTTCGGCTGGAACCTGATGGCTGCGCAGTTGCTCGGATATGCCAGTCGCAACGTGGGCCAGGTGATCATCGGTTGGCGGACAGGACCGGATGCGCTGGGCTTGTACAACCGCGCATTCCAGTTGCTGATGATGCCGTTGAACCAGATCAATGCGCCTGCCACCAGCGTGGCGCTGCCGGTGTTGTCGCAGCTGCAGGACGACCGCGAGCGCTTCAGCGCGTTCCTGCTGCGCGGGCAGACCGTGATGGTGCACCTGATCTTCGCGCTGTTCGCGTTCGCCTGCGCACTGGCGATGCCGCTGATCGTGCTGGTACTGGGCGAGCAGTGGCGTGAGGCGGTGCCGCTGTTCCAGGTGCTGACACTGGGCGGTATCTTCCAGACGGCGGCCTATGCGACGTATTGGGTATTCCTTGCGCGGGGACTGATGCGCGCGCAGCTGGTGTATTCGCTGGTCAGCCGCGTGCTGCTGATTGCCTGCATTTTCGTCGGCTCGCGCTGGGGCGCGATGGGGGTGGCGATCGGCTATTCGTTCGGTCTATTGTTGACCTGGCCGCTGTCGCTGCTATGGATCGGCAAGATTTCAGACGCGCCGGTCGGAGCTCTCTTCACCAATGCGCTGCGCGCCATGGTCGCCTACGGGGTAGCGGGTGGCTGTGCGTACTATGCCTCCATCACGGTTGGCGGCCCGCTGTGGGAGCAACTGGCTGTCGGCGCTGTGACGATGCTTGCCGTTTGCCTGCTTGCCTTGGCGATCTGGCCTGCATTCCGCCGCGATGTGATTGCCATCGTCAACATTCGCAAGCTGCTGACGCAGGCCAAGGCACGTCGATGAGTCGACATCGTCTTCGCCTGCAGTCGGTCATGCTTTCTCTCACTCATTCATAGGACACGGCCCATGAGCGACACACCCGCCGCCGCTTCCGGCATCCGCCGGCCTTGCTACCTGGTCTTGTCCGCCCACGATTACCGCACGCCCCGGCGCGCTAATATCCACTTCATCACCGATCAACTGGCATTGCGCGGGACCACGCGGTTCTTCTCGCTGCGTTACAGCCGGTTGTCGCGCATCAAGGGGGATATGCGTCTGCCGCTCGACGAGACCGCAAACACGGTCGTCTCGCACAGGGGCGTCGACTGCTACCTGTGGCGCACGACCGTGCATCCGTTCAATACGCGCCGTCCGTGGCTGCGGTCGGTCGAGGATGCGATGTTCCGCTGGTATGCCGCGCATCCGCCGCGCCAGTTACTCGACTGGATGCGCGAGGCAGATGTGATCGTGTTCGAAAGCGGCATTGCGGTCGCTTTCATCGAACTGGCCAAGCGCGTCAATCCCGCAGCCAAGCTGGTGTACCGCGCGTCAGACGGACTGAGCACGATCAATGTTGCGTCGTATATCGAACGCGAGTTCGACCGCGTGGCACCCAAGCTCGATGTGATTGCACTGGTATCGCCGGCAATGGCAGAAGAAATCGCCAGCCGTGACAATGTCTATCACGTTGGCCATGGTGTAGATCACAACCTGGATCAACTCGGCGACCCGTCGCCGTACGGCGAGGGCATCCACGCAGTGGCCGTCGGTTCGATGCTGTTCGATCCGGAATTCTTCGTGGTTGCCAGCAAGGCTTTCCCGCAGGTGACGTTTCATGTGATCGGCTCGGGCATGGGGCGGCATCCGGGATACGGCGATAACGTGGTGGTCTACGGCGAGATGAAGCACGCCGAGACCATTGGCTACATCAAGCACGCGCGGTTCGGGATTGCGCCGTATGCGTCCGAGCAGGTGCCGGTCTACCTGGCGGACAGTTCGATGAAGTTGTTGCAATACGACTTTTTCGGCTTGCCTGCGGTGTGTCCGAATGCCGTGGTGGGGCCGTATCAGTCGCGTTTCGGCTACACTCCGGGGAACGCCGATTCTGTCGTTGGGGCAATCGGCCGCGCCCTGGAAGCGCCACGCGTGCGTTATCGCCAGTGCCTGAATTGGTCCGACACCACCGATCGCGTGCTGGATCCCAGTGCGTATCCGGAAACTCGGTTGTATCCACAGCAAAGCGCAGCGGTGCATACCTCGTCGGAGGCTGCGCTCTCGCACTGATGCGGCGCACATTTTTTCTTTAGGAGACTCATACGTTATGGCCAACGCCTTGCTGCAGAAATGGATAGAACATGCAGAACGTCGTGCGCTGTTCTGGTGGCAGCCCAAGAACGCTGGCGTGAATATGGGAGATCACCTGTCCAAGGTGATCGTCTCCTGCGTGCTGTCGTTGCAGGACAAAACGCTGATCGAGAAGCGGGATCTGAGCAAGAAGCTGATCGCGATCGGCTCGGTACTGCACTTCGCCAAAGACGGCGACACCGTCTGGGGTAGTGGTATCAACGGCAAGATTCCTGCCGAGCGCAACACCTTCAGTACGCTCGATGTCCGTGCGGTGCGTGGGCCGAAGACGCGCAAGTTTCTGCTCGATCGCGGCATCGCAGTGCCGGAAGTGTATGGCGATCCCGGGCTGCTGACGCCGATGTTCTTCCCGGCCGATGCGCTCGGCGCGATCAACAAGCGCCCGTTCGCCATCGTTCCGCACTTCAACGAGCCGGTCGAAAAGTACAGCGCGTACAAGGACCACCTGGTATTTCCCAGCGTCAAGCCCGCAACCTTCATGAGCGCGTTGCTTGGCGCTGAGTTGGTGATCAGTAGCTCGCTGCACGGCCTGATCCTTGCCGAAGCCTATGGAATCCCGGCGGTGTACCTGGACTGGGGCAACGGCGAAGATCGCTTCAAGTACGACGACTACTACAACGGCACCGGGCGTATGCAGTGGCATTCCGGCAACAGCGTGGAAGAGTGTCTGCAGCTGGGCGGCAACGGCGATTTCGATCTGGAAAGGCTGCAGGCTGGACTGTTGGCTGCCTTCCCCTACGACCTTTGGTGATTCGATGATGCAGGGCCAGCGCGTGGATGTGGAAACAACGGGGATTGCCAGCGGGGCCACGCCACCGGGTGTGGTGATTCCGTTGGGCGGCTTTCCGGTGTTGTCCACTACGCAGGAAGCCCTCGCGCTGGATCTATTTCATGCACTGGCCGCCCGCCAGCCGCGGCGGGTGTTCTTTGCCAATACCAATTTCATCGTGCAGTGCCAGGCGCTGCGGGTGCGCATGCGTGAGCCCAGCGTGCGTATCGTCAACGACGGGATCGGCCTGGATCTGGCTGCGCGGCTGATCCACGGCCGCCGCTTTGCCGGCAACCTCAATGGCACCGACCTGATTCCGTATCTGTGCAGCGAGAGTGCGCAACCGCTGAAGTTCTTTCTGCTGGGCGGCCGTCCGGGCGTGGGCAAGACCGCTGCGGCCACGCTGACCGGGACCTTGGGGCAGCAGGTGGTCGGCATGTGCGATGGTTATGGCGAATTTGCGGCGGCGGGCGAGGGCCTGGCCGAGCGCATCAATCGCTCCGGTGCCGATGTGCTGCTGGTGGCGTTCGGCAATCCGCTGCAGGAGCGCTGGATCCTGGACCACAGCCATGCGCTGAGCGTGCCGCTGGTGTTCGGGGTGGGCGCGTTGCTCGATTTCTTGTCCGGTACCGCCAAGCGTGCGCCCGAGTGGGTGCGACGCCTGCATATGGAATGGATGTATCGGCTGCTCAACGAGCCACGCCGTTTGCTCAAGCGCTATAGCTGGGATCTGCTGGTGTTCTTCCGCACCTGCCTGCGCGCAGGAAAGCAGCTGCCCTGATGCAGGGGGGATGCGTCTGGCCTAGCATGCACGCATGCATCCGACCGCCGCCGCCCTGATCCGCTCGCTGGACCTCGCCCCGCATCCGGAAGGCGGGCACTATCGCCGCGTCTACGCTTCTGCACGTCAGGTGACCGACAACGGCCATACCCGTCCGGCAATGACCGCCATCCGTTTCTTGCTGAGTGCAGGCGAATGCAGTGCATGGCACCGCGTGGATGCGGAAGAAACCTGGCATTGGCAGCTGGGCGATGCGTTGGAACTGCTGATCTATGACACCTGCACCGAGCAAGTGCAGCATGTGATCGTGGATGCCGCCGAACGCGGCGAGCCGATGCATGTGGTGCCGGCAGGCTGCTGGCAAGCGGCACGCTCGCTCGGCGATTTCACCCTGGTGGGCTGCACGGTATCGCCGGGATTTGTCTGGGAAGGATTTGCGCTGCTCGACAAGGCCTCGCCCTTGGCCGCACACCTGGCGACGCTGCTGCCACGCTAATCATCGACGGCGCTTGCGGTTCCGAACGCTTCCCTAACGCGGCTGCTGCCGGCTTGGCGTACTGTCCGCCTCAAACAGGGGGCGACACACCATGCAACGCAAGGTCGCAGGATGGGGAATGGGTCTGACGCTGGTGTCGCTGCTGGCGACCGCCAGTGAAGCCGCGCCGCCCAAGGTGGCGGCGCCGGCACCGGCACCGGCACCGGCAGTGGTGGATCTGGAGGCCATGGTCGTGCGCGGCGTGCAGCCCGGGCCCGGCTTGTGGAAGGTCAGCAAGGGCGATCATGTGTTGTGGATCCTGGGCACCCTGTCGCCATTGCCAAAGCGACTGCAGTGGCAGTCCACCGAAGTGGAGACCATCATCGGCCAGTCCCAGCAGGTGCTGGAAGCGCCAACCGTGCAGGTGGATGCGGACATGGGATTTTTCGGCAAGCTGACCTTGCTGCCGTCGGCCATGAAGGCGATGAAGAATGAAGACGGACGCGAGCTGCGCGACATCTTGCCGGCCGACCTGTATGCGCGCTGGAGCGTGTCCAAGGCGCGCTATCTCGGCAGCGACCGCGGCGTGGAGCGCAAGCGTCCGATGCTGGCCGCCGGCGAGTTGTATCAGGCGGCAATCAAGCGCTCCGGCCTGGCCCGTGCGCCGGTGGTTTGGCCCGTGGTGGAACGCGCGGCCAAGCGCGCGGGGATCAAGCCGACCCCGACCGCGCTGGACTACAAAATCAAGGATCCACGTCAGGCGCTCAAGGAATTCCGTGCGGGCGAAATGGGCGATACCGCGTGTTTCCGCAGCATTCTGGTCACGGTGGAACGCGACCTGCCGACGATGGTGGAGCGCGCCAATGCCTGGTCGGTGGGCGATATCGAGGCCTTGCGTCAGCTGCCACGCGAAGACCCACAGGCCGCCTGCATGGGCGCAATGGCCAGCTCTGGTGCCGCAAAAAAACGCGGCATCGGCGACCTGGAGCGGCGCATGCGCGAGCATTGGCTGGGCATCGCCACCGCCGCGTTGCAACGCAATCGCAGCACGTTCGCGGTGCTGCCGATCAGCCGGCTGACCGCGCCCGACGGCTATCTGGCACGCCTGCAGGCGTTGGGCTATGCCGTGGAAGCGCCTTGAGCCGATGCCGCCGCGTGCGCCTGGCGCGTCATGCTGCGCGCGAGCACCGGAGCTGGCATCGATCCAGTGGATGCGGCAGGCGGCTATTGCGCGGCGTGCGTCGCGGTGCTTGCGCTTAGATGTGTATCGGCATGCATGGCGGTGGGCCTGCCGATGCGGCCACGGTATGCTGCGCGCCTTCACGTTTTGAGAGCTGCGCGTTGAACGCATTGCCGCTGCGCATCCTGGGCACCGGGCGCCATGTTCCGGCGACGGAAGTGACATCGCACCAGTTGGACGAGCGCTGGCAGTTGCCGGCCGGAACAACGTTCGCGCGTCTGGGTGTGCAGACGCGCCATTACGTGGGCGAGGGCGAAACCGCATCGTCGATGGGGGCAGCCGCTGCGCAACAGGCCGTGGCCAGCGCCGGGCTCGATGCCAGTCGGATCGATTGCCTGATCTCCGCCTGCAGCGTCATGGAGCAGCCGATTCCCTGCCAGGCGGTGCTGATCCAACGCGCGCTCGGCCTCGGCGATTCGGGCATCCCCGCATTCGACGTCAATGCCACCTGCCTGAGTTTCCTGGTTGCCCTGGATATGGCGGCCAACGCACTGGCGCTAGGCCGGTACGAGTGCGTGCTGATCGTCTCCAGCGAAGTCGCATCGGCCGGGCTGGACGCAGCGACGACGGCCACGGCCGGCTTGTTCGGCGATGGCGCAGCCGCGGTGGTCGTTGGCCGCAGCGATGCAGGGCAGGGCTCGGCGCTGCTCTCCAGCCGGCTGTCCAGTTATGGCAATGGCGCGGAGCTGTGCCGCATTCGCGGCGGCGGCACGCGTTATCCGCACGGCGAAGACAGCGCGCCCGATGCTTCGCGCGTGTTCTGCATGGACGGACGCGGCGCCTACCGTTTCGCCGCGCGGCATCTGCCAGCGTTCTGGGAACAGCTGCTGCACGAGGCCGGCATCGCCGCCGCAGCGTTGCGCTGCCTGGTACCGCACCAGGCCTCCGGTGGCGGCCTGGATCATGTGGTGCAGACCTTGGGACTGCGCCCCGATCAGGTGGTGCGCATCCTGCAAACCACCGGTAATCAGGTTGCCGCGTCGTTGCCGCATGCGTTGCATCAGGCACGCGTCGACCTGGGCCTGCAGCGCGGCGATCTGGTCGCGCTGCTTGGCACCGGGGCAGGGCTTGCCATCGGCGGCATGGTGTTGCGCTACTGATGCCGGTACGCGTCTCGCTCGAGCTGCTGCGCGTAGGCCACTGTCGCCATTGCGAACGCATGGTGCGCGCCGATGGTCACTGGCACGCGGTGGAATTCCCCGCATTGAGCGTGCTGATCCGGCATCCGCAGCGTGGCGCGCTGTTGTACGACACCGGCTACGCGGCGCATTTTTTTCGTGCCACCGATCCCTGGCCGGAGCGCCTGTACCGCTTGACCACGCCAGTGCGCCTGCCCGCTCACGAAACCCTGGGCGCCCAGCTGAGCAAACGCGGCGTAGCGCCGGATGACATCGCCTGGTGTCTGATTTCGCATTTCCACGCCGACCATGTCGGCGGTCTGCGCGATCTGCCGAATGCGCGCTTCATGTGCCTGCGTGCGGACCACCAGCAGCTGCGCAGCTGCTCGCGCGTGGGCGGGTTGCGCCGCGCCTTGCTGCCGCAGTTGCTGCCCGACGACTTCGACCAGCGGCTGCAGTTTGCCGACCAGGCTCCGCAGCGCGCGTTGACTGGAGCCTGGCAGGGGTTAGGCCCGGCTTACGATCTGTTCGAGGACGGCAGCGTGCTCGCGGTATCGCTACCCGGACACGTGCCCGGCCAGATGGGACTACGCGTTCGCGACCAGCACGACCGCGAGGTGTTGCTGTGTGCGGACGCGGTGTGGTCCTCGGCCACCTGGGCCACGCTGCAATGGCCGGCCTGGCCCACGCGCCTGCTGATGCACGACTGGCACGCATTCCAGCGCACCGTGCATCGCTTGCACGCCTTGTCGCACGCCCATCCGGAGCTGGCGATCCTGCCCTCGCATTGCCAGCCGAGTCTTGACCGTTATCAACCGGAGTGGCGATGAGCCTGCGCATTCTCGTGACCGGCGCGTCCGGTTTTGTCGGTGGTGCGTTCCTGCGGCGCTTTCAGGGGCAGCCGGCTGTCGAGATTCGCGGCATCGGTCGTCGCGCCAGCGATCTGCCCAACTACCATCGCATCGATCTGAGCCGGGCGTTTTCGCTGGACTGGCAACCGGATGTGGTGATTCATGCAGCTGCGTTGGCCTCGCCGTGGGGCACGCGTGCGCAGTTTCAGCTGCACAACGTCCAGGCCACCGCCAATGTCATCGACTTCTGCAAACGCAACGGCTGCCCGCGCCTGCTGTATGTCTCCTCCAGTTCGGTGTTCTATCGCGAAGCGCATCAATACGACCTGGACGAAGACAGCCCGATCGGCCCGGCGTTCGTCAATACTTACGCAGAAACCAAATATCTTGGCGAAACCCTGCTCGATGACTACCCGGGGCAGAAGTGCGTCTTGCGCCCGCGTGCGGTGTTCGGGCCCGGCGACACGGTGCTGTTTCCGCGCGTGATCGCCGCGGCGCGCAAGGGCGCGTTGCCACGTTTCGTCGGCCAGACCCAGCCGGTGATCGGCGACCTGATCTATATCGATACGCTGTGCGATTACCTGTACCGCGCGGCCACCGCGCCGCAGTTGCAGGCTGCTTACAATCTCACCAACGCACAACCGGTGGACCTGCAGCACGTGTTGTTGGAGGTGCTGGCGCGCCTGCAGCTGCCGTTGCCACGGCGCGAGGTACGCATCGGCACCGCATTGCGCATGGCCGGCGCGGTGGAGGCGGTGTATCGCGGGTTGCGGCTGCGGGGCGAGCCGCCAATCACGCGCTTCGGCGTTGGCGTGTTCGCGTATTCCAAGACCTTCGATCCGCGCCGCACGCTTGCCGATCTTGGCCCGCCCAGTGTTGGCCTGGACGAGGGTGTGGACGCCTTCGTGCGCTGGCAGGCAGCGCAGTGGAGTTGATCGTCCCAATCCTGGCAGCGGCGTATCTGGCCGTGCTGCTGGTCAAGACGGCGGCCGCGCTGTGGGTCGTGCGCGGCGAACGGCTGAGGCCAGCGCGCAGTGCCGTTGCGACACCGGCCGACGTGGCGATCCTGCAGCCTATTCTTGGTGGCGATGCGCATTTGCAAGAGGTGCTTGCCGCCAACGTGCAGGCATTGCCGCAGGCGCAGTTCATCTGGTTGCTGGATACCGACGATGGCCCGGGAAACGCCGCTGCCGATGCAGTCGTTGCGCAATATCCGCAGCTGCGTATCGCGCGCATGCTGGTGCCCCCGGCGCCACCTGGCATCAACCCCAAGGCCTGGAAACTCGATTACGCGCTGCCGCACATCGATGCGCCTGTCAGCCTGATTCTCGACGACGATGCGCACCTTGGCGACCGTGCGCTGTCGCAACTGTTGCTGGACCTCGCGCATGCCGATGTGGTCACCGCACTGCCGTATTACCGCGACAGCGCCACGCTGGCCGGGCGCTTGTTGGCGCAGTTCGTCAACAACAATGCCGCGCTCACGTACTTGGGCTGGCTGCCATTCGCAGCGCCGCTGACCATCAACGGCATGTGCTATGCCGCGCGTACCGAACAACTGCGCCGCTGGGGTGGCTTTACTGCATTGCTGGAGCAACTGACCGACGATCTGGCCTTCGCCACCCTGGTGCGCGACCGCGGCGGGCGGCTCTGGCAATCCACTGCGCCGGTGGCGATGCGTACCGACATGCCCGACCTGCGTGGATATGTACGCCAGATGCATCGCTGGATGCTGTTCGCATCGATCCTGCTAGGCCGTCAACGCCTGCGTGTACGCAGTGCCATCGGCGTGTTGCAGGGGCTGCCGCCGGTGCTGCTGCTGGCCATGCTGGTCTGCGCTTGCGTGCAGCACACCTGGCCGGCTGCACTCTGCGTGCTGATCGTTTTGCTGGCACGCGCGCTGCTGCTGTGCGGTGTGCAATGGCGCGTCACCGGCGCCGTTCGCCATCGCCTGCTGCTGTCGCTATGCGCCGAATGTCTGCAGCCGCTGCATCTGCTGCACGCAGCGCTGGTGCGCACGATCCGCTGGCGCACGCGTCGTTACCGTGTGTTACCCGACGGGTGCTTTCGTGCGGAGTGAGTCGAGCCCGCTGCAGATCGCCTTTCTCACCGGGCAAAGCGATCCGGCAAGCTGCGCCTTGAGTACGGAACAGGGCGCATTTCTGCGACAGCTGCAGGGCACAGGCCGGCAGTTGGTGGATTGCAATTATCCGTACCGCCGCAATAGCGCGCCGCACCGGCGCATGCCGGTGTGGCGTGCCAGCCTGTCGAATGCGCGGCAGTATCTTGCGGCCCGACATGCCCGCCTTGCCGAGGCCGACCGCAAGCGTGTGCATGCACTGCTGGATCAGAGGCCGATGACGCTGCTTCTTGCCGGCAGCTGCGGGCTGCAGCTACTGACCGCATTGCAGTTGCCGGATGCGCTGCGCGCGCGTCTGGCGGTTTTTGCTTACGGCCCGGTGTGTGATGCGCCCGCCGTGTTCGGCCAGCTGCGCGTGGTACAGGGCCGCAGCGACTGGATCTCTCGCGCACTGTTCGATGGGCGGGTCGATGCAAGGCCTGCCTGCGGACACATGGCGTACCTACATAACGCCGAGGTGCTTGCCGAGTGCCAGCGCTTTGTCGCGCAGATCGAACGGACGCGACAGGGCGTAGCGCATGCGCATTGATCTGATCGCACCGCCATACAGCGGCCATCTGCATCCCATCCTGGCGATCGCGCAACAACTCACTGCGCAGCACGCGGTATGCGTCATCAGCACGCCTGCCGCGCAGGCGCGCATCGAGGCATGTGGGCTCACCGCTGCCAGCGTGCTGGATGCGCATGCCGATCGTGTGCTGCTTTCCATCGCCAACCCGCCGCATGCAGTGGGCCACAATCCCGTGCGCCTGCGTCGGCAGCTGCACAGCGCACTCGGGCTCATGGCGCAGCTTGGCGAAGCGCTACAGCAGCGCTGGCGCGAGCGGCGGCCGGATCTGGTGATCGTCGACTTCACCCTGCCCAGCGCAGGACTGGCCGCACAGACGATGGGCATTGCCTGGTGGACCAGCATGCCGTCGCCGTGCGTGATCGAAACCACGGATGGGCCGCCCGCCTACTTTGGTGGGTTGCTGCCTGCGACCACGCCCTTGCAGCGTGTCTGGCATGCAGCGGTGCGCGGGCTCACGCGTGGTTTCAAACGGACCCTGCACCGTTGCTATCGGCGCCAGATGCGCGCTTGCGGGTTGCCGGCGATCTATCGCAGCGATCGCAGCGAGGCGGTGTATTCGCCGCAGTGCACCCTGGCTCTGGGAGTCCCGTCGTTCGAGCTGGCGCAGCGTTGGCCGACGGCAGTGCGCTTTGTCGGGCCGCAGTTGTGCACGCCGCCGTCGTCGGTGACGGCGCCCACCTTCATCGACGGTCGCCGGCATGTGCTGGTGACGCTGGGCACGCATCTGCAATGGGTCAAGCAGCGCATGGATGGCGTGTTGCGTGCGCTGGCGCCGCAGTTCCCGGAGGTGGTCTTCCATTTCAGCGACGGCGACACCGGCGCTCCGCTGCAGCCGGGGCAGGGCAACTATCAGCGGCTGCCGTACGTGGATTACGCGCAGCACCTGCACCGCTACGCATTGGTGATCCACCACGGCGGTGCCGGCATTCTCTACGCCTGCCTTGCCGCGGGATTGCCGGCGATCGTCTACCCGCTGGATTACGACCAGTTCGACCACGCCGCGCGCCTGCAGGTGGCAGGTGCTGGCTGGTGGGTGCGCGATCTGGATGGGTTGCCGGCGTCGCTGCGTGAGGCGCTCGTTGCTGACGAGGTACCACACGGCGTGCGTCACCTGCAGGCGGAGCTGCAACTGATCCAATCGCAGGCGCGCATCGTGCACCTGGTGGAAGGTTTTGCGCGTACTGGCGTGGCGCCGCCGGTGTAATGCGGCACGCGCCACAACGAATCTGTCGGCGCGATCAGCCTGCCGCAGCGTTCAACGCAGGCGGCAGGCTGATCATCAGCTGCGGCCAGCGCTTGAGCAAGGAGGCGCGAATGCCGGCTTGGTCGATGCCGGCTTCCGCAAGCAGGTCTTCGCGGCTGGCGTGATGCTGGAAGCTGTCCGGCAGGCCCAGATGCAGCAGCGGCATGGTAATGGCTTCGGCGTTGAGCAGTTCCGACACGCCAGAACCTGCGCCGCCGGCAACCACGTTGTCTTCGATCGTGACGAAGCCATCGTGGGTTTTTGCGAGCTCAAGCAGCAGCGCCTTGTCGAGCGGCTTGACGAAGCGCATGTTCAACACCGTCAGCCCCAGTTCGCGCCCGACCGCCTCGGCCGCATCCACCGTCGCGCCGAAGCCGAGCAGGGCAATGCGGGTGCCGCTGTGGCGCAGCTGCGCCTTGCCGATCGGCAGCGTGGCAAGCGAGGTGTCCAGTGCTGCGCCGGGGCCGGTGCCACGCGGGTAGCGCACCGCTGCCGGACCCTGGTATTGCACGCCGGTGCTCAGCATCTGACGGCATTCGGCCTCATCGGCAGGCGCCATCACCACCATGTGCGGCACGCAGCGCAAAAAGCTCAGATCCAGATTGCCGGCATGGGTGGCGCCATCCGGGCCGACCACGCCGCCGCGATCGATCGCGAACAGCACATCCAGTTGCTGCACCGCCACGTCGTGCACCAGTTGGTCGTAGCCGCGCTGCAGGAACGTGGAATAGATCGCGACCACCGGCTTGGCGCCCTGGGTCGCCATGCCGGCGGCCAGCGTGACCGCGTGCTGCTCGGCAATGGCTACGTCGAAATAGCGCTGCGGATATTGCTTGCTGAAACGCACCAGGCCCGAGCCCTCGCGCATCGCCGGCGTGATCACCAGCAGCTTGGGTTCGGCGGCGGCCATGTCGCACACCCAGTCACTGAAGACGTCGGTGTAGGTCGGCTTCTTGGCGCCGGTCTTGGCGACCAGGCCCTTGCTTGGATCGAACGGGCCAACGGCGTGGTAGCCGATCTGATCGCCTTCGGCCAGTTCGTAGCCCTTGCCCTTGGTGGTGATGACGTGCAGCAGCTGCGGGCCCTTGAGCGTCTGCAGAGTCTTCAGTGCGCCTACCAGGCTGGGCAGGTCGTGGCCATCGATCGGGCCGGTGTAATGGAAGCCCATTTCCTCGAACAGCGTGGATGGCACGAACATGCCTTTCCAGTGTTCTTCCCAACGCCGCACGAAACGCGCGGTGGGGTTGTTCTTCTTGTCGCCGAGGATCTTCTTGCCGCCTTCGCGGATCGCATTGAGCGTGCGACTGCCGCTGGCGCGCCCCAGCATCTTGGTTAGCCCGCCCACTGCTTCGGAGATCGACATGCGGTTGTCGTTGAGGATCACCAGCAGATTCGGTTCCGGGTCCATGCCGCCGGCGTGGTTGAGCGCTTCGTAGACCATGCCGGCGGTCATTGCGCCGTCGCCGATCACCGCCACCACCTTGCGGTCGTCGCCGTTGCGCTGCGCAGCGATGGCCATGCCGAGCGCGGCCGAAATCGAGGTCGACGAATGGCCAACGCCAAAGGTGTCGTAGATGCTTTCCTCGCGCTTGGGAAACGGCGCAACGCCGTCCTTTTGCTTGACCGTGTGGATCTGGTCGCGGCGGCCGGTGAGGATCTTGTGCGGGTAGGTCTGATGCCCGACGTCCCACACCAGCTGATCGACCGGCGTCTGATACAGGTAGTGCAGGGCGACGGTGAGCTCGATCACGCCCAGGCCGGCCGCGAAGTGCCCGCCGCTCTTGCCCACCGATTCGATCAGATAGGAGCGCAGTTCTTCGGCGATCGCGGTCAGCTCGGCTTCGTCGAAGCGGCGCAGATCGTCGGGAGTCTGGATGCGGGACAGGCGCGGATAGCGGGTGGTGTCGATCATCATCGTGTCAATCTTCTGAAGCCGTATTGTCCTCCCCATGCGAAGGCCCGGCAAGCAAACCGGTTCAGCTGTCAGCGGGAAGTGATGGACGCGCGCACCGTGACGCCTGGCGCGCGCGACGCTCGCCCGACACCTGCGGCAATCTGCCGCACCTGGCGATGTGCTGGCTGCGCCGTGTCTCCGCGAGCACTTGGCTCCGCGCCTCTGCGTAGGGGGCCGACACTGCGCCGTATCAGGCGTCTCATGCGTTGGATCGCGGTGGCCGGGTTCGATGTCACCTCGGACACCCGGTGCGTCAGTGAAGCCGCCAACGCTGCTGCCCGAGTGGGCAACGGCACGCGCGTCCAGGCTCAACCACCTGCGGCTGTCTTGGCACTCTTGGAAGCGTGCGTGCCACTGACCAGCCAGCAGCCGCAACAAATGACAGTCGGCTTACAACGACAGCTTGGAGCGCTTGGGCAGCTGCGCGCGCAAAAAGGCCATCTGATCGGACAGGATGTTGCGGTTGGACAGGATCAGGTGCTCGATCCAGCTCGGCCGGTAGGGCACCGCCAGCAGCGGCATATGCGCCTGTTGCGGCGTGCGGTTGGCCTTGCGCGAATTGCACTGGAAACAGGCGGTCACTACGTTCTCCCAACTGTCGCGACCGCCTTTGGACACCGGCATGACGTGGTCGCGGGTCAGGTGCGGGCGGCTGAAATGCTGGCCGCAGTACATGCACAGCTGCGAATCGCGCGCGAACAGCGCGGTGTTGCTGAGGGTCGGGGTCGGGTCCAGCGCGCGCGAACGGGCATGCCCGCGCGCGGCGATGATGGGGTGCAGTTCCAGCGTGCTGCGCTCGCCGGTCAGCCGCGAGATGCCGCCGTGGATCTGCATGCAAGGCTCGCCCAGCGTCCACGACACCGCATCGCGGGCGTACAGGCAGGCGGCGTCTTGCCAGTTGATCCAATCCAGCACGCGGCCGTGCGCATCGAGCGACAGCAGGCGAAGCGTGGGAAGTTGGTGGATTGCAGCGACAGCGCTGCCCGCGTCCGGGGCATAGCTGCCTCCGGGGACGATCACATCACGAACGTGCGTGTCTGTCTCCATCGGGAAAACAGCTTATACCCGATCGTTGACAGTTTGTGTATCACAGCGAACGGCGTCGGCACGTGTCTCCAAAGTATGGCTCAGTAAGTACTGTTGGCCGCGATGCCGTGCCGCCGCGCTGCGGGATCACCCTTCGAACGCAGTGATGGCGTTGGTGAGCCGTCGGAGCGCACCCGGGCGCGACGCCTTGTCGAGCGATACCACCCTGTCGCGGCCAGGTCCTACCCTGTCGCGGCCAGGTCCTACCCTGTCGCGGCCAGGTCCTACCCTGTCGCGACCAGGTCCGCTCCTACGACAGCGGTGTAATCTCGCGGCGTTACCCGTAGGAGCGCACCCGGGCGCGACGCCTTGTCGAGCGACACCGCCCCGTCGCGGCCAGGTCCGCTCCTACGGCAGCGGCAGCGCCGTGATGACGGCGCTCAGCCTTCGCCGAACAGTTCCGCTTCCAGCGTCATCAGCGGTGCGGCGCCACTGCGGATGGCGGCGGCATGGGTCAGGGTGCGTGGCAGGATGCGGGCGAAGTAGAACCGCGCCGTCTCCCGCTTGGCGCGCCTGAAGTCCTCGCCGTGCGCGGATGCGTCGGCAGCGGCCACGCTGCGCGCCCACCAGTACGCCAGCACCACGTAGCCCGAATAAAACAGATAGTCATGGCTGGCGGCGCCGAGTTCGTCCGGGTTGCGCGCGGCGCGATCGAGCACATCGCGGGTCAGCATCGCCCATTCGCTGCACTTGTCGCGCAACGGCTTGATGAACTCGGCCAGCGCGGCGTTGCCGTCCTGCGCGTTGGCGAAGGTTTCCACATCGGCCAGGAACAGCTTCAGCCCGGCAGCCTGGCTGGCGGCGGTCTTGCGGCCGATCAGGTCCAGCGCCTGGATGCCGGTGGTGCCTTCGTAGATGGTGGTGATGCGCGCGTCGCGGGCCAGTTGCTCCATGCCGTACTCGCGGATGTAGCCGTGGCCGCCGAAGCACTGCAGCGCGTGGTAGGTATTCTCGATCGACCATTCGGTCTGGCAGGCCTTGGAGATCGGGGTGAGGAAGCTCACCAGGGTCTCGGCGTCGGCGCGTTCGCGTTCGCTCTCGCCGCGATGGGCGACGTCGACCAGGCTGGCCGCATGCAACGCGAGCAGGCGGCTGCCTTCGGTCAGCGACTTGACGGTCAGCAACATGCGGCGCACGTCCGGGTGCACGATGATCGGGTCGGCCGGTTTGTCCGGGGATTTGGCGCCGCTGAGCGCCCGCGATTGCAACCGCTCGCGGCTGTAGCGCAGGGCGTTTTGGTAGGCGCGCTCGGACAACCCGATGCCTTGCAGGCCCACGCTTAGGCGTGCGGTATTCATCATCGTAAACATCGCCTGCAGGCCCTTGTGCGGCTGGCCGACCAGGTAGCCTTGTGCGCCCTCGAAGTTCATCACGCAGGTCACCGAGCCCTTGATGCCCATCTTGTGCTCGATGGAGCCGCAATGCAGCGCGTTGCGCTCACCCACGGTGCCGTCGCGGTCCACCTTGAACTTGGGAGTGACGAACAGCGAGATGCCCTTGGCGCCGGCCGGTGCGTCCGGCAGCTTGGCCAGCACCAGGTGCACGATGTTGTCGGTGAGGTCGTGCTCGCCGGCGGTGATGAAGATCTTGGTGCCGGTGATGGCATAGCTGCCATCGGCATTGGGTTCGGCACGGGTCTTGAGCAGGCCCAAATCGGTGCCGCAATGCGGTTCGGTCAGGCACATGGTGCCGGTCCAGCGGCCGTCGATCAGGGGTTTGAGGAAGACGTCCTGCTGCCAGGTCTCGCCGTGCTGGCGCAGCGCTTCCATCGCGCCATGCGACAGCAGCGGAAAGTTGCCCCAGGCCAGGTTGGCGGCATTGATCATTTCGCTCAGCGGCACGCCAAGCGTGTGCGGCATGCCCTGGCCGCCGAATTGCGGTTCGGCGGTGAGCCCGTTCCAGCCGCCTTCCACGAATTGATCGTAGGCGGCGCGGAAGCCGGGCGGAGTGGTCACCGCGTGCGTGCTCTTGTCGAACGCGCAGCCGATCTCGTCGCCCACACTGTTGAGCGGCGCCAGCACCTGCGAGGTGAAGCGGCCGGCCTCTTCGAGCACGGCGTCGATGATGTCGGTGCTGGCCTCGGTATAGCCGAGCCGGGCGAACAGGGCTTGCGCGCCGAGCACATCGTGCAGGGCGAAGCGAAAATCGGTCAGCGGGGCGGTGTAGCTGCTCATGCGGGATCCTTGGAAGCGGGGACGGGAGGCGTGCGCCTTAGAGCGGCTAACAAAACGTAGCGAGCAGCTGTCAGGTGGGCGCGGACGGCGCGCTCAGAACCGGAATGTACGAGGGGTACATGCCGATTCCGAGCACCGGCCGCGCCGCCTGGCGGCTGCGCAGTAGTTTTGTTAGCCACTCTTAGCGCAGCACGCCATTGAGGCCGGGGGCCGGGCTGAGCGTATTGCGCGATTCCACACTGAACTGGCGCTGCTTCTTGTCCTGCGGGGTCGCCCAGACGGTGCCCTTGAGCGTATACGGGAACGAGCGGCCGCCGGCCAGCACGTCGGCCACGGTGATACGACCCAGCGAGGTGGGTTGCACGGCGACGGTGACCACATCGGCGGTTTCCGGGCCGATCGACATGCCCACTGCCTGGTCGAGCTTGCCGGCCAATTGGTCGCCGGCAGAGATCTCCAGTGCCACGCGTTCGAACTGCATCGGGATGCTGCTGTAGTTCTGCAGGCGCAGGTCGAGCGACCAGGAGCCGTCGGCGCGCACGGTCAGTTGCTGGATGCTGGCGGCCGGCTCGGACACCCGGCGGACTGCGCCGCCACAGGCGCTCAGCAGCAGCCCGCAGGCCAGCGATACAAGAAGAAGGCGAGAGGCACGACGCATGGACTCGGGTCCTTGGCGGGAATGAGGCGGCGCCAAGAATACTACGCAGTACGGTCGCCGCTCCTGAGCGCGAAGCGGTGGCGCCGGATCTGGGCCGGGGCGCGGGCAGGCCTCACAACAACGGCGCGGCGACAATCAACGGCGACAGGTCGTAGCCCATCTCGGTCGCCTTCGCCTTGAGCCGTTCCAATTGCGCGCGCTGCATCTGCGGCGAGCGCGACAGGATCCACAGGTATTTGCGATCAGGCTCGCCGACCATCGCCCACTGGTAATCCGGGTCGAGCGCGATCACCCAATAGTCGGCCCACACCAGCGGCAACCAAGCGAGCCACTCGGGAGCGAAGCGCACCTGCAACTGCCCGGGCTGGCCATCGACCGGGCGCGCCACGCCGTCGGCCTGGGTCAGGCTGCCATCGGCGGTGCGGCAGCCATTGCGCACGCCGACCAGGCCATCGTCGCGCAAGGTGTAGCTGGCGGTGATGTCGCCGCGGCACTTTTTCTGGAACGACACCGGCAGGTGCGCAATCTCGTGCCACTGGCCCGCGTAGCGCGAGATGTCCAGCTGCGGCACCGCACGCACCGGCTGTTGCGCCAGCGCTGTCAGCGGCAGCAGGGCGACGAACGACAACAGCAGGCGGGGCAGGCGCATGACAATCTCCGGTGGACGCGCGCAGGCTAGGCCATGCACCCGGCCGCGCGGCGTGAACCGGCGCAAGAAACGCCGGCCCCGAGAGCGGCCGGCAACAAAGTTGCTCGCAACGCTTGCCCAAACTGCGCCTGCTCGCTATAGTGCGTGTCCTCGCAACGCAGGCATCGTGTTGCAGGTTAAGTGGCCGAGTAGCTCAGTTGGTAGAGCAGGGGATTGAAAATCCCCGTGTCGGCGGTTCGATTCCGTCCTCGGCCACCATATTCCAAGCCTTCGTTCGCAAGGCTTCCCGGTCATCGCCGGATCTGTCGCTCTCCCTGTCCCTTTCTCGATTGCACGCGCGGTGGGCAGTGATGCGTGTTGCACGCGCGCGCGCTGATTCTGATCTGATCCAGCATGGACACAGACTTGCGCGTTGGTTCGGCTTCTCGGTCGTGCGCGTAGGTGCTACGTGCGCCCGATGCAATCGATTTCGACGTGATCTTCAAATGTGCATGGCGATACTGCGCGCATGACGCACAAGACACTCCGACGCACCCTGATCCACGGTTACTGCGGTGAATTCCGCGTGGAGACCCTGGAAAGCCAGGCGCCTGGCGCGACGTTGTGGCTTTCGACTGCGTTCGTTTACCACCGCGACCGCGCCGCGCCCGTGGCCACGATCGAGGGCGCAGGGCAGGGCGAGTACCGGGGCGACGCGCGCGAGCAGGCGCTGCGCGTAGGTTCTTGTCTGGCGGAGTTTTTGGACCCCAAGGAATACCGCAGCTGCGAAAGGCAGAGCGGCTGAAGAATCGCGGACTCTTGCGTGCGCTTCGAGCGTGCAGGCGTCCGGATCGTGGTTGGTGGAGAACACGGAAGACCGGCGGCAAGTCGCGCGATGCGTTGCATGAACTCGGCGCGTACTGCGAGTGCCGAAGTGGGTGCGCCCACTCATGTCGCGCTTATAGCAACACCACGTTGTGCAGATGCGTTTGCAGGCCCTTGCGCAAAATCCGGTAGCAATCGCGATCGAAGTCGCCGGGTGTGGACTGCAGTTTGCGGGCAGTGGCCAGCGAGGTGGCGCTGCCCAGATAGTGCCAGTTGCGCAGCACGTGAAACTGGCGCAACTGCTTACCTTCTTCCATGAGTGCGACCGCGCCAGGAAACGGCCATACGACCTGTTCCAGGTGCTGGAGGGCAGCGCGTAGACGCGTCTCGTGGTCGCCCAGCGACTCGGCGCCATGGCAGGCACCGGCACAGCGTTCCAACATGGCGCGGAAACACGGGCGACCATCGGTGGCGCGTTCCAGGCCGAGCAGCCCGTAGCAAAGGCGGTCGCGATCGGCCAGCCGCCGCAACGCCTCCTTGGCGGCGCGTGGGCTGGAATAGAGCCCATACAGCCATGGTGTTACCGCCGGATCGCGCTCGGCCGAATGCACGATGGACACCTCGCCGCAATACAGGCGGATCGAAAACTGACGCGGTACGCGACGCAGCTTCTGGTTGTACAGCGGGCGCATCGATTTGATGAGCTGGGATTCCAGCAGCTGCGCACCGAGATCGCCGGCCATTTCGAATACGCTGATGCGCCGGGTCTGGCGCAATAACGAGGCTTCGCGTGGCGTGCGGAAGTGATCCATCACCCGCATCCGCAGGTTGATGCTCTTGCCGATGTACAAGGAGTCCGCTGTCCTTGCCGTGGAACAGATACACCCCGGCAGTCGTTGGCAAGGTTGCGAGCGTGCTGTGCAAATGGTCGGGGTAGGCGTATTCGACCGCGCCGAGCGCGCGGCGAACGCGTTCACTGCGGGCCACGGCGGACCTTGGTCTGCTGCGTGAGCGTATCGACTCGTGCGCAACCACCCAGATGGCGCGGTGCAGCTGTATGCACGGTGGCGTGTGGGAATGCCTGGAAAATCGTTGTCATCGGGCGGCAGCATGCCGATGTGCTGTCGCATCAGCTGAGACGCCGCATGATTCTTGAAAAGAACGCGCTTCCGAAAGAGCTTCAGCTCTTCCGGAAGCGCCGTGGTACCTGCAGTGTTGCGCAGCTCAGCGGTTGTTGCCGCCACCGCTCGCCTGGCCGCCCTTCTTGCCGGCCTCGCGCGCTTCTTCCGAGGTGAACTCGTGGGCATTGCCACTTTCATGGGCCGCCTTGCCGCCCTTGGATGCGATTTCGCGCTGCTTGTCTTCGTCCATCGAAGCAAAGCCGCGGTTGCTGGTGCCACCCTTGTTGTCGTTCTGATTTGCCATTGCGGATTCTCGTTTCGTCAGTTGGGGAATGCACCACTGGACGCCGTGGTGCGAGGCCAGCATCGCGGTGGAGGTATCAATCGGACGTGGGGATTTCGACAGCTAGGCGTGAGCCGGCAAGCGGGCTTGACGAGCGATCTTCACTGCCGAAAAACGCGGTGTGGCGAAGCAATGCTGCAGACGCTCGACAGTATGTCGACTCAACCATGCGCGTGCGCCGCACGGCCCTAGGTCCTGCAATCCGATGCCGGCGCGCGCGACAACGACGGCCGGCCATGCAGGCAACCTCGACGCAGACCAGGACACCGCGATGACGACACCATGCGGATGGTGGGCAACAGTGCTGGCAATGACGGCGACGCTCGCCATGCCAACCGGCGTCACAACGCTACCCGCAGGCGCTGCCGAATCGTTACCTACTATCGGTGGATGGGTGTCGCTAGCGCAGATCTCACCGAGGTGGCCGGCTGGACGACGTGGTTGCGTTGCGTGCATCCGCAGAACAGACGCTGCGTGGCAATGGACATGCGGCACCGCCGCGTACCTTGCTGGTGCTGGTTGCAAACGCGGACAGTGGGTTTGTCGAAGCCGTGCGCAACACGCGGGTGATTTTCAAAGCCGACGAAGGCGGGCAGTGCGATCCGTTTCTGGATAGCGACCAGGGCCTGGTCGCGAAGGGCGCGTATTTCACCGTGCAAAACGGATTGGCGTGCGGACAACACTGGACGGACTGCATCACCTTTCGTTACGACCGCCACCGCGGCGCTGTCGTGTTCCACAAGCGCGTGATCGACGTATGGGAAATGAACACCCAGGACGCGCCGCTGCCGATGCGACGCGCTGCGCCTGAGCGAACACAAAGAAATTGCCGCCGACCCGGGTAAGCCGGTCCTGCTATCTGCCTATACGCCTGCAACGTGATGGCGTCGCTGTGCGTTCATTCGCCCGCGCGTCGCCGGCTCTGCGTGTAGTGCCGGGATCATGGCGAACGTGTCAGTACGCGGCGCGCCGGTGTCCCGGTCGAGCCGGCGGTATTGCACTGAGTCAGCGCAGTTCGCGCAGCGCCGTCGGGCCGGGAACGCCGCCAAACGAGGGGCGGGTGACACCCAGCGCTCACGGGTGCGCAGCTGCAATCGCAGCGCACTGGTTTAGCGGCAGGCGCGGCCGTACGGGAAATGCTCATGGATGTGACGAATCGCCTCACCGGACCCAACTAGACTGTGGCCACGGGAATGGCCCGCGGAGAACATCACTTGAACGATCCCGGTCACGGAGAGCTGCGAGCGCCTCACATCAGCGAATCTCGCAGCCTGCCTGTCGAGAAGCACCGCTCGGACATCTTCTTTGCCGCAGTGGAAACCACGCGCATGCCGATGACGGTGACCGACCCCCATCTTCCGGATAATCCCATCGTGTTCGCCAACCGCGCGTTCCTGGAGATGACCGGCTATGCCGCCGATGAAGTCATCGGCAACAACTGCCGCTTCCTGCAGGGGCCGGAGACCGATCCGGCCAGCATCAGCGATGTGCGCGAATCGATCGAAAGCCGTCGCGAATTTGCCACCGAGGTGCTGAATTACCGCAAGGACGGCTCTTCGTTCTGGAATGCGCTCTTCATCTCGCCGGTGTTCGACGACAAGGGCAACCTGGTGTATTTCTTCGGCTCGCAGCTGGATGTGAGCCGGCGCCGCGATGCCGAAGATGCGCTGCGCCAGGCGCAGAAGATGGAAGCGCTGGGCCAGCTGACCGGCGGCATCGCGCACGATTTCAACAATCTGCTGCAGGTGATGTCTGGACATCTGGAAGTGATCCAGATGATGGCCAGCGCCGGCGGCGGTAGTGCCGAGCGCATTGCCTTCAGTGCCGAACACGCGGCGGCAGCGGCTGCCAAGGCGGCCACCTTGACCCAGCAACTGCTGGCGTTTTCGCGCAAGCAAAAACTGCGCGGGCGGGTAGTGAACCTCAACGGACTGGTGGCCGGCATGACCAACATGGCCGAGCGCGCGCTGGGAGGCGGGGTCACTCTGCGCCAGTCGCTGGAAGAAGGGCTGTGGAACTGCCAGATCGACACCACCCAGGCAGAGGTGGCGCTGTTGAACGTGTTGATCAATGCGCGCGACGCGATGGCCCAGGCCGAACGCAAGGAAGTGACGGTGCAGACCCAGAACGTGGAGATCACCGGCCACGATCTGGCGATGTACCACCAGCTGGCACCGGGCCGCTACGTCAGCATTGCCGTGACCGACACCGGCTCGGGCATGCCGCCGGAGGTGGTCAGCCGGGTGATGGAACCGTTCTTCACCACCAAGGAGGAAGGCCAGGGCACCGGCCTGGGCCTGTCGATGGTGTATGGATTCGTCAAGCAGTCCGGCGGCACCGTACGCATCTACAGCGAGGTGGGCGAGGGCAGCACGGTGCGGCTGTATTTCCCCGCCTCCAGCGAATTCGAAAACGATTTGCAGATAGCCAAGAGTCGCGCCATCGACAAGGGGGGCAACGAAACCATCCTGGTGGTGGAAGACAAGCAGGATGTGGCGGTGGTGGCGCGGATGTTTCTGGAAAATGCCGGTTACCGCATCCTGTCTGCGTCCAGCGGACGCGAGGCGATGGAGATCCTGGAGAAGAGCCCGGAAGTGGATGCGCTATTCACCGACCTGATCATGCCCGGCGGTATGAACGGGGTGATGCTCGCCCGTGAGGCGCGCCGCATGTTGCCGAAGGTCAAGATCCTGCTCACCACCGGCTACGCCGATGCCAGCATCCAGCGTACCGATGTGGGCGGCGCCGAGTTCGATGTGGTGAACAAACCCTATACGCAGAAGGAATTGCTCAAGCGCATCCGCATGTTGCTGGATGGGCCGACCGGGGTTGGTTGAGTCCGACAGATCGCCATTGCGATGCCGCTGCGGCATCGCACTGCAACCGCCGTTGAGCTTCAAGATTGCGGCCGTCCGCTGGCGCAGCGCCCGGAGCAGCAGGCATCGGGCGCTGCCTGGCGACCATGAGGCCCGCGGAGCGCGACGCATGGCGTGTCCGCCAGATCACCCACGTCGTGCGCGGGACATGGGCGGATCGCCAAGCTTATTTTGCGACGGGAACACCACGCCACGTCGGTGAAGGGCCTGGCCGTTCCGGCACTCGCTCTTTTCAGCAGATGCAGCCACCCCATTACTTCTCAGACGCATTGGATGCAGCAAAGGCTGCCACTACTGGTGCAACTCACGACTCCGCAATCCCACATCCGCGCGCTCAGTCACCCACCGGCGCCACATAGCCTTCGGGTTTGTCGGCATTGCGCTCGAACAGGAACTTCTGCAGCTCGGCTTCGAGAAAGGCGCGGTGCTTGGGGTCGCGCGGCGACAGCCGGTTTTCGTTGATCAGCATGGTCTGGTGCGCCAACCACGCTTGCCAGGCGTTCTTGCCGATCTGCGCGAAAATGCGCTGGCCGAGCTCGCCCGGATACGGCACGAAATCCAGGCCTTCGGCGTCGCTTTGCTGGTAGTGGCAGAACACGGTGCGGGACATGCGGACTCCTTTGGAAGACGCGCTTACAACGCGTCGAGCAACTTGCGGATCGGCGCCGGCAGGCCTAGCGATGCAAGATCGGCAGGTGCTACCCAGCGTAGGTCGTCATTGTCGCGCACCGCCGGACGTAGCGCGACCTTGCGCAGGCGCCATGGCTGCAAATGCAGGCGGTAATGGCTGAAGGCGTGCACGATCGGCGGCATCTCGTCGGCGCGCTCGTAGTTGCCGTCGATATGCGCCGCAAACCAGGCGCGCATGCCGCTCTCGGTCTCGGCCTGCGGCAGCGTCCATAGCGAGGCCCAAATGCCGGTTGGCGGGCGTCGCTGCAGCAGGATGTGGCCCTCGGCATTCTGCAGCAGCAGCGCAGTGGCCTCGCGTTCGGGTAGCTGCTTGCCGGGTTTGGGGGTGGGCAACGCGTCGACCAGGCCATTGCGGCGTGCGATGCAATCGGTCTGCAGCGGGCACAGTACGCAGGCGGGCTTGGCGCGCGTGCACAGCGTGGCGCCGAAATCCATCTGCGCCTGGGTGTAGTCGGCCAGGCGGCCAGCGGGGACGTGCGCAACATGGATGATGGCGAGTTGCCATAACTGTTTTTCGATCGCCGGCAGGCCGGGATACCCGGCGATGCCGTGGAAGCGCGTGAGCACGCGTTTGACGTTGCCGTCCATGATCGCAAAGCGATCGTTCCAGGCCTGGCTCAGGATCGCCCCTGCCGTGCTGCGGCCGATGCCCGGCAACGCAAGCAGTGCATCGAAGTCGCGCGGCACTTGCCCGCCGTGCAGCGCGACGCATTGCTTGGCGGCGGCATGCAGATTGCGCGCGCGGGCGTAGTAGCCCAGTCCGGCCCACTGCGCCATCACCGTGTCGTTGTCGGCCGCAGCCAGATCGGCCAGCGCAGGGAAGCGCGCCATGAACTTGTGGAAATACGGAATGACCACCGCGACCTGGGTCTGCTGCAGCATGATTTCCGACAGCCACACCCGATAGGGCGCGCGTGGATGCTGCCAGGGTAGATCATGGCGACCGTGGCCGTCGAACCAGTGCAACAGGCGGTCGACAAAGGCATCAGCGGAGGGAGTGGCGTGGTCGGCTGGCATGAGCGCTGCTGGCGATGGAGGGGGAGGCGAGGGTGGCGGGACGCGAAGCGGGTCTGCTGCGTACGTCGTGCGGCGCGTCCATTCACCGCAGCGGAAACGTCATTCCGACCAGGCACCGTTCGCAGAACCATCCTTCATCGCCAGGTCGATGCGGTGTTGCCGGCGCATGGGCGTCGGCCACTGATGCATCCGCGCGACATTGCTTTCTGAGTGCTGCGGGCGAGGGCTGGGCAAACTCCGGTACGCGTCTTGCCCGGGACCAATCGCGTGACACCTGCCGCACGGTGCAACCTGCCTGTCGCGCCTGCGCGCACAGCGGTTGCAGATGCGCGCAGGCATCTTCCGATCAACCGCCCAACGCGTCCGGCAACAGCGCGTCGACGAAGGCAACCGGGTCGAAGACGCGCAGATCCTCCGGGCGCTCGCCGATACCGGCAAAGCGGATCGGAATATTGAACTCGCGCGCCAGCGCGAACACCACGCCGCCCTTGGCAGTGCCATCGAGCTTGGTCACGACCAGGCCGGTGACGCCCACGGCAGCGTGGAACTGGCGCAGCTGCGAAATGGCGTTCTGGCCGGTGGTGCCGTCGATGACCATCAAGACTTCGTGCGGCGCGGCGGCATCGATCTTGCCGAGCACGCGGCGGATCTTGCCGAGCTCGTTCATCAGCCCGGTCTGGGTATGCAGGCGGCCGGCGGTGTCGGCGATCAACACATCGGTGCCGCGCGCCTTGGCGGCCTGCAGCGCGTCGAACGCCACCGACGCGGCATCGGCGTTTTGCCCCTGCGCGATCACGGCCACGCCATTGCTATCGCCCCAGGCCTGCAATTGCGCCACGGCGGCAGCACGGAAGGTGTCGCCGGCTGCGAGCATCAGACTGTTGCCTTCGTCCTTGAAGCGCTTGGCGAGCTTGCCGATGGTGGTGGTCTTGCCGACGCCGTTGACGCCAACGGTGAGCACCACGAACGGTTTGAGCGAGCGGTCGATCACCAGCGGTTTGGAGACCGGCTGCAGCAGCGCGATGAGATCGGCACGCAAGGCCTTGAACATCGCCTGGGCGTCGACGAATTCGCGCGACTTCATCCGCTTGCGCAGGCCGTCGATCAACGCCGTGGTGGCGCCGATGCCGACGTCGGCGGTGATCAACGCGGTTTCGATCTCGTCGAGCAGGTCGTCATCGAGCTTGGGATTGCGCGAGAACAGGCCGCCGAAACTGCGAGCGAAGGTGCTGTTGCGCAGCCGCTCGCGCCAGCCGGGTTTTCCCGCCGGCGCGGCACTGATGGGCGGCGCGCCGGCTGGAGTTGCAGCAGCCGGTGCAGGCGTCGAGGCCGGCGGAACGGCGACCGGGGGTGCGACCACGGCAGGCGCTGCGCTTTGCAGTGGCGACACCGGCTGTGCAGGCACGGCAGGAGGCGGCGTCGGGACGGTCTGCGGCTGCGCCACGACCGGCGGCGGCACCACGACCGGCGCGCTGGGGGGTATCGGGTCTGGCAGTGCCTGCAATGCGGTCGGCGCAGGCGCCGCAGGAGCTGCGGGCGCGCTCGGGACGGCGGCAATACTCTGCGCCTGGCCAGTGCGTGCAGCGATCTCCTGCGCCAGCTGGTCGGCTGGCGCGGCGGTGATCTGCGGCGGTATCGGCGCCGAGGGCGCTGCAGGCTCGCCGCCTGCCGGAGCAGGCGTGACAGGCGCAACAACCGGCGTTGCGGCCGCTTCGCGTTCTGGCTCGGCATTCGGCACCGCCTCGACCGGCGATGCCGGGGTGGCGGCAGACGGCGCGGTGGGGAATGCGGCTGCCAGTTCTTCCAGGCTGTAGCGCGAGGTACGCGAGCTGTCGGGCGTGGTTGGCTTGTTACGGCGAAAAAAGCTGGCCATTGGCAACGCAGTAGGGGAAACCCGAAATTCTATCATCCGGGCCTCCTGACACCTTGACGCCGCCTTTAGCGCAGCTCCGCGCCCGGGCGTCTCGCATACATCGCACTGCTGTCGGTATGGCGACTCACCTGGGTGCGCTAGCGCGTGGCAAATCCTGCCGAATTCGGCATTTTTGCCAGCGATGTGTCAACGCGAAGTTGTGTCTTTATAACTGACCTTTGAGCGCGCGGTAATCACGCGGCGTCATGCCGACGGTGGCCTTGAACTGGCGCGCGAAGGCACTCTGGTCGGCGAAGCCGCAGCGTTGCCCGATGCTGGCGATGCTGTCGTCGCCGTACAGCAGCCGCATCGCCGATTCGATGCGCAACTTGGTCAGCAATTGCTGTGGGGTGACCTGAAACACGCGGCGGAAGTGACGTTCCAGCTGCGCCACCGACAGCCCGGCCAGGTCGGCCAGGCTTTGCACGCGCAGGTTGTCTCCGAAGTTGGTCTGCATGTGTTCCATCACCTGGCTCAAGCGTTCGTAGGCGGAATGACGGCTGTCGGGCTGGCCCAGATCGCGCGAGATGCCGACCACACCGATCACCTCATTGGCCTCGCACAGCGGGCGTTTGAAGGTCAGGCACCAGCCCGGCAGGCGGTTGGGGTACAGATGCACTTCGAGCTGGTTGTCGATGAGCTCGCCACACAGCACGCGGCGGTCCTGCATCATGTAGCTGCCGCCCAGCGGCAACGGGAACACTTCCAGCGGCGAGCGGCCGATGATCTCGCTGCGCAGCTTGCGTCCCAACCGGCGCACCAGGGTCAGGTTGCAATGGGTGTAGCGCCCCTCGCTGTCCTTGATGAAGAACACCACATCCGGCAGTGCATCGAACAGCGTCTGCATTTCCAGGGCGGGCAGGTTGAGGTCCATCAGGGTCATGGTAGCGGTCACGATTAGACGGTTGCACGACGGTGCAGCCCAGCAATGATCCTAGCGCAAACGCGCGGTTGTGATTCGGGTGGGTGATTGTGCGGATTTCCGCATTTTCACTTGGCATTGAACGCTAGTCGTCCGCAGGTCGGCAGTGGGAGCATGAGCCATGCACACCATCGACGTCATCGACTCCCACACGGCAGGCGAGCCTACCCGCGTTGTCCTTTCCGGTTTTCCAGATCTGGGCGATGGCGATCTGGCGCAGTGCCGCGAACGCTTTCGCAGCGAGTTCGACCACTGGCGCAGCGCCATCGCCTGCGAGCCGCGTGGGTCGGACACCATGGTGGGCGCCTTGTTGCTGCCGCCGCGCGACCCGAGCGCCTGCACCGGGGTGATCTTCTTCAATAACGTCGGCTACCTGGGCATGTGCGGGCACGGCACGATTGGCGTGGTGCGCACGCTGGCCGAACTGGGGCGCATCGCGCCGGGCCAGCACCGGATCGAGACACCGGTCGGCACGGTGGGCGTGGAGCTGGCCGACGACGGCACGGTGTCGGTAGACAATGTCGAGAGCTATCGTTTTGCCAGCGGGGTCGAGGTGGAGGTGCCGGGGCATGGCCGGGTGTGCGGCGACGTGGCCTGGGGCGGCAACTGGTTTTTCATCACCGAGCATGCGCCGTGCGCGCTGGACCTGGCGCACCAGCGCGAGCTGACCGCGTATACCGAGGCGATTCGGCTGGCCCTGGAAGCGGCCGGGATCACTGGCGAGGCCGGTGGCGAGATCGACCATATCGAAGTCAACGGCGCTGCGCCCGACGGTAGCGGCGTGGCGCGCAATTTCGTGCTGTGCCCGGGGCTGGCCTATGACCGCTCGCCGTGCGGCACCGGCACCAGCGCCAAGCTGGCCTGCCTGGCGGCGGACGGCAAGTTGGCCGAAGGCGAGCGCTGGGTGCAGCAAGGCATTCTGGGCAGCGCCTTCGAAGGCAATTATCGGCTGAGCGGGCGCGGCATCGCACCGCGCATCAGTGGGCGGGCGTACATCACCGCGCGCGCGCAACTGGTGATCGACCCGGCGGACCCGTTCGCCTGGGGCATCGTGGCCTGATGGAACCCCAGCGGCCCGTGCCGGTGCTTGCGTCGGTCACGCCGTCTGGCGCAGCAGTGTCTGCTGCGATGACAGGGACTGCCGCTGCAACGCCTGCGTCGGTATCGGCGCCTGGATTGGATGCGGTGACCGAATCCGGGTCCGCCGCGTCTGCCGCAGGCACGCGACGCAGTTACGACCTGATCGTGATCGGCGCCGGCATTGTGGGCGCCGCGTGCGCGGAAGCGGCGGCGGGCGAGGGCCTTCGTGTGGCGATCGTCGAGCCGGGACCGATCGGCGGCGGCTCCACCGCAGCGGCGATGGGGCATTTGGTGGCGATGGACGACGACCCGGCCGAGCTGGCGTTGTCGGCGTATTCGCTGCGGCTGTGGGAGCGCTTCGCCACGCTTAGCGAAGCCGAATTCAGCCGCTGCGGCACGCTGTGGGTGGCCCGCGATGCGCGCGAACTGGCGGAGGTGCCAGCCAAGATCGCACGCCTGGCAACGGCCGGCCTGCATGCCGAAGCGATCGATGCCGCGCAGCTGTACGCGCTAGAACCACAGCTGGTGCCCGGGCTGGCTGGCGGCATGCGCGTGCCCGATGAAGCCGTGGTGTATCCGCCGCGGGTCGCGCGGCATTTGGTGGGCGCGGCATGCACGTCCGGTGCGCGCTTGTTCGCCGGCCGCCGCGTGGTGCAGCTGCAGGAGCATGCGGTGCGTTTGGACGATGGGCAGACGCTCGCCGGGCCGGTGCTGGTGGCCAGCGGTGTGGCCTTGCCGCAGTTGCTGCCCGAGCTGGCATTGCGCCCGCGCAAGGGCCATTTGGTGATTACCGACCGGCACCCGGGGCTGATCCGGCATCAGCTGCTGGAACTGGGCTATGCGGATTCGGCGCATGGAGCCGACGACACCAGCGTGGCCTTCAATGTGCAGCCGCGGCCCACCGGGCAGATTCTGATCGGCTCCTCGCGCCAGTTCGGCGAGCACGACCGCGCCTTGTCGATGCCGGTGCTGCAGCAGATGCTGCAGCGCGCCTTCGCGTACCTGCCAGTGCTGCGCGAACTGCAAGCGATCCGCGTGTGGACCGGTTTGCGACCGGCCACGCCGGACGGGCGCCCGTATTTGGGGAAGGTGCCCGGCCGGCGCGATGTGTGGGTGGCCGCCGGTCACGAGGGGCTTGGGGTCACCACGGCGCTGGGGAGCGCACGGGTGATCGTGGACAGCCTGCTCGGGCGCACCCCGGCCATCGACCCGGCGCCCTACGCACCGGCGCGTGCCGCGCAAGGAGCGCCCGCATGAGCGCGACGGTGCGTCTGCACGTGGATGGGCGCATGGTCGAGGTGCCGGCCGGTGCCAGCGTGGCGGCGGCAGTGGCGCAGGCGACGTTGCAGTTTCGGCAATCGAGCAGTGGGCAAGCGCGCGCCCCCCTGTGCGGCATGGGGGTGTGTTTCGAATGCCGCGTGCGCATCGATGGCGTGGGACAGCAACGCGCGTGCCTGGTGGACGCATGCGATGGCATGCAGGTACGCACCGATGGCTGAGCGCGTGCTGCATTTCGATGTATTGGTGATCGGCGCCGGCCCGGCCGGGCTGGCGGCGGCGCGGGCGGCGGCCAGCCAAGGCGTGCGCGTGGGCGTGGTCGACATGCAGCCACGTACCGGCGGTCAGGTGTGGCGCAGCGATGTGCACTCCGGCGCGCCGGCCGATGCGCGCGCATTGCTGCAGCAGGTGGCGGGCAATGCATCGATCACCGTGCTGACGCGCACGCAGATTTTGCTGGCGCAACCGGGCTGGCTCCTGGCCGATGGCCCCACCGGCACATTGCAGCTGCATTACGCCGCGTTGGTGCTGGCCACCGGTGCGCGCGAATTGCTGCTGCCATTTCCGGGATGGACCCTGCCCGGCGTCACCGGTGCCGGTGCGGCGCAGGCGCTGGCCAAGCAGGGCTGGCCGCTGGCGGGCAAGCGCGTGCTGGTGGCCGGCAGTGGCCCGTTGTTGCTGGCCAGTGCGGCCACGTTGCAACGGCATGGCGCGCACGTGCTCGGCATTCACGAACAGACCTCGCCGGCCGCCTTGCGCCAGTTCGCACTGCAGTTGTGGCGCTGGCCGGGCAAGGCCGCGCAGGCGGTGGCGCTGCGCCTGCAGCTGCGTGCAGTGGCATATCGCGCCGGCAGCATGGTGATTGCCGCGCACGGCGACACGCAGTTGCGCGAAGTGGAACTCGCCGGGCCCAGCGGCCGCACGCGTCTTGCCTGCGATCAACTGGCGGTGGGCTATGGCTTGGTGCCCAATACCGAGCTTGCGCAATTGCTGGGTTGCCAGCTGCAAGCGTACGGCGCGCACCAGCAGGTGCAGGTGGATGCGCTGTTGCGTACCAGCGTCACCCAGATCTTTGCCGCCGGCGAAGTCTGCGGCATCGGCGGGCGCGACTGCGCATTGATTGAAGGTGCGATGGCCGGACATATGGCGGCCGATGCACCGGAGGCGGCGCTGCGCCTGCAGCCACGGCGTCACGCCGCGCGTGCGTTTGCCGATCTGCTGCAGCAGCAATTCGCGCTTGATCCGCGCATCCGCACGCTGGCGCAGGCGGACACGTTGATCTGCCGCTGCGAAGACGTACCGCTGGCCGCCCTGGACAGCTTCAACGATGCACGCGACGCCAAGCTCGTCTCGCGCTGCGGCATGGGCGCCTGCCAGGGCCGCATCTGCGGTGCGGCGCTGGCCGAACTGGGGCGTTGCCCGCCCGATCTTTCCACCGACGCCGGCCGCCGGCCGCCGTTGTTCCCGGTCCGCCTCGCGGCGCTGGCCGACTCGTTCACTTCCGACTCGCAAGGGAAACACCCATGAGCAATGCTGCGTTCTGGCACGGCGTGCTGCCGGCCATCACCACTCCGTTCACCGCTAACGGCGACATCGACCACGACTTCCTCGGCAAGCACGCCAATCAACTGGTGGATGCCGGTTGCACCGCGATCGTGCCGCTGGGCTCGTTGGGCGAAGCTGCGACCTTGAGCGTGGAAGACAAGCTGGCGATCCTGCGCACGCTGGTCACCGCCTTGAACGGTCGCGTGCCGGTGGTGCCGGGCATCGCGAGCCTGGCCACCGGCGAAGCGGTCGCGCTGGCCAAGGCGGCCAAGGACATCGGCTGCGGCGGCTTGATGGTGCTGCCGCCGTACGTGTACTCCACCGACTGGCGCGAAATGGGCGCGCATGTGCGCGCGGTGATCGGCGCAACCGATCTGCCGGTGATCCTGTACAACAATCCGGTCGCCTACAAGACCGATTTCGGCCCGGCGCAGATCGCCGAGCTGGCCGCCGAATTCCCGAACCTGCAGGCAGTGAAGGAATCGTCCGGCGACGTGCGCCGCTTCGCCGCACTGCAGGAATTGCTGGGCGATCGCCTGGCGCTGCTGGTGGGCATGGACGATGCCATCGTCGAGGGCCTGAGCATGGGCGCCAAGGGTTGGATCGCCGGCCTGGTCAATGCGTATCCGAAGGAATCGGTGCGCCTGTTCGAACTCGCCCGCGATGGCGGTTACCCGGCGGCCAGAGAGCTTTACCACTGGTTCCTGCCGCTGCTGCGCCTGGATACGGTGCCCACCTTCGTGCAGCTGATCAAACTGGTGCAGGCCAAGGTCGGCATGGGCAGCGAGCAGGTGCGTGCGCCGCGCCTGGTGGTGGCCGGTGCCGAGCGCGATGCCGCGTTGACGGTCATCGACCATGCCATCGCCACCGCGCCCAAGTTGTCTTGATGGCGCCATGATGCTGCCATCGTCTGTTGCGCCTGCGGGTGAGCGCAGGGTGCGAGTCGTGCGGGTTCGTGCCACGCGCCTTGCCTGCGCGCGGGGCGATGCGTCGGCCGATGCGGATGTGGCATCCAGTGCCGCATCCTCATCGTCTTTCTGGTCGGCCGCCAGCGCACCGAGCGCCGGACCTGCCTCCCTGTCACCGAAGGTGCCGCAATGAACGATACGAACCACTCCATTCCCGCGGCAGCAGCCGAGATCCTGCTGGCAGGCCGATGGCAAGCCAGCCGCGCCGCCACCGGCAGCTTCCGTGCTGCCGACCCGGCCGCCGGCGAACCGATCGGGCCCTACTTTCCGGTCAGTGGCGCGGACGATGTGGAAGCGGCCGTGGTTGCGGCGCAGGCAGTGGCGGCGGAGTTGGCGGCCGCACCGGTCGAGCGGATCGCGGCCTTTCTGGAAGCCTATGCCGATGCGCTGGATGCCGATGCCGATACCCTGGTCGCGCTGGCGCATGCCGAGACGGCGTTACCGGCGCCCACACGCTTGCGCGGTAACGAACTGCCGCGCACCAGCGGCCAACTGCGGCAGGCCGCACGGGCCGTGCGCAGCTACAGCTGGACCCAGCCCATCATCGACAGCGCGGCAGATCTGCGTTCGCACCTGGCGCCGCTGGGCAAACCGGTGCTGGTATTCGGCCCGAACAACTTTCCGTTCGCGTTCAATGCAATTGCCGGCAGCGATTTCGCCTCGGCGATTGCCGCGCGCAACCCGGTCATCGCCAAGGCGCATCCGTTGCATCCGGCCACCAGCCAGCGCATGGCGCAGCTCGCGCATCAGGCCTTGGTCGCGGCCGGTCTACCTGCGGCGGCGGTGCAACTGCTGTATCACTTCGACAATGCCATCGGCCTGCGATTGGCGGGCGATGCGCGGCTGGGCGCGATCGGATTCACTGGCAGCCGTGCCGGTGGGCTGGCACTGAAGGCCGCCGCAGACGCGGCGGGCGTGCCGTTTTATGCCGAGCTTTCCAGCGTCAACCCGGTCTTCCTGTTGCCGGGCGCGCTGGCCGAACGCGGCGATGCGCTTGCGCAGGAATTCTTCGCCTCCTGCACGCTGGGTAGCGGGCAGTTCTGCACCAATCCCGGTGTGGTGGTGGTGCCGCATGGCGCGGCTGGCGATGCGTTCGTTGCGGCCAGCAAGGCGCATTTCGAAGCGGCCATGCCGATGGTGCTGTTCTCCGCCTCTGGTGTAGAAGGCGTGCAACGCGGCGTGGCGAGCCTGCGTGCCGCCGGCGCCGGCATGCTGGCCGGCGGGCACACCGGCGAGGATGGCTACCGCTATGCGCCGACCTTGTTGAGCGTGGATGCGCAAGCCTTCCTCGCCAATCCGCACGCCCTGCAGGCCGAAGCCTTCGGCCCTGTGAGCCTGCTGGTGCGCGCAGCCGATGTGGCGCAGATGGCACAGGTGGCTGCTGCGTTCGAAGGCAATCTGACCGGCACGTTGTACCGCGCGGCCGACGGCCGCGACGATGCCGCGTGGCAGACCATCGCCCCGGTGCTGCGTGCGCGGGTAGGGCGGTTGATCAACAGCAAGATGCCAACCGGCGTGGCCGTGAGCGCTGCGCAAAACCACGGTGGCCCGTTCCCGAGCACCGGGCATCCGGGCTTCACGGCGGTGGGCATGCCCGGCGCCATCCGCCGTTTTGCCGCCTTGCACAGTTACGACGCGGTGCCCGATGCACTGCTGCCCGCCGAACTGCGCCAGCGCAATCCGGGCGGCGTGGCACGTCTGGTCGACGGGCAATGGAGTACGGCCGATCTTGGAGCCGGCGCATGAATCGCCAGATCGGCGGGCTGTCGCTGGAGCAAGCGCGTGCGCAACTCGCGCCGTGGACACAACGCGCCGCGGCAATCGCCGCGGACGAATACGAGCACCGCATCGAGCGTGCACGCAGCCTCATGCGCGGGCATGGCGTGGATGCGCTGTTGATCGGCGCCGGCACGTCGCTGCGCTATTTCACCGGCGTGCCGTGGGGGGCGAGCGAGCGTCTGGTGGCACTGCTGCTGACGCTGGATGGCGATCCGGTGTTGATCTGCCCCGGGTTCGAGGAAGGCTCGCTGGATGCGGTGCTGAAGATCCCGGCGACCAAATACCTGTGGGAAGAGCACGACGACCCGTACGCACTGGTGGTACAGGCCATGGATGAGCGCCATGCGCACGCCCTGGCGCTGGACCCCGGCATCGCGTTCGCCGTGCACACCGGTCTGCGTGCGCATCTGGGCAAGGCGATTCGTGATGCCGGCGCGATCATCGATGGCTGCCGCATGTGCAAGTCGCCAGCCGAGCTGGCATTGATGCAGCAGGCTTGCGATATGACCTTGCTGGTACAGCGGCTGGCGGCCGGTATCGCGCACGACGGGATCGGGACCGATGAACTGGTGCGCTTCATCGATGAGGCGCATCGCGCGCTGGGCGCCGACAACGGATCGACCTTCTGTATCGTGCAGTACGGTCACGCCACTGCGTTTCCGCATGGCATCCCGGGTGTGCAGCACCTGCGCGAAGGCGAACTGGTGTTGATCGACACCGGCTGCACCGTGCAGGGCTACCACTCCGACATCACCCGCACCTGGATCTATGGTGCGGCCAACGACGCGCAGCAGCGCATCTGGGACCTGGAGCAGGCCGCGCAGGCGGCGGCATTCGCAGCGATCCGCCCTGGCGTGGCATGCGAGGCGGTGGATCAGGCTGCGCGCAAGGTGCTGGAAGCAGCCGGGCTCGGGCCCGACTATCGGCTGCCCGGGTTGCCGCATCGCACCGGTCACGGTTGCGGCCTGGCGATTCACGAGGCGCCTTACCTGGTGCGCGGCAATGCGCTGGCGTTGCAGCCGGGCATGTGTGCCAGCAACGAGCCGATGATCGTGGTGCCGGAGCAGTTCGGCGTGCGCCTGGAAGACCATTTCTACGTGACCGACGATGGTGCGCAGTGGTTCACGCCGCCGTCGGTGGCGATCGATCAACCGTTTGCGTGAGTCTGCGAAGGCTCACGCGCGCGTAGGAGCGCACCCGGGCGCGACGGGCATTCCCGAGTGAAGCCATTCGCGCTCAGGCGCGCTCCTACCGCTGTCCTTGCATCTTGGAGTGAATGCATGAAACACCTGCGTCCCGTCGCCATCGGTCTACTCGCCGCCGCCTTGTTCACCGCCTGCAAGCCGGCGCCGCCCGCAGCGGAGCCGGCGGCGTCGCCTGGCTCCGGCTCAACCGGCGAGCAGGCTGCCAAGGCCTTCGATGCGCTGCTGGACAAGCAGTGGCAGTACCAGCTGCAGCACAACCCGGAGTTCGCCAGCATCATCGGCGACAAGCGCTACAACGACCGCTGGAGCGATTACTCGCTGGCGGCCGTGCAAGCAGAGCGCGCCGCAACGGCCGACCTGCTCAAGCAGTTCGAAGCGGTGGATGCCAAGACGCTGGACGAGCAACGCCAGCTCAGCCTGCAGATGATGCTGGGCCAGTTACGCGACAAACTGGAAGGCATCGACCTAAAGACCTATGCAATGCCGCTGGAACCGATCGGCGGCATACAGTTGGCGTTGGCCGGGTACGGCGATGCCTTTCCGTTCGAAAACGCCAAGGATTACCAGGACTACATCAAGCGGCTACAGACGATTCCGACGGTGATCGACCAGGTGATCGCGGTGTCGCGTCAGGGCGCGAACGACGGCCTCACTCAGCCGCGTTATCTGCTGGAGCGCTTACCCGAGCAGATCGACAAGATTGCGGCCTTGACCGGCGAGCAGAGCCCGTTCGCCTCGCCATTGAAAAAGCTCGACGCCACCGTGCCGGCCGACCAACGCGATGTGCTGCGCAAACAGCTGCTCGCAGCGATCGACCAACAGGTACGCCCGGCTTACGGAAAGCTAGCCGCGTTCGTCCGCGACGAATACGCCGCGCAGGGCCGCGCGCAGGAAGGCGTCTGGTCGCTGCCCGATGGCGAGCGCCGTTATCGCTATGCCATCCATACCCAGACCACCACCGACATGGCGCCGGAAGAAATCCACCAGATCGGCCTGAAGGAGGTGGCGCGCATCGAAGGCGAGATGACGCAGATCGCCAAGGCGCAGGGTTTTGCCGATCTGGCGAGCTTCCGCAAGGCCGTGGAGACCGACAAGCGGCACTTCGCCACCTCGGGCGAGCAGATCCTGCAGCAGTACCGCCAATACATCGCAGCGATGGAACCGGAGCTGCCGAAGTTGTTCGGCCATCTGCCCAAGACCCCGCTGGAAGTGCAGGCGATGCCGGCGTTCCGACGTACCGCACCGGGCGCCGAATACTGGCAGAGCAATCCGGAAGGCACCAAGCCGGCGATCGTGAAGGTCAACACCAGCGACTTCGCCAGCCGCACGTTGATCAATATCGAAACCACCGCCTATCACGAAGGCGTGCCCGGGCATCACCTGCAGATTTCGCTTGCGCAGACATTGCCGTTGCCGCCGTTCCGCCAGCAGGCCGGCTACAACGCCTACATCGAAGGTTGGGCGCTGTATGCCGAGCGCCTGGGCAAGGAGATCGGTTTCTTCAAGGATCCGTATAACGACTATGGGCGCCTGTCCGGCGAATTGCTGCGCGCCAACCGGTTGGTGCTCGACACCGGCGTGCACTACAAGCACTGGAATCGCCAGCAGATGGTGGATTTCTTCCACGCACATCCATCCGACGACGAGCCCAGCATCCAGTCCGAAACCGATCGCTACATCGTGTGGCCGGGCCAGGCGCTGGGGTACAAGCTCGGCCAGCTGCAGATCCTGGCGTTGCGTGCGGAAGCCGAGAAAGAACTCGGTGAGCGCTTCGACGTGCGCGCCTTTCACGATGCGGTGCTGGGCGGCGGCGCGATGCCGCTGGCACTGTTGCAGCAACGTGTGCGGCAGTGGATTACGCAGGCCAAGGCGGCGCCGGAGGCACAGCCATGAGCACCACCAGCGCGTTACGCGCGAGCACATTGACTCTGTTGATTGCCGCCAGCCTGGGCGGCCTGGCCTTGCCCGTGCACGCGGCCGAGGCCGAGGCCGAGGCCGCGGCTGCGGCCACGCAGAACACCGCAGCGGCACGCTTCAAGGCCTTGTACACGCGCGAGTGGCGCTGGCGCCAGGCGCAGGCGTCGGGCGCGGTGGATGAAGACAACCAGGCCACGCAGGAGCAACAGGCCGACCATCTGCCCAAGGTCGATGTCGCCACACAAAACCAGCGCACGGCGTATTGGCAACAGGTGTTGAAGGAACTGGATGCCATCCCGCAGGCGCAGTTGTCGGCCGAAGATCAGGTGAGCTACCAGGTGTACCGGCAACAGTTGCAGGTGTTGCTGGACCAGCAGCATTTTCGCGCCTGGGAGATGCCGTTCAACAGCGACTCGGCGTTCTGGAGCGATCTGGGCTTCAGCGCCGAGGCCACGCTGCGCACGCGCGAGGATTACCAGCGTTATCTCAAGATGCTGGCCGACATCCCGCGCTATTTCGCCGAGCACGCCGACAATATGCGCGCCGGGCTGGCACGCGGTTTCACCCAGCCGCGGGTCACGATGACCGGGCGCGACCAATCCATCGCCGATGTGGCGCAGGCCAAAGGCGATGCCAACCCGTTCTACGCGCCGTTCAAGCGGATGCCGGCGACGCTGCCGGCCGATGTGCAGGCGCAACTGCGCCAGCAGGCAGTCAAGGCCATCGATACACAGGTGGTGCCGGCATACGCCAAGCTGCTGGATTTCATCCGCAACGAGTACCAGCCGCGCGCACGCACCACGCTGGCCGGCGAAGCGTTGCCGGACGGGCAGGCGTATTACCGTGCGCAGATTCGCGAGTTCACCACGCTGGACTTGAGCCCCGATCAGATCCATCAGATCGGCCTGCAGGAGGTGGCCAAGCTGCGCACGCAGATGGACCAGACCATCGTGGCCAGCGGCTTCAAGCCGCCGGCCGGGCAGGCCGTGTTCCCGGCGTTTCTGCACTTCCTGCGTACCGATCCGCAGTTCTATGCCAAGACGCCGGAAGAGTTGCTCAAGCAGGCGGCGTGGATCGCCAAGCGCGTGGACGCCAAGGTGGGCGATTACATCGGCCGGCTGCCGCGCCGTCGCTTCGCCATCGAACCGGTGCCACCGGAGCTGGCGCCGTTCTACACCGGCGGTCGCGGTGGGCCGGGCATCTATCTGGTCAACACCTACAACCTGCCGTCGCGGCCGCTGTACAACCTGACCGCGCTGACCTTGCACGAATCCTCGCCCGGTCACGCACTGCAGATGCCGCTCGCGGCAGAGGCGCAAGGCTTGCCGGAGTTCCGCCGTTACGGCTTCATCTCCGCCTACGGTGAAGGTTGGGCGCTGTATTCGGAGTATCTGGGTCAGGAGATGGGCCTGTACGACACGCCCTATGACCGTTTCGGCTACCTGACCTACCAGATGTGGCGCGCCTGCCGCCTGGTGATCGATACCGGCATCCACCACAAGGGCTGGACGCGCGAGCAGGCGCAGGCCTACCTGCGCGACAATACTGCGCTCAGCGAGCACGAAGTCACCACCGAGGTAGACCGCTATATCGCCTGGCCGGGGCAGGCGCTGTCGTACTACCTGGGCGAGCTGAAAATACTGGAGCTACGCCGCAAGGCAGAAGCCGCGCTGGGCGAAAAGTTCGACCTGCGCAACTTCCACGATGCGGTGCTGCAGACCGGCTCGGTGCCTTTGCCGGTGCTGGAAGCGCGCATCGACCGCTTCATCGCCGATGGCGGCGTGTCGCCGTACCCACAGGATGACCAGGCAGAGGCATCGGCAGAGGCGAAGGCCTCCGCCAGCGACTGACACGTGCGCGCACGTGATGGCTTTAAGAGCAGTACCGCGCTTTCCACATTTCGGGGCGACGTATGACCACACACGCTGCGACCACGCAAGGCAAGTTCCACAAGCGCCTCAGCCTGACCGACCTGACCTTTATCGGGCTGGGTTCGATCTTCGGTTCCGGGTGGTTGTTTTCGGCCAGCCACGTCTCATCGATCGCGGGGCCGGCCGGCATCGTGTCATGGATCCTCGGCGGCATCGCGGTGCTGCTGCTTGGGCTGGTGTATTGCGAACTTGGTGCGGCATTGCCGCGCGCCGGTGGGGTGGTGCGCTACCCGGAGTATTCGCATGGCGCCTTGCTCGGTTCGCTGACCGGCTTCATCACCTTGATCGCGTTCTCCAGCCTGATCGCGATCGAAGTGGAAGCGGCGCGGCAATACGCAGCGGCGTGGTTCTCGTGGTTGAGCCAGCCAAACAGCACCCATCCCAGCGTCGTGGGTTGGCTGGTGCAGCTGGCCTTGCTGGTGCTGTTCTTCGTACTCAACTACTTCAGCGTCAAGACCTTTGCGCTGGCCAATAACATCGTCAGCATCTTCAAGTTCCTGGTGCCGATCCTGGTGATCGTGCTGCTGATGCAGCACTTCGATGCCGGCAATCTGAGCGTGCATGGGTTCGCGCCATCGGGCATGGCGGGCGTGGAAGCGGCGATCTCGGCCGGCGGCATCATCTTCGCGTATCTGGGGTTGACCCCGATCGTGTCGGTGGCCAGTGAGGTGCGCGACCCGCAGCGCAATATTCCGATTGCGCTGATCCTGTCGGTGGCGCTGTCCACGGTGATTTACGTGCTGCTGCAGCTGGCGTTCCTGGGCAGCATCCCGGCCGCGCAACTCGCGCAAGGCTGGGCGGGCATCGACAAGGCCTTCTCGCTGCCGTACCACGACATCGCCCTGGCGTTGGGCATGGCGTGGCTGGCCGCGCTGGTGATCTGCGATGCGATGGTGTCGCCCAGCGGCACCGGCAACATCTACATGAATGCCACGCCGCGCGTGGTGTATGGCTGGGCACGCAGTGGCGGGTTCTTGCCGGTGCTGACGCGGGTGGATCCGGCGTCGGGCATCCCGCGTCCGGCACTGTGGTTGAGCCTGGGCTTGTCGATCTTCTGGACGCTGCCGTTTCCCTCCTGGGAAACGCTGATCGGCGTGGTGTCGGCCGCCTTGGTGCTGAGCTATGCGGTGGCGCCGATCACGGTGGCGGCTCTGCGCCGCAGCGCGCCAGACTTGCCGCGCCCATTTTTCGTGCGTGGCCTGCCGATATTGGGGCCGCTGTCGTTCATGGTGGCGGCGTTGATCGTGTACTGGTCCACCTGGCCGACCTTGTCGTGGTTGCTCGGCTTGCAGGTGCTGGCGTTCGTGCTGTACGTGCTATTGCGCCTGCCTTCGCGCCAGGGCCGCGCGCGCCTGGTGCGGCAGGTGCGCGCGTCGTTGTGGCTGATCGTGTTCTTCGTGCTGGTGATGCTGGTGTCGTGGGCGGGGACGTTCGGCGGACATGGCTGGATTGCGCACCCCTTCGATACGTTGGGCGTGGCGGTCATCGCGTTGTGCATTTATCACTGGGGCGCACGCAGCGGTTTGCGCAGCGACGAGCTTGCGCTGGAGGAGGACGATGGTGAGTGATGCGCGCCGCAGCGCATTTGGTTTACGTCGGTGGTCTGCATTGGTCGCCTACGGATTGGTGTTGTCGGGTGCTGTGCAGGCTGCGCCCAGCGTTGCCGATTACCAACGCTCGCTGGGTTTGCGTGAGCAGTGGATCACGCTGACAGAGAATGTCGCCTGGCCGGCGCAGTGGCAGGATGACGGAAGGTTCTACTACCGCAAGACAGTGCCGGGCGGCTTTGCGTTTGTCAGTGCCGATGTGGCCACCTTGCAGAAGCAGCCGGCCTTCGATCAGGCGCGCCTGGCGCAGGGCCTGAGTGCGGCAACCGGGAAACCGTATGCGCCGCTGCGTCTGCCGTTCGAGCAGTTTTCGTTTTCGACCGAGGGCGAACGCAGCGATGGCGCCATTGTCTTCGCACTGGACGATGCGCCCTGGCGTTGCACGCTGACCACCTACCACTGCGCGCCCGATGCACGGCTGCAGCCGACCTCACGCCCACGCGGCTTCGGCGTGGTGCGCGACCCGCTGGTGCCGGCCGACACCACGCCGCGTCGTTCGCCGGATGCCAAGTGGGAGGTGCTGGCCGATGGCTGGAACCTGGTATTGCGTCATCTCGCCGATGGGCAGGTCACCCGGCTCAGCAGCGACGGCCGTGCCGATGATTATTTCGATCCGGAGAGCGTTGCCTGGTCGCCGGACTCGCGGCAGCTGGCGGTCTATCGCGTGCGTCCGGGGCTGGCTCGCCGTGTCACCCGCGTCGAAGCCGCGCCTGCCGGCGGTGGGCAACCGGTGGTGCACACCCAGTTGTATCCCAAGCCGGGCGATGCGGTGGATGTGGAGCGCCCGGTACTGTTTGCGCTGGACGGCACACGTCGCGACGTGGACACGGCGTTGTTCGACAACCCGTATTCGTTGTCGCCGCTGCAGTGGCGCAGCGACGGGCGCAGTGTCGCGTTCGAGTATGTGCAGCGCGGCTTCCAGCGCATGCGCGTGATTGCGGTGGATGCAATCAGTGGGCGCGCGCGCGTGGCAGTCGGCGAAGACGCGCGCACCTTCGTGTATGCCGACCGCAGCTTTCGCCACGACGTGGATGGGCGTGGCGATGAGGTGCTGTGGATTTCCGAGCGCGATGGCTGGCGGCACCTGTATCTGTTCGATGGACGCAGCGGCAAGGTGAAACGCCAGCTCACCCGCGGGCCGTGGGTGGTGCGCGATGTGCTGCGCGTGGACGATGCGCAGCGCCGCATCTGGTTCACGGCCAGCGGGATGGACGCAGGCAAGGACCCATACGATAGACAACTCTACAGCGTGGATTTCGACGGCCGCCGGTTGACCCGCTTGACCCACGCCGAGGCCGACCACGACGTGGCGATTGCCGACGATGGCCTGCATTACGTCGACGTCTATTCGCGTCCAGACCTGCCGCCGGTGATGGAGCTGCGCGCCATCGATGGCCAACTGCTGCATACCGTGGAGCGTGGCACGATCGACAGGCTCCAGGCCGCCGGCTGGCGCGCGCCGGAGACCTTCGTGGCCAAGGGCCGCGATGGCACCAGCGACATCTGGGGCATGGTGGTGCGACCGCGCGACTACGACCCGCGCAAGACCTATCCGGTGATCGAAAACATCTATGCCGGGCCGCACGATTCCTTCGTGCCCAAGACGTTCTGGCCGTTCGGTTATCACTCCGGCGGCGACAAGCAGATCGGCATGCAGGCGCAGGCCGATCTGGGTTTCATCGTGGTGATGATCGACGGCATGGGGACCGCCAACCGCTCCAAGGCGTTTCATGATGTCGCGTGGAAAGACCTGGGCGATTCCGGGTTTGCCGACCGCATTGCATGGCATCGTGCGCTGGCCGCCAAAGACCCGTCTTACGACATCAGTCGCGTCGGCATCTATGGTGCGTCGGCGGGTGGGCAGAGCACGCTGGGGGCGCTCGAGCGTCATCCGGAGTTCTACAAGGTGGGCGTTGCGTTTGCCGGGTGCTACGACAACCGCATGGACAAGATCAGCTGGAATGAGCAGTGGATGGGCTGGCCGGTGGATGCGCACTATGCAGAGGCGTCTGGCGTGGTCAATGCACGCAAGCTGCAGGGCGACCTGCTGCTGATCGTCGGCGAGCAGGACAGCAATGTGGATCCGGCGTCCACCGCACAGGTCGTCGATGCCCTGATCAGGGCCGGCAAGGAGTTCGACCTGCTCAATGTGCCGGGTGGCGAACATTCGGTTGGCCGCTCCAGCGGGCCGATCGATTACGTGCAACGTCGCCAGTACGACTTCTTCGTGCGCCACCTGCGCAACGAACCCACGCCGCACTGGAATTCCCTGCCGTCGGAGGCGCAATGATGCGTTTGTTTGCTCGATTCAAGGCACAGCGGCGCAGCCGGGGGGCGGGTCTGCTGTGGTCGCTGGCGTTGCTGGCTGGTAGCACACCGCTGCTTGCGGCCGCCGAAGAACTGCCGCGCTTCGTCACCAAGGATGGCCGCCATGCGGTGTTTGTCGATGGTGCGCCGTACACCATATTGGCCGCACAGTTGCACAACTCCAGCGCATGGCCGGCGGTATTGCCCCAGGCATTGGACGACGTGGTGGCCCTGCATGCCAACACGGTGGAAGCGCCCGTGTATTGGGAGCAGTTCGAGCCGGAACAGGGCCGCTTCGACACCACCAATGTGGACGCGCTGATTGCCGGCGCCCGCAAGCGCGGCCTGCGCGTGGCCTTGCTCTGGTTCGGCAGCTGGAAGAACGGCCAGATGCATTACGTGCCGGAATGGATCAAGCGCGACGAGGCGACCTACCCGCGCATGCGCGATGCCAACGGTGAGCCGGTGGATGTGTTGTCGCCCCATGTGGCCGCCAACATGCAGGCCGATGCGCGTGCGTTCACCGCGTTGATGCAGCACCTGCGCAAGGTGGATGGCGACCGCCATACCGTGATTCTGGTGCAGGTGGAAAACGAGCCAGGCGCGATCGGTACCGTGCGCGATCACGGCCCCGCAGGGGAGGCGGCGTTCGCGCAACCGGTGCCGGCCCAGATTGCACGCGCACTGGGTAAACCGCAGGGCAGCTGGCAGCAACTGTTCGGCGCCGAAGCTGCCGAAGCGTTCAACGCATATGCAACCGCTGCGTATATCGAACAGGTGGCTGCCGCCGGCAAGCGTGCGTATCGGCTGCCGCTCTACGTCAACACCTGGCTGCGCTACAAGGGCAAGCGCTATCCGGGCATGGACTACCCGTCCGGCGGTGCGACAGTGAACGTATTCGCGCTGTGGCGCGCGGCCACGCCGTCGATCGATTTCATTGGTACCGACATCTACACCAGCGACTACAACGAATACACCAAGGTCATCGGCCAATACGCGCGGCCCGACAACCCGGCCTGGGTCTCGGAAACCGGCTTCGAAGCTGCCACTGCGCCGTATCTGTTCCATGTGCTGGGGCAGGGCGGGATCGGCTTTTCGGTGTTCGGCATGGATGGCAACCAGGACAGCCAGGCCAACCGCGACGCGATCGCTGCGCACGCCGCCAACTTCAAGCTGCTCGCGCCGATGCAGCGGATTCTGGCGCAGGCCGCCTTTGACGGCCGGCTGCAGGCGGTGGCCGAGCAGCCCGGCGCGCCGCAGCGGACGCTACGCTTCGGCGAGTGGGAGGCCAAGGTGTCGTTTGGTGCGCCCATGTGGGGCGATGCGCCGCCCATTCTGCCCGGCAACGACGACCACGCCGGCCGGCTGCTCGTGGCCCAACTGGGGCCGGAGGAGTTTCTGGTGACCGGTATGGCTGCACGCATTGAATTTTTCCGCGAGGCGGCCGATACCCGTCGTGGACAACTGTTGCGGGTGGAGCAGGGGCGGTATGTCGACGGGCGCTGGCAGATGGAAAAGCAGCTCAACGGCGACCAGACCGACTACGGCCTCAACTTCGGGCGTGTGGATGCAAACGGCAAGGTGCCTGTGGTGTTGCGGGTGCGGGTGGGTACTTACTGAGCCTTGCTGATCGTGTCCTTGCCGCCTTCGGCCTGTTGTCTGAAATGAGTTGAGCCTTGTTCGAATCCACTCGCCGCCACGCCGGAGCCATCATGAGCATCAGCAGCATCGCCAGTTCCGGAATGCAGGTCGCCGCGCTGCGCCAACAGGTGGCGGCCAGCAATGTAGCCCGCCAGCCGGTGGACGGTAGCCCGCGTCAGTCTGTCGCGGCCGCTACCCAGGCCAACGGCGGCGTGGCGGCCCGCGTGGTGAATGCCAGCCCCGATCCATCTGCGCCGGCCACCGATCTGGTCGAAGGTCTATCGGCACGCAACGAGTTCCAGGCAAATGCCAATGTGTTGCGGCGCTCCGACGAGATGCTGGGGAGCTTGTTGGACGTGTCGACCTGAGCGGTTCGGCCTACACGACGACGGTCTTCGACCTGTTGCATTGGGTGCAAGGCGTGTCTGGCGAGCGATCGGTGCACCGCGCCGTCCACGCTGCGGGTTTGCTGCAGGGTCCTTGCCTGCCCACCATCGCAGGACACGCTGCAAGTACGTCCATCTAAGCCCCTTGGCGGCATCCATGCCGCCAAGGGACCCGCGAGGGTGGGCGGGCAAGGACCAATCGAGATGGTCGGTGCGCATGGTTCGGCAAAGCAACCGGCAGAGGGCTTTGCCCTTTCCTTCGCTTTCACCAAAACCACCATCCAACGGTTGGGTGCGGTGTCCTCGCCGATTGCGGGCTCGATGGCGGCATGGATGCCGCCATCGAGCCCCAGGGATGGATTCACGGCGCGTCCCGCGAGCTGGCGAGGGCGCCGCGCACTCGAAGTGTCGCGTTTTTTACAATGCAGACCCGAAGAGGGCATCACGTACTCACTAACCAGGCTTCGACCTGGCGCGTCGTGCCGTAATCGCTTTACCCTCGGCCGTCAGTGCCCGTCATCGCCCAACACCTGCGCCGCGTCCACGATATCCACGCCCTGCAGTTGTCCTAGCCAGTGATCGAACCAGGGTTTGTGCATGGCGCCGACCACCGCTAGCACCCGTGCACCGGGCTGCTCGGCAAAGCTGGCACGCACGTTCGATACCATGCGCAGATGATGGTGGGCTTGTAAGCGGCCAAGCGGTCCATCAGCGGTTGCAACCGTGCTGCGCCGATGTCACTGCCCTTGGGCAACTGCGACAGATGCACGCTGCCAAGAACGAGTACCTGCGTGCGTGGCGCGGCCATCTCTGCATCCAACCGCGACAGGTCCACTTGCGCCTGCGCGATGCAGGGCGTGAGCAGCAGCAACGCCGACCACAACACGCGACTACGCAGCACGGCGCGCGCGCACGGCGAGACTGCGGAAGGCGCACCGGCAGTGTCGACGCGTTCTGGTTCGTGCAGGACTGGAACCTGCATGACGCTCCTTGTGGAATGTTTCCATCCGCGCCGCCGTAAGCGCATCCTTGCGGCGGTAGACGTGCGGCGAGTGTGAGCGAGACTGCAGGCATCGGGCCTGGCCTGAAAGTCATGCGTCAAATGGCAGGGGCGTCGGCGAACGCGCACGCCAATGCGCTCGCTTGATGCAGATGTCTCAGGCACAGCGCCTGGCATCCCCACACGCAATGCACCTATGCCAAGCGAGCGTGCAATGGAGTAGCGCCCCACCGGCTTGCACATCGGTTTCCAAGTCGTCCAACGTGTCGCGACGGACGCTCGCACCGGGCGCTCTGCTCAGTTGGGCCGCAATGCCTCAGCCAAGCGCGCACCGTCGGGCACGCCCAACCCGGTATTGGCGTCCCAGCCGGTGGCTGCGCGGAAGCCGGCGTTATCGCCGGCAACGATGTCGCGGAATGCCTCCGGGCGGCCGTACAGGCGCGGCAACACGAAGTGGGGTTGCATGCGGTTTGCGCCGTAGATGCGTGCCAGCAAGGCCGCCCATAACGGTGCGGCAGCGCTGGTGCCGCCCATCACGGCGGGCTGCCCGTTGATCGATAGGTAGTAGCCGGTCTGCGCATCGGCGTTGGCCGCCACATCGGGGACGCCGCGCATGCGCAGGTGGCGTGACCGGTGCTGTGCATCGGTGAGGCGCAGATTGTTCTGCCAGGCAGGACGTGCAAAGAACCTGCTTTCTCCGCCGCCGCCGCTCGCCCAGGCCTGTTCGTTGGCGCTGTCCGCCGTTACCTGGAGCCGAGTGCCGCCGCAGGCGAGCACGAACGGACTGGATGCGGGAAAGCAGACATTCAATCCTGGCTGCCCGTCACTGGCGCCATCGTCGCCAGCGGCAATGCACACGGTGATGCCCATCAACGCAGCGGCCCGAAACGCACAGTCGTAGGCCTGGCGCGATTGCGGCGTCCATTGCGATTCGGTGAAACCCCAGCTGATGGCGATGATGCCAGGTGAGTGCTCTGCATCGTGGATGGCGGCATTGATCGCTTCCAGAAAACCGTTGTCGGTGTTGGGCGCGAAATACATCACCAGTTTCGCGCCCGGCGCGATTGCCCCGGCGATCTGGATATCCATCTGCGCTTCGACATCGGCATCTGCATTGCCGCGACTGACGGCGTTGGTTGCCCCGGGCAACAGCACATCGACCAGTGTCGGCATGGGGACGCGTAGCTGCGCAAAATAGGCGGTCATCTGGTCGCGTGCATAGCCGCCGCCCAGCACGATGATGCCGATGCATTGACCGTGCCCGTCATGCTCGGGAAAGCCGTAGAGCTGCGCCAGCTGCGGCGGCGTGTATTGCATGATCGGACCATCCCGACTGTCGGCCGGTGCAGTGGGCTGTATCGCAGGCGGCAAGGATGCGCTCGCCTCGGGCGCGCTGGGCAGGGTCTGAGCCTGCGGGCGGGCGTCCAGCCCGAGCACGGCGGTGACGATGCCGCCTGTGGAATCGATACCGGGCCGGTGCGTCCGCGATAGCGCATCGCACCATCGATATAGTCGCGCAAGCTGACCTGGAATGCGGCCTCGCACTGCTGCACGGTGCCCTCCAGGATCACGCTACCGCTGTCTGCGTGCGCGTGCTCGATCCTCAAGCCATAACTGGCAGCAAAGTCGGCAACGGCCTGCAGATCTGCCGCACCGGCGGCGAAGCGTTCGCTGAACTCCGCACGCGTGAACGCAACCGGCAGCGTATTGGGCTGCAATTGCAGCAGCGCATCGGCAGCGGCATTCAATGCCGGCATCCGCACCGCGAGCAGGACGCGCAGGCGTTCGTCCTGCCGCGGTTGTCCGGCCTCGATGGTGGAGGGAGCGGTACGGCGCTCACTGCCGGCCAGGATCGTGTGCATGCTGGGGAGAACTCCATCGAAGTGGGTGAGTCAAAGTGGGTTGGTACAGATCCAATCCAGCCGTCGCGTGCTGCGCGACCCACCGCGATACGCACGGCTGCCAGCAGCACGGCAGTGTGCATTCAATGCCATGCGCGGGTTGTCTGTGTAGCGGTGTACCGCGTGCGATGGACGGCAATACGAAGCGCGCACGCATCGATTGGTGGGCTCTTGGTCAATGGCACGCAACGGCAAGCGCTGCAGCAAGATCAGCATCGCCCGCGCGCGCCTCAGATCCTGCGACAGCGCGCCGCGTGGTTGATCGTGCTGACGGCCTGACGCAGCCAGGGCGACGGCGCGTACGACGGCAGGCAGTCACTGCCTCGTCGAGATGTGCAGATTTCCGCACGGGTGTCTGACCGCTGTCACAAGACGTCGTGCATGAACGCGCGCACGATGGGCCACGATCATTCGAGGGAGCAACGATGGACCGTAGAACCTTTCTGCGTCAGGGCATGGCGGCCACCGCGGCGGTCGGTGCAGGTGCCGCGCTGGCAACGCCGGCCGCGGCGTCGGCTGCGAGCACGCTGCCGGCGCCGACACTGCCCCGCCTGGAACCGCTGCCTTCGGCCGCGCATGTCGGTAGCACGCTGTGCAGCTTCACCCACCTGCAGCAGCATTGGACCGTCTACGAACATCTCGACGATGCGCAAGGCCAGCTCACGTTGTGGAGCGACAGCGGCATGCTGCGGCTGGACAAGCGCACCGAGCCGGTCTATCCGGCCGCGGGCACGCCGTACTTCGGGCTGCCGCTGGCGCAGGTGGCCATGGCCGAAGCCGACCTGCTGGCCGACCGCCTGCTGCGCGACGGCGACCCGGACGAGGCGCAGGTGCGCGACGTGGCGCCGCCGCCGGCCTCCTTGCTCGACCCCAAGGACAATGGCGGGCGCTGGCCGTGGACCACCTTTGTCGGAACACGCGAAAGCCTGGACACCATGCCCATCCTGCCCAACGGCCGCAGCCGCACCTCGCGGCCGGAGCACGCGTTCAAGGAGTTGGGCGAAGAGGCGCTGATCAAACGCCGCGAAGAAGGCATGCTCGGCGGCTGGATGCCCGCGGTGCGCAAGGTGATGCGCCGCGAGGGCGAGCCCGACAGCTGGTACGACGTACTGGTGTTTGCCGACGTGCGGGCACGCGATCGCTTTGTGGTGCACACCTGGCACCGCACGATGCAGGTCAAGGCCGGCGCCGTCGTCGCGGTGCACTACACCCACAGCTACCCCGACTTTGCGCCCTCCCGCAGCGCCGCCACCGCCGAACAGTTCTACGCGGCACTGATCGATTTCGCTGCGTATTGGCAGCAGGCGCTGGACGGCACCGTGCAGGCGCAGTTTCCCGATGCCAGTTGGAACGACATGGCGCAGTTCGCGTTCGCGCGCGAGCTGGTGGTGCGCCCCGGCGGCGATTACCCGAAGTATGGCGCGGTGGAACGCGACTACTACGGCAACGAATACGACGGTTTCCAGGACACGTTTACCAGCTCGTTCTACGCCAACCTGGAGTGGGGACGTTTTGCACAAGCTGCGGCGGTGCTCGACAACTACTTCGACGCGTTCGTGCAGGACGATGGCCTGCCGAACATGCGCGGGCCGGAAGTCGGGCAGTTCGGGCTCACCTTGTCGTTGCTGGCGCGGTATCTGCGCTACACCGGCGATGCGCCACGGCTGCGCCGCGTGCTGCCCAAGATCGCGGCCACCGCGCAGGTGTTGTGCGCGTTGCACGACCAGGCGCTGGCACTGCCGCGCACGGCGCATGGCCATGGGTTGCTGCACGGCTGGAACGAATCCGATGCCTGCCTGTTTCCCGATCCATCGCTATGGTGGAAACCGTATTACGCCAACAGCGCGCTGACCATCCGCGGCTGGGAAGATATCGCACAGGTGTGGAGCACGCTCGGTGGCGATGCGGGCCAGGCCACGCAATGGCAACGCCGCGCCACGCAGCTGCGTGCGCGACTGGAAGCCAGCCTGCGTGCCAACGTGCGTCGCGACCTCTCGCCGCCATACGTGGGCCCGTTGCCCGGCACCACATTGACCTTTCGCCAATCGTTGCTGCAGGAAAAGCCCAGCGAACAGCAATGGCCGCACCGTGCATATGCCGAACTGCTGCAGGCCGATGTGTTGCCGCACGACCTGGCCCACTTGGTGATCGACTGCCTGCGTGGCCATGGCGGCACCAGCATTGGCGTGGTGGCCAACATCGCACCGCCGGAGCCGGGCAGCCGCGATCTGCTCGGTTTCATTTCCTATGGCTATGCGCAACAGTTGCTGCGGCTCGATCGCATCGAAGAATATCTGTTGTTCGTCTACGCGCATCGCTATCAGGTGCACACGCGCGGCAGTTGGACGGCTGGGGAAGTCAGCGGCATCACCGGCGGCATGCCGTTGTTCTGCATACCGGCACAGATGACCATCCCCTTGCTGCTGCGCTGGATGCTGGTCAGCGACGACAGCGCCGGCGAGCAGTTGTTTCTCGCGCGTGCGGTACCGCGCGCCTGGCTGGGCAGCGGTGCACCGGTGGGCATCAGCGCGGCCCCAACGCGATGGGGCACGGTCGCCTTGACGCTGCGCACCGACACGGTGGCGCGTTGCATCAATGCCGATGTGCAGTTGCCGGAGCGCGCGCCCGCCCGCACCTGGCTCACCCTGCGTGCACCCGCAGGCACTCGCCTGCAGCGCGTGCTGGTCGATGGCAAACCGGCGAATGCGCAGGGGCCGCATACAGATCGCGTGGCCTTGCCGGGCGCTGCTGCACTGGTGAAGGTGCAGGCGTGGTACGCCTGACAACGGCGCCGCGATGATCGAGCGCCGCCGTTGCTGCAGTGTTGCCGGACATCGCGCACCGCAGTGCCGCCTTGCTGTTCGCATGCAGGTGCTGTGGTCGATAACGGAGACCAGGGCACATCGGATGATCGTGCCGATATGCTGCTGCTTGGGCAATGCAGGCATGCCCGAATGCAGGCCCAAGCACGCGATTTTCCGCACGCGTCCCGACTAAATTCGTCAAGACGGCGCAGTGGGGTTACCGCAAGATTTTTTTAACGTAACGCGTGTGTCAAACCATGCGCTCTCAGGGGAGAGCGGTGTCGTTGCAGTCGCCTTCCTTGCATGCGTAGAGACCTGCCGTTGAGACGGCGGGCCGGTGCAGTCTCCGTCGTGATCGATCCCTCCGTCTGTGCGTTGTGCCGGTGCTGCTTGGCCGTGCGCGGCCGTGTAGGAAGGTGGGCCGTACCCTGTGTCAGCACAAGGATTTCCGATGTCGTCCAGCCGCACTGCTGTTGTTCCCAAACGAGGTGTCTTGCAAACCACCAGGCTCGTCAACGCCCTGCTGTTTGCACTGGCAGTTGCCGCCGTGCCGGCCGCCGCGCAACAGCGTGGCGATGGCGCAGACGATGCCACCCAGACCTTGGATCAGGTCAACGTCACCGGCACCCATCTACGCCGTGTCGACGCCGAAACCGCCAGCCCGGTCGTGGTGATCGACCGGCAGCGTATCGAAGACAGTGGGCAGAACACGCTGGGGCAGTTGCTGCAGCGCTTGCCGATGATGGCCGGCTTCCAGGCCGGGCCTGCACTCAATTCCGGTTTCAGTCACGGCCGCGCGCTGGTGTCGCTACGCAATCTCGGGCCAGAGCGCACGTTGGTGTTGGTCAACGGCCATCGCATGGCGGGGCCTGCCAGCAGCGTGGCGTCGGCGCCCGGCGTGGACGTCAACGCAATCCCCGCAGCGATGGTGGAGCGCGTGGAAGTGCTCACCGACGGTGCGTCGTCGGTGTACGGCCCCGATGCGATCGGCGGGGTGGTCAATGTCATCCTCAAGGACAGATACGACGGATTCGCCGCCACCGTGGACTACGCGCAGAGCACCCATGGCGATGCCAATCGACGCACGCTCGGGCTGGAATGGGGCAAGACCTGGGACCGCGGCGGGCTGATCCTGGGTCTCAGCCGCAATTCGATGAACCCGGTGTTCAATCGCGACCGCAGTTACGCCGCCAAGGCGGTGGAATATCTCGATGGGCAGGTCAGCGAGATTCGCGGCGGCAATACGCGCGCCTTCCTGACCGATGGGCGCCGGGTGACCCCGGTCGATGGCGTGCCGCCCGGGCCGGTGGGCCAGGACGCATTCCGCCCGTATCAACCGGCCACAGACAGCTATAACGTCTACGATGCGCAGTACCTGATCACTCCGATCAAACGCACCAATGCCTCGCTGCACGGCAGTTTCGACTTCACCCCCGGCGTGCAGGGCTACATGGACGTGTTCTGGACCCGCAGCAAGACCATCTCGCGGCTGGATGCGTACGCCATGGAGATGCAGGACGCAGTGGACAACTACTACAACCCGTTCGGCGATGCGCTGGACCGTTACCTGTTGCGCTCCACTCAGGCCAATACGCGCGTCTACACCTCCACCATGTTCCAGACCAATGTCGTGGCCGGCTTGCGCGGGCGCGTGGACGGCAGCAGTTGGCAATGGGATGCGGCGGCCGGCTATGCACGCTACAAGGACACCTTGGTGCGCACCGGTTTTTCGATCACCTCGGCGTTGAATAACGCGGTAGGCGCTTCGTTCCTGGACAGCGACGGGGTGGTGAAGTGCGGCGCGCCGGGCGCCGTGATCGCCGGCTGCACGCCGATCAATATCTTCAACCCCGACGACCCGTCCACCATCGCCGCATTGCGAGACACGCAGCGGCCGGTGGACCTGATCGACGAAAGCCAGATGCGCTTTGTCGATATCAGCGCCAATGGCGATCTGTTCAAACTGCCGGCCGGAATGGTGCAGGCAGCCGTCGGCCTGGTGTATCGCACCAACAAGTTCGCGCAGGGGACGACCAGCGATGTGGCCGCTGCCGATGCCGATGGCAATTGCGACTACAACGACGGCTGCATCCTCAAGCAGGGGCGCGAGGAGTCGGTCAGGGAAGCCTATGCGGAATTGCTGGTGCCGCTGTTGAGGGATGCGCCGTTCGCCAATGTGTTGAACCTGAATCTGGGCTCGCGCTATTCCAACTACGACGCCTGGGGCAACACCACCAACAGCAAGGTTGCGATCGAATGGCGGCCGATCGCGAATCTATTGGTGCGTGCCACCGGCTCGCAGGTGTTCCGGGCGCCGGCGTTGGGTGATTTGTATGGCTCGCCCTACAACAGCGTGGTCGACAACACGGGCGACTTCGAGGACCCGTGCACGGGCTTTACCGGCGCGCCGAATCCGGCCTGCGCAAACGTGCCCAACGATGGCAGCTACACCAACACCGCGCAGTTCAACGTGGTGACATCCGGCGCCAATAACGTGGGCTTCAAGCTCAAGCCCGAGCGTGGCCGCTCTTACAATGTGGGGCTGGTCTACGACCCGGATCGGGTGCGCGGGCTATCGCTCAACGTGGACAGCTGGCGAGTCGTGCTGGACGACATGCTGACCGGTGTCGGCTTGCAGCAGGTCGTCAGCGATTGTTTCGACGGCAGCGAAGCCGCGTTCTGCCCGCTGATTCAACGCGATGCCAACGGACAGCTGACGCGGGTGTCGGTGCCGTTCGCATACAACAGCGGCAAGGTCGATATTCGCGGCTACGACGCTGGCATTCACTACACGCTGGTCTACACCGCCTGGGGCACGTTTGCGATGGGACTGGATGCAACGTTCTTCTCCAGCTATCGCTTTGCGGGCGATCCGCATAACTACGTCGGCGAAAATTCCAGCTGGGGCAACATGCCGCGCTGGCGCGCCGTGGCCAATCTGGCCTGGGACAACGGCCCGTGGCATGCGAGCTGGAACACCCGCTATCTGGGCCGCACCGTCAACGGTAGCCAGTACGAAGATTTTTGCGCGGACACCAATGCCGACGGCAGTTGCGCGTATTTCCGGATTGGCTCGGTGGTGTACCACGACGCCTCGTTGAGCCGGAAGATCGCATCGCTGCATAGCACGCTGGCGGTGGGCATCGACAATCTTGGCGACCGCAAGCCGCCACGGTTCTATAGCTACTCCAATGCTGCCAATACCGAAGCGAGCACCTACGACACGCTCGGGCGCTATGTCTGGAGCCGGCTGCGAGTGGAGTTTTAGAGCGGCAAAAAAGACAGCAAGCAGGTGTCAGGCGGAGTAGACAGCGCACTTGGAACGCAGTGGACGCGCGGCACGTGCCGCACCGAGCAAGGGGGCGCCTGCCTTGCAGAGCGCTTTAGTTGCGCTGCATGACCTGCGTCAGCCGGTAGGCTCGCGGCCGGCCGTTCGCGTCATCTACGACAGTCGCTGCGTGTGGTGGCGAAGGACGCACAGCGCGGTTCGCTTTGCATCGCTGCACTTCGTGTTGGCGCAGGTGTCGCCAGCGCAAACAACTATGGTGAGGCGGCTGCATTGCATCGGCTGCATTGCATCGGTTGCAATGCAGTGGGGAGGATCGCAGCTGTTTATCGTCGATGCGCGCAGCCGCCGCATCGATCGCGCTGTCTTGCACGTCAATGGGATGGATGTCATGAGGGATTTACGCTGGAAATCGTTCCTGGCGCGGCACCGGCGCTGGTTGCGTTTGACCCGACGCATCGGCGCTGCTGCGCTGTTGTGGACATGCATCGTGCTGGGCTGGCCCCTTGCAGTCGCACAGGAAGCGCCGATCGCTCAGCCCAACGCGATGGTCGGCGAGCCGCTGTTTCGCGGCCTGGACCACCCGATGCCTGCCACCGCGGTGCCGTTTGCGCCCGGCGGGCAATTGGCACGGATCTACGCGGCCGATATCGCGCATGGGGCGGGGCAGGCACCTGGCAATGATTTCTGGATCGACCGTATGCTGGCCCGCGAGGGAACTGGCGGTGGCTTCGACGATCACAACGACTGGTTGTTTACGCGTGGTCGCGCCGCGTATCTGAGCTATCACGCGCCCGATGCGCCGGGATTCGTTGGGCAGGTGGCGTATTGGCACGCCACCGATTACGACGCGCTGTTCCGCATCCACGCCACGCTGGGCAAGCGTCGTGTGCAATGGAAGGAACGTGCGCAGCAGCGGCGGCAGACACCGAGCTATTTCACGACGGTGTTCGAAGATGCCGGCGCGGGCGTGCGCATGCGGCTGGTCAAGTACATCACCGAGCAGAACGTGGCAGTCGCCAGCGTCGTGCTGTCCAGCCTGGACGGCGCGGCGCACACGGTATCGCTGCAAGCAGTCTCGCCGATCGCCCAGCACGCCGACGGCAATGAGCTGGCCGGCGCATTCGACGCGTACAACCACATCACGACGGTCTTTCCCCGTCTGTCCGGCGATGGCTTCCATGTCGAGGGACAGCGCCTGGTGCGCGATATCGACATCCCCGCGAGCGGCGAAACCGCGCCAGTCAAGCTGCAGCTCGGCATGCTCACCCGCGAGTTGCCCGACGCCCGCGCCGAGTACACGCGCATTGCCGCGCAAACGCCGCAGCAGGCCTACCAGCAGCATGTGGCCAGCTACAACCGTTGGTGGGTGGACAACCTGCCATACCTGGACACGCCCAACGAGAACATCGGCAAGAGCCTGTTCTATCGCTGGTGGGTACTGCGCTTCAACTTCCTCGATGCCAATGTGCCTGGCAACGACTACCAGTTCCCTGTCGCCATCGAAGGCGTGCTGGGCTACGACAACGCGATCGTGCTGACCGCCGGCATGTTCCTGGACGATCTCAAATACCTGCGTAATCCGCTGTATGCCTATGGCACCTGGCTCAGCGCGGGCGAGACCGCGGGCGGTGGCAAGTACACCGACAACCCTGGCTCGCCGGAGAACTGGTCCAATTCCTACGCGCAATACATCACGGCTGCGGCATGGCGGTCAATGCAGATCCACGGCGGGCCGGCGACGCTGGCGGGCAAGCTGGCGCGCTATGGCAGCGGTGACGTGGACGGCGTGCTGGCGGCCTACGATCTCAACCACAATGGGCTGATCGAGTACGACTGGGCGGCGATGACCGGCAACGACGCCGATGCGGTGTCGTTCGACTGGGCCGACCAGCACGGCCAGATCCGCATGGACCGCACCGAGAGCGCCTACGTCTATGCCAACGCGCAGGCGGCGGCGCAGGCCGCGACGCTCGCGGGCGATGTTGCCACTGCGCAGCGCATGCAGGCCACCGCGCGCCGCATCCGCAAGGCGGTGCTGGAGGTGTTGTGGCAGGATCGCAGCGATGCCCCCGACTCGGTGGGACTGTATGGCGATCTGCTCAAGCATCGCCAGGCCGACGGGCCGCGGCTGGCGGTCGATTGGAAGGAAACCAACAACTACTATCCCTTCAGCGTGGGCTTGATGCCCAGGCAGGGCGATGCCGACTACGACCCCAAGTACGTGCACGCGTTGCGGCTGTTCGCCGACGCGGCCCAATACCCGCTGTTTCCGTTCTATACCGCCAACCAGGTGGACATGCAGGCGCGCGGCAGCGGCGCCGATGTGGGCAGCAATAATTTTTCCACCATCAATGCGACCGTGGCGTTTCGCCTGTTCGGCTCGGCCTTGCGCGATTACCCCAGCCCGTATCTGAACGCGCAGAGCTATCGCAAATTGCTCTACTGGAACGCCTGGGCGCCCTTTATCAACGGCGACAACCGCTATCCGGACCAGAACGAATTCTGGGCCAAGGGCAGTGCCAGCCGCGGCGGCAAGATCGGCTATCGCTCCTGGATCCACCATACCCAGCTGGGTGCGACCAACTTCAGCATGATCGAGGATGCGATGGGCTTTCGCCCGCGCAGCGACGGCAAGATCGAGCTGTATCCGATCGATATCGGCTGGGACCATTTCGCCGCCGACAATCTGCGCTATCGCGACCGCAACCTGAGCATCGTCTGGGATCGCGATGGCAGCCACTACGGTGGCCGAGTGCCGAAGGGCTATAGCGTCTACCTGGACGGTCGCCTGGCGTTCTGCGTGGATCGGCTGGCACACGTGATCTACGACCCGGCCAGCGGGCAGGTCAGTGCCGCGCCGGATGCGGTCAATCGCAATGGCGCAGCGCACGTGCTCCAAGCCCGTCCCGCGGCACTGGCGTCGATGACGCAGGTAGCGTTCGCCGCTGGCACGCGGGTGGCGCAGATCCTGGCCAAGGCCGGCGTGGATGTGACGCTGCCGCCAGCGCGTAGCCGCAACCTGGCGCAGGGTGCGCGTGTCAGCGCCAGTTTTGCCGCTGCCGGGTTGCCGGCGACGGCGGCGGTGGATGGCAGTACCGCCGGTACGCCGTTCTGGGGCACCGCAGGCTCGCCGTCGGCCAGCGACTGGATCGCGCTGGACCTGGGCGGCACGCGCACGCTGGATCAGGTGGTGCTGTACTTCTATCGCAGTTCGTCGCCGGGCGGCGATCAGAACGGCTTTCCGTCCGGAACGCAGCCTGGCTACGCGGCACCGTGGATCTACGCCGTGCAATACCAGGATGGCAGCGGTGCGTGGAAGAACGTTCCCGGGCAGGTACGCGATGCCACGATGGCGGAGGGCAATCGCAATCGGGTGCGCTTTCCGGCAATCCATGCCGCAGCGTTGCGCGTGGTGGTGACGCACGCCGGCACGGCGCGCACCGGCATCAAGGAAATCCAGCTGTTCGACAGCGGTCTGCCGGCACCGGCGTCCGTGGGCAATGCGCCACCGCAGGTGCAGGCATGGCAGCTGGACACGCCTGGCGCCGATGGCGCGGTGGTGGTGCAAGGGCGCGTTGGCGATGACGGCGTGCCCAATGGCACGCTGCAGGTGCGCTGGCGCGTGCAGCAGGCGCCGGAAGGCGGCGATGCCGTGTTTGCCGATGCCGCCGCGCTGCAGACATCCGTGCGTTTTACCCGTGCCGGGCAATACACCTTGCGTCTGGCTGCCAACGACGGGGCGCTGATGGGGCATGCCGATGTGCAGGTCAACGCACCGGCCTCGCGCCCGCTGCAGAGCATTCCATTGCAGGCCGTGGCCAGTGTCAGCGCGCAGCTCACCGGCATGCAGTACCGCGTGCAGGCCTTGAACGATGGGTTCATCCCACAGGCAGGCAGTTTTCCCAGTGGTAGCTTGCGCTGGGGCAGCTATGGGCTCGACCAGCCGGCAACGGTGTGGTTGCAGTACCAGTGGCCGCGCCCGGTGCGGCTGTCGTCCAGTGCGCTCTACCTGTGGAACGACCAGCCCAACGGCGGAGTGGCCGCGCCTGCCAGCTGGAAGTTGCAGATGCTGCAGGACGGACGCTGGCAGGACATCGTCAGCAAGAGCGGCTACCCGATTGCCGCAGCGGCGACCGGCGCGGCGAGTACCGCCAGCTTTGCACCGGTAGTCACCACCGCGCTGCGCGTGGTGTTGACGACGCAGACGACGGCCAACGGACATGCCGCCATTGGGGTGGACGAGTGGCAGGCGCTGTCCGAGCTGCCCAAACAGACGGAGGCCATCGATCTACGCACGGCCCCCGGGCAGGCGCCGACGCTGCCACAAGAGATCACCGCATTCTTTGCCGATGGCAGTGTGCTGCCGGTGGCCGTGCAATGGTCCGAGCTCGCCGCCAGCCGCCTGGGCCGCGAAGGTGCGGTGGAACTGCAAGGCTTGGTCGAAGGCGCGATTCCCGTCAAGGCCACCATCTGGGTACGCGCAACGCCGCCTGGGCAGATCAACACCGTGCAGCCGTTGCCGACGGTGAGCGCGGTGGTCGGGCATGCACCGACGCTGCCGGGTTTCGTGACGGTGCAATACAACGACGGCTCGCGTGAACGCTTGCCGGTGCAATGGCCCACCTTGCGGCCTGCGCGTTACGCACAGCCTGGCGAGATCCAGCTCACCGGCACGGCGCAGGGGCGTGCACCTACCGGTCACGTGTCGGTGCCGCTGGTAATTCAGATCAAGGCGGCAGCGCCATGATGCGTACGTTCTCACGGTTGCCGGTGTTGGCCTGCGGGTTATTGCTGGCCAGCGTTCCGGCCTGTGCCATGCAGCTGCCGCAGGGAACGCGGCTGCACGCACCCGGCAACCCCATCCTCGCCGATGGCAGCGAATATTCCGCCGACCCTGCGCCGCTGGTGGCCGATGGCAAGCTGTACATCATTGCCGGCCGCGACACCGCGGCTCCCAATCTCAATGCGTTCGTCATGCCTGGCTGGCAACTGTTCGTCAGCAGTGATCCGGCCAGCGGCGACTGGACCCACTACCGCGATCTGCTGCGGCCCCGGCAGGTCTTTGCCTGGGCAGACAAGCGGTATGCCTACGCGTCCCAGATCGTGCAGGGCCCGGATGGGCGCTATTACCTGTATGCGCCGGTGCAGCAGCGCGATTCGCCCAATGCCGACCCATTCGCGATCGGCGTGGCGGTGGCCGACAGTCCGCTTGGCCCGTGGACCGATGCGCACCCGCAAGGTCCGGTGGTCTCGCAATCGGTGCCGGGCCGCAACGACATCCAGAACATCGATCCGACCGTGATGGTCGACGACGATGGGCGGGTGTATCTGTATTGGGGCACCTTCGGCGCGTTGTACGGCGTGGAGCTGCAGCGCGACATGGTCACTTTCAAGGGCACCCCGGTCCTGGTGGACACGCTGGACGGTTATTTCGAAGCGCCCTGGCTGTTCAAGCGCAACGGCACCTACTACCTGGCGTATGCGGCCAACAATGCCGGACGTCTTTCGCCATGCACGCCCACGCTGTATCACGCCTGCATCGCCTACGCGAGCGCACCAACACCGCTGGGGCCGTGGACGTACCGCGGCATCGTGTTGCCGCCGGTGTCCTCCACCACCTCGCATCCGGGTATCGTCGAATTTCAGCGGCAGTGGTATCTGGTGTATCACACCGCCGATGCGCAGGGCGGCGGGCATTTCCGCCGCAGCGTGGCGATCGACCGGCTGGAATGGGACGACAGCACCCAACCGGCCAGCATCCGCACGGTGGTGCCGACGCGGCGTCCCACGCCTCCCGCGCCGCCCGTGCGCAATCAAGCGCCATCGGCCTACGCAACCGCGTCCAATGGCCCGGATATTCCGGTGCAGTACTGGATCGCCGCGCTCAACGATGGCGTCGTCAAGGCCAATCCATTGCCACCGGAGATGTGGGCCAGCTGGACGGAGAACAATCCACCGCAGCAATGGCTGCAATACAGCTGGGCGCAACCGATCACCGTGGATCGCACGCGCATCGTGTTCTGGGCCGATCACCCGGCAGGCGCCGATGTCGGCGTGGCACCGCCAGCGCGTTGGCATCTGGAATACCGTCATGCTGGGCGATGGCAGCCCGTGCAGCCGCGCGATCGGTATGGCACGCGTCCCGACCACGACGAAGCGGTGTCGTTCGCGCCGGTGACGACACGTTGCGTACGTGTGGTCATGGACGCCTCTGGCGGTGCTGCCAGCTACGCCGCGCTGGCAGTACAGGAATGGGAAGTGCTGGCCCCCCAGCCACAACGCCTGCCATCTGCCACGGCCGCTGACAGCAAGCGGTGCGATGCGCCGTGACGCAGCTGACCAAGCGCTGCGTGCGGCAGTGGAACGATGGCGGACGGTGCGCAGGCGGTGGAGTGCACTGTTGGGGTCTGACGAAGTAGCTTCCGCGTACTGGCCGCGCGTGCCTTGCGAACGTGTCCTAGGTGTTTCAGTCGCGCTGATGCGCCTGACCCCGCATGGCCAGGAGAGGTTTCGCATTCGTATCGCAGGCGCGCCTGCTCTCCCTGGCGGCCTGCCGCACCGTCCTTGGTGTGTGTCTGTCGCTGCGGTTGCAGTCAGCGGCTCGGCCATCGTCCATCAACGCCATGCTGTCTTCTCAAACCTTCCGTGAGGTCACAGATGCCACACATCCCCGCCATGCGCTTACGCACCATCCCAATCTGGTGCGTGTCTCTTGCACTGGCGCACATCGTGCCGGTGGCGGCGGCGCCACTCCCCGCTCCCACGCCGGCGCAGTACACGCAGGCAATGGGCTTGTCCGATCACTATGCCTCGCTGGTGGACCGGCAGCCTACGGCGCCGGTGTGGGTGGATGCCGGGCATTTTCTCTATCGGCGTGGGGTGGCGCGCAGCAAGCAGCTGCCGGCGATCGAATACCGCTTGGTGGAGGCGGCCAGTGGCCGCAACACACTGGCCTTCGATCACGCGCGGCTGGCCGCAGCATTGACGCAGGCCGGTGCCAAGGCGGTCGACGCAGCGCGACTGCAGCTTGACGAGCCCACCCTGGAACAGCAGCGCCTGAGCTTCCAGTTGGCGAAGCTCGGCTGGCAGTGCGATCTGCTGCGCTATCGCTGCGCGCGTCTGCCCGAACGCGACCTGCCGGCCGAATCGATGGACATGCGCCTGCCGCTCAAGCAGGGCGAACGCCAGGCCATGTTATCGCCGGATGGCCGCTGGCGTGCCTGGGTGGAGCAGGGCAATCTGGTCATCGCGCCGGTCGGCAGTCACGAGCGCAGCGTGCTCAGCCACGATGGCAGCACGGATGATTACTACGCGCTCGACAGCGTGGTGTGGTCCCCGGATTCGCAGCATCTGGCTGCGTATCGGGTCAAGGCACCGCCGCCGCGCATGGTCTATTACATCGAGTCGGCGCCCGCCGATCAGGTGCAGCCGAAGTTGCATCAGCAGGTCTATCCCAAGCCGGGCGATGTGCTGCCGATGATGCAGCCGGTCTTGTTCGACGTCGCCACGCACGCAGCCCATCCGGTGGCGATGACCTTGCTGCCCAATGCCTTTGCCTTGAGCGAGATGGTCTGGTGGAAGGACAGCAGCGGCTTCACCTTCGAATACAACGCACGCGGTCACCAGCTGTACCGGGTGATCGAAGTCGACGCGCGGACGGCCGCCGCGCGCACGCTGATCGAAGAGACATCGCCCACCTTCATTGAATACTCCGAGCTCAGTGGCGAGCATGAAAACGGCGGCAAGCACGCACGCCAGGACCTGGACGATGGCGCGCAGATCGTGTGGGCATCCGAGCGCGATGGCTGGGAGCACCTGTATCTGTACGACGGGCGCAGCGGCGAGGTGATCCGCCAGATCACGCGGGGCGACTGGGTGGTGCGCAAGCTCGATCGCATCGACGAAGCGGCAGGGCAGGTGTACTTCACCGCCTCGGGCATGCAGCCTGGCGAGGACCCGTACTATCGCCATGCCTATCGCATCGGCCTGGATGGCCGCGGGCTCACCGCCTTGACGCCGCTGGCTGCCGATCATGAGGTGCGCTATTCGCCGGATGGAAGGTGGCTACTGGATCTGTATTCGCGCGTGGATCTGGGCCCGGTGCTGGAGCTGCGGCGCAGCGCAGATGGCAGCGTGGCACGCACGGTGGAGCGCACCGACCTGAGCCGCCTGCTGGCCGCAGGATGGCAGGCGCCACTGCCGTTCCACACCACCGGGCGCGATGGCAGGACCGAGATCTGGGGCGTCATCCATCGCCCGCAGCAGCTCGATCCGCAGCAGCGCTACCGGGTCGTCGAAGACATCTATGCCGGCCCGCAGGGCTCGTTCGTCCCCAAGAGCTTTACCACCACCACACCGTCGCTCACCTGGATGGGTTTTGCGGTGGCGTCCATCGATGGCATGGGCACCAACAACCGCTCGCGCGCCTTCCACGATGTGGCCTGGCGCAATCTCAAGGACGCCGGGTTGCCGGATCGTATCGCCTGGCACAAGGCCGCCGCGGCGCAGTACCCGTGGTACGACATCGACGGCGGTGTCGGTGTGTACGGTACCTCGGCGGGCGGGCAGAACGCGTTGGGGGCGCTGCTGTTTCATCCGGAGTTCTATGTGGCGGGTGTGGCCAATTCAGGGTGTCACGACAACCGCATGGACAAGATCTGGTGGAACGAACAGTGGATGGGCTGGCCGGTCGGCCCGTGGTACGCCGCATCGTCGAACGTGGACAATGCCGCGCGCCTGCAGGGGCATCTGTTGCTGGTGACCGGCGACATGGACATGAATGTCGACCCGGCCAGCACCTTCCAGGTGGCCGATCGCTTGATCAAGGCCGGCAAGGACTTCGATCTGCTGGTCGTGCCGGGTGGCGATCACGGTGCCGGTGGCGACTACGGCAGGCGCCGCCTGCTGGATTTCTTCCTGCGCTGGATGCAGCAAGCGCCAACGCCGGACTGGAATCGCACCGCAGCAGCGCCAGCCGCGCCGGCGCCGTGATGCACGTGCGCTGCGGGTGGCATCCGTCGATTTGATCGCGCGAACCGGCGCATCCGAGCTCGATGCGCCGGTTCGCGCGCGAATCCTTGTCGGCTTCATCCGCACCGCAATCGCGCACAGCCGTGCGCATTGCGTGCGGGCTCGAGCGCGCTCCTGCCGCCACGCTTGATCGTTCAGTTGCGAACCATGCTGTTTTCCGCATGCGCGTTCGCCAAATGCGACAAGACGTAGCGTCTGCGCACAGGCACATTGTGACCAACTGATGAAAACTGGAGCGCATAAGCGCATCCAGTGTGGAATGCACCACCTTCCTGCAACACGCGTTGCTGCGCGACTGTTCGGTCGCCTGCGTCGCATGTTGTCTGCGTGTCTGCAACACGAGCGTTGCCAGCGGTTTCGCTGCAGCGTGCGTCTGCCATCTACGTCGCCCTGCGCCGCTGTACGCCGGCACGGGCAGGTATTGCCCACGGTTTGTCTTTCGTAACACTCAGGAGCCCTGCATGCCGATGTTGCCGTTGCCTCTCTCCCGCACGATCAGCGCCACCACGCGGCCGTTACCGAGCATGCTCACTACCGCGCTGTTGCTGGCGCTGTCGGCAGGTGCCGTTGCGCCGGTGTCTGCGCAGCAGGCTGCTGGTGGCGATGCGACGCAGACGCTGGACAGCGTGGTCGTCACCGGCTCGCGCCTGCGTCGCGTGGATACCGAAACCGCCAATCCGGTGGTCATCGTGAGCCAGGAACAGATCGCTGCCACCGGCAAGGCGACCGTGGGCGATCTGCTGCAGGAATTGCCATCCATCGCCGGCAATGCCACCAATCCCTATACCAACAACGGCGGCGGCACCGGCGCCTCGGCGATCTCGCTGCGCGGCCTGGGCGATAAGCGCACGTTGGTGCTGGTCAACGGCATCCGCCTGGCTTACAACGACGTCAACGCCATTCCTTCCAGCATGATCGAACGCATCGAGGTGCTCAGCGACGGCGCCTCTGCGGTGTACGGCTCCGATGCGATCGGCGGGGTGGTCAACTTCATCCTGCGCTCGCGCTTCGACGGCGTGCAGTTCAGCAGCGACTTCGGCACCAGCAGCGAGGGCGATGGCAACCGCCGTAACTTCACCTTGACCGCCGGCAGGACCTGGGAGCGCGGCAGCCTGATCGGCGGCCTGTCGTATCACAACATCGATGCCGTCTCGGCAGCGGCGCGCGATTACTCCAAGGACGCGCTTGCGCTGACCAATGGCCAACCGGTGAAGCAGGGCTCCTCCGCCACGCCCACCGGCTCGGTCAACTTCAATGATGGGTCGGATCAATCGCAGTTGCTTGCACAATCCAATGGCTGCGGGCGCGTCACCCTCAACAGCGGTGTCAGCGGCCGCGCCGGCCCGGGCGATTTCCATTGTTACAACGCTAGCGCAGACTCGTACAACTACCAGCCATTCAACCTGTTGCAGACCCCGCAAAAACGCACCAACGCTTTTTTGCTGGGCACGTACCGCTTCAGCGACAGCGTCGAGGGCTACGTCAACACCTGGTTCAGTAAAACCGAATCGGCATCGATCATTGCGCCGATTCCGATTTTCTCCAATGGCGACAACATCCTGGTGTCGGCGCAGAGTTACTACAACCCGTTCGGCGTCAATTTCGGCACCGATCGCAGCACCGGCACCTCCTACAACGACCTCAACACGCGCGCCACCGTGCTGGGCAATCGCAGCTATCAGTACAACACCTACAACTTCCAGATCAGCCCCGGCTTGCGCGGCCGCTTCGGCGACAGTTCCTGGCAGTGGGATGCCACCTTCAATTACGGCAAGGTCAAGCAAAAGTCGATCAACAACGGCTTTCTCGACTATGCCGCGTTCAATCAAGCCATCGGCCCATCGTTCCTGGACAGCGACGGCACGGTCAAATGCGGCAGCGCAGGCGCAGCGATTGCCGGCTGCACGCCGTTGAATTTCTTCAACCTCAACGACAGCTCCAACCTGGCCACGTTGCAGGGCATGGTGGTCAACCCCATCGTCACCAGCGTGTACACGGTCAAGCAATTCGAGGCCAATGCCAACGGCACGTTGTTCGCGTTGCCGGCCGGCGAGGCCAGCCTGGCGGCCGGCATGTCGTACCGCAAGGAACGCTCCACCACTGCCTCGGACCCGCTGTGGACCGGCGATGAAAACGGGCTGTGCGGCGTAATCGAATTCTGTTCGTCCAGCTTGAGCGGAAGTTTCGATGTCAAGGAAGCCTATGCCGAAGCACTGTTCCCGCTGCTCAAGGATCTGCCTGGCATCAATGCGCTGAACATCACGATCGGCACGCGTTTTTCCGACTACAGCTCGGTGGGCAGCAAGACCAATAGCAAGCTCTCGCTGGAATACCGCCCCATTGAAAACCTGTTGTTGCGCGGCACCGTCTCGCAGGTATTTCGCGCACCCAACATCAACGAGCTGTATGCCGGCGTGGCCGGCGACGCGGCCACCGTCAATGACCCGTGCAACGGCTACACCGGCGGCAACATGGTGGCCTGCGCCAATGTGCCCACCGATGGCAGCTACCAGCAATCGGACGGGCAGGTGTCGGGCAAGGTCTCCGGCGCGGCAGTGGCGGGCTACCAGCTCAAGCCGGAAACCGGCAAGTCCTACGACGTCGGCTTCGTCTACGACCCGCAATGGATCGACGGCCTGTCGCTGAGCGCGGACTGGTGGCGCATCGACCTGGAAGACACCATCACCACGGTGTCGGCGCAGACGGTGCTGAATCAGTGCTTCGCCAACTCGGCCAGCGCGTTCTGCGCGTTGATCCATCGCAACGGCAACGGCACCATCAATTACATCGCCGAGCCCACCGTCAATCTGGGCAAGCTATGGGCCAAGGGCATGGACTTCAACCTGACCTACCGCTTGCCTGCAATGGCATGGGGTAATGTCACCGCCGGCCTCAACGGCACCTATCTCACCCGTTACGACGTGCTGCCCGACACCACCGACCCCAGCTCGGTCACCATCCACAACGTGGGCCGCTACACCCAGGCCTACGGCAATTTCCCGCGCTGGCGCGCACTGGGTACGGTCAGCTGGGCACTGGACGACTGGAGCGCCACCTGGCGCATCCGTTATGTGGGGCATACCGCCATCGGCAATTCGGATCCGGACCAGAGCCTGTCGGCCGATGCCAGCGAACCGACGGTGGTACGCAATATCGGCGCCTACATCTACAACAATCTGCAGCTTGGCTATAACGTGGAGCCATGGCATACGCGCTTCGAAGTTGGTGTGGACAACATCGCCAACAAGCAGCCGCCGTTGTATTACTCCAACAACGTGGGAAATGCGAACACCGACGTGGCCACCTACGATCTGCTCGGCCGCTTCTATTGGGCACGCGCGACGGTGAAGTTCTGAGTGCGCCGTTGTTGCGGCGCTGCGCGGCCGGGTGCGATCGGTCGCGCAGATGCCATGCCACGGCCAGCGTTGCCAGGGGAGCTGCGATCACGTTGTCGCGACCACGCGCGCATGCGTGCGCGCTTTCAGGAGTTAAGCTGATCCCATGACGGAAACGCATGCACCCGAACCGACCTGCAACCACACGCCATCGGTGTCGCGGCGGCGCTTTCTGGCCTGGAGCAGCCTGGCAGTTGCTGCAGGCTTCCTGCGCTTTCCGGCCCAGGCCAACGCTGCGCAACCGGGCAGCGTGCGCGCGGTGCCGCTTGCCCAGGTCCGGCTCACGCCATCGTTGTTCCTGGATGCGCTGCAGACCAACCGGCGCTACCTGATGCGGCTGCAGCCGGACCGGCTGTTGCACAACTTCGTGCTGTACGCCGGCCTCGACCCGAAGGCGCCAGCCTATGGCGGTTGGGAAGCGGACACCATCGCCGGGCATACGCTCGGCCACTATCTCAGTGCGCTGGCACTGATGCACGCGCAAACCGGCGATACGCAGTGTCGCACGCGCACCGGGTATCTGGTCAGCGAATTGGCGCGCTGCCAGGCGCATGCCGGCGATGGCTATGTGGCCGGCTTCACACGCAAGAACGCAGCCGGTCAGATCGAGAGCGGGCGCGCGGTCTTCGACGAGCTCAAGCGCGGCAAGATCGACCCGGCGCCGTTCTATCTCAACGGCAGCTGGGCGCCGCTGTACACCTGGCACAAATTGTTCGCCGGACTGCTCGACGTGCATGCGCATTGCGATAACGCGCAAGCGCTGCAGGTGGCGGTGGCTCTGGCCGGTTACCTGCAGGGCGTCTTCGCTGCGCTCGACGACGCACAATTGCAAAAGGTGCTGTCGTGCGAATTCGGCGGCCTCAACGAATCGTTCGTCGAACTGCATGTGCAAACCGGCGATGTGCAGTGGCTGGCACTGGCGCAGCGCCTGCATCATCACGCCGTGCTCGACCCGTTGATCGCCCAGCGCGACGAACTGGTGCACCAGCATTCCAATACCAATATCCCCAAGCTGATCGGTTTGGCGCGCGAGTACGAAGTCACCGGCGATGCCGCATCGGGCGCCGCAGCGCGCTTCTTCTGGCACACCGTCGCCGACCACCACACCTATGTGATCGGCGGCAACGGCGACCGCGAATATTTTCAGCAGCCGGACAGCATCTCGAAATTCCTTACCGAACAGACTTGCGAGCATTGCGCCAGCTACAACATGCTCAAGCTCACCCGCCACCTGTATCAATGGGGCCCGCAGGCGGAGCTGTTCGATTACTACGAGCGCACGCTGCTCAACCATGTGATGGCACAGCAGCATCCACGCACCGGCATGTTTACCTACATGACGCCGCTGCTGGCCGGCGAAGCGCGTGGTTGGTCGTCGCCGTTCGACGATTTCTGGTGCTGCGTCGGCAGCGGCATGGAAGCGCACGCGCAGTTCGGCGATTCCATCTACTGGCAGGACGGGCAGGGCGTCTACGTCAACTTATACGTGCCCTCCACGGTGCGCGACGCCGCCGGGCTAAACATGACCTTGCACAGCGCCTTGCCGGAGCAGGGCAGCGCCTCGCTGCGCATCGATGGCGCGCCGCCAGCGCAACGCACGCTCGCACTGCGCGTGCCGGGTTGGGCGCAACAACCGCACCTGCAACTCAATGGCCAACCTGTCGATGGCAGCGCCAGCGATGGCTATCTACGCATCACGCGCGTCTGGCAGCCCGGCGATACCCTGAGCCTGTCGTTCGATATGCCGCTGCGCCTGGAATCCACCCCGGACGATCCCGCCTGGGTCTCGGTGCTGCGCGGCCCGCTGGTGCTCGCCGTGGATCTGGGAGATGCCGCCAAGCCGTGGTCGGGCAAGACCCCGGCATTGATCGGCGGCCAGGAAGTTCTGCAACGCCTGCAGCCAGCGCCGGGCAAGCCAGCCTTCGTTTACACCGATGGCGCGCAGCAGTGGCAGTTTTCGCCGTTCTACGCCCAATTCGACCGCCGCAGCGCGGTCTACCTGGAACACCGCGACGCCGCCGCATGGCAACAACGCCAGGCCGAACAGGCGGCAGCAGAGGCGAAGCAAGACGCACTCGACAACCGCGCACTCGATCGCATCGCGTTGGGCGATGAAGCCTCCGAAAAGGCGCATGCACTGCAGGGGGAAAATTCCAACCCGCTCAGCTACCGCCGCCGGCCCGGCCGCGACGTGCGTACCGGCGGCTTCATGGCCTTCACCCTGCGCAATACCGCCCAGGCCCGCATCCTGCGCCTGCGCTACTGGGGCGACGAAACCCGCCGCCGCTTCCGCATCCTCGCCGACGGCGAACTCATCGCCAACGAACGCCTGGATGGCAACCGCGGCCTGGATTTCGTCGATGTGGATTACGCTTTGCCGGCAGCAGTGGCCGGCCGCGCCACCTTGAAGATTCGTATCGAACCGGAGAAAGGCTACTCGGCCGGGCCTGCGTTTGGGTGTTGGGCGTTGGCATCGGCGTGAGTGGCGCAGGCAGCGTGGTTGACGCCGCACGCATGTCGCACGCCGACAAGCATCGCGCAACTGCGCATCATCGGGCGCCGCTGGCCTTTCGCTTCCGCTGGCCTGTCACGCGCGACTTGGTCATCTACGCCCCGGAACCCACCCTCTCGGTCGCGCTGGGCAACCGGGTTCACCCCCGTTTTCACGGACACTTACAAGAAGGCCGATCAAGGCCATGAGGAGTGTTCATGTCAAAGCGCAGGAAGTTCACTGCCGAGTTCAAGCGTGGCGCGGTTGAGCAGGCCAGCCAGCC
>NZ_VZPL01000015.1 GCF_008801575.1 Xanthomonas cissicola | reverse complement strand
ATCGCCACGCCGCTTTCGGCTTCGCGCAGAAAGCCGATGACCTGCTCGTCAGTAAAACGTTTCTTCACGTCCAATCTCCTCGGGGTAGGGAATTGGACTCCAAACTGAGGCGCTACTCAAAATTGGGTGGACGTCGCGAGTAGTCCAGCCGCCACCATCCACCTTGCCCCGGGGTTCAAAGGGTTCAACCTGAACCACCAGCAGCGCGGCCGGTTCCAGGCTCATCAATTCCGATAGATACCGAAAGCGGTTGTGCTCCCACTTGGAGCACGACGGCTTGCGCGGCTTGGGTTGGCGGTGGATTACATGCACAGCGAAGGGCTCAGTTTGATTGGTGAGTGCTGAGCAAGAAGCCAGGCCACCCAGGCCGCCCTAATGCTAAGAGCTTTCTACAATTTAGTCGCTATAGAATTAATAGCTTTGATGGCTAAATCACGATAATCTTTATTCACTTTTACACGGTGTCCGCTGATATTAAGTTTGCCCGTCTTCAATATATCGAACGGTGTACCACGAGCAAAGGCTACTACACCTGTTGTACCAAAATCGCGTATTTCAACTATACCGTCGGTGACTTTGTTGAAGGTGAAATGCTCACCATATGAATTAACCAAGTCAATCAAATCAGTGTCGATCCCAGACAAGACTGCGGCGTAGGCCGATGCAGAACCCATGTACTGAGTTAGGCGATTTTTCAAGATTAAGTGCACTTTCGGGAGCGATCGGCCAGCCACCTTCATTTTGCTGGCAAACGTGTACTGCTCATATACCTTTGAAGGAAGCTTGAGGCCGTAGATGAGCGAAAACGCATTCTGGATTGCGCGGCGCGATGAGTCATCAGCCATCACCGGAAGCACAACGCGATCAGCCGCAGCGAGCGCAATCTGCGTATACATAGAAAAACTCGGATTTGTGTCAATAAAGACAATGTCGTAGTCACTACCGATACGAGCCAAAAAGTCACGCAGCCAGTCGATTACCCCGAGCCATGTGTTTACCCCTGGCAATTGTAAGTTTGCCAGTGAATTCATTGCTATGGCTTGCAGTTCAAGTAACGGGTCGCCGCAAACAAGGTCGATAGACTTCGGAATTGACGAGTTGTACTTCCACGGACTGGTGATGTATTCCTTCGCATTGAAACTCGGGATCTGGTGAGCGGAGGGCATGCGCAAATCGAAGTAGCCACCGATACTGCACCGAGGGGTCATGCCCTGCCGTTCAAGAAGTTTACCGCTACCGCCATTCTGAAGACCACCAAGAAACAACTCCGACATATTTGCCTGAGGACATATGTCTATGGCCAAGATGCGTTTCGTTGGATTACTTTTTGCATATTTGCAGATAGTCTGGAAGGCAAGGCTTGTCTTGCCTGTCCCACCTTATATTGTTCCAAATTGCGTAATTTAGCATTTCATTCAATCAAAGGTCAAAAAAAGACTCTATCAGAGGTCGGCAGGAATTCGTGTAAAAAACAGCAAAAGTGATCTAACTAGCTGTCAGCAAAGGTTTTTTACACGAACCCCTGCCGACCCTCAGCCACGCTCGACCATCGCTACCTTTGACGATGCACTGAGAGCCCCATCGCCAATTCCGCCGATGACGGCAGCCGCCGCTGGATCTCGCATCGCCGCTTCTGACGATGAGATCTACTCTTTGACATTTGAGGGACCGAACTGCGGGGCTCTCCCGTCTGCGGCCGCGAGAACCGGCTATTCGACGGTCGGCAGGGAATCGTGCTGAACAGGGCCATCTATTTCGTACCGAGGTACGTACTACGTGATTACGTAATGTTTTGGGTTATGTCAGGCCACAAGTCCGCCATGCTCTAAAGCGGAATAATTCTGGTTTATCCCGCCTGATAGCGTTGAAAGCCCGGTTCTCCAGGGGGGCGCAGTATGGAACTTCCCCATCGCGCAGGATCAGGACGAGGGTCGGCAGGACGGCCGATATGCTTGCAAGGGCGCCACAAGACTTGCTATTACATTTAAATTCAATGACTTGCCCGAAAAATGGCTGTTCTCGGAACGATTCCCGGCCGACCCTCGGCAATGCCTGCCTGGGCAGAGGTTAGCTCAAGTGCCTGCGCCTCATACGCATCGACCATTTGCGTGGTCAAGGCCTCAGCATCCAGGCGCTCGGCCCCCCAACCAATTTGGGCCGCGCGCATTGCATCGTTTGCCGCCTCCTGGCGCACGGCGTCAACCGTAGGGAAAACCGGCCTGGTCAAACAGCGCCTCGGCGGCGGCAAAGATGCGATCACGCGTGTCCTTGGACAGATCCATGTACAGCTCCGTGCGGATTAACCAGTAAGAATAAGAATAATATTATTCTTACTGGCCAAGTGATTATTTCGTGACATTTTTCAGGGGTTCAGCCGACATACGTGTAAAAATCACTCACAGAATCCAATTTCTCTTGTAAGAACATGACTTTGCCAGATAAAACGGATTCCCGGCTTTTAGGCGATCAACGGCGAGGTGAAATCTCGCCGCGATCTTCCAACCAGGTGCGGACCATTTCGCCGGCGAGCTTGCTCAACGCGTACACCGCAACCAGGCCAACCAGCCACGGTGCAGCCATGTCGGCCATCTGCTCGGTGTACGCGCTCGCGTGCGGATCGTTCAGCACGAACAGCAGCATGGCGAACAGAAAGTACAGCGTAAACACAACGCCGAAGCCGACCAGGCCAGCGCGTGACAAGCCACGCAAAAGCGGCAGCAGCTGAGCGTGCAGAAACGTATTCATGGCGGAACTCCATCGAAGGACGGACAAACTCTAGCACTGCTGTCGCAGCTACTTTGGCCAGCCTCGCTGTAATGGAGCGCGAGTTGATCGTCAAGCGCACCCGTGCCGGACTGGAAATGGCCCACCAGCTTGGCCGCAGAGTCGGCCGCAAGCACCTACACCAAGGACCAATGGGTGACTGCGTGGAATTGGCCGTTATGTGCGCTGGCGGCCTCGCCGCGAGGGTGCTTGCAGCGCGGCCTTGAATGATCGACCATCAAACATCACTGTTTGATAGATCGATCATGACATCGCCCATTTCCATCACCACCTTGGCCGCCCTCGCCAGTGCCGGCGTGCTGCGCACCGTGCAGCTGGTCGGCCAGGTCGGCGGCTACACCGTGATGGTGCGGGTTGGCCAAACCGAAAAGCAACTGACCGGCCAGCGTGGCGAGCCACGCGTGTTTGCCTCGCTCGACACCGCCGCCACCCAGCTGCTGGCGCTCGGGGTGACGGTGTTCGAGGTGCTGCCGGCCAACTACGTGCGCGCGCCCAAGGTCTACCGACGCGGCCGCCCTGCCGCGTTGAAGGCGCTGGCCAAGATCCAGAGCGAGGGCAAACCCGCCAAGCCGGCCAAGAAGCGGGCCGGCGCGGCGACGGTGGCCACCGTCGCCGCGAAGATCCTGCCCAGCGATCGGGCGCAGCTGAAATTGCCCGGCTTGCCGCGCACCCGGAAAGCTGCCCGTGCCACCAGAGCATCCCATGACCACTGCAACGCGCCTGCAGCTGCAGGCCACGGTCGATGCGATCGCTGCCCACGCCTACATCGCGCCACCGCGCGTGAGGCTCTGGCGGCATCGCAATGCACGCTATAACGCGCTCACGCACACCATCGCGGTGTCCCAAACACTCGCGCTCACACTCGATGCCAACCAGCGTTACACCTTGCTCGCCCACGAAGTGGGCCATGCCCAGCGGCGCGCGACGATGCTCAAGCGGGTCGGCAGCTACTTCTGGCCGCCAGCGCTCGCGCTGGTGGTTGGCGCGATGACCGCTGCCGCTGTCGGCAGCTTCGCCGCAAAGCCGCTGGCCATCACCGACCCGCAGACCTTGTGTGCGCTTGTGCTGGGCATTGTTGCAGCCGTGGTCGCTGGGCAGCTTGCCGAGCGCACCAATCGACGCGCCCGCCGGGACAGCTACGCCGAGGAACTGCGCGCTGACCGTTTTGCCAATCGCATGGCCGGTGATCCGGCTGCTATGACAGCTGTGCTGCACTCGTGCGCCCGGATCGAGGATGGCGGCGAGCTAGGTGCTGAGGCAGAGCGACGCATTGCCTTTGCACGAGACAGTTCAACGCGAACCGGCCAGTCCAGACCCTCTGTTTGTCATCGGCGCCGCTTGAATGGACCTTGTGACCTTTGGTCGCAACCTATTCCTTTCGGGCTGCGGGCGCGATCAGTTCCTTCTGCTCAGGTAGCGGACCGGGACGGAAGCGCCCTCCCGCTCGCGCTTGCGACACGGCAAACTGCACATCATCTTCGGCATCAGAATGACTCTTAATCGAGCTTTGCCTCTTCAACCCTTGCAGTACACCCTGTGCCTCAAGATGAGTTGCCGGCTCTTGCGTCGTTTGCTCATTCGTGGTCCGGCCAGCGTGTTGCTCGACCACATATTCGCTCGCTTTCCCACTGGCGCCTGTGACGTTGAAGCATCCCATATAAGAACCCCTACTTAGAGTGCGGACTGCCAACTTCTCATGAAAAAGCGTAAACCTGCTTTAACCGAGCGAAAAACCGTGTGGACCGGCGAACTCCTGCCCAGCGATCGGGCGCAGTTGAAATTAAGGGTCGGCAGGGATTCGTGTAAAAAACAGCCGAAAGTGAGCTAATCGCTGTTGGTAGTGGAGTTTTGTTACCCGGAAATATCCGCTAACTCACTGATGCAATGGGTCAAATCCGAGCTTGTGAGTCATTTTTACACGTATGTCGGCTGAACCCCTTTCACACTTCGACGCAACGCGCATAGCCGCCCGCGCGCCTCTTGGCACGACGTCTGCGCTTGGGTTCGGTAATGTGCGCCGGCAGTGACGCGGCTCGGGGCGGCAACGGCCTGATAATTGCCGCGATGCCCCAGCCAGCTCACCGCTTCCAGCTTCAGTGGTCACGTCGCTTGCAGCGGCGGACATGGCATGTCGCTTGGGAGATGCCCATGCAGCTGGGAAGACATCGGCAGGGCGTGATTGACCTGGTTGTGAGCAACGGCAGATGGACCGTGGCCATCGGGCTGGACAACCGAACACCGCGCAAGAAGTCGATTCGCAAGCTCACGGTGTTTCCATGCGACCGGGCCTATGTGATCTGTCGCAGCGGATTGATCCACCGGGTGAAGTGACGGCGGCCGCGCTGTTGTGCGCGTAGCGCACGATGAGCGCTCTACCACTGCGCGTTGATCGATACCCTCGGCCTGGCCAGGGCCTTGTCGTCGCCACGCTTGCCACATCACTCCCTGCTGACCTGCTTTTGCGGTGAGGGAGCCGCCGGCACTGCGCCTGGGGCTTGATTAGGCCGCGCGGTGGTTGGCGCAGTGTCGGTGGGATAGGGGCGCTGGCGCCCCTATCCAGGGGTGCTAAGCCTCGACGTTCGGGCAGGTGAGCGAACTGTCATCCTCTGGCTTACGCCTTCGACCGCTTCAGTGTCCATTCGTCAATCATGTCCGCCCAGTCCTGCAACATCGCCGTCCGCTGCTCACGGTACTCGGCCTTGTTGTAGACAGCCCTGACGCCTCGCTGTTCGTGCGCCAGGCATTTCTCAACCCAGTCCGTGTTATAGCCGGCCTCATGTAGCAGCGTGCTTGCAGTGCGCCGCAAGTCATGTGGCCCGAACTTAGCGAGTGACTTCTCTTCCTTCTGCGCCAGCCGATATGTCAGCGTCATCACCTGGTTAAGCGTGGCGCTACTCATGGGCAAGTCCGAGTCGTATCGCGACGGCAACACGTAGTCCGATCCGCCGGCAAAGGTCTTGAGGGCAATGAAGATGTCCAGCGCCTGCCTTGACAGGAACACCAGGTGCGGATTGCGCCGCTTCATGCGCTCCTTTGGGATGGTCCAAAGCGCATCACTGAAGCTGATCTCGCTCCATGTCGCGTTGGTCAGCTCGCTCTTGCGCACCATCGTCAGCAGCAGCAATTTGGCGGATGCTCGGATAGATGGCGTTGTGCCGATGCGCTCCATGTACTGGTACATCAGGCCGATCTCATGGGGCGTCAGCGCACGGTCGCGCGGCTCGAACTTGGCGATAGTGGTCGGCCGCACCAGCTCTGCCGGATTCTCGACCTTCTGGCCGCGCTCAATAGCCCAGCGAAAGACCTGTAACACCACCTCGCGAGCATGCACAGCGGTCGCCGGTGCTCCGCGCTCCACGATGGTATCGGTCAGTGCGCGCAAGTCCTCGTGGGTGATCTCCACAAGCTTCTGATTGCTGAATTTCGGCTTTAGCTCGCGTTCGTAGACTGAGCGGCGCATGTCGCGGGTGGAATCGGCCATCTGGTAGCCCCGTAGCCACTTTTCCGCCCAGGCCCCGAACGTCTCCGCGTCCATGACACGGACCTTGTCCCGCGCCTTTTCCTTGGCCGGTGACTTCCCGGCCGCGATCATCTTCTTGGCCTCGCCCAACCGCTCGCGGGCTTCTGCCAGGGTGATGCCGCCGACACCGTAGCGGCCGAAGGTGATGGTCTCCTGCCTACCGTGGATCGAGTAGTTGTAGCGGAACGAAATCGCTCCAGCGGCCGTGACGGCTACATAGAGGCCGTCGCGATCATTCACCTTGTAGAGCTTGTCCTTCGGCTTGAGGTTGCGCAGCTTGGTATCGGTCAACATGGTTCTCGGCCTGATTCAACTCAAATACCATGATCCAGAAGCCGGCCAATCCTTGTGTAAAAAACAATAAAATCATCGCGTTACGTGATTTCGATACCATGAAAATCCGCAAGGTGGTTACATGGTATCGGCGACTTCTCATGCCATAGAAGCACTCAATGCCATCTATCATGCCATGAAAAAACGGCGCTTGGCGATGCTATTCATTGCCAGATGGCGCCGAACGAAATCACAAAAAATCCTGTAATGACGAGGACTTAGATATGTTTTCGTGCTACTAGATGCCAGCCGGTGCCAGACGCCGGATCACTCCCACTCGATCGTCGCCGGCGGCTTGCCGGAGATGTCGTAGACCACCCGCGACACGCCGCGCAGTTCGTTGATGATGCGGTTGCTCACCGTGCCGAGGAAGTCGTACGGCAGGTGCGCCCAGTGCGCGGTCATGAAGTCGATGGTTTCCACCGCGCGCAGTGCGATCACCCATTCGTAGGCGCGCGCGTCGCCGACCACGCCCACCGACTTGACCGGCAGGAACACCGCGAACGCCTGGCTGGTGGTGTCGTACAGGTCGGCCTTGCGCAGTTCGTCGATGAAGATCGCGTCGGCCTTGGCCAGCAGCTCGGCGTACTCGCGCTTGACTTCGCCGAGGATGCGCACGCCCAGGCCGGGGCCCGGGAACGGATGGCGATACACCATGGTGCGCGGCAGGCCGAGCTCCACGCCCAGGCGCCGCACTTCGTCCTTGAACAGTTCGCGCAGCGGCTCGACCAGGCCCAGCTTCATATGCTCGGGCAGGCCGCCGACGTTATGGTGGCTCTTGATCACGTGCGCCTTGCCGGTCTTGCTGCCGGCCGACTCGATCACGTCCGGATAGATCGTGCCCTGCGCCAGCCACTTGGCATTGGCCAGCTTGTTGGATTCTTCGTCGAAGATCTCCACGAACAGGTTGCCAATGATCTTGCGCTTGGCTTCCGGGTCGCGCACGCCTTCCAGCTTGGCGAAATAGCGGTCGGCCGCGTTGACGCGGATCACCTTGACGCCCATGTGCTCGGCGAACATCGCCATCACCTGGTCGCCTTCCTGCCAACGCAGCAAGCCGGTATCGACGAACACACAGGTGAGCTTGTCGCCGATCGCCTTGTGCAGCAGCGCGGCAACCACCGACGAATCGACGCCGCCGGACAGCCCGAGAATCACTTCGTCGTCGCCCACCTGTTCGCGCACGCGCGCGATCTGGTCCTCGATGATGTTGGCCGCAGTCCACAGCGTCTGGCAGCCGCAGACATTCACCACGAAGCGACGCAGCAAGGTCTGGCCCTGCAAGGTATGCGTCACCTCCGGATGGAACTGCACGCCGTACCAGCGCTTGGCTTCGTTGGACATGGCCGCCACCGGGATGCGGTCGGTCGTGGCGGTAATGGTGAAGCCCGGCGGCACCTGCGACACGTGGTCGCCGTGGCTCATCCATACATTCATGCGCGAAGCGCCGGCATGGTCGGTGAGGCCAGCGAACAAGGCATCTGCCGCCACCACATCCACTTCGGCATGGCCGAATTCGCGCTGATCGGCGGCTTCGGTGGCACCACCCAACTGCGCGGCGAGCGTCTGCATGCCGTAGCAGATACCGAACACCGGCAGGCCGCTATCGAACACTTCCTGCGGCGCGACCGGTGCGCCAGGCAACGTGGTCGACTCCGGGCCGCCGGACAGAATGATGCCCTTGGCACCGAAACCGGCAATCTCCGACGGATCGTGATCCCATGCCCAGATCTCGCAATAGACCCCGATCTCGCGGATACGCCGCGCAATCAGCTGGGTGTACTGCGCGCCGAAATCGAGGATGAGGATCTTGTCGGTATGGATGTTGGTCATTGAGAGCCGGGAATCGAGAATCGGGATAAGGGATTCGCAACAGCAAACGCGGCGCCGGCCGCTATCGGACGAGGAAGCGGCGGGCTCTTACGATTCCCGATTCGCGCCCCCCATTCCCGGTTACCCGGCGCGATAGTTCGGCGGCTCTTTGGTGATCTGCACGTCGTGCACGTGGCTTTCGCGCTGACCGGCGCCGGTAATCTTGACGAACTTGGGCTTGCTGCGCATTTCTTCGATGGTGGCGCAGCCCACATACCCCATGGTCGCACGCAGGCCACCGATGAGCTGATGGATGATGCCGCCGACCGGCCCGCGATACGGCACGCGGCCCTCGATGCCTTCGGGAACCAGCTTGTCGGCATCGGAAGCATCCTGGAAATATCGGTCCTTGGACCCTTTCTCCATCGCACCCAGGCTACCCATGCCGCGGTAGCTCTTGTAACTGCGGCCCTGGAACAGTTCGACCTCACCCGGTGCTTCTTCGGTACCGGCCAACAAGCCGCCGACCATCACCGTCGAGGCACCGGCCACCAGCGCCTTGCCGATATCGCCGGAATAGCGGATGCCGCCATCGGCAATCAATGGAATGCGGTCCTGCAGCGCCTCGGCCACCATATCCACCGCAGTGATCTGCGGCACGCCCACGCCGGCAACCACACGCGTGGTGCAGATCGAACCCGGGCCCACGCCAACCTTGACCGCGTCCGCGCCGGCATCCATCAACGCCAATGCCGCATCGCCGGTGACGATGTTGCCGCCGATCACCTGCAGCTGCGGATAGGTCTTCTTGACCCACGCCACGCGATCGATCACGCCCTGCGAATGGCCATGCGCGGTATCGACAATCACCACGTCCACGCCGGCCGCGGCAAGCAGCTCGATGCGCTGCTCGGTATCGCCGCCCACGCCCACCGCCGCGCCCACCAGCAAGCGCTTGGCGCTGTCCTTGGCGGCATTGGGGTTATCGGTCTTCTTCTGGATGTCCTTGACCGTGATCAGACCGCGCAGCTCGAAGCTGTCGTTCACCACCAAGACCTTTTCGATCCGGTTGCGATGCAGCAGCTCGAGCACTTCCTCATCGCTGGCGCCTTCGCGCACGGTGATCAGGCGGTCCTTCTTGGTCATGATGTGGCGGACCGGATCGTCGAGCTTCTTTTCGAAGCGCATGTCGCGGCTGGTGACGATACCGACCAGTTCGCTGCCATCCACCACCGGCACGCCGGAGATGTTGCGCGCGCGCGTCAGTGCCAGCACTTCGCCGATGGTCGTGTCCGGGCTGACGGTGAACGGCTCGGTGATCACGCCGGATTCGAACTTCTTGACCCGCGCCACTTCGCCGGCTTGCTGCTGCGGGGTCAGGTTCTTGTGGATGATGCCGATGCCGCCCAGCTGGGCCATGGCCACCGCAAGACGGTGTTCGGTCACTGTGTCCATCGCCGCCGACAGAATCGGCAGTTTCAGGCGCAGGTCGCGCGTCAGCCGGGTTTCCAGACTGACGTCCTTGGGCAGGACCATCGAGTGAGCGGGGACGAGCGAGACGTCGTCGTAGGTAAGAGCTTCAGCCTGGATGCGTAGCATCGGCGGACCCGAGTTTGGGGAAGCGCGGCATTTTAACGCATTGGGGCCGGGATTGGGGAGCCGTGATTCGGGATCGCAACAGCGTCGCGTTGCACCGCTCACCGTTTGCCTGTTTGCCGATTGCCGGCCGATCTCGGATGCGATCCGGATCAGCCGATGCAGGCACTTCGCCTTTGCCTTTAACGAATCCCGAATCCCGAATCCTGAATCCCGGCCGCATCAGCGGCCTCGATGGTGTTCTGCATCAGCGTGGCCACCGTCATCGGCCCTACCCCGCCCGGCACCGGGGTGATCCAGGCCGCGCGCTGCGCGGCGGCGTCGAAGCCGACGTCGCCCACCAGGCGGCCATCATCGAGCCGGTTGATGCCGACATCGATCACCACCGCGCCCGGCTTGACCCATTCGCCCGGAATCAGCCCCGGGCGGCCGACTGCCACCACCAGGATGTCCGCATTGCGCACGCTGGCTTCCAGCACATCGGGCGGGGTGAATTTGTGGCAACTGGTGACCGTGCAGCCGGCGATCAACAGCTCCAGCCCCATCGGCCGGCCAACGTGATTGCTCACGCCCACGATGGTGGCATTGCGGCCGCGCACCGGCTGGTCGGTGTGGCCGAGCAAGGTCACGATGCCGCGCGGCGTGCACGGGCGCAGCCCGAATTCGCGCAAGGCCAGATGCCCGACATTCTGCGGATGGAATCCGTCCACGTCCTTGCGCGGGTCGATGCGCTGAATCAGCCGGTTGGCATCGGGAATGCCCGGCAGCGGCAGCTGGATCAGAATGCCGTGGATCTTGGGATCGGCATTGAGCTCATCGATCAGCGACGCCAACTGGGCTTCGCTGGTGCCCTGCGGCAGGTCGTAATCGAAGGCTTCGATGCCGACCTTCTCGGCCGCGCGCCGTTTGTTGCGCACATACACCGACGATGCCGGATCGCCACCGACCAGCACCACCGCCAGCCCGGGGCGCGCCTTGCCGGCCGCCACCCGCGCGTCCACCCGCAGCTTCAATCCGTCGAGCAATTCCTCGGCAATGCGGCGACCATCGAGAAGGCGGGCCGAAGCGGAGGCAGCTGGCGCAGAAGCGGTCATGGGGCGTCAGGTGTAGAGTCGAAGGCCGTCTATTGTCCCCGATTCCGCCATGACCGACACCACCTCACGCACCGATTCGAGCACTACTTCGATCGAAGCGGCAGCATTTCGCCGTCTGCTGCAGCATCTCAACCAGGAACGCGCCGACGTGCAGAACATCGACCTGATGATTCTCGCCGGCTTCTGCCGCAACTGCCTGGGCGATTGGTACCGAGAAGCGGCCGAAGCGCAAGGCCGGGCCATGACCAAGGAGCAGGCGCGCGAAGCCGTCTACGGCATGCCATTTGCCCAGTGGAAACAGCAGCATCAAAGAGATGCCACGCCCGAGCAACTGGAAGCCTTCGCCGCCGCCCAGCGCAAGCATGGCTAGGCAGGCATCGGCGAGCGCGCCTGCCAAGATGTCCGGAGCAATCTGTGACTGTGAGGTGGGCGCGCTGAGAAGCCGGAGCGCACGCTCTAGTCGCGCGTCTGCGTCTCTACTTGCCCAGCCTGCGGTACCGCATCGGGATTCAGCGTGCGACTTCCGCGACGCGGCCGCGTGAACGGCGTGGGCCGGGGTGCGGTCGGCACGGTGTTGCCATACATCAGCCTGGCACCGGCGCGTGCATCGCCGGCAGCGATCTCCAGTTCGAAACGCTCTGCATCGCGGCGGCGGATCTCACGCGAAATCATGCCGGCTTCGTCCTCGTCCACACCCAGCTCCACCAGCGCCACTTTGCCGAAGATCACCGCCGACTCGAAGGTCTCGCGGATCTGGTAATCCACTCCCGCCGCGACCAACTGCAGCGAATGCTGGCGGTCGTACGAACGCACCAGCAGCTTGGCATGCGGAAACTCTCGCGTTGCCAGCTCGACGATGCGATTAGCTGCCTCTTGATTGTCGACGCACACCGCAATCGCACGTGCGCTGTGTGCGCCGGAGGCGTGCAACACATCGAGCCGGGTACCGTCGCCGTAGTAGATCTTGAAACCGAATTCTTCCGCGCTTTGGATCATCTCGATGTCGTTATCGATGATGGTCACATCCACATCGCGCGCCAGCAGCGACTGACTGGCCACCTGCCCGAAGCGCCCGAAGCCGATGATCAACACGCTGCCGGTCTGGCCACTGGCTGCTTCCACGCCATCCAGCGAGACCGCCGCCGCAGGCGTCAGCCGCCGTTGCAGCAGCACGAACAACGGCGTCAGTGCCATCGACAACACCACAATGGCGGTCAGGCTGGCATTGACTTGGGCATTGATGACGCCCGATGCCGACGCGGCGGCAAACAGCACGAAGGCGAACTCGCCGCCTTGTGCCATCAGCACGCCACGGTCCAGCGCCTGGCGATGGTCGCTACGCATCAGCCGCGCCACGCCATAGATACACGCGCCCTTGCCCACCATCAAGGCCAGCACGCCCGACGCGATCAAGCGCCAATCGGCCGCAACCACGCGCAGATCCAGGCTCATGCCGACACCCAGGAAAAACAGCCCCAGCAGGATGCCGCGAAACGGTTCGATATCCGCTTCGATCTGATGCCGGAATGTGGATTCCGACAACAGCACGCCGGCCAGAAAGGCGCCCATCGCCATCGACAGCCCGCCCACCTGCATCAACAGTGCCGCGCCCAGCACCACCAGCAACGCGGCAGCGGTCATCACTTCGCGCGCCTTGGAGGCAGCCAGGATGCGAAACAACGGATTGAGCAGCCAACGCCCGGCCACCAGCAAGCCAACGATGCAGGCCAGACCGATGCCGATGCCCTGCCAACGCTGCGATGCGGCCTGCGGGTCGCCGCTGGCTCCCATCCAGGCCACGATCGCCAGCAACGGCACGATCAACAGATCTTCGAACAGCAGGATCGCCACGATCTTCTGCCCCGGCGGCAAGGCGACGTCACCGCGCTCGGCCAACAACTGCATCACCACCGCGGTGGAGGTCAGCACAAAACCGGACGCCGCCACGAAGGCCACCGGTAGCGCAAAGCCGAGCAACATGCCGACGCCGGTCAACGCCAGCGCGCAAACCGCGATCTGCAGCGCGCCAAGTCCGAAGATTTCCTTGCGTAAACTCCACAGGTGCGAGGGGCGCATTTCCAGCCCGATCACGAACAGAAACATCACCACGCCCAACTCGGCCACATGCAGGATGGCCTGCGGCGCGTTGAACAGGCCCAACCCGAACGGACCAATGGCAAGTCCCGCTGCCAGATAACCCAACACCGAGCCCAGGCCGAGACGACGGAACACTGGGATCGCAACCACGGCAGCGCCGAGCAGCACCACCACGTTGATCAGTTCACTGGATTCGGCAGGTTGGCTCATGCCCGGATTCTAGCGGCACCGGCGCGGCCTCGGCCTGCATCAGGGTGCGCATCTTTGCCCGCGCTTGGCGTTGCCAAGCCGAGCTCTGCAGACGCGATAACGCGTACGACAAGCTCCCAAACGACGAACGACGCCAGCTGGCGTCGTTCGTAGAAACAGCGATCAGGCAACAATCAGCCGCGCACGTCGGCCTGGGCCAGTGCTTCGCGCAGGATTTCCTTCGCTGGGCCGCCATGCTTTTCGTGCTCGAGCGCAAAATGCACGGTGGCTTCGATCAGGCCGATATGCGCGCCGCAATCGAAACGGCGACCCTCGAAGCGGAAGGCATCGACCTGCTCTTCCTTCAGCAATCCGGCGATCGCATCGGTGAGCTGGATTTCGCCGCCTGCGCCTGCACCGGTGGCTTCGAGCAGGTCGAAGATCTTGGGGCTCAGCACGTAACGACCGACCACGGCCAGGTTGCTTGGCGCGACTTCCGGCTTGGGCTTTTCGACGATCGCGTTGATGCGGCCCTTGCGGCCGTCGAATGCGTCGGTGGAAACGATGCCGTAGCTGGCTGTCTTGTCGTGCGGCACGTCTTCCACGGCGATCACGCTGCCGCCCGAGGCTTCCGCCACGTTGGCCATCTGGGTCAGCGCAGCATCACCGCGGTTCCACATCAGATCGTCCGGCAGCAACACCGCGAACGGTTCGTTACCGACAACGGCCTTGGCACACAGCACTGCATGACCCAGGCCCAGCGCTTCGGCCTGCGTCACAAAAATGGCGCGAACGCCGTCCGGCAGCGCATGGCGCACAAGCTCCAGCTGCTCCAGCTTGCCTGCACGCTCCAGCTTCTGCTCGAGCTCATAGGCCTTGTCGAAGTAGTCGGCGATGGAGTGCTTGTAGCGGTTGGTCACGAAGATCAGCGTATCGCAACCAGCCTGGATGGCTTCGTCGACGGCGTACTGAATCAATGGCTTGTCGATGATTGGCAGCATTTCTTTCGGCACTGTCTTGGTTGCCGGAAGAAAGCGGGTCCCAAGACCTGCGACGGGGAATACGGCCTTGCGAATACGCTGGCTCATTACAGTCTTCTGACCTCACGTGCGGGGAATGGAACGACCGTATCAGATCGCGCGTCGACTTTCCGTCGAGCAGCCGCGAAATCCGGCATCAGGCTGCCCAATACAGTCTCCATCGCTTTGATGTCGTAGCGGTTAACGGCCTCGCGCAAGCGCATCACCAGCTGCAGCACCTGCTCATGCGAGAACTCGCGCACACCGGCCTCCAGAATTTTGGGGTGCGCGGTGGGGCGATAGGCTTCGTCGGAATAGAACAGCGTCTCGTGCAACTTCTCGCCCGGACGCAGGCCGGTGTAGAGAATCGCCACGTCCTTGCCTGGCTGCTTGCCGGCCAGACGGATCATCTGCTCGGCAAGCAGTCGAATCGGCACCGGCTCGCCCATGTCCAGTGTATAGATCGCACCATGCGACGCAGATGCAGCCGCCTGGATGACCAGCTGGCAGGCTTCGGGTATGGTCATGAAGTAACGCGTCACATCCGGATGCGTCACGGTTACCGGGCCGCCCTGGCGGATCTGTTCGCGGAACAACGGCACCACGCTGCCGGCCGAATCCAGCACGTTGCCGAAGCGCACGGTGATGAAGCGCGTCGGCGCATCGCGCGCGTCAAGGCTTTGGCAGATCATTTCTGCATAGCGCTTACTTGCGCCCAGCACGTTGACCGGCTCGACCGCCTTGTCGGTGGAGATGAAGACGAAGGTTTCGATACGTGCACGCTGGCAGGCGCGCGCCACGTTCTCGGTCGCCAGGACGTTGTTGCGCACCGCCTCGCGCAACTGCTCTTCCAGCAACGGCACCTGCTTGTACGCGGCTGCATGGAAGACCGCGTCCGGCGTGGCAGTGTTCAACGCATGCGCCACGACCGCCGGGTCGCCGCAATCGCCTAACACGCGCACCACTTCGATATCCGGGAACAGCCGGCGTAGATCCGAGTCGATGGTCAGTAGCGCCAGCTCGTCGATTTCCAGCAGCACGATACGACACGCGCCGTGGCGCGCGCACTGGCGGCAGACTTCCGAACCGATCGAACCGCCGGCGCCGGTCACCATCACGGTCTTGTTGGTCAGCCAGTCGCGGATCAGGCGCCAGTCGGGCGTGACCGGCTTGCGGTTGAGCAGGTCCTCGATCGCGACCTCCTTCAACTCGCCCGGCAACGAGCGCCCCTCCAGCACGTTGATCAGCTTGGGCACCATGCGGAACGGCAGGCCGGTGCTTTCGCAGATCGCCACGACGCGCTGCATGCCGGAGGCGTCCAGCGACGGGATTGCGATCACCAGCAATTTGGCGGCGGTCTCTTTAGCAATGGCGGCGGCCTGATCCAGATTGCCCAGCACATTGAGACCCTGGATCTTGGCCCCATGCAGGTTATTGGCGTCGTCCAAATACCCGACCGGCACAAATGCGCCGGTGCGACGCAGATCGCGCACCAACCCTTCAGCAGCCCGACCACCGCCAAGGATCAGCACGCGCTGCGCGGCATCGCCGGAGTGCGCAATCTGATAATCCTTCCATGCGCGATACAGCAGACGCGGCGTGCCAAGTAGCGCCGACAACGCAAATGGATAGACCACCAGCACCGACAGCGGCACGCCATCCAGACGGTCGTACGCCAGCGCCAGCACGATTGCGACGAGTCCAAGAAAACTCGCCTTGAAGATGTTCCACAGGTCCGGCACCGAGGCGAAGCGCCACAACCCGCGGTACAACCCCATCTTCCAGAACACCAGGCCCTGCGCCACCAACACCACCGCTGTGCGCCAGTCCCACAGCGGCAGATTCGGCGCGTCGCGTAGCATCGAGTAGCGGCCGGCATGCAGCAGCTGCCAGCACACCCACACCATCAGCAGGTCATGTACCACGACCGCTATCTGCGGCAGCGCCTTGGTCAAACGGTCACGCCAGGAAATCATAAAAGTCCATTAGTCAAGAATTGCGCAATCCATCGCGCAGAAAATGCCAGATCGCAGTGGCGCCCATGCCCCATACCAGCGCGCCGTACACCTGCAGCCAGAACGGATCATGACGGATTAACAGGTACAAGCAGACGGCAATGAGGCTGAAAGCGAAATAAACGCCCGTTACCGGAACGTGCGTCTCAAGAAGACGCGCCAGACGTTGGTACACGTGCTGGGCATGCGGCTCCCACCAGCGTTGCCCGGAGAGCATGCGAGCAAGCAGTGTGAAGCCGGCGTCTACAAGAAAGGCCGTTAACGGGAGCCAGCTGATCCACCAGCTCACCTGACCACCTGCGACGTTCAGCGCCAATAGCGCCGCCAGCACATAGCCGAGCGCACCGCTGCCGCCATCGCCCATGAAGATGCGCGCACGTGGGAAGTTGAACGGCACAAACCCGAGGCACGCTGCGGCAACCGCCAGACCTGCCCACGACCAACCGGCAGGCGCTACCAGCGAGAATCCCAGGGCGGCCAATGCCGCCTGGGTGCTGGCCAGACCGTTGATGCCATCCATGAAATTCCAGACATTGATCAACATCACGGACGCAGCGGCAGTCAGCACTCCATCCCACACGCTGCCTGTGCCATGCCAGACCAAGGCGCCCAATGCCACCGAGGCAGCCAGGTGGATCGAGAACCGCAGCCTTGCCGAAAGCGGACGGTGGTCGTCCCACCAGCCCACCCCGGCCACTGCGACCACGCCCGCCGCGAACCAGCAGACCGTCAGCCGAGATGTCGGCCATAGCGCGCAAGCTGCAACGCAGCCCAGCAAGATCGCCGCCACAATCGCCATGCCGCCGCCGCGCGGGGTTGCCACCACGTGGCTACGCCGTTCACCGGGATGATCGAGCAGGCGGCGGTGCAAGGCATAGCGCCGCAGCCCCCAGGTCCCCAGTGCCGCGACCAGCAGGTGCAGCACGCACCACAGCCACACCATCAGACCACCGCGTAGTTCAACAGCGGCTTGACCGTACCCCATTCCTTGCAGCTCGGGCATTGCCAGTGATGCGTCTTGGCACCAAAGCCGCAGCGTGTGCATCGGTAGCTCGGATTGCGCACCAGCAACTGGTCGGTGATGTGCTTGAGGTCCTGCAAGGTGCCGACCGGGTCGCTCCCCTCAGCCAGGGTGAGGTCGATCAACGCCGACTCACCACGCACCGACGGGCGATCCTTGAGCTGGCGGCCAAGATAGGCCAGCGCAGGTGCGACGCCATCCTGGGCTTCCATCAACTGGGTCAGCGCCAGCACCGGCGCAATGCCACGATAGTGCTCGGTCATCTCCGACAGGAAGTTGCGTGCGCCGGCGATATCGCCGACCCGTCGATACGCGGCCATCAATGCGGGAATGATCTCGGGCAGGTATTCCGGATCATGCCGGGCAGCACGTTCGAAAGCGCGCACCGCCGCTTCGTCGTGGCCGCGCTCGGCTTCGATGCGTCCTTCCAGAATGCCGGCGCGCACGGAGGTGCCATCGGCCTGGTAGGCACGCGCGATCGCTTGTAGCGCATCGTCGGTCTTGCCCAGGCCGCGATAGCGGTCAGCCAGTTCGCATTCGAATTGCGAGATCAGCTTGCCCATCGGCTCGCCGGTCACTTCTTCATAGCGGGTGGCGTTGTCGATCGCCTTTTCCCAATCGCGCTCGGCCTGATAGATGCCGATCAGGTGGCGCAGCGCCTGCGGCGCGCGCTGGTCCAGTTGCGCCAATTCGGTAAAGACCGTTTCGGCACGATCCAGCAGACCTGACTTCATATAGTCCTCGCCGAGCGCCAGCAATGCCTGGACGCGTCGCTGATCGGTCAGGTCGCCACGCTGCACCAGGCCCTGATGCAGGCGGATCGCGCGGTCCACTTCACCACGGCGACGGAACAGATGCCCCAACGCGACCTGGGTCTCGAAGGTTTCCTTGTCCAGTTCGGCGATATGCAAAAACAGCTCGATCGCCTTGTCCGGCTGTTCGTTGAGCAGATAGTTCAACCCGCGGAAATACGTGCTGGAAAGACGACTGACCTGCGTGTCGCCATGACGTTGACCGCCACGACGGCCGACGATCCATCCACCAAGGGCAGCCAGCGGCACGAACAGGAAGAACCAGATCCACTCGGTCAGAAAGTCCATACGTCGTTACAGTCCATCGATGGGGCGCGGCTCGACGGTCGCAGGCGTGACAGGCCTGGCGTCGGCGCGACTGACCGCAACAGCCTTGTTGGCCTGGCGCAGTTTGGAATAGAGGGGAATGACCACACTGACCAGCACCATGCCGGCACCGATCAACACACCGACCAGCAGCGCGACGATGATCGCGACGCCCGAACTGGTATGCACGCTGGAGAACAGGAAATCGAGCGTGACATCCTGGGAATTAACCGCACCAATGATCAGACCGACCAGCAGGAAGGCCAACATCACCAGCAAGCGAAGCACCTTCATGGCGAGACTCCGTCGGGAAGCGAACTAGCTTAACCGAGACGACATAAACGCAGCGCCAGAATGGCTTCAGTCTGCCGTATCGGCCACATCCACAGGCACCACGGAGCTCACGCGCTCACGCAATTCCTTGCCCGGCTTGAAGTGGGGAACATGCTTGCCCGGCAGCGCGACCGACTCGCCGGTCTTGGGATTACGTCCCAACCGTGGCGGACGGTAATGCAGCGAAAAACTGCCGAACCCGCGAATTTCGATCCGATCACCGTCGGAGAGGGCCTGCCCCATCATTTCCAGCAGCGACTTGACTGCCAGATCTACGTCGTCCGACTTCAGATGCGCTTGGCGTCGCGCCAGGATTTCAATCAATTCGGACTTGGTCATGGGAAGACTTGCTTTTTTCGACTGACACATCGGAATCGGCCCGGGCAAGCCCGGGCCGATCCATTACGCTCTTGCGAGCGCTACGCGCTTACTCGGACTTGTTGTTGTTCAACTGCGCACGCAGCAGCGCGCCCAGCTGAGTCATGCCGCCCGATGCGGAAGCGGACTGATAGTCCTCCAACGTTTCGCGCATTTCGGCATCGTCCTTGGCCTTGATCGACAGCTGCAGGGTGCGGCCCTTACGGTCCATACCCACGAACTTGGCTTCGATCTTGTCGCCGACCTTCAGGTGCTGGGTCGCATCGTCGACGCGCTCGTTGGCGATGTCGCGTGCAGCGACGTAGCCTTCGATGCCATCGGCCAGGTCGATCGTGGCGCCCTTGGCATCCACTTCACGGACCACGCCTTCGACCTTCGAACCCTTCGGGTTGGACGCCATGTACTGACCGAACGGGTCCTGCTCCAGCTGCTTGACGCCCAGGCTGATGCGCTCACGTTCCGGGTCCACTGCCAGCACGACGGCTTCCAGCGTGTCGCCCTTCTTGTAGTTGCGCACGACATCTTCGCCGGTGGTGTTCCAGCTGATGTCGGACAGGTGCACCAGACCGTCGATGCCGCCGTCCAGGCCGATGAAGATGCCGAAGTCGGTGATCGACTTGATCTGACCGGACACCTTGTCGTTCTTCTTGTGGGTGGCAGCGAAGGTTTCCCACGGATTGGCGGCGACCTGCTTCATGCCCAGCGAGATGCGGCGACGCTCCTCGTCGACATCCAGCACCATCACTTCGACTTCGTCACCCACCTGCACAACCTTGGACGGGTTGACGTTCTTGTTGGTCCAATCCATCTCGGAGACGTGCACCAGACCTTCGACGCCCGGCTCGATCTCGACGAACGCGCCGTAATCGGTGACGTTGGAGACCTTGCCGAACACGCGGCTGTTGGCCGGGTAACGACGCGCGATGTTGTCCCACGGATCTTCGCCCAGCTGCTTCAGGCCGAGGCTGACGCGGTTACGCTCGCGATCGAACTTCAGCACGCGCACGTCCAGCTCGTCGCCGACGTTGACGACTTCGGACGGATGGCGCACGCGCTTCCAGGCCATGTCGGTGATGTGCAGCAGGCCGTCGATACCGCCCAGGTCCACGAATGCGCCGTAGTCGGTCAGGTTCTTGACGACACCCTTCAGGATCGCGCCTTCCTGCAGCTTGTCCATCAGCTGCTCGCGCTCTTCCGAGTGCTCGCTTTCGACCACTGCACGACGCGAAACCACCACGTTGTTGCGCTTGCGGTCCAGCTTGATCAGCTTGAACTCCAGTTCCTTGCCTTCCAGGTAGGCCGGGTCGCGCACCGGGCGCACATCCACCAGCGAACCAGGCAGGAATGCGCGGACATCCTTGATGTCCACGGTGAAACCACCCTTGACCTTGCCACTGATGCGGCCGGTGATGGTCTCGTTCTTTTCCAACGCTTCTTCCAGCTCGTCCCACACCATCGCGCGCTTGGCCTTCTCGCGCGACAACACGGTTTCGCCGAAGCCGTTCTCGATGGAATCGAGGGCAACCTTGACCTGGTCGCCGACGCCGACATCGATCTCGCCAGCGTCGTTACGGAACTGCTCGATCGGCACGATGCCTTCGGACTTCAGGCCAGCGTTGATCACCACCACGTCGCCGCGAACTTCCACGACGGTACCGGTGACGATGGAGCCCGGCTTCAGCTTCGCCAGATTGGCTTGACTGGCTTCGAACAGTTCTGCAAAAGATTCTGTCATTTGAATTTACTCAGTTGAACACACGGGCGCCGATCGTCGGAGTGCGACAGATGCGAACCGCCCAGCCTGTTGGTCGACTCCGGACAGCGAGTCGGTTGGAAGTCATAGAACCGCCACGCAGGATGCGCGACGGAGCTTTGGAACGCCTCACGGTCGGCGGGGCAAACCCGCTTGCGAAACGCTTACGACGGCGTGCGGCCTGCGAGCAACCCGACCACACGCTGGACGACATCTTCGATTCCCATTCCGCTGGTATCGATCAGCACGGCGTCTTCGGCCGGCCGCAATGGCGCCACCACCCGCTGCGCATCACGGGCATCACGGGCCATGATCTCGCGCAGCAGGTCGTCAAAGATAACCGAAACACCCTTTTCCATCAACTGTTTATGGCGACGACCCGCACGTTCTTCGGCACTGGCGGTCAGAAACACCTTGTAGGCAGCATCGGGAAAGATCACCGTGCCCATGTCGCGCCCGTCGGCAACCAGGCCGGGCGCGCGCCTGAATGCACGTTGGCGCTCCTTCAGGGCGCTGCGAACCTCGGGAATGGCCGCAATGGCCGAGGCCAGCGCGCCGGTAGTTTCCAGGCGCAGCTCACCGGTCGCGTCTGCACCATTAACCAGCACGCGCAACCCTGCCTCTCCCGCATCGTCGAATTCCACCTTGGTGTCGAAGGTGCAGCGCACCAGCGCTGCCGGGTCGGAGACATCCAGGTCGGCCCAGCTCGCAGCGACTCCGACAGCGCGATACAGTGCACCCGAATCGAGGTAATGCCAGCCCAGCCGGGCGGCCACGATCCGGCTCACGGTGCCCTTGCCGGCACCGGAGGGGCCATCGATGGTGAGGACGGGCGACAGGTCGGTCATTCAGGTTTCCGGAAGGTCATCAGGCCGTAGTGTAGCGCCGCTCGCCGCGATCGCGCTGCAACCACTTGAAAGCACGACGAAAAGCCGGTTAGAATTGCCGGCTTAATTCCGGGTGCACCCTCGATTGCGGGCACTCTTCCATCGAATCCAACCGTTTACGCCGAGGTGTGCCATGAAAGTCCTGTCCTCCCTGAAGTCTGCGAAGACCCGTCACCGCGACTGCAAGGTGGTCCGCCGCCGCGGTAAGGTCTTCGTGATCTGCAAGTCGAACCCGCGTTTCAAGGCGCGTCAGCGCTAAGCCTTTGCGGCGCGTGCAAGACCCGAGAAAGCCGCCTCCGGGCGGTTTTTTCTTGGCCGCTGCTTCACGGCGGTGGTTGGCACACGCATCTGCCGCCGGCCGCCGCCCAGCCAGGACATGGTGCCGCTGCACCGGGGGGCGCCTGGGCAATCGCGGCGGCGCCAGGTCAGCCGTGTCTCAGCAGCGCCTAGCGTCGTTTTTTGCTGTAATCAACATCTGAAATCTTGTCCACTGGGGAGTAGATGACATGCGTAACCGTTTGTTTGTGATGCCGCCAGCCGTGCTCGCAATCGCGCTGATGGGGATCAGTGCCGTTGCTTCGGCCGATACACTGCTGGTCGACCGCGCACAGCAGAAGCCTGCCGCCGCCCTGCCTTTGCGCGGCGAGAGCATGAGCCAGGTCGAAGGCCGCTACGGCGCGCCACAGGAAAAGCTCGACCCGCGCGGCGGCCAAAAGCGCCAGTGGCCGACCATCCATCGCTGGGTGTATCCGGCCTTCACCGTTTACTTCGAAAAGAGCAAGGTGATCGACGTGGTGGCCAACAAGGCCGATGCCGACGAGATCGGGCCCAAGCCGCCGATCCGCTGAGGCGTTGGTGACGGCTCGGCCGCAGGTGCTGGCATCCGCCTCCGCACACCGGCTGTACGAGTCGCATCGCAAGGTGTACCGGGTCCGTCAGTAGCCGGACATGCGTTGCTGCAATGCTGTCAGAAGGCCGGGCGCGGCGATCAGCGCCTGGATCGCAAGAGCCCGCATCAACGTGCGGGATATCGTTGAACGTGCGGGCGATGGCCCGCACACCAAGATGAGTATTTGCCTGGCATGACCGACCGTCTTCGCTTTCCCGCCGAGTGGGAACCCCAATCCGCCGTGTTGCTCGCGTGGCCGCATGCCGGTACCGATTGGGCCGAGCGCCTGGCCGACGTGGAAGAAACCTATATTGCGCTGGTCACGGCGATCTCCCGCTTCGAGCCGGTGGTCATCTGTGTGGCCGACGACGATCTGCAGATCTATGCCGAGGCGCGGCTGCGTTCGGCGCGGGTGGACATGACGCGCGTGCGTTTCGTGATCGCCGCCTACAACGACACCTGGCTGCGCGATTCGGGCCCGATCACACTGCGCCAGGAAGCCGGCTTCCGGTTGATGGATTTCCGTTTCACCGGTTGGGGCGGCAAGTTCGAAGCCAGCCTGGACGATCAGTTGGTGAGCTCGCTGGATGCCGCACAGGTGTTCGTGCCGGCGCAGGTGGAGACCGTCGACTTCGCCCTGGAAGGCGGCGCAATCGAGACCGATGGCGCCGGCACGCTGCTGACCACCTGGAAGTGCCTGCATGAGCGGCACCCGCAGCGCACGCGCGAATCGCTCAGCAGCGATCTGGCCACATGGCTGGCGCAGGAGCGCGTGCTGTGGCTGGATCATGGCTACCTGGAAGGCGACGATACCGACGCGCATATCGATACGTTGGCGCGCTTTGCCGGCCCGGATGCGATCGTCTATCAAGGCTGCGATGTGGCCAGCGATTCGCATTACGTCGAGCTGCAGGCGATGGGCGCCGAATTGGCCGCGCTGCGCAAGGCCGACGGGCAGCCGTATCGGCTATTTGTGCTGCCGTGGGCACAGCCCATTCTCGACGAAGGCCGCCGGCTGGCTGCGTCGTATGCCAATTTTTTGATCGTCAACGGCGCGGTGCTGATGCCGGCCTATGGGGATGCGGCCGATGCAACCGCGCAGGCGGTGCTGGCGCAGGCATTCCCGCACCACGAGATCGTGCCGGTGCCGTGCCGTGCGCTGATCTGGCAGAACGGCAGCCTGCATTGCCTGACCATGCAATTACCTGCAGGCCTGCTCGCGGCCTGAGCGCAGTTGCAAACCTCGCCTGCGTTGCGGCCGCACAGACCGCGCGTGGCTCCTGTTCCGGCCGGCAGGCCGGTGTTACGCCATGGCGCGCTACCTTAGTGCGCTACTTACGTTGGATGCTGCCATGACCCGTCATCTCCTCCCCGTCGCGCTGATCCAGGAGCGCAACCACGGCGACGCCGAGGCCAACCTGGCCGTCATCGCATCGCGCGTGGCCGAAGCCGCCGCGCAGGGCGCCAAGCTGGTGCTGCTGCAGGAACTGCATAACGGTGCGTATTTCTGCCAGCACGAGTCGGTGGACGAATTCAACCTGGCCGAGCCGATTCCCGGCCCCAGCACCGAGCGTCTGAGCGCGCTGGCCAAGCAGCACGGCGTGGTGCTGGTCGCATCGCTGTTCGAACGCCGCGCGGCCGGCCTGTATCACAACACCGCAGTGGTGTTCGAAAAGGACGGCCGCCTGCTCGGCAAGTACCGCAAGATGCACATCCCCGACGATCCGGGCTTCTACGAGAAGTTCTATTTCACTCCGGGCGATCTGGGCTTCACGCCGATCGATACCTCGGTGGGCCGCCTTGGCGTGCTGGTGTGCTGGGACCAGTGGTATCCGGAAGCGGCGCGCCTGATGGCGCTGGCCGGTGCGGAGCTGCTGCTCTACCCCACGGCGATCGGTTGGGATCCGGACGACCAGCAGCCGGAGCAGGAGCGCCAGCGCGATGCCTGGATCCTCAGCCATCGCGGCCATGCGGTCGCCAACGGCGTGCCGGTACTGTCGTGCAACCGGGTCGGCCATGAGCCCTCCCCGCTGGGCGCATCGGGCATCCAGTTCTGGGGCAACAGCCATGTGCTGGGGCCGCAGGGCGAGTTCATTGCCGAAGCCGGCCAGGACCCGACCGTACTGATCTGCGATGTCGACCTGCAACGCAGCGAACATGTGCGCCGCATTTGGCCATTCCTGCGCGACCGTCGCATCGATGCGTACGGCGATCTGCTCAAGCGCTACATCGACTGACGCATGCCACTCGAGTTGCGTGCGGTCCGCAATGCGGACATTCCGGCGATCACTGCGATCTATGCGGAGCAGATCGCCGGGGTCAATACCTACGAATACAAGGCGCCATCGCTCGATGAGATGCGCGCGCGGGTCAGCGCGATCGTGGATGTAGGCTACCCCTATCTGGTCGCCGAGCTCGATGGCGTGGTCGCGGGCTACGCCTATGCAAGCGCATTTCGCGCGCGCGCCGGATATCGCTGGACGGTGGAGAACTCGATCTACCTGTCCGCAGCGATGCAGGGCCGCGGCATCGGCAAAGCGCTGCTGGGCGAGCTGATCGCGGTGTGCGAGCAGCGCGGCTTCCGGCAGATGATTGCGGTGATTGGGGATGCCGGCAATCTGGCATCGCGACACTTGCATGAACGTTTTGGATTTCGCACGGTCGGAGTCTTCAACGGAATCGGCCGCAAACACGGCCGCTGGCTGGACGGCGTGCAGATGCAACGCGCGCTCGGCTCCGGCGACACCGCCCCTCCTTCTGATGAAAAGACCCATGACTGAGCAGCCCCCCCACGTTCTGGACGATGCGCTGTCCGGCCAGCCGCATCGCATCGTCGAACGCGACGGCGTGCGCTATACCTTGCTCGGCACCGCGCACGTGTCGCTGGCCAGCGTCGCCGCCGTGCAACGGGCGATCGGCAGCGGGCGTTACGACGCAGTGGCGGTGGAACTGGATGCGCAGCGCTTGCAGGCGCTCAGCGATCCCGATGCCCTCGCCCGCCTGGATCTGGTACAGGTGATCCGCAAGGGGCGCGTGGCCTTGTTCGCGGCGAATCTGGCCCTGGCGGCGTATCAGCGTCGCCTGGCCAAGCAACTGGGCATCGAACCGGGCGCGGAATTGAAGGAGGCGGTGAACCTGGCGCGCGCGCAAGGCTTGCCGGTGCATCTGATCGATCGCGAGGTCGGCCTGACCTTCAAACGCGCATCCGGGCGCCTGGGATTTTTCGGCAAGATGAAACTGGCCGGCGGGTTGCTCGGCGGCCTGTTCGCTGCCGACGAGGTGGGCGAAGAGGAAATCGAAAAGCTCAAGCAAGGCGACATGCTGGAGGCAAGCTTCGGCGATTTCGCCAGCGAAAGCCCGGAGTTGTACGAAACGGTGATCGCCGAGCGCGATCAATACATGGCCACACGTTTGCGTGAAGAAGTCGGCGCAGACCAGCGCGAGATCTTGGCGGTAGTCGGCGCCGGGCATCTGGCCGGGCTCGCGCGCCATCTGGAACAGGGCACCGCTGCCCCCGGCCCGCTGCGCGAATCGCTGGAATACGTGCAGCAGCGCAAGCGTATCCCGTGGATCACGCTGGGCATCCTGGCGGTGATCATCACTGGCATCGGTATCGGGTTCTGGCGTGGTGGCCTGAGCATGGGCGCGGACCTGTTGTTGCAGTGGGCCATGTACACTGGCGGCATGGCCGCGCTCGGCTGCTTGCTGGCGGGTAGCCACCCGTTGAGCATTCTCACCGCCGCGGTCGTTGCGCCGTTCAAACCATTCCGCCTGAGCGTGCCGACCGGTGCATTCGCCGCGCTGGTCGAAGTGCATATGCGCAAGCCGGCCTACGGCGATTTTCTATCGCTGCGCGACGATGCGCAGACGCTGCGCGGCTGGTACCGCAACCGCGTCTCGCGCGTGGTGCTGACATTCCTGCTGACCAATTTCGGCAGCATGGCCGGTGTGTGGCTGGCCGGGGTGCAGATCTTTAACCGTCTGCATGGGTGAGCGTGGCGGCGCTGAATCCGCCAGATCCAGACCGTTCGTAGGAGCGCACCCGGGCGCGATGAGGCTTTACCGGTAAATCCCTGTCGCGCCCAGGTGCGCTCCTACGGCGTCCGGTTGATTGCTGGATGCTCCGGCGCGAGCTGCAGGCGTACCCACACCCCATAGTGATCCGATGCCCAGCGGCCTTCGGCATAAGGCGTGTCGAACAGGATGCGGGCTTCGCGGGCCAGCAGGCGGTTCTGCTGGAAAAACACATGATCGATGCGCGCAGGCCTGTCGAAGACGTGCATGTTCAAGGTGCTGACCGTGGCGTCGCTATTGCGATGCACGCTGCCGTAGCTGTCGCCGTAGCCCTTGCGTAGCGCTTGCAGATCGAGCGTGTCGGCGGCGGTGTTGAAATCGCCGGCGATCACCACCGGCGCCTGTGCGCTGTTGGAGGCGATGAAGTCCAGCAGATCGGCCACCTGGCGCGTGCGTATGCCGGTACCGCGTGCGTCGGCGCGTTCGTTGAGATGGGTGACGTAGACGTTGACCGGTTGGCCGTCGACATCCACCTGCAGATGCGCGGCGACACGGTAATCGTCCAGGGGCTGCAGCAGGCGCTGGTGCGTGGCGAGCACCCTGCGGCGGCTCAACAAGGCGTTGCCGTAGCGTTTGGGGGCGCCGACCGGATCGACCGAGGCGAAGATGTAGTCATAGCCGAGCTTGCGCGCGAGCCAGGCGGCCTGATTTTCCACGCTGCCGCGGCGCTCGATCACTTCCTGCAACGCAATCACATCCGGCGCCAGTCGCTTGAGTTCCTTGGCGATATGCGCGCGTCGCGCCGGCCAGTCTTCGCGATCGTGATGCAGGTTGAGCGTGACCAGGGTCATTTCACGCGACGCTGCGGCGGGTGACTGCGCGACGTTCGCTGACTGATCACGATTGCCGCGCTGCACTGAGGAAACGCCCTGCCCGGCTTGCCCAGCCTGCACGCCGGTGGACAACAGCAGGAGGGCGACCAACATGAGCGGCCGTTCGGAACTTCGCCATGCTGGCGCTGCCCGGGACAGCCGCCACGCCTGCCTCATTGCGTGGTGCGCTCGGCCCGCCGCACCGCGCTGGGCACATCGATTTGCACGTTCGCCGGCATCTGCTGGATGCGTAATTCGCCGTTCTGCCACTCAGCCGGTTCGCCGTTGATCGTGGCCTTGCCCGGGGTGCCCTGATACGGCCACGGCAGCACCACACCGCCCGGCGGCAGGATCAGACCGGGCTGCAACTGCAGCACCAACTGCTTGTCGGTGCGTTGCAAGGTGTAACTGAGCCGCCCGTACGGCGTGCGCAGTTCGGCGATGCCAATCCCCTTGCCTTCGAACCAGCGCGTCGGCGTGCCGGCAGCGATGACCAGGCTGGCATCGGATTCGCGGCCGTAGGCGAACATGTCCAGCACCGAGCGTACGAAGTCCGAGGCGACCCAGGCATGCGGCAGATCGCCGACGAAGAACGGTGTGCGCGGCGTGCGCGAGACCACTTCGGCCCATTGGTTCCAGGGTTGTGGCGCGCGGTCCTTGAAGAAGAACGCGGTCGCGTCCCAGGCGCGGTCGCGCCAGCCCAGGCGCACGAATGCGGCCACGTTGCGCCACTCGTAGGGCGTGTAGTCCTTCCATTCGCGCTTGCCGTCGCGGCGGTCGGAGAATTCCTTCCAGTAACGCTCGAAGGTCTTGGTCAGCAGATCCTGCGGCAGGCGTTGCTGCTCGCCGCCTGGCGTCAACGCAATGGTGGTCGAGGTCGCATCGAAGTCGCCCAGTTCCGCCGAACCCGGCACGAAGTCGAGGTTGTGCTGACGCACCGCCGAACCCAACGATGCGATCAGATCGCCGCTGAATTCATCGCGTGCGGTGCTGAAGCGGGCCACCTCCTCTGGCTTGTCCAGCGCACCGGCCAGCATCGCCGCGTCCTTGTAGCCGCGCAGTGCCCAGAAGTTGTCCCAATACGAATGCACCGGCTTGGCCGAATAGCCTTCGTGACTGATCGACACCGGCATCATCCCGTAGAAGGCCGGGTTACGCATGAAGTTTTCTTCGGTGCGCTCGCTGGCGCGCAGCGTTTCCATGTAGTCGTAGGTACCTGTGACATGCGGCCACATCTTTTCCAGGAAGGCCTTGTCGCCGGTATAGCGGTAGTACTCGGCGATGTTGTAGATCAGCTCACCGTGGCTGTCGTTCTCCGGCACCGGGTCGCTGCCGCGGTCGTCCACGCAGCACGGCACCATGCCGTCGGCGAACTGATACGGCGCAAACCAGTCCACATAGTCGCGCACCACGTCTTCGCGACCCAGCCGCAACAGCCCTTCGGAAATCATCGCGCCGTCGCGGATCCAGCTACGCGAATACGAGCGCGTGCCCGGCTGCAGGCGCGGGCCGATGCGCGAGATCAGCATGTGCGCCAGCGCGGTGCGCAAGGTATCGACCACCGGCTTGCCTTCGGCCGGCACACTGATGCGCACGCGATCGAGCTTGCTGCGCCACTGCTGCGCCACCCGCTGCTGCGCGGTGTCGGCATCGAAGCCCGCCGGCAGCTGCGCGGCGCCGGTTTGCGGAATGACCAAGGCCACTTCACGGCGTTGGCCAGGCTCCAACTTCCAGCGATACAACAGCACGCCCGACGCCAGCCCGGTTTCGTCCTTCACCTGGGTGACTGTCGGCGGCGTGGCCGCAGTGAGATGGCTGACGTCCATGCCGCTGTCGAAGGCGCTCGCAAAGCCGGCATCCGGCCGCTGTGCAGCGAACACCCGCGGCTTGCCGTTGACGCTGACCTGGCCACCATCCACTGCGAGTTGCTCGATGCGGCTGATGCCACCCAGGGTGTTGAGAAACTGTGCCGGCGGGTTGACCTGAAACGGACGCACGGCCAACGCCAAGGTGAACTCGCGCGCGTCCTTGCCGGTGTTGTGCAGTTGGTAACGCGCGACCAGTTGCGCCTGATCGGGGGTGCCCTGCACGAAGGCAGTGACACGCAGATTCATCAGGTCGTGGTGCCAATCGACGCTGGGAATCGGCAGGTAATCGTCCTGCAGGCTTTGCTCGCTGCTGACATCGGACCAGTGCAACACCTTGCCGCCGGTCACTACGAACGGCTCGATGCTGAAACCGCCCTTGCCGACTTCCACCGCACCGTCTTCGCCAATGAGGCCCTGCTCGGTGCCGCCATCCAGGCCCAGTATGGTCCAGTACGGCTGCTCGCCGGAGAAGCCGCGCGGATAACTCCCGCGCGGTAGCTGCGCGGCCAGCGACTTGATGAAGTCGTTGGGCGTTGCGGCGAATGCCAGCGGCTGCAACTGCACTTCCTTGATGCCATAGCGCCAGTTGGGGCCGTCCTTGAGATCGAAACGCAGGTAGCGTGCCTCAGTATCGGGAAGCGCCAGCCAATCGGTGCCGCCCGCGCCGGCAGTGACGGTACGCAGGTCGCGCCAGCTCCGTCCGTCGCTGGACGAACGCACCACATATTGCGAGGCCTGCAGTCCCGGAACCCACTGCACCACCGCACCGCCGAACTCGCGCACCTTGCCCAGATCCAGCGTGACCGTCTGTTGCTTGACCGCGCCGCTGAGCCAGAACGTGTCCGGCTTGCCATCGGCCAGGCGCTGTTCCAGCGCAGGCGCGGTGTCGGTGATGGCCTTGGCCTGGAGCGGCGAGGTGTCTTCAGGTGGCAGCGGCGTGAGCGTGAGCCGGTCCAAGCACACCGTGCCCTTGCCGCCGACCTTGTTGTAGATGGTGAACTCCACATCGGCGCTGCTGCGCAGCTGCTTGTCCTGACCTGGGCCCCAGGCTTTTTCGATATTGCGCTTACGGTAGCTGACCGTGGTCCAGTTCTTGGGGAAAGCAAAGCCGGGGCGGTTGACCCACCACACGTTGTCGCCGCTGGCATCGATCAGCTTGAGCTGCAGATCGTTGGACGGCGATTCGCCGCGCAACGCAAACCCGAGCCGGTAATTGTCCGGGTACTCGATGGGCAGATTGCGGCGAATGCCGACATAGCCGGCGACGCCGTTGAAGTTGTAATCCAGACACAAGGCATGCCCACCGGAGGTGGTGGCTACCGGCCGCAGCGAGCCGCTGACCTGGTTGGACACCACCAGGCGCCAGGCACCGATGTCGTTGAAGCCGTCGAGCACGCGCTCCTGCGCCTGCGCCGCGCCCGCAGACGTAACGAAAGCGGCCATGGCACACAGTCGCAGGAACACTGGTTTCACCCCTTCACACTCCCCAGCAGAAGACCTTGGATGTAGTAACGCTGCAGCGCCAGGAACAATAGCAGCACCGGAATCACCGTCACCACTGCACCGGCCATCATCAATTCCACGTCCATGATGTGCTCGCGCGACAGCGCAGCCAGCGCCACCGGCAAGGTGTATTGCTCCTGGTCGGTCAGCACGATCAGCGGCCACATGAAATCGTTCCACGAGCCCATGAAAGTGAAGATGGTCAAGGTGACCAGCACCGGCTTGAGCATCGGCAACACGATCTGGAAGAAGATGCGCATCTCGCTGGCGCCGTCGATGCGCGCAGCCTCGATCAATTCGTCCGGAATGCTGCGCGCGTACTGACGCACCAGGAAGATGCCGAAGACCGTGGCCAACGCCGGCACCACCACCCCGCCGATGTTGTTGACCAGATGCAGCTGCTTCATCAGCAGGAACAGCGGCAGCATCGCCACCTGCGCCGGGATCACCAACGCCGCCATCAGGATCTTGAAGATGCGCTCGCGGCCGACGAACTGCAGCTTGGCGAACGCATAACCGGCCATGGTGTTGACCAGCAACGACCCGAGCGTGATCAGCCCGGACACCAACAGGCTGTTGGCGAAGTTGCGCGCCATGCCGGTGCGCGCGAACAGCTCGTGATAGTTGGCCGTGGTGAACGCCGAGGGCAGCATCGGCGGCGGAAACCGGCTGGCCTCGCCAGTGGGCATGAACGACACCGACAGCATCCACAGCAGCGGCGCCAGGCTGATCACCGCCAGCACCAGCAGGCCGCCGTTGATCAGCACGGCATTCCAGCGCGATTGGCCAACTTCACGGCTCATATCAGGTCCTTCTTGCGGCCAAAGCGCAGCATCACGGTGGTCACCGCCAGAATGATGAGGAACAACAGGAACGCCACCGCCGAGGCGCGGCCGAGGTTCCACCATTTGAAGCCTTCTTCGAACATGAAATACAGCACGCTGACGGTGCTTTGCAGCGGGTCGCCGCGGGTCATCACGTAGGGTTCGGCGAACAGCTGGAAGTAACCGGAAATGGTGATCACGCCGACCACCATCAGCACCGGGCCGAGCATCGGCACGGTGATGTGCAGGAACTGCTTCCAGCGTGAAGCGCCATCGATGCGCGCAGCTTCGTACAAGTCCTGCGGGATCGCCTGCAGCCCGGCCAGGAAGATCACCATGTTGTAGCCGAAGTTCTTCCACACCGCGAACAGCATGATGGTGGGCATCGCCCAACGCGGGTCGCCCAGCCAGTCGATTGGGGCGATCCCCAACTGGGCCAGGCCGAAGTTCACCAGGCCGTACTTGATATGGAACAGGTAGCGCCAGATCACCGCCACCGCCACCAACGTGGTCACCACCGGCGCGAACAAGGCGGTACGGAACAGCGCCTTGAAGCGCGAGGCCTTGGCGTTGAGCAACAGCGCCGCGCCCAGCGACACGCCGATCGACATCGGCACGCCCAGCAGCACGAAATATGTGGTGTTCCACAGCGACTTCCAGAACAGCGGCGTCTGCAGCAGGTCGATGTAGTTGCCCAGGCCGACAAAGCGCAGATGGCTGCTGTCGGCCAATGCATACAGGTCGAAGTCGGTCACGCTGAGCACCAGCGCGGCGAACACCGGCACGCCAAAGAACATGCCCAGCACCAAGATCGACGGCGCGGCGAACACCCAGCCGGCGACGGAATTACGCTTCATCATCGTGCGGCTCCCTGGTCCGATGCGGCGGCTGGCGCGGTGGTGTCTGCAGCAGCTGGCCTCACTACCGGCTGGGCCGTGTCACCGGCCGGGCCGACATGCCCGCCCTCCTGCTCGAAGATCCAGCGGCGCTTGGCCAGAATTTCGTCCACGCGTTGATCCAGTTCCTGCACGGCGGCGTCGTGCGATTGCCCGCCGCGCACCACGCGCTCGGTCACCAGACGCATTTCCTGCACGATGCGTTCCCACTCCAGCACCTTGGGCGTGGCCTTGACACGCTCCAGCTGGTCGCCGAAGGCATGCGCCAGTGCGTCGTTGGCCAGCGAGGGCAGCTTCCAGGTACTGCGACGCGGCGGCAGGTCGCCGATGATGGCGTGGAAACGCGCCTGCACCTGCGGCTGCGACAGATATTCGATCAGCTTCCAGCTGGCGTCCTTGTGTTGCGAGGACTTGAAGATCACCAGGCTGGAACCGCCGGCAATGCCGGCACCCAGGCCATTGGGCCCCGGCAATGGCGCCGTGCCCCAGTTGCCTTCCATGCCCGGCGGCTGGCGCAGCTTGAACTCGCGCACGTTCCACGGGCCGGACAGATAGAACGCGTAATAGCCGTTGAAGAATTCGTACCAGACATTGGAGACCTGGGTCTCTGAGACCTTGGGCGCCCAGCCCTGCTGATACAGGTTGTCGTAGAAGCCCAGCGCCTTGCGGAAACCGGCGCCACGGAAATTGCCGTAGTTGTCATGGTCGCGCAGCAGGCGGTCGTCCTGCTGCAGCGCGAACGACAATTGCTGCTCGAATTCGTTGAGCGGCATCAGGATGGCGTAGCGGTCGGGGCCGACCTTGCGCTTGATCGCGGCCATCACCTGTTCCATCTCGGCCCAGGTCTTGGGCATCTGGCTGTAGCCGGCCTCGCGCAGCAGGTCCTTGCGATAGAACAGCAGGCGCGTGTCCACATACCACGGCACGCCGTACAGCGTGCCGTCGACCAGATTGGTGTCCCACACGCCAGGGAAATAATCGGCCGGGTCGACGATCTTGGAGCGCGCCACGTACGGCTGCATCGGCTCCAGCGTATCCAGCAGCGCAAATTCCGGCAGCCAGGTGTTTCCGAGCTGACACACGTCCGGCAGGCCGTCGGCGGCAAAGGCGGTCAGCAGTTTTTCGTGCGCCGCGGTCATTGGGATGTTCTGCACATCCACATGGATGGTGGGGTTCTGCTTTTCGAAATCGGCCACCAGCTCGGCGACCACTTCGGCCTCCTTGCCCATCGCCCAGAACCGCACCGTGGTCTTGCCCGGATCGGAGCGTTCGCATCCCGTCGCACCTGCACACAGGGCGACGGCCAACATCAACAGTTTCAAAAGGCGCACGGATTACTCGGGTTTTTGGCGTTGCGAGGGGTCTTGCTGGGCCTGGGCGGCGGCGGCGCGCGATTCGGCCATGCCCAGCGCGCGCGCGGCGGCTTTCTGCTCGTCCTTCTGCGGCGCCGGCTGCGGCTCGCCCTCCGGAGTGAGCCAGCCGCCGGTAAAGCCGGCGCGTTCCAGACCGGCACGGATGTAGGGGTTTTTCTTCATCACGTTCCAGACGAATTCGTTCTGGTAGTTGGCGATCATCGCCAGGATCGGGCCCTGGTCGATGGCGATGTAGTCGCTGGCCACCCAGCCGCGATCCGGCACCATGCGCCCGGTCTTGAGCGGGATGTCGTAGTTGAAGCTGGGATTGAACGAATCCAGGAAGCCATAACTGGAATACAGGAAATCGCCATAGCGCTTGTGCATCTCTTCGGTGGCCGGGATCACCACTTCCGGAGCGAACACGATCGAAGAAATCGCCGCCGAGGGCACGATGGTGCCGTCGTCGAAATTCTCGCGCAGGCCGGCGCCGCGCGAAGAGTAATGGCGGAATTGACGCTGCTCGCCGCGGTATTCCTGGCTGGTGTTCTGCGGGCCATCGCTGGCGGTGAGGCCCCAGACGTTCTCGCCGTAGTCCTTCCACTTCATCGGGTTATCGATGGCGTAGTCGCGCTGCGCCAAGGTGGCGCGGCGGCTGTTGAGGAAGTAGTCGATGCCGCGTTCGCGCATGTACTGGTCCTGGATATCGCGGAAATCGATCCAGACATGGCTGTATTGGTGGCCGAACAGCGGGCCGAACGACAGGTATTCCTGGCCCTGGTACACGCCCCAGTCGTTGTTGTAGGTGCGGGTCCAACTGGTCCATGCGTCCGGATCGACCCCATGCGTCGGCGAGCCCAGGGCGAGGATGTACAGCATCATCGCCTCGTTGTAGCCCATCCAGTCGTGGTTGATGAAGCCGCTTTCGGGGAACCAGCCCATCGAGATCAGCGGCGCGCGCTGTTGCAGCCAGCGCCAGTCCACGCGCTTGTACAGCGTGTCGGCGATCTGGCGGATCTCCTTTTCGCGCGGGTCCTCGCCGTCGTAATACGACTGGGTGAACAACACGCCCATCATCAGCAGTGCGGTGTCCACGCTCGACAGCTCGACCCAGCTGTCGTAGCGGTTGCCCTGCTGCATGTCCAGAAAATGATAGTAGAAGCCCTTGTAGCCGGCCCGGCCTGTCTTCTGCGGCCCCATCGGCGCGTCGCGGAAGAATTTCAGCGTGGTCAGGGTGCGGTCGATCGCCTGATTGCGACTGACCCACCCGTTTTCGATGCCGATCGGATAGGCGGTCAGCGCGAATCCGACCGACGCAATGCTGGCGAACGGGCGCGACGGAAACCGGTCCGGCGACAGGCCGTTGACCTCGTTGGTGGTGTCCCAGAAAAACTGGAACGTGCGGCGTTCGATGTCCGAAAACAACGGCGGCAGCGGCGGCTTGACCGGTTTGGGCGGCAGTTGTGCCTCAACCAGGATGACTTTCACCGGTGCCTTCTTTTCGGCCACCTTGGGTTCCTCGGCTTGCTTGCACGACGCCACGACCAGCGCGCCCAGCAAGAGTGGAATCGTCAACCATCGCGACGTGTTGCCCCTGTCCATCCGCCCCCCACGTGTGTAATCGATTACATCTGACACGCCAACCTACCCTATCCAGGCGCCGAGTTCGACCGCCCTGGCGTTGCGGCCAGGGCGGTCGAGCACCTCACCAGTTCAGGCCGAAAGCCAGACGGAAGGTGCGCATCGGCGACGCCAGCACACCGGTCGGTGTGCCGTAAGCCGTGTTCAAGTCCTGCAATGTTCCGGTATCGCCGTTGAAGGTGGCGTAATTAACCCAGTTGAACACGTTGAGGATATCCGCACGCACATTGAATTTGACACCACCGCCGGTGTCCCACTCTTTATTGGCGGCAATGCTGAATTCCTTGTAGCCCAGCGTGCCATCCGGCTTGAACTGGATGATCTGGCACTGGTCGTTGCCGGCCAGGCAATTCTGGCCATAGCGCGCGGTCTGGCTGGCCAGCGACAGCTTGCCGGACAGCTTGATCTCATATGGCAGCTCGTAGATGCCGGTGACCACCAAGCGGTTCTTCGGGATGCCGCCGGCCTCACGCCAGCCATAGTCCTGGATGCGTTCGCGGTCCAGCGCATAGTGCTCGCCGAACTGACGGTTCTCCTTCGCATCGGAATAGGTGTAGGCCACGGTCAGGCCCCAGCCGGACTCTTCGTCGAAGGGCTTTTCCACCTGCAAGGCCAGCTGGTTGTTGCGGGTTTCCACGCCATTGGTGCCCAGCACGATGGCGCTATAGCCGTTCGGGCCGTCGGTCGGCACGCCGGAGGTGGTGCCCGGCTGGAAGAACGAACCGTCCGGCAGGCGGTTGCCGCGCACGAAAGCAAAACCGTCGTGGCTCTCGATGCGGCTCAGGGTGACATCGGTGAACCAGTCCTGGCCCCACAACGGCACCATGTTGCGCATGCCGATGCTGAATTGGTCGGAGTACGGGGTCTTGAGGTTGTTGTCGATCAGGTAGACCTCACGTCCGCCACCGCCGGTGCTGTTGGCCGTGAGTGTGTTCAAGCCATCCTGGCTGTTGTACGCCGGATTCCAGGCCGTGCACGGGTCGCCCAGGCAAGTGGGGTTGTTGGCGCTGGTGAAGTAGTAGCTATACGACTTGAAGGAGTTGTTGAGCTGCTCCAGTGCCAGGTAATCGAAGATGTTGCGGTCGTACGCACGACCGGCACCACCATAGATCACGTGGGCCTGATCGCCGAACAGGTCGTAGGAGGCGCCCAGACGCGGCTGCCAGGCATTGTTGAACGCCTTGCGGTTGTTGCCGGTGCTGATGAAGTCGTTGATGTTGTAGTTGGCGTTGCGCAGATTGGGCCAGTTCTGCAGCGCGCTGGCGACATCCGAGGGGGTCACGAAATCCAGGAACGCCGGGGTTTGCTCGTAGTCGTAGCGCACGCCCAGGTTCAAGGTCCAGTGCTCGTTGACCTCCCAGTCGTCCTGCAGGTAGATGCCGTACTGCTTGTTCTTGGACACCACCGAGCCGCCACCTTCCACCAGCGGCGCACCGAAGCGCACGCGGTACGGCGTTTGCACGTCGGTGAGGATGTTGTAGTAGTACTGCGGGTTGGCCGGGTTGAACTGGGTCGAATCCAGATCGATGCTCTTGAACTTCACGCCCATCTTGACGGTGTGCGCGCCATGCCATTCCAGGCTGTTCAAGGTCAGGTCGTCCTGGAAGGTCCAGCCCTTCTGCCCCTTGCGCTGGAAGCTGCTGCCGGCGCCCGCCGCCAGGATGTCGGTCTCGTTGCCGCGCACCGGCGCGTAGCTGAGGATGTAGCCGTTGCCGTTGTTGATCGGCGCCTGGTTCCAGAACGCGCTTTCGTAGCTCAGGTTGGCCTCGTTGAGGAAGTTGGCCCCGCTATACTGCCAGCGCAGGTTGGCGCGCTTTTCTTCCTGACCGTTGATGCTGCCGTGCTCGTAGGTCGAGGTGCGGCCGACGTCGTTGAGCTCGTCTTCCTTGCGGTACTTGCCGGTCAGCTCGAACAGGTTGTTCTCGCCGATGGTCCAGTCGATCTTGCCGAAGTACAGGTCTTCCTTGAACGGCGTGCTGGAGGTCACCACCAACGGCTGCAGCTGTGCAGGCAACTGGTCGACGCGGTCCGAATAGATCGAGCCGGGGATCACCACGTTGGGGGTGGTGTACTCCTTGGCTTCATAGGCGATGAAGAAGTGCGCCTTGTCCTTGAGGATCGGGCCGCTGAAGGTGGCGCCGTACTGGGTTTCTTCGAAGTCGTCGCGCACGCCGGCCTTCTTCTCCAGCGGGCTTTCTTCGCGCCAGCTGTCGTTGCTGGTGTCCCAGAAGAAGCTGCCGTGGAAATCGTTGGTGCCGGACTTGGACGAGGCGACGATGGCCGCGCCGCTGACCTGGTCGAACTCGGCCTTGTAGTTGGAGGTGATGACCTTGTACTCGCCGATCGCCGACTGCGGGAACGGGTTGCCGCGGCTGGAATCCTGGCCGCTCACGCCACCGGTGAGCACGTAGTTCTTCTGGCTGACACCGTCGATGTAGACATTGGTGCCTTCGGCCGAGGTCGCGCCGGTGCGCACCTTGGTGGTGCCGTTGGCCTCACGGGTGAACTGCACGTTGGGCACGGTGTCGGCCAGCTCCAGGAAGTTGCGCGTGGCGCGCGGCAGGTTCTGGATCTGCACGTTGGAAATATAGGTGGCGTTTTCGGAGGTGCGCGTCTCCACCAGCACCGGCGGCGCCTTCACCTGCACCGCATCCAGCGTGGTGGCGTTACCACCCGCGGCCGTGGCGGGTTCGCCACCGACGCCCAGGTTCAAGGTCGCCGTCTGGCCGACCTGCACGGTGACGTTCTGCGAACTGGTCTGGCCATTGGCGGCGACATCGATGCGGTACGAACCCGGCGGCAGGCCGCCCACCGAATAACCGCCGTTGCTGACCTGCACGGTGCGGGTCAGGCCGGTGGCCAGATTGGTGGCGGTGACCTGCGCCTGGGCGGCAGGTGCGGCATCGACGGTGACCTGCCCGCGGATGGTCGCAGCGGTGCTTTGTGCGAAAGCCGGTGCGGCGCCGAGCAGCAGGCAGCTGGCAAGCGCGCAGCTGAGCAGCTTGCGCGCCGGACGGGCGGAATGGGGGTGGTGGTGGCGCATGGTCGTCCCTCCAGGGATCGGTACAGATTGTTGTTGTGGCAGTGCAGTGGTGCAGGAACAGCCGCTGCGGGGGCAGCGGGAGCGGACAGAACGCCCGCGAAAGGGTCGGCGGCCCAGAGACGCGTGGCCGGAAAGGTCAGTGAGCCGGTTCGTCCGCACCGCAGGAGGCGCGGATCACCAGCTCGGGCGTGAGCAATTGGCGGATGCCGTCGTCGCGGTCGGGCGTTTCGACCAGGCGCATCAGTCGGGTCATGGCCTGCTCGCCCAGCCGGGCGATGCTCACGCGCATGGTGGTCAGCGCGGGGTGGACAAAACGGGCCAGCGGAATGTCGTCGAAACCCGCCAGCGCCACGTCGCCCGGCACCGACACATCGGCCTGGGCGAACGCGTACAGGCAGCCCAGCGCAGTCATGTCGTTGGCGGCGAAGACCGCATCCGGCAACGCGCCGGCCGCCAGCATCGCCAGTCCGGCGCGGTGGCCGGAGGCTTCGTCGAAGTCGCCCGGATACTCCACGCCCTGCGCCTGCGCACCGAACGCGGCAAGCGCATCGCGGAAGCCGAGCAGGCGTTCGCGCGCGTCGAAGTTCAGCGCCGGGCCACCGATGAAGGCGATGCGACGGTGCCCGGCACGCAGCAGGTGCTCGGTCATGGCCATGGCACCGGCGTGGTCGTCGATGCTCAGCACCGGATAGTCGGCACCGGGCAGGTGCGCATTGATCAACACCGTTGGCAGCGACTGCGGCAGGTTATCGGTGAGGAACCCCGGCTGCTCGGCGTAGGGCGAGAGCACCAGCAAACCATCGACGCGTCCGCGCATCGAGCGCAGCGCCCTGCCCTGGGCTTCCGGGTCGCCGTGATAGCTGGACACCAGCAGGTGCTGGCCCGCCACACGCGCAGCGCCGTCGATGCCGCGAATCAATTCGGAGAAGAATTCGCCATACAAGTCCGGCAGCACCACGCCCAGCGTCTGCGAGCGCCGGCTGCTCAGGCTACGCGCGGCCGCATGCGGGCTGTAGCGCAGCCGCTCGGCCACTTCCAGCACTTGCTGGCGCACCGGCCCGGCAACATTGTCGTGCCCGTTGAGCGCACGCGACACCGTTGCGACGGAGACCTGCGCTTCCCGAGCGACATCTTTGATGGTGACCGCACCCTTGGCCATTCGTGTCGCCCTCCGCGACCGACTTCCCAAAACTGGCGCGGACTGTAAGCGTTTTCATACAGAGGCGTAAACCCCCATCTTCACACACGTGAAAACGCTTACAGATCAACTAGCTGCAGGTGAGGAGCGCGTGAAGCAATGTGCTGCGACGCAACAAATATGTTCCCATGCGTCCACAAGCCAAGCACGATGCAGGTCACGCTTAACAACGAATCGATCCGGCCTCGCCAGGAGTCGCACGACCGGCGCGACCGGCACCTATCGCCGGCACTGCCACGGCCTCGCCGGCCGCGCCCTGACCTCAGCTGGCGTGAAGGCGATTGCCGTTGTTGCCCGCGCCTCTGACACTGCGCGCACTCGGGTACGACCGTATCCCCTGCTCTACAACGTTCAGCCCACCTCGCCCGGCGCGAGGGCCTCGATCGACAAGGCATGAATATCGGTCTGCATCATCTCGCCCACCGCGGCATACACCGCACGGTGCCGTGCCAGTGGCGGCTTGCCGACAAATGCGGCGCTGACCACGCGCACATTGAAGTGCCCGCGCCCGTCGCGCGCACCGGCGTGGCCTGCATGCCGCGCACTGTCGTCGACGACATCCAGCTCGGTGGGCGCCAGTGCCGCCTGCAACGCTGCGCGGATCTGTTCGACCCGGCTCATGGCAATACCCGGCGGAACGGCCGGACCTCGGTGCGCGTGTACACACCCGCTTCCACATAGGGGTCGGCATCTGCCCAGGCGCGCGCCTTGTCCAGAGCGTCGAACTCGGCAATTACGACGCTGCCGCTGAAACCGGCCGGACCCGGATCTTCGGCGTCGATGGCCGGGCACGGGCCCGCCACCAGCAATCGCCCGGCGGCCGCAAGTTCCTGCAGACGCGCCAGATGCGCCGGCCGCGCCTGCTGCCGTGCCGCCAATGCGTCCGGCCGGTCATACCCCTCGATTACGTACCACACACGCCACCTCGCCTAAGACTGGAAGATCACCGCGCTGATTCTAGCCGCGTCGGCGCTGGACACCGCCCCCGCGCACGCATTACCCTTGGCACCACTGCACACGCAACCGGACGCAGCGGCCCGTCGGCCCAGGCTCAACGCTCTTCCCGACGACCGATTCGCTGCCCACCGCCGGCCCGCGTAGACGACCTCCTCGCTGTTCCGTCGCCGCATGCCACACGGCGCCTGCTTGCATGTGGATTGGCGTATGTAGATTTGTGGGATCGTGCCGGCACAGGCATGACATTGATCGCAATAACTCAAGGCAAAGCCCTGCAGGCGTGGCTCAGACCTCCGCCGGCGACCGTAAGACCGATGTCGACCTGATGAATTCCGAACTCGCGCACGCCGCGACTCCGCCAGCCACGAGTGCGCCGCCACAGCAGCAGGAAATGCCGCTGGCGGTGGTGCATGGGCAACCGGTCCTGCAGATCCCGCAGGATCTGTATATCCCGCCGGATGCGCTGGAAGTCATCCTGGATGCCTTCGAAGGCCCGCTGGACCTGCTGCTGTACCTGATCCGCCGCCAGAATCTGGACATCCTGGACATCCCCGTCGCCGAGATCACCCGGCAATATGTGGACTACATCAATGTCATGCAGGAGCTGCGCTTCGAACTGGCAGCCGAATATCTGGTGATGGCGGCGATCCTGGCCGAGATCAAATCGCGCATGCTGTTGCCGCGCCCTCCCAGCCAGGATGGCGAAGAAGAAGATCCGCGCGCCGAATTGGTCCGCCGTCTGCAGGAATACGAACGCTTCAAGCAGGCCGCCGAGGATCTGGACACCCTGCCCCGCATGGGCCGCGACAGCGCGCCGGTGCAGGCGCATTTGCCCGAGCGCGCAGCGGTCAAGCTGCCGCCGCCGGTGGAATTGAAAGAAATGCTGATGGCGCTGTACGACGTGCTCAAACGCGCCGAGCTGTTTACCGGCCATGCGATCAAGCGCGAGGCGCTGAGTGTGCGCCAGCGCATGGGCGATGTGCTGAGCCGCCTGGACGATGGCAAGTTCTACCGTTTCGAATCGCTGTTCACTGCCGAAGAAGGCAAGCTCGGCGTACTGGTCACCTTCCTGGCGCTGCTCGAACTGGCCAAGGAGCAGTTGCTGGACATCGTGCAGGAAGCGCCGCTGGCGCCGATCTACGTGAAGTCGCTGGCGTTGGGCAATACCAATGCGCCGTTGCAATTCTCCAGCGAATTCGACGACAGCGATGCCGCCAACGAACCTATCTGAAGCCGATCATCGAATGGATCAAGCGCTGATCACCCGCATTATCGAAGCCGCCCTGCTGGCCAGCAGCCAGCCGCTGACGCTGGCGCAGCTGCTGGGGCTGTTTCCGGAAGACGAGCCGGCGCCGCCCGGCAGCGTGGAGCGCGCACTGGAACTGCTGCGCGAGGCCTGTGCCGACCGTGGCGTGGAACTGGTCGAGGTGGCCTCCGGCTTCCGCTTCCAGGTCAAGGCAGACGTGCATGGCTGGGTTGCCCGGCTGTGGACCGAGCGCCGCACCAAGTACACCCGCGCCACGCTGGAGACCCTGGCACTGATCGCCTACCGCCAGCCGATCACCCGCGGCGAGATCGAGCAGGTGCGCGGCGTGGCAGTGAGCAGCAACATCATCCAGGCGCTGGAAGAGCGCGAATGGATCCGCGTGGTGGGCCACCGCGACGTGCCCGGCAAGCCGGCCCTGTTCGGCACCACCAGGGGCTTTCTGGATTACTTCGGGCTCAAGCGATTGGACGAGCTGCCGCCATTGTCTGAGTTGAAGGACATCGCCGAGCTGGAACCGCAGTTGCCGCTGGACCGCGACGGGCAATTGGATGGCGCAGTGCCGGCCTCGGCAGCGATGGACGCGGCGCAGGATCGGGCGGATGCCGGTGGCGCTGAAGGCGGCGATTCGGATGCAGCGGCTGACGCTGCTGGTAATGCGGACACGGAAGCAGAAACCGACGCTGGCGCCGAGCCCGACGACAGCATCGGCGGCACCGGCGGTTGGCAAGATGCCACGGATGCGGACGAGGCCGACGCCTCGGCGACTCCGTCCCGGAACACCGATGCAGCGAGCGACCACAAGACCAGCGCCGAACGCGATCCTGAAAGTGAAACCGACAACGATGCCGATGCCGATGCCGATGCCGATGCCGACCAGCATGCGCAGGAATCGGTCGGCGATGCCGGATTCGACCAGCAAGACCCGATCTCGACCAAGCAATCGATACGCACGCGACCGACGCAGTAAACGACCAGACACCGCAACACCCCGAGCATGGCTCGGTGCACGAGAAGAACACGCAGGACCCAGACGACGCCCGTGAGGGCGACCCCGACACCGCGCCGGGAACGCGCGCGGATGCAGTGAACGAAGACGAAGACAACGCCGTCGCGACGACGACCGTGGCTGTTGACGAAGCCGATTCCGACCCAGAGGCCGACCCGCAACGCGGCGGCCGGAGCCAGACACATGAGTGACACCCCCCGCAAGCTGTCGTTGAACAAGCTTTCCCTCAAGCGCGACAGCGCGCCCGAAGCGCCAAAGCTGGAAGAGCGCCTGCACAAGGTGCTGGCCCAGGCCGGCCTGGGTTCGCGCCGCGCGCTGGAACAGCGCATCGCCGACGGCCTGATCAAGGTCAATGGCGCCGTTGCGCAGACCGGCATGTCGGTGCGCAGCGGCGACAAGATCGAGTTGGACGGCCGCAGCTTCGTGGCCAGCGCGCTGACCGAGCCCTCGCGCGTGCTGATCTACAACAAGCCCGAAGGCGAAGTGACCACGCGCGAAGATCCCGAAGGCCGCCCGACCGTGTTCGAGTCGCTGCCGGTCCTGAAGGGCTCGCGCTGGATCGCCATTGGCCGCCTGGACATCAACACCACCGGCCTGCTGCTGCTCACCACCGACGGCGAGCTGGCCAACGCGATGATGCACCCCTCCTACGAGGTCGAGCGCGAATATGTGGTGCGCGTGCGCGCACCGGAAGGCGAAGAAAAAGTCTCCGATGCCATCATTGAGCGCCTGTCGCGCGGTGTGCTGCTGGAAGACGGCGGCGCCAAGTTCGACGAAATCGAACGCATCGGCGGCACCGATTCGCACGACTGGTTTCGTGTGGTCGTCAAGGAAGGCCGCAACCGCGAAGTGCGCCGTCTGTGGGAATCGCAGGGTTGCCAGGTCAGCCGCCTCAAGCGCAGCCGCTACGGCAAGATTTCGCTGCCGCGCGAACTGCTGCGTGGGCACTCGGTGGAAGTGGCGCAGGACAAGGTCGACGCCTTGCGCGCCGAACTGAAACTGGAAGAAGGCGCGCCGTCGGCACTGACGCTGCAGCCGGTGATCGGCCAGCGCCGCGCCGCCAAGTCCACCGTACACGTCTCGCGCGATGGCCGCAGCAATGCCTACGTCAACGGCCAGACTTCCGGTGCCGATGAAGGCCGCGAGCTGCGCCGTTTCGACAATCTGCGCGAAGATCGCGGCCGCGGCGGTCGCGGCAAGCCGGGCGGCTTCAAGGGTGGCCTGACGGTCAGCGGCGAAGCGGCCGCTCGGCAATCGCAGCAGCGCCCGTTCAAACAGCGCGGCCCGGCCAAGGGCGACCGCGGCGCGTTGCCGGACGGCAATCCGGCCGCGTTCCGCAGCTGGTATGTGCCCGATGGCGTGAGCACCGGCCCAAGCGGTCACCGCAATGCCGGCCCGAGCGGCCCGGGCACCGGTCAGGCACGCCCGTATGCGAAGAAAGGACCAGGCGGCGCGCGTCCGGGTACCGGCGGTCCAGTTGGCGCCCGCTCGGGTGGTCCGGGGCGCGGCGCTGGCGGCGGACAGGGGCAGTCGCAAGGCCAGGGGCAGCGCAAGCACCCGTATGGGCACCCGGGCAACGCACCGAGCTTCCCTTCCGATCACGCCAACCCGGGTTTCAATCCGTATGGTGCGGCACGCCCTGCTGGCCGCCCGAGCGGTGGGCGTCCGGGACCGGGTGGCAATCGCGGCCCGGCATCCGCCAACCGCGGCCCCGGCGGTCCAGGTGGTGGCGCCGGCGGCCCAGGTGGCGCACCGCGTGGCCCGGGCGGCCGTCCGCCGGGCGGCGGTAATCGTCGCCCTCCTGGCGGCGGCAATCGCGGTCGTTGAGCGTCAACTGCTCCGCACAATAGAAAACGGCCCTGCAAAGGGCCGTTTTCTATGGCGGACGGCATCGGTCATCCACTTAAGACCGGGAAGTTGCGGCGCATCCGCGCGTGCAGTCGTTTAACGAAGGCACTCCCTTACACGTCATCGCGATGCAAGGGCCGCACCGATTGGTTGTGCGCAACCCGGATGCTGCGACGTAGACCGGCAGGACGCCTGCGCAGCCGTCGAGTGGGCGCGGCTCGTGCCGGAGATCGACACGAATCACTTGTGCTCGCCGGTTCTGGACGTGCCGTGCACGCCCACCCGGGCCTGCTCGCTCGGTTTGTCACCACTCTTACTTGCGACGCTCGATCACGAAATTACCGACGTTGACACCCAGGTCCACACCCTCGCCCGTACCTGCCAGCGCGAGCGAGATATCGCCCTTGGTGACCACCTGCGCGGTGCTGGACTTCACGACGCCGGCATGCGCTTCGGCAGCGGCATAGGTGCCGAACAGGTCGTTGAGGCTATAGGCACCGCTGAAGGTGCCGCGGCCGCCGACGATCTTGGACTCACCGACGGTCAGGCCACCGCCTTTGCTGGAGATTTTGACCGGAATGACCGCACCGTTATCGCACTTGATGGTGCCGGTACCGCTGGCGGTCTTGTAGAACACCGACCAACCGGACAAGTTGAACGACAGCTGGCAATCGATGTTGCCGGCGGCCTGCGCCTGCGGAGCCAGCGTGGCGGCGCCGAGCAGCGCGATGAGCGAAAGTGACTTGATCATGTGAGCAGTGCCAGTGGTGGACGTGGCGCGAGACTAGCAGCGCCGATGTGGCAGCCGCGACAAGATTTCAGTGCGGCGCATGCGTTTGTTCAGCGAGGTCTTAGCTGGACTCGACATGGCAGCAGAGCTGCCGCCGGCAGCCGCGCCATGGGATGATTACCGCATGCCACGCACCGTCTACAGTCTGCTCGTCAGCGCACTGCTGCTGCCCACCCTCGCCCATTGCGGCGAGGCAATTCCCACCCAGGGTTACACGGTCGTCAGGACCTATCCGCACGACACCGCTGCCTTCACCGAAGGCCTGTTCTATCTGGACGGGCATCTCTACGAGAGCACCGGCGAGCTGGGCCAGTCCAGCGTGCGCAAGGTCGACCTGGACAGCGGCAACGTCCTGCAGCAGGTCAACACGCCGCCGCCTTTCTATGGCGAAGGCATCGTGGCCTGGAAGGACCGCCTGATCCAGCTGACCTGGCGCAATCAGCGCGGCTTCGTCTACGACCTGGCCACGCTGGCACCGCGTACCCAATTCACCTATTCCGGCGAGGGCTGGGCGCTGACCAGCGACGACCGCCAGCTCTACATGAGCGACGGAACGGCCAACATCCGCCGGCTGGACCCGCAGAGCCTGAAACAGATCGGCACCATCAAGGTCACCGCCCGCGGCAGGCCGCTGGACAACCTCAACGAGCTGGAATGGGTCAAGGGCCAGTTGCTGGCCAACGTCTGGCTAACCACCCGCATCGCACGCATCGACCCCGCCAGCGGCAAGGTCATCGCCTGGATCGACCTCAAGGCACTGGTGCCAGACCCCGACACCTTGACCGATCCCACCAACGATGTCCTCAACGGCATTGCCTACGACGCCGAGCACGATCGCTTGTTGGTCACCGGAAAGCGCTGGCCGAAGATCTACGAGATCAAGCTGGCTCAGTAGCCGGGATTTGGGATTTGGGATTGGCAGCAGCGGGCTGGCAGGCATCTGTGCGGCAGCGCTTGTACCCATCTCGAATCACCAATCCACAATCTCGAACCGATCCGCATCCAGCATCGCGGGAAAACGGGCGCGGTGCTCGGCCAGCGCGGTGGCGCTGATGGTGGTGGTGACCACCTGCTCGCGTTCGCGGATTTCCACCTGTGGCTGGCCAAGGAAATCGATCACCGCGCTGTCGCCGGCGTAATGCAGTTGGTTGCCATCGATGCCAATGCGGTTGACCGCCGCCACAAAGCACAGGTTTTCGATTGCGCGTGCGCGCAGCAACGTCTTCCACGCATAGGCGCGGGCGGACGGCCAGTTGGCGACGAACACTTGTAGATCGAAATCCAGCTGCCCCGGGCGCTCCACATCGAAGCGGTTGCGGCAGAACACCGGGAAACGCAGGTCGTAGCAGACCTGCGGATTGATCCGCCAGCCCTTCCATTCCACTGTCAGACGCTCGCGCCCGGCCGCGTAGCGCAGATGCTCGTTGCCGAAGCGGAACAGGTGACGCTTGTCGTAACACTGCAGTGCCCCGTCGGGCGTAGCCCATAGCAGCCGGTTGAATACACCGGCATCAGTGCGCACCTGCACGCTGCCGGCGACCGCTGCACCCAGACGTGCGGCCTGCGCGCGCGCCCACGCCACGGTCGGCCCGTCCATGCCTTCGGCCTTGTCGATGGCGTCGTTGGAGAACCCGCTGGTGAAGGTTTCCGGCAGGATCACCAGATCGGTCTGCCCGACCAGCGGCTCCAGCAGCGCAGCGTAATAGTCGCGATTACCGGCGGGGTCATGCCAGCGGGTGTCGCCTTGGATCAGGGAGATGCGCAGGTCGTGCATGGTGAGACTCGGGAATGGAGAATCGGGAATAGGGAATCGAACAGCGGTTTAATGAGGGCGTTATGTCATCGAGCCAGTGCGAATTCAGATCAAAAAGCGGCCGACCGCTCTTACGATTCCCGAATCCCGATTCCCGATTCCCGGCTCGTCAGAGCCTACGCAGGCGCTCGATCGCCGCATCCAGCGTCGCATCGTTCTTGGCAAAGCACAGCCGTGCCAGGCGCTGCCCTGCAGGCGCGTTCTCGTAGAACGGCGACAACGGGATCGCGGCCACGCCGTTCTCGATCGTTAGCCACTTCACGAATTCGGTATCGGGCAGATCGCTGATGGCCGAGTAATCCACCAACTGGAAGTAGCCGCCGGGCACAGGCAACGGCTTCAAGCGCGTGGTCAGCAATTGTTCGCGGAACCGGTCGCGCTTGGCTTGATAGAACGCGCCCAGTTGCTCGTCGTGTTCGGGTTCGTCGCGGATCATCGCAGCGAAGGCGTGCTGGGCCGGACCGAAGCTGGTGAAGGTGTTGTACTGGTGCACCTTGCGGAATTCGGCCGTGAGCACCGGCGGCGCGATGGCGTAGCCGATCTTCCAGCCCGTGCAGTGGTAGGTTTTGCCGAAGCTGGAAATCACGAATGCGCGCTCGCGCAGTGCCGGCCAGCGCAGCACCGACTCGTGCCGGCGGCCATCGAACACGATGTGTTCGTAGACCTCATCGGACAGCAAAAAGATCTCGGTGCCGCGCAGCAGTTCGGTCAGCGTCTGCATGTCCGCGGCCGACAGCATCGCGCCGGACGGGTTGTGCGGCGAGTTGATCATCAACAGGCGCGTCTTGGGCGTGATCGCGGCGCGCAGCGCATCCCAGTCCACCGCGAAAGTCTGCGGGTGCAGCGCTACGTGCACCGCCCGCGCGCCGGCCAGATCGATCGCCGGCTCGTAGCAGTCGTAGGCCGGGTCCAGCACGATGACCTCTTCGCCGGCGCGCACCACCGCGTGGATGGCGTTGAAGATGGCCTCGGTGGCACCGCTGGTGACGGTGATCTCGGTGTCGGCATCGACCTGCGCGCCATAGCAGCGCTGCGCCTTGCCGGCGATGGCCTGGCGTAATGTGGCCACGCCGGTCATCGGTGGATACTGGTTGTGGCCGGCCGCCATCGCCTTGCTCAGTTCGTCGACCAGCCGCTGCGGCACCGCGAAATCGGGAAAGCCCTGGCCCAGATTGACCGCGCCGTGCTCGGCCGCCAGCTGCGACATGACGGTGAAGATGGTGGTGCCCACCTTGGGCAGCTTGGTCGTAAGGGGCATGGTGCCTGTCCGGACAAGAAACGGACCGCGAGTGTACGCAAAGCCGCCAGCAGGTTGCGCCCGGACGCTGCAAAACAGCGTTCCCTGACACACCGCGGCGCCTGCAGCGCTGCCGCAGACGTCCCCGGCATGCCACCATCGTCGCTACAATGCGCGCCCGGTCCGGCGCGCCCTGCCCCGGCCCTTCCCCATGCCGTCCTGCGACCCGAGCCCGCTGCACCGATGATCGAACCGCTGCACACCGCACCGCCGCTGCTGGCGGCGCACGACCTGGCCTTCAGCCGCAACGAGGAGCCGGTGTTTGGCCCGCTGGATTTCCATGTCGATGCCGGCGAGGCGCTGCTGGTGCAAGGCGACAACGGCGCCGGCAAGACCACGTTGCTGCGCGTGCTGGCTGGCCTGCTGCATGTGGAGCGCGGGCAGATCCAGATCGATGGCAAGAGTGCCAAGCGCGGCGACCGCAGCCGCTTCATGGCCTACCTCGGCCACCTGCCCGGCCTGAAGGCCGACCTCAGCACGCTGGAAAACCTGCACTTCCTGTGCGGCCTGCACGGCCGCCGCGCCAAGCAGATGCCCGGCAGCGCGCTGGCGATTGTCGGCCTGGCCGGTTACGAAGACGCGCTGGTGCGGCAGTTGTCGGCAGGCCAGCGCAAGCGGCTGGCGCTGGCACGGCTATGGCTGTCGCCAGCGCCGCTCTGGTTGCTGGATGAGCCGTACGCCAACCTGGATCTGGATGGCATCACCCTGGTTAACCGAATGATCTCCGCGCATTTGCGCGGCGGTGGCGCGGCGCTGGTCACCACGCATGGTGCGTATGCAGCGCCACCGGTGCGCACGCGCATGCTCACGCTGGAGGTTGCGGCATGAGCACGCATTCGCCGCAACCGTCGCTCTGGCAGGCGGCCCGCGCTCTGCTTGCCCGCGACCTGCAGCTGCTGTGGCGGCGCCGCCGCGATGCGTTGCAGTCGGCACTGTTCGCGCTACTGATCGTGGTGTTGTTCGCGTTGGGACTGGGCGGCCGCCCGGACCTGCTCGCGCAGGCCGCGCCGGCGGTGTTGTGGCTGTCGGTGTTGCTGGCTGGCCTGCTGTCGCTGGACGCCTTGTTCCGCAGCGATGTGGAAGACGGCTCGATGGAACAATGGCTGCTGGCACCGGTGCCATTAGCCTGGTTGATCGCAGTGCGCGTGCTGCTGCATTGGGCGACCAGTGCGTTGCCGCTGATTGCAGTGACGCCACTGCTGGGCGAATTGCTGCACCTGCCGCATGACCAACTGCCGGTGCTGCTGGCATCGTTGGCGCTGGGAACGCCGCTCCTGAGTCTGCTCGGCGCCGTGGTTGCGGCACTGACGGTGACGATGAAACGCTCTGGTATTCTCGTCGCGTTGCTGGCGCTGCCGCTGTACGTGCCGGTGCTGGTGTTCGGTGCCGGCAGCGTGGCGGCTAGCGGACAAGGGCAGGATGCGGTGGGTGCGTTGTTGTTGTTGGGCGCCGGATTGGTGATCGGTGTGGTCCTTGCGCCGCTGGCTGCAGCGGCCGCGATCCGTATTTCGTTGAGTTGAGCGCTGCAGTCGTTGCATTGTCGATAGCATGCCCCGCACAACGCGTTGTTGCTGTTTCGAGAGCCAATGCCATTCCAAAGGCTACTGCCATCGCATGAACGTCGTCGTCCGCTGGTTCCACCAACTCGCATCGCCCCCGATCTTCGACCGTTTTACTGCGCGCTGGGCGCCGTGGTGCTACGCGCTGGCCGTGTTGCTGCTGGGCGTGGGCATCTGGCAGGCCTTGTTCGCGGTGCCGGCGGATTACCAGCAAGGCGACAGCTTCCGTATCCTCTACATCCATGTGCCGAGCGCGTGGATGAGCCTGTTCGTGTTCGGGCTGATGGCGCTGTATGCGGCCATCGCGTTGATCTGGCGGATCAAGATCTGCGAGATTCTGGCGATGGCGTGCGCGCCGATCGGCGCTGCATTTACCGTGATCACCCTGCTGACCGGCAGCATCTGGGGCAAACCGATGTGGGGCGCCTGGTGGGACTGGGACCCGCGCCTGACCACCGAATTGATTCTGCTGTTCCTGTATCTGGGCGTGATCGGCCTGTACCACGCCATCGACGACCGCCGTCAGGCTGCACGCGCGGCGGCGTTGCTGGCCATCGTCGGAGTGGCGCTGCTGCCGGTGATCCGCTATTCGGTGGTGTGGTGGAATTCGCTGCATCAGGGCCAGAGCATCCGCCTGCTCGGCCCGTCGACGATCGATGCCAGCATGCTGCTGCCGCTGTGGTTGATGGTGATCGGCACCAAGTTCTGGTTTGCCGGCTCGCTGCTGACGCGCGCGCGCGCCGACAACCTGCGCCGCGAGGCCGGCAAGGCCTGGATCGTGGGCGATGCGCAGGAGAGTGCGGCATGAGCTACCTGCCTTACGTCATCGCCGCCTATGCGGTGTTCGTGCTGGTGCTGCTGTGGGACCTGATCGCCGGCCGGTGGCAGGTGCGTCGCGCATTGAAGATCGCCCAGGCGCGCCGCCTGCGCGAGCGCAAGCGCGCGGTGCCCAGCGATGCGGAGCTGATCCGGTGAACCTGCAACGTCGTCGCCGCCTGTGGCTGGTGCTGGCGTTGGTACTGGCCGGCGGGCTGGCCACCACGCTGGTGGCGATGGCCTTGCAGCGCAACGTGGCCTATCTATACACGCCATCGGAAGTGCTGCGCGGCGATGCCGGCGCGCATTCCCGCTTCCGGCTCGGCGGCATGGTCGAAAAAGGCTCGTTCAAACGCGCCTCTGGCTCCTTGGAAGCGCAATTCCGCGTGACTGATGGCGATGCACAATTGACCGTCAGTTACCACCGCATCCTGCCGGACCTGTTTCGCGAGGGGCAGGCAGTGGTGGCCACTGGCCGCATGCAGCACGGCATCTTCGTCGCCGAAGATGTGCTGGCCAAGCACGACGAAACCTATATGCCGAAGGAAGTGGCCGACAAGATGGGCAGCGCGCACCGCAAGCACGATGTGCCAGCCGCGGCCGGTCAAGTTGGAGAGCGGCAGTGATGCCGTGCATCGGGACATCGGCATGCCGGCCGGCAGGTGGCTTGCGCGGTGCGTGCGCAGCTAATGATGTCACCGCGCGTGGGCAAGCAGGTGCAACTGCTGCCGGAATTCGGACTCGGCAGTGCACTTGCCGTTGTGGCACTGGCCCATGCTCGACAACGCGCCGACCCGATGCTTCCTGAACTCGGGACGTTGCTGCTGGTGCTGGCCCTGCTGGTGGCGCTGGTGCAGGCCGTGGTGCCGCTGGCCGGCGCACAGCGCGGACGCAGCAGCTGGATGGCCGTGGCGCGACCGGCGGCGCTGGTGCAGCTGGCACTGATCGCATCGGCCTTCGCCGTGTTGACGCACGCCTTCTTGGTGCAGGATTTTTCGGTGCGCTACGTCGCCGAGAATTCCAACAGCCTGCTGCCGGTGATGTACCGCTATTCGGCAGTGTGGGGCGCGCACGAAGGCTCGCTGCTGCTGTGGACGCTGGTGCTGGCGTTGTGGACCGGCGCGGTGGCGATCTGGTCGCGGCAGCTACCGGCGCATGTGATCGCGCGCGTGCTCGGCGTCTTGGCGCTGGTGAGCATCGGGTTTCTGGCGTTCTTGCTGTTCACCTCCAACCCGTTTGCGCGGTTGTTTCCGGTGCCGCTGGAGGGTGGGGACCTCAATCCGCTGCTGCAGGATCCGGGGCTGATCGTCCATCCGCCGATGCTGTATTGCGGCTACGTCGGCTTTTCGGTGCCGTTCGCATTCGCCATCGCCGCACTGTTGGAAGGCCGTATGGATGCGTGCTGGCTGCGCTGGACGCGGCCGTGGACCAATGTCGCCTGGTCGATGCTCACCGTCGGCATCGCGCTCGGTAGCTGGTGGGCGTATTACGAGCTGGGCTGGGGTGGCTGGTGGTTCTGGGACCCGGTGGAGAACGCCAGTTTCATGCCGTGGCTGGTGGGCACCGCACTGTTGCATTCGCAGGCGGTGACCGAAAAGCGCGGCAGCTTCGCCAGCTGGACCTTGTTGCTGGCGATCGCCGCCTTTGCGCTGTCGCTGCTGGGCACGTTTCTGGTGCGCTCGGGCGTGCTGACCAGCGTGCATTCGTTCGCCGCCGACCCGTCGCGCGGGCTGTTCATTCTGGTATTCCTGCTGGCCGTGGTCGGTGGTTCGTTGCTGCTGTATGCGCTGCGCGCGCCGCTTCTGTCGGTGGCGGACGATCCGCGTCGCGCATTCGCCGGCAGTTCGCGCGAAACCTTGTTGCTGTTGAACAACCTGCTGCTCACCTGCGCCTGCGCAATGGTGTTGCTGGGCACCTTGTATCCGCTGCTCGCCGATGCCTTGGGGCTGGGCAAGCTGTCGGTTGGCCCGCCCTACTTCGGCACCTTGTTCGTGGTGTTGATGGCGCCGCTGGTGGCATTGCTGCCCTTCGGCCCGCTCACCCGCTGGCAGCGCGAACAGGCCTCGCGGCCGTTGGCGCTGCTGGCGCCGTGGGCAGCCCTGGCGTTGGCTGCCGGCGTGCTGGCCTGGTTCGCCGCGCCGCAGGGGCAGTTGAAAGCCGCCTTCGGTGTCGCCGGTGCAGCCTGGGTGTTGCTGGGCACCGCGCGATTTCTGTGGACGCGGCGGGCGGCCAAGGGGCGCAAATTCACCGCCGAGATGCTGGGCATGGTGCTGGCGCACCTGGGCGTTGCGGTGTTCCTGTCCGGTGCCATGCTGGTGGAGGGATTGAGCCTGCAGCGCGAAGTGGCGCTGGCGCCCGGGCAACAGGTGCAGATCGGCCGCTATGCACTGCATTTCGACGGGCTGGAAGAACTGCGCGGGCCCAATTACGTGTCCGACCGTGCCAACCTGCAGGTGTTCAAGGACGATGCGCCGGCGGGCATGCTGCATGCGGAAAAGCGCCGCTACGCCAGTGGCGGCCAGACGTTGACCGAGGCGGCGATCCGCCCTGGCCCGTTTGGCGACCTGTATGTCGCCCTTGGCGAACCGCTGGGCAACCAGGCCTGGGCGGTACGTGTCCACCTCAAACCGTTCGTCCGCTGGATCTGGCTGGGAGCGCTGCTGATGGCGCTCGGCGGCCTGGTGACCGCGGCCGACCGGCGTTTTCGTCGTTCTCCGGAGATCCAAGATGGTTGAGTCACGTTCACCCCGTCTGCCCACTGCGGTTCTCGTGGGCGCCATCGTGCTGCTGCTCGCCCTGGCAGCGCTGCTGGTCTATGCGGTGGTGCGCTCCGGTCAGGACGATCGCGATGCCCTGCCTTCTGCACTGATCGGCAAACCGGCGCCGGAATTCGCGCTGCCGCTGCTGCACGACCCTGCCATCGTGGTGCATGCGCGCGAACTGCGCGGCGCGCCGTACATCATCAACGTGTGGGGCAGCTGGTGCCCGGCCTGCCGCGAAGAACACCCGGTGCTGAGCCGCTTCGCACTGACCAAGCGCGTGCGCGTGATCGGCTACAACTGGAAGGACGAGCGCAATGATGCGCTGCGCTGGCTCGAACAACTCGGCAACCCGTATCTGCTGGTGGTCGCCGATCAAGATGGCCGCACCGCCATCGATTTCGGCATCGCCGCTGCACCGGAAACCTTCCTGGTCGACGGGCGTGGGGTGGTGCGCTGGAAGTACAGCGGCATGCTGACCCAATCCATCATCGACACCCAGTTGATTCCGGCGCTGAGCCAGATCGAACGTTCCCCCACCGCCGCACCGGACCTGCACGCCAAACAATGAGGCGCGCCTGGCTGCTGACGCTGCTGTTGCTGCCCTGGCTGGCATTCGCCCAGCCGGTCGGCGATCCGGCGCCGCTGCGCTATGCATCGGCCGAAGAGGAGGCGCGTTTTCACACACTTACCGCCGAGTTGCGCTGCGTGCAATGCCAGAACCAGTCACTGGCCGATTCCAACGCGCAGATTGCGCAGGATCTGCGCCGCGAGGTGCTGGCTCTGATGCACCAAGGTCGCAGCGATGCGCAGATCCGCCAGTTTCTGGTCGCGCGCTATGGCGAGTTCGTGCTGTACCGCCCGCGCGTGGAGTCGCGCACCTGGCTGCTATGGTTCGGCCCGCTGCTGGTGTTGCTGCTGGGCGCGGGCGCCGTGGCGCTGGTAGTACGCAAACGCAGCGTGGCCGCGCCTACCGTGCCTGCCGATGAGCAGGAGTGGTGATGGCCGGCTTTGTCATCGCGGGGCTCGTGATTGCGCTGCTGGCGCTCGGCCTGGTGTTGCGCCCGCTGTGGCGCGACGCGCGCGGCCTGGCTGCGAGCGTGGCGGTGTTGCTGCTGGCCGCGAGTGCGGCGTTGTACTGGCTGGTCGGAACGCCAGGCGCCATGACGCAGCCGACCAATCGCCTGCCCACGCCACGTTCGCTGGACGAAGCCATCGTGCAGCTGCGCGCGGCGTTGGTAAGCAACCCCGATCAGGCCGAGGGCTGGGTGTTGCTGGGGCGCTCACTGTCCAGCCAGCAGAAATTTGCCGAAGCCCGCGATGCCTTCGCACGCGCGGTAGCACTGCGTCCGGACGAAGCCGACGTGCTGGTCGCCGCGGCGCAGGCGCGCATGCTTGCCGACGACAGCGGCCGCCCGGATCCGGAAGCCATGCGCCTGCTCGAACACGCGCTGGCGATGCAACCGGACCATCAACGCGCGCGCTGGTTCCTGGGGGTGGTGCAGCGCCAGGCCGGCGAGCCGGCCAAGGCCAGTGCGACGTGGGAGCCGTTGCTGAGCGTGGTCGATACCAAGACTCGCCCCGGCCTGCTCGAACAGATCAACGCCGCGCGACAGGAAGCCAGGCTAGAGCCGATCCAGGCACCGGCTGCGCCTACCGCCGCTGCAGCGAGTGGCAAACGCATCCAGGTGCGCGTGACGCTGGACGCCGAATTCGCCAAGCGCGCCGGATTGCCCGGCGATACCAGCGTGTTCGTGATCGCGCGCGCGGCCGACACGCCGATGCCGGTGGCGGTGGAAAAACACACGCTGAGCGAGCTTCCATTGACCCTCACGCTGGACGATGGCGACAGCCCGATGCCGACGCGCACGCTGTCGTCGCTGGACCATGTACAGCTGCTGGCACGGCTGTCGCGCAGCGGCAACGCCATGCGCCAGGCCGATGACGTGGAAAGCGCGCCGGTGACGATCGCATTGCCTGCAGCCGCACAGGTGGAACTGGTGATCGGCCGCTGATGGCTGACGCATTGCGCGTGACGGGCGACATCACCGCCCTAACTGACGCGGGCAAACACTTGATCTTCGCGCCGCCATGGCGCTGTACTGAAAGCGACATCACGCCGCGTATCGACGGAAGTCAAGCGGAGTTTGCGAAGTTAGGTGCGGAGCCGGATGCTCCGTTGTCTACATGGGGCATGCAGACGAACGTATGCAACGCCGGCCAGCAACCTGCTCACTGCACCAATGAGCGACCCTCACTTCGTTGCATTTCCGAACCTCACATGCCCCCAGCACCATCGCGCAGTGCCAGCTAGAATTGGCCCATGACTGAATTCATCCCTGCCGGCACGCTGTACCACGCCCTGCCCTCGCCATTTCCGATGAAACGCGGTGGCGTGCTGCATCAGGCACGCGTTGCGTACGAGACCTGGGGCACGCTGGCCGCAGATCGCAGCAACGCGATCCTGATCGTCACCGGCCTGTCGCCCAATGCGCACGCAGCGGCAAACCAGGCCAACCCCGAGCCGGGCTGGTGGGAAGGAATGCTAGGGCCGGGCAAGCCGATCGATACCGCACGCTGGTTCGTGGTCTGCGTCAATTCGTTAGGCAGTTGCAAGGGCTCGACCGGGCCGGCCTCGGTAAACCCAGCCACCGGCGCGCCGTATCGCCTCAGCTTTCCGGACCTGTCGATCGAAGACGTGGCCGATGCCGCAGCCGACGTGGTGCACGCGTTGGGCATCGCGCAGCTGGCTTGCCTGATCGGCAACTCGATGGGCGGCATGACCGCGCTGGCGCTGTTGCTGCGCCATCCCGGCATCGCGCGCAGCCACATCAATATTTCCGGCAGCGCGCAGGCATTGCCGTTTTCGATCGCGATACGCTCGTTGCAACGCGAGGCGATCCGGCTGGATCCACACTGGAACGGCGGCCACTACGACGATGTGCGCTACCCGGAATCGGGCATGCGCATGGCGCGCAAACTCGGCGTGATCACGTATCGTTCGGCGCTGGAATGGGACGGCCGTTTCGGCCGCGTGCGGCTGGATTCCGAGCAGGCGGCCGATGATCCGTTCGGGCTGGAATTCCAGGTGGAAAGCTATCTGGAAGGCCACGCGCGCCGCTTCGTGCGTTTTTTCGACCCAAACTGCTATCTGTATCTGAGCCGCTCGATGGACTGGTTCGACCTGGCCGAGTATGTCGAGGAAAGACCGGTTGCCGGCTCTGCCATCGACAATGCCCGTGCAGATGCCCTGCCCGCTTCCGCCAAGCCACAGACCGGCGTCTCGACCGCCGACACCGTGCTTGCCGGCCTGGCACGTATCCGCATCGCGCGTGCGCTGGCGATCGGCGCCAACACCGACATCCTGTTCCCGGTGCAGCAGCAGGAACAGATCGCCGACGGCCTGCGCGCCGGCGGCGCCGATGCGCAATTCATCGGCCTGGATTCGCCGCAAGGCCACGACGCGTTCCTGGTCGATTTCGCCCGGTTCGGCCCAGCGGTGAGCGACTTTTTGCAGGACTGTTGAGCTCCTTGAAGCTCGCTCTGCGCTGCCGAATATCGGCCGATGTTGCTGCAATACGGTAACCATCACCGCTGTTTTGCCGGCTGAGCAATTGATGCGTGATACGCGCGCAGACCGCACCGGCAAGCCACGCCATCCAACAGAGCGATGCGAATGCGCTATCAGGGACGTCTCAGCGACTGGAATGATCACAAGGGCTTTGGCTTCGTCACGCCCCATGGTGGTGGCGACCGTGCATTCGTCCATATCAGCGCATTTACACAGCAGACGCGTCGCCCGCGCGATGGGGAGATCATCACGTATGCAATCGAACGCGATGCGCACAAGCGCCTGAATGCCACGCAAGTGCGTTGGGCAGACCGTACCACCGCCGCCAGAACCGAACAACGTCGCAGCGGGTTGCCGCGCAAGACGCTGGCTGCGGTGTCGATGCTCGCCTTGGCGGCGGCCACGCTGATGCACGTGCTACCGGTGATCGTCCCGCTCTGGTACGCGGCGGCCAGCCTGGTCACGCTGCTGATCTATGCGATGGACAAATCGGCCGCGCAACGCAATCAATGGCGCACACCCGAATCCAGCTTGCACCTGCTGGCGCTGATCGGTGGCTGGCCAGGTGCATTGCTGGCGCAGGAAATCCACCGGCACAAATGCAGCAAGGCGGCGTTTCAGCTGACGTTCTGGCTCACGGTTGCGTTGAATGTCAGCGCACTGGTACTGGCAGTGACCGAGACCGACCTGATGGCCACGCTTCCGGCGCTGTTTGATTGAACGCGATCAACAACGTGTGGTCAGGTGATCAACGCTCACCCCGTGACCACGGTCGAGGACCGCAGCGATTGGCTACGCGTTCTGATCGAGCAACTCCAGCGTTCCCTCACGCATCCGTTAATGCCGTTGCACGACACCAGGCGGTAGCGCGTCGTGGGTGATCATCGCCAGCGAGCGTTCGCCGAGTGCGGCGGCCAGGTCGCGCAGCAGCGCGTCGGCGGTATCCACGTCCAGACCATCGGTGGGTTCGTCGAGCAATAGGATCGGGGCATCGCGCAGCAGTGCGCGCGCGAGGGCGAGCCGGCGCGCCTGGCCGGCAGACAGTGTGGCGCCGTTTTCACCGACCCAGGTGTCCAGGCCGTCGTTCGCACTGGCCCACGCGCCCAGGCGCACCTGCTCGAGCACCTGCCACAACGCGGCATCGTCGGCAGTGGCGTCGCCGATGAGCAGGTTGTCGCGCACGCTGCCGGCAAACACCGGCGCGTTCTGGGGCAGCCAGGCGATACGCTGGTGCCATTGCGCCTGTGCGACGTGACGCAGGTCGATGCCGGCGTAGCGCAGCTGCCCGGCCTGCGGATCCCACAGCCGCAGCAACAACGCCGACAATGTGCTTTTACCGCTGCCGCTGTCGCCGCTGATGGCGATGCGCTCGCCCGGCGCCAGGGTCAGATCGAGCCCATGCAGCACCGGGCGCGCGCTACCGGGCCAGGCAAACGACACCTGCTGCAATTGCAGCGTGCCGGTGCGCGGCACGTCGATTGCGTGCGCCGGATCGCTCACCGATGGCGCTTGATCGACGATGGCCTGCAGGCGCCCGGCGGCAACGCGTGCGCTTTGCAGCGCCTGCAACGCCAGCCCGGCACCGGCCCAGACTTCCAGCAACGCCATGGTCAAAAACACCAACCCCGCAGCAAGCTCGGCGGCGATCAGCCCGCGTTCGGCCGCACCAAGTGCCAGCCACAGCATGCCGGCCAGCCCCAGCCCGCCGCAGAGCGCATGCAGCAGGTTGCCGGTGATCAGCCGTCTGCGCTGGATGTGATCGCCGCCGGTGACGGCGGCAGCGGCGGCGTCGCTGCGCTGCAGCCAGGCGCCCTGCGCATGGACCGCAGCAAGGTCGGCCGCGCCCTCCAGGCCTTCGAAGGCCTGCGTGCGCAAGGTGGTGCGCTGCTGCGCACGCAACTGCTCGCGCTGCGCGCCGCCGCGTGCCACCTGCCACGGCACCAGCCCACCGATCAGCACGCCGAGCACCAACAACAAGCATGCAGCGGGAAGATAGATCAGTGCAGCGGCGACGACACCGCCTAGCCAGATGCCGAGCAACGCGGCCAGCGGTGCCAATGCGCGCACGCTGAGGCCGTCGACCTCGCCGATGTCGGACATCAGCCGCGCCAGCAGATCGCCGGTGCGGGTGGCCGACAATCGCCCGGGTGCCAGCGGCAAGGCGCGGCGGAAAAACCATACCCGCAGATCGCGGGCGATGCGCAAGGTGGCATCGTGCCCGATCAACTTTTCGCCGTAGCGCGACACGATACGCGCGAAGGTCAAGGCGCGAATGCCGGCCGAGGGCGAGAAGAAATTGAAGCCGGTCCCCATACCGGCAACGCCTGCCAGCGCAGCGGCGGTCAGGAAGCTGCCGGACAAGCCCAGCAGGCCGACACCGGCAAGCATGGTGACCAGCACCAGCACTGCCGACAACAGCAGGCGCCAGGCATGCCGACCGAACACATCGCGCACACGATCAGGCTGGGCGCGGCTCATGGTGCCTCCAGCGTGACCGTCGCGCCGCGCAGATCGATCACCGTGTCGGCCCAACGCATCACCGCAGCGCTGTGCGTCGCCAGAACGACCGCACGGACGCGCGCAAAGATGCCCAGCGTACGCAGCAAGTCCGCTTCGGTGTCCGGGTCGAGAAAGGCGGTGGGTTCGTCCAGCAGCAACACATCCGGCTCGCGCAACAACAACCGCGCCAACGCCACCCGGCGGGCTTCGCCACCGGACAAACCCAAGCCACGCTCGCCGATCACCGTGTCCAGGCCGGCCGGCAAGTGCGCGGCAAAGCGCAGCACTTGCGCCGCCTCGGCCACCGCGTGCAGGCGCGCATCGTTGGCCTGCGGGTCGGCCAGGCGCAGGTTGTCGGCGATGCTGCCGTGAAACAGGTAGGGCCGCTGCGTGGCATATCCAATGCGCGCACCCGGGCGCACGGCCACGCTGCCCGCCTCGGGTGCAAGCCAACCAGCGAGTCCTTCCAACAGCGTGCTCTTGCCGCTGCCGCTGGCACCGATCACTGCAACACGCTGCCCGGGCTCCAGCGTCAACGCAAACTCCTTGACCACCACCTGCGGCGCGCCGGCAGGACGCAGCGCCAATCCACGTGCCTGCAACAAGGGCGCATGCGCGTGTGCCGGCTCCAGGGCACGTGCGGGTGGCGCACCGGTGTCTGCAACAGCAGCCGGCTGGAAACCCTTCAGCAACCGCTCGGCCTCGGCCACTGCAGCCAAGGCGTTTGCGCGGTCATGGTAATGCGCGGCCAAGCGCCGCAGGGGCGCGAAGAATTCCGGCGCCAGCAAAAGGCAGAACATGCCCGCGCCCAGCGACGGCATACCGTGCAGATGGAGCATGCCCAAATAACTCAAACCGAAGTACAGCGCCACGATCGCCACACTGACGGAGGCAAAAAATTCCAGCACGGTCGACGACAGGAATGCGATGCGCAACACTTTCAGCGAGCGCTCGCGCACGCCCTCGGCAGCGGCGGCAATGCCCTGCAACTCAGCCTGGCCGCGGCCATACACGCGCAGCAATCCCAGGCCCTTGAGGCGATCGGCAAAATGCCCACCCATGCGCGCCAACTCGCCGACTTGTTCGCGCCCTGCGGCCTCGGCGCCCCACCCCACCAGCATCATGAAGAACGGAATCAGCGGCGCAGTAAGCAGCAACACCAACCCGACCACCCAATCGACCGGAAACACCGCGATCAGGATCAGCGGCGGCACCAGCAACATTTCGATGCGCGCGAGCTGGTAGCCGACGAAATAGCCTTCCAGTGCATCGGTATGCGCCAGGCTCAATTCGCCCAGTTCGCCGCTGCGCTGCCGGCGCAACCATAGCGGTCCGTGCTGCACCAGGCGTCTGGCAATGCGCGCGCGCAGTTCGCGTTTGGCCACGTCGGCCACTTCACCGGTCAGCGATTGCGCCCAGGCGTTGAGTAGCGCGCGCCCGATCAGCGCCAGCAGCAAGCCCGCGCCCACGTTGCGCAATTGCGCCAACGCCAGGTGCTGCACCAGCACCGCCTGTACCAGCCAGGCGATCGCAGCCGATTGCACGAGCAGCAACACACCCGACAACGCCACCGCAACCCCGGCAAGCCGCCGCGAACGCGTGGCAGATGCGGCAAGCGCATCCAGCCAGTGGCCGCGTTGACGGCGCCGGGCGGGCGTTTCGCTGGCTTGCACGCTGGGCTGGCTCACGTGGCTCTTCTGAAGACTGCGCATTGCACGCGATTGTAAGTCGCCGCCTCCCGGTCGGGGGATAGACAGTGTGACGCACCTGTCCAGGGCCGCATTGATTTGGATCAACGCGGCCGGCGCGATCGCGGCAGATGATCGCCACATTCCTTACCGACCCTCAACCAGGCCCACCCGCCATGATCGACTCGACAGTTGTCGAACTGTCGCGGCTGCAGTTCGCAGTCACCGCGATGTACCACTTCATCTTTCCGCCGCTCACCATGGGTCTGTCGTTCCTGCTGGGCATCATGGAAAGCGTCTACGTCATGACCGGCAAGCAGATCTGGCGGCGCATGACCATGTTCTGGGGTGTGCTGTTCGGCATCAACTTCGCCATGGGTGTCGGCACCGGCATCGTGATGGAGTTCGAGTTCGGCATGAACTGGTCGTACTACAGCCATTACGTGGGCGACATCTTCGGTGCCCCGCTGGCGATCGAGGGACTGATGGCGTTCTTTCTGGAAGCCACCTTTTTGGGCCTGTTCTTTCTTGGCTGGAATCGCCTGAGCAAGGTGCAGCACCTGGTCACCACGTGGCTGGTGGCGCTGGGCAGCAACTTCTCCGCGTTATGGATCCTGATCGCCAACGGCTGGATGCAGAATCCGGCCGGCGCGGTATTCAACCCGGACACCATGCGCATGGAAGTGGTGGATTTCGTGGCGGTGCTGTTCAACCCGGTGGCGCAAGCCAAGTTCGTGCATACCGTCAGCGCGGGCTACGTGCTGGGCGCGGTGTTCGTGATGTCGATCAGTGCGTTTTATCTATTGCGCGGCAAGCATATTGAAATGGCGCGGCGTTCGTTTGCGGTGGCCGCAGCGTTCGGTCTGCTGTCGTCGCTGTCGGTGGTGGTGCTGGGCGACGAGAGCGGCTACGCCGCCAGTGAACACCAGAAGATGAAACTGGCCGCCATCTAAGCGATGTGGGAAACCGAAGCTGCGCCGGCCGACTTCACCGCGTTCGGCATTCCGAACCAGACCACCCATCGCAACGATTACGCCATCAAGATTCCGTACCTGATGGGATTGATCGCCACGCGTTCGCTGGACGAGCCAATTCCAGGCATTCTCGAATTGGTGGGCCGTGCCGAACACCGCATCCGCGGCGGTCAAATCGCCTACGGCGCACTGCAACGCATCCGCGCCGACAGGAACGATGCCCAAGCGCGCAAGGTTTTCGATGCGCATTGGCAGGACCTGGGCCACGGCCTGCTGCTCAAGCGCTACCGCGACGATATCGGCAATGCAACGCCGGAGCAGATTGCCCAGGCCGCGATGGACACCGTGCCGCGCGTGCTGCCGCTGTTCTGCACCTTCCGCATCATGGCCGCCATCGGCATGTATCTCATCGCGTTTTTCGCTGTCGCCTTCTGGCTTGCCTGCAAGCACAACTTCCAGGAAAAACGCTGGTTCCTGACCTTGGCCCTATGGACGTTGCCGCTGCCCTGGATCGCGATCGAATGCGGTTGGTTCGTTGCCGAATACGGCCGCCAGCCGTGGGCGGTGGAAGGCGTGCTGCCCACGTTCTACGCCGCTTCCGGGCTGGATCTGTACGAGATCGTGCTGACGCTGGTGGGCTTCACCGCGCTGTACACAGCGCTACTGGTGATTGCGATCAAGTTGTCGCTGAAGACCATCAACAAGGGCCCGGATGTGCTGTTCCCGCCGATGCTGCCCAACGCATCGCCCGCCGCCCTGCAAGACCATGCCCCGTCGCGTCACGCACCGCTGAGTTCCGGTGCCGTGGCCGGCAGCGCACCGTAGGCGAAGGAGAAACATCATGGATTTCGTATTGCTCGATTACACAACCTTGCGCGTGATCTGGTGGCTGCTGCTCGGCGTGCTGCTGTCCGGTTACGCGGTGATGGGCGGCTTCGATCTTGGCGTGGGCGCGCTGCTGCCGTTCGTCGCCAACAACGATGCCGAACGCCGGCTGGTGATCAATACCGTCGGCCCGGTCTGGGAAGGCAACCAGGTGTGGTTGATCCTGGGCGGCGGCGCGATCTTTGCCGCGTTCCCGCCGTTGTACGCAGTGAGTTTCTCCGGGTTTTATCTGGCGATGTTCCTGATCCTGTTCGCGCTGATCCTGCGCCCGGTCGGTTTCAAGTTCCGCGGCAAGCTGGCAGGTGCACGCTGGCGCAGCAATTGGGACTGGGCGTTGTTCGTCGGCGGTTTCATTCCGGCACTGATCATGGGCGTGGCGGTCGGCAATGTGCTGCTGGGGGTGCCGTTCCATTTCGACGACAGCATGCGCACGTTCTACACCGGCAACCTGTTGGGGCTGCTGACGCCGTTCGCGTTGCTCGCCGGCTTGCTCAGCGTGGCGATGCTGCTGGCGCATGGCGCCGCGATGTTGGTGCTCAAGACCGATGGCCCGGTGGCCGCGCGCGCGGCGCGGTTCGGCAGCAGCGCTGCGCTGTGTGCGCTGGCACTGTTTGCAGCAGGCGGCGCATGGGTGGCGCTGGGTCTGCCCGGCTATGCGGTGACCTCGTTGCTGGCGACCGACGCGGCCACCAACCCGCTCGGCAAGACCGCTGCGCTCACCGCCGCGGGCGGCTGGTTGCACAACTACAGCAGCATGCCGGCCACGTTGATGGCGCCGCTGGTGGGCCTGGCCGGGCTTGCGATGAGCGCGGTGTTGTTACGCGTGCGCCGCGGTGGCCTGGCCTTCATCGCCTCCGGCAGCGCCATCGTCGGCATCGTGTTCCCAGTGGGCTTTGCGTTGTTTCCGTTCCTGCTGCCCTCCTCCACGGCGCCAAGCATGAGCCTGACGTTGTGGGATGCATCCAGCAGCCGTCTGACGTTGTGGATCATGTTGCTGGCCACTGCCGTGTTCATGCCGATCGTGCTGGCGTACACCAGCTGGGTATATCGCGTGCTCAAGGGCAAGGTCACCGACGATGCGGTCACGGCCAATCCCAACGCGTACTGAGCGCCGCGGCAGCGATCGCAATGCCTGTGCTGCCGTTGACGCACCGCGCGTCCCCATCTTTTTCAACGATTCGAGGAGCACACCAATGTGGTATTTCGCATGGATACTCGGCACCGGCCTGGCGGCATTGGCCGCGGTGCTCAACGGCATGTGGTTCGAAGCACGCGAGCCCGAGCGTGGCGAACCGTCTCAGTAAAATAATTTCATCAGATGCTTGCCGATTCCCCATTCCCTATGTAACATACGCGGCTCCTTCGGGGTGTAGCTCAGTCTGGTAGAGCGCTACGTTCGGGACGTAGAGGTCGCAGGTTCGAATCCTGTCTCCCCGACCAGTTTCAAAACACAAAACCGGCCTCGTGCCGGTTTTGTGTTTTCAGGCGTCGTTGCACGCACGTGCGCGACGCGGATGGTCTGTCATGTCCGTTGTCACTGCCGCGTCTTCTTCGTCCGCCCAGTTGCGTGGCCGCAGCCTGGTACTGTCCGCGATCTTGCTGTCCGCATTCAACCTGCGTACCGCAGTGACGTCGCTGACGCCGCTGCTGGAACGCATCGCCGACGAGTACGCCTTCGGCGCGCCCACCATGGGTGCGCTCGGCATGTTGCCGACCGCAGCCTTCGCACTCACTGGCGTGGCGACGCCCGCGTTGCTGCGCCGTTTCGGCTTGCTGCGCGCGGCCCTGTTGTCGATGGCGCTGGCCACGCTTGGGTTGGTCCTGCGCCCGCTGCTGCCGGGCACCGCCGGGTTGCTGGTCGGCTCGCTGGTGGCGTTGGCCGGCATGGGTATGGGCAACGTGGTGCTGCCGCCGCTGGTGAAGCGCTACTTCGGCGACCGCGTGGGCCGTGTCAGCACGCTGTACATCACCGTGCTGCAGGTCGGCACGCTGCTGCCGGCGCTGCTGGCAGTGCCGGTGGCAGATGCGCTGGGTTGGCGCAGTTCGATGGTGGTGTGGGTGCTGCCGGCTCTGCTGGCATCGGCGGCGTGGGCACTGGTGCACGCCAGCCACCGGCGTATCCGCGCCACCGGCCCGGCACCGGTGACCCCAACGCCCGAGGCCGAAGGCCGCGTCGCGCGTACTGCGCTGGGTTGGAGCATGGCGGTGACCTTCGGCATGACCTCGCTGGTCACCTATTCCATGTTCACCTGGCTGCCGACGCTGCTGCGCGAAGCCGGCGCATCGCCTGCGTTCGGCGGCACCATGGTGGCGTTGTTCGCGGCATTGGGCATGGTCGGCGCGCTGACCATGCCGGCGCTGGCGGTGCGCATGCGTAACCCGTTTCCCATCGTGCTGCTATGCGCAGCCTGTCACCTTGTCGCGTTCGCCGGGCTGTGGTGGGCGCCGCTGGCCGCACCGGTCCTGTGGGTGACTTTGCTTGGACTGGGGCCGAGCACGTTTCCGCTGGCGTTGGTGTTGGTGAATCAGCGCAGCCGCACGGCGGCCGGTTCGGCCGCACTGTCCGGTTTCTCGCAGGGCGTGGGCTATGCGGTGAGCTGCCTGGGGCCATTCCTGTTCGGCTGGCTGCACGCGCACAGCGGCGGCTGGACTTCCCCGTTCGTGTTCCTGGTCATCTGCCTGCTGGTGCAACTGGCCGCCGCCTGGGTGGTCTGCCGCCCGCAGTTGCTGGAAGATGCGTGGGCGCCGCCGGCACGCGGTGCCCGCGCGCTCAACGTACCGGCAGACTGATGTAGCTGGGCTGCTCGGGGGACACGTACACCCGCTGCGTGGCCTTCTGATAATCGCCAGGCTTGGCGAAGAAGATATTGGGCACGTAGGTCTGCGGATTGCGGTCGTACAGCGGGAACAGGCTGGACTGCACCTGCACCATCACCCGATGGCCCGGCTGGAAGGTGTGGTTGGCGGTCGGCAAGCCGAACTGGAATGCCAGCGGCTGATTGGACGTCAGGGGTTTGGGCGTGCTGAAGCTCTCGCGGTAGCGGCCGCGGAAGATCGCCAGCGACACCGGCAACTCATAGCCGCCCATCTTCGGGTTCGACGCCATCTCCTCCGGAAACACATCGATCAGCTTCACCACCCAATCGCTGTCGCTGCCGCTGGTGGAGGCCTGCAGATGCACGTCAGGCGCACCGGCGATCTGCAGCGGCTCGGTCAGCGGCTCGGTAACGAAGGTCAGCACGTCCGGGCGGCCATCGACAAAGTGCTGGTCGTGCACCAGCCAGGTGGTCCACATCGCGCGATCGGCAAAATCCACCGGGCGCGGCACGAACGGCACCGGCTTGGCCGGGTCGGACACGTACTCTTCAAATCCCGCCTGCCCGGCCACCGGCGGCTGGAACGACAGCTTGCCGCCGGCCTGCAGATACAGCGGCTTGCTGGTCGCCGCACAGCCCTTGTCGCAACTGCGCGGCCACGCCTTGAGCCGATCCCAGTGGTTTTCGCCGGTGTTGTAGATGAACACCGGCGGCGTATCTGCCTTGGGTGCGCCATCGACCAGGTACTGATCGACGAACGGGCGCAGCACGTCATGGCGGAACTGGCGCGCGGTATCGCCTTCGAAATTCAGCGCACCCAACGCACTGCCGTCGTAGTTCACCTGACTGTGGCGCCACGGGCCCATCACCAGGTAGTTGAGCGTATTGCGCTTGTCGCGCGGCTCCATCGCCGCGTAGCTGTGAATCGCACCCCACATGTCTTCCTGATCCCACAGGCCTTGCAGCCACATCGTGGGCACCTTCAGCGGCGTGCGCGCCATCACCTTGTCGAGCGCCTGCTCCTGCCAGAACGCGTCATAGGCGGCGTGTTCGGTGAGCTTGTGCCACCACGGCAACTGCTCCAGGCCTGCGGCCTTGGCGAAGTCGCCGGCCGAGCCGGCCTGCAGGAAATTGCTGTAATCGTCGTGCCCCTGACGCGCGATGCCGGCGCCCTTGCCGCGCTTGCTGAGCTGGCCGGTGAAGTAATCGAAATTGACCTGGCGGAACGCACCGTAATTGAACCAGTCGTCGCCCATCCAGCCGTCGATCATCGGGCTTTCCGGCACCGCCACCTTCAACGCGGGATGCGGGTTGGTCAGCGCCATCACCACGGTGAACCCTTCGTAGGACGAGCCGATCATACCGACCTTGCCATTGGATTCGCTGACGTTCTTCACCAGCCAATCGATGGTGTCCCAGGCATCGGTGGCATGGTCGACTTCGCTGGGATTGAGCGGCCCACGCAGCGGGCGCGTCATCACGTAATCGCCTTCGGAACCGTATTTGCCGCGCACGTCCTGAAACACGCGGATGTAGCCGCCTTCCGCGAAGACGTCGTCGCCGGCAGACAGCAGGTCCTTCATATGCGGCGAAGCCAGCCGTTCGGTGCGGCCACTGGCGTCGTAGGGCGTGCGTGTCAGCACGATCGGTGCGTTCTTGGCGCCCTTCGGCAGCACGATCACCGTGTGCAGCTTGACCCCATCGCGCATCGGAATCATCACCTCGCGCTTGATGTAGTCGTTGCTGGCATCGGCAGCCACGAACGGCTTGCCGGTGATGTCCGGCGTCATCGGAGAGGTTTGCGCCCAGGCGCTGCCGCTGGCGGCGGCGATGGCGGTGGCGGTGGCGAGCAGGCAGGTGGCAAGGCGGCGCATGGACGACTCCGGAAGTGCGGGGGCAGTCGTCGACTGTAGGCAGGAGCGGGCTGCCGGGGGAGTGTCAAAGGTCGTGGTTGCCGCGGTAGGTGGCGCAGTGGCGGTGGGATGGTGGGCGACCAGGTGCGCAGGCCTGATGCGCGGTGTCGGCTGCTGGATACATGCGCGGCAGCTTGTGTTCGTCAGCAGCACACGCCAGACAACACGCGACCGCGCATCGCTCGACTAGCGCCTCCCTGGCCTGTCAACGCTCGTGGAAGGCCGCCCCACTACAGGGCTGCTGTTGTGGTGCTGGCGAAGGTGCAGATGGATGCAACGCGCGCAAACCGACGAGCATGGTGTTGCGCCCTTACCGATCAGTGTCGAACCTGCCCTTCGCCGCGCACCACGAAGCGCTCCACGGTGAGCGCTTCCAGGCCCATGGGGCCGTACGAATGCAGGCGCGTGGTGGAGATGCCGATCTCCGCGCCCAGGCCCAGTTCACCGCCATCGGAAAACCGCGAGGAGGCGTTCACCATCACCACCGCCGAGCGTAGCGCCTGCACGAAGCGCTCGGCGTTGTCGGCATCCTGCGTGGCGATGACTTCGGTGTGGTCCGAGCCGTACTGGCGGATGTGCGCCAGCGCCGTGTCCAGATCCGGTACCACGCGGATGGCCAGGATCAGGTCGAGAAATTCCGCGGCATAGTCGTCGTCGCTTGCAGGAGCGATCTCGGGCAGCATCGCGCGCGTCGCCGCATCGCCACGCAGTTCCACCTTGCGTTCGCGCAATGCCTGCGCCGCAAGCGGGAGAAAGCGCTCGGCGATGTCTGCATGCACCAGCAAGGTCTCCAGCGAATTACAGGCGGCCGGCCGCGTCGCCTTGCCATCGATCAACAGACGTAGTGCAAGCGCCAGGTCCGCCGACGCATCCACAAACAGATGGCACACACCCTTGTAGTGCTTGATCACCGGCACGCGCGCGTGCTCCGCAACGAACCGGATCAGGCCTTCGCCACCGCGCGGAATCGCCAGATCGACGATGTCGTTGAGCTGCAGTAGCTCCAGCATGGTCTCGCGGCGCAGATCCTCGACCAGGGTCAGCGCCGCTTCCGGCACATTGGCTTCGCGCAAGGCGCCCTGCAGTGCGCGCGCAATGGCGGTATTGGAATGGATCGCCTCCGAGCCACCGCGCAAGATCACGCCATTGCCGGCCTTGATGCACAGCGCGGCAGCGTCTGCCGTGACGTTGGGCCGCGCCTCGTAAATCATCGCGATCACGCCCAGCGGCACACGCACCTTCTGCACGCGAATCCCGTTGGGGCGGATGTCCTCGCGCGTGACCTGGCCGACCGGATCGGGCAAGGCCGCCACCTCGCGCAACGCAGTCGCGATACCGGCTAGGCGCTGCGGATCGAGTGCCAACCGATCGAGCATGGCACTGCCGGTGCCCTTGGCACGCGCGGCCTCCAGATCGCGCGCATTGGCGGCCAGAATCGCCGCGGCATCGGTTTCCAGCGCGGCAGCCATCGCCTCCAGCAAGGCCTGCTTGGCCTGTGCAGACAATTGCGACACCACCTGCGCGGCGTCACGGCATTGCAGAGCGAGCGTTTTGATGGTCATTGGAGAATCGGGAGTGGGGAATCAGGAATGGTAAAAGCACGCGGCATCACTTTACTGCGACGGAATCGGCGCTGGGAAACGCTCGGTGCGAAGCTTTTGCGATTCTCCATTCCCGATTCTCCATTCCCCCGCTACAACACCACCAGATCATCGCGATGCACCACGTTCTCGCCGTAACTGTAGCCGAGCACGTTCTCGATCTCGCGCGAATGGCGGCCTGCGATACGACGGATATCCAGGGCCGAATACTGGCTGACGCCGCGTGCCAGACACTGTTCGTCGCCCGTGGTATCGCGCCGACGGATCTCCACCATGTCGCCGCGACGGAAATCGCCCTGCGCGCCGGCCACCCCGCCTGGCAACAGCGAAGCGCCCTTGCCGGTCAAGGCCGCTGCGGCGCCGTCGTCGATGAGGATCGCGCCCGCTTCCACCGGTGCGTGCCGCAGCCAGTATTTTCGCGCAGCGATGCGCGTGCGTGCGGCGTGGATCCGCGTGCCACGCAGGCGGTCCAGCGCCAGGGCGCGCACCACCTCGCCACTTCGGCCGTTGAACAGATAGGTTTCGATGCCGGCCGCGCCGGCCTTTGCAGCGGCTTCCAGTTTGGTGCGCATGCCTCCGGTCCCCACGTTGCTACCGCTGCCGCCGGCCATCGCCAGCACCTCCGGGGTGAGCTCGGGCACATCGTCGAGCGGGCGCGCCAACGGGTTGCTGCGTGGGTCGGCGGTATACAAGCCATCGATATCGGTGGCGATAAACAACGCGTCGGCATCGACCAGCGCAGCCACGATCGCGGCCAGGTTGTCGTTATCGCCCAGCTTCAACTCATCCACCGAGACGGTATCGTTTTCGTTGATCACCGGCAGCGCGCCCAGCCGCAGCAACTCGCCCAAGGTGGCACGCGCATTGAGGTAGCGGCGACGGTTGCGCAGGTCGTCATGCGTGAGCAGTACCTGCGCCACCGGTCGCTCGAAAAAGCGCTGCCACAACGCAATCAACTGGGCCTGGCCCAAGGCGGCCAGTGCCTGCCGTGCCGCGATCGGTGCGCCGACATCCACCGCTTTGGGCAGGATGGCACGGCCGGCGGCCACCGCGCCCGACGACACGATCACCAGCTCGCGCCCAGCTGCCAGATTGGCGGAGACGAACTGCGCCAGACCGAGCGCGAAGCGCGGGGACAGCCCTCCCCCATCGGCGGCGAGCAGGCTGCTGCCGACCTTGAGCACCGCACGGCGCCATGGCGGCAATGCCTGCTCGGTAAAGGGCAACAACGTGCTGGCAGGCGTGCTCATGGCAATGACGTCCTCAGTGCGTGTTCCACTCATACACGGTCAGTGCAGAGGCATCGCGCAGCACCAGCGGGTCACGCGCAACGATCTGCTGGGCGTCTTCGAGGGTGGCCACGTTGACCAGCACATACGCCCCACCGCTGCGATCGCTGAAACCACCGGTCAGCTCAAGCTGCCCGGCGGCGCGCAACGCATCGAGAAAGTCCAGATGCGGCTGCACCACATCGGCGGGAAACCCCGGCTTGCGCAGCGCAAGCACCAGGTAACGGGTCGTCATGCGCGCAGCGCCTGCCAGCGCGCTTGCAGCACATCCAGTTGCAGGTCGGCTGCCGCACCGGGCGAGACGCGCGCAGCCAGGCTGCCTTCCGGCGTGCGCCCCTGCCCTGCGGTCTCGGAGGCTTGCGCTGCCGCCTTGTAAGCCTCGCGGAACGGCACACCGGCCACGGCGGCTTCCACTGCCACGTCGGTGGCGTACATGCCCGAATCGATGGCTGCGCGCAGTTTGTCCGGGCGCCATTCCAGATTGGCCAGCAAGGCCGGCAACAGTTCCAGCGCCGCAAGTCCGCGGCCAAAGCCGTGCACGATCGCGCCCTTGCTACTTTGAAGATCGCGGTGATAACCCGACGGCAGCGACAGCAGCTGTTCGATCTCGGTGCGCGCTGCCGCCACGCTGGCATGCGTTGCGCGCATCAGCTCGATCACGTCCGGGTTGCGCTTGTTCGGCATGATCGAACTGCCGGTGGTGTATTGCGCCGGCAAAGCGACAAACGCGAATTCGCCGCTGGTGAACAGCGACAGATCCCAGGCGATGCGGCGCAGATCCAGCGTGGCGCTGCCCAGCGCTTCGAGCGCGGCCAGTTCGTATTTGCCGCGCGAAAGCTGGGCATAGATCGGCGAGACCAACAGGCGTGCAAACCCCAGTTCGGCGGTGGTATGCGCACGATCCAGCGGCAGATTCACGCCATAGCCCGCGGCCGTGCCGAGCGGATTGCTGTCGACCAAGTGGACGGTGTCACCGGCGCGCACGGCATTGTCGATGAAGGCTTCCGCCCAGCCCGCCCACCACATGCCGGCCGACGACACCACCGCACGCTGGATGTGCGTGTAGCCCGGCACTGGCAGCTCGGCCTCGGCCTGTGCGCGCTCCAACGCCACCTCGGCGATCTCCGCGCTGAGCGTGGCCACGCGCTGCAGCTTGTCCTTCAACCACAAGCGGGTGGCGACCAGAATCTGGTCGTTACGGCTGCGGCCGGTGTGGATCTTGCGGCCTGCATCGCCCAGACGCTCGGTCAATCGCGCTTCGATGGCCGAGTGGCAATCCTCGTATTGCGCATCGAGCACGAATGCGCCGCTGCGGAAGTCGGCCGCCAGCAGATCGAGCTGCTCACTCAAGCCACCCAGCTCCTGCAACGACAAGATGCCGATATGCTGCAGCCCCTGCGCATGCGCCTTGCTGGCGGCGATGTCGTACAGGAAGAATTCGCGATCCAGGATCACATCGTCGCCGGCAAGGAAACTCTGGATCTTGGCGTCCACGGCAACGCCAGGTTTTTGCCACAACAGATTGGTCATCGGAAAGCGTCTCGAGTAAGTCGTCCAGTTTCGATCCCCGCACATGGATGTGCGGGCTGTTGCGAGGGACTCGCATCGTTAAATCCCTGCACAGGGATGTGCAGGCTCTTGCGAGGGACTCGCATCAACGAATTGCCATCAACTCGTCCCAGCCCAGCGCCAGGTTGAGGTTCTGCATCGCCTGCGTCGCTGCACCCTTGAGCAGGTTGTCCAGCGTCGCCACCACCACCACGCGCTTGTTGCCGGGCGCCAGCGTCACCCCGCCAATCTGCACACCGTGCTTGCCGGCGATGCGGCTCACCCAAGGCGCTTCGTCGACGATCTCGATCAACGGCTCGTCGGCATAACGCTGCGTATAACGCGCCTGGATCTGCTCGCGCGTCAGCGGCTGCTGCAGCCACAGATTGACGGTCATGGTGATGCCGCGGAAATGCGGCGCCACGTGCGGCATGAACTCCACCGGCACGCCGAGCTGCGCAGACACCTCGCGCTCGTGCATGTGGTTGGTCAGCGCATACGGCATCAAATTATTGGAGAGCAACTCGGGGTTGTTCTTGTCCGAGGGCGTGGTACCCGCGCCCGAATACCCGGACACGCCGAAACACTGCGGCGGCCCGGCCAACTGGTCGAGCAGTGGCGCGATGGTCAGCTGCATCGCGGTGGCATAACAGCCCGGATTGCTGATGCGTCTTTGTCCGGCGTAGCTGCCGCGCGTCAGCTCAGGCAAGCCGTAGTACCAGGCCGGATCGAAGCGATAGTCTGCCGACAGATCGATCACCAGCGTCTGCGGCGTTGCTGCGTCGATCGCGGCGACGAAGGGCGCTGCCTTGCCATTGGGCAGCGCCAGGATCACCACGTCGGCAGCCTTGACGGCCACCGCGTCGGCATCCAGGTTCTCGTAACGCAACTGCCCCTGGTAGGCATCGTTATGCTCGGCCACGCGCTGCCCGGCCAGCTCGCGCGAGGACACGAAGCTCAAGTGCAGCTGCGGGTGCGCCGCAACCAGTTTGATCAATTCCGAGCCGGCATGCCCGCGGGCGCCGACAATGCCGATGGTCTTTGGTTGAACAGTCATGCGTTTGCTTCCAGGCGGAACTGCAGGTGGCGTTTGACCCCTGCCCATTCCGTATCGATGATGGAAAACACCACGGTATCGCGCAGCGTACCGTCGGCGTGGCGGGTGTGGTTGCGCAGCACACCGTCCTGTTTTACGCCCAGCCGCGCGATCGCCGTGCGCGAGGTGTGGTTGAACCAGCTGGTTTCGAACGCCACGCTCAAGCACCCCAATGTTTCGAAGGCGTATTGCAGCAGCATCAGCTTGGCTTCGGTGTTGACGCCGCTGCGCTGCATGCGCGGTGCGTACCAGGTGTAGCCGATCGACAGCCTCGGCACAGCTGCATCCAGCGCGTAGTAGCGCGTGCAACCGACGATGTCGCCGGCCGCATCGCGCACCGCAAATGGCAACGCCGCGCCATCGGCGCAGGCGGCCAAGGCTGCAGCGATATACGCATCGACCTGCTCCGGTGCGGGCACGCTGGTGTACCACAGCCGCGACAGCGCGCCGTCGCCCACTGCCTCACGCAACCCATCGGCATGCGCTGCCTGCAGCGGCTCCAGGCTCGCGTGCCGTCCACGCAGGCTGGGCTGTTCGCGCCAAAGGGGCGGCAAGCCGACGGCGCTCATCGCACTCAGCCCAGCAAAGTCGGCTGACGCGTCGCACAGTGCGCAACGCAATGCTGGATCTGCTCGAAATTTTCCAGCCCGTACCAGAACACCTTCCACTTCTCCTGCTTGATGCAACCGTCGGATTCGGCGTAGTAAAAGATATTGACCTGGTTGTTATGGCGCGAGCGCCAGAACAGCTGCGGGGTCTCTTCGCGCATCACATTCCACACCGCGCGGCCAAGACCTTCGCCCTGCGCATCGTCGAGCACGGCGAACTTGTCCAGATAGGTCAACCTGCCCGCACCGAACTGGCCCTCGTCGGTCAGGATCACCGCCGCACGGTAGTTTTCGCTGACATACGCCCGCAGCAACGTGGTGGTGTCGAAATACTCCGGCACCAGCGTGCGGCCGAAGCTGGATTCGATCAGCGACTTCAGGCGAGGCAGATCCAGTTCGTCCCAGGAGGTCGCGCGCAGCACGCGCTCGCCGCGCCGCACCAGCGTGCCCGAGCCCTTGTGGGTGAACAGCTCCTTGGCCAGGTCCGACGGCCGGGTGATCGACACCGACGACTCCAGCGGCAGACGATCGAGCAAGTCCTTGATCTGCTCGATCTTCACCCGCATGCCGCCATTGATCCACGGCTGCTGCATCAGGTGATCGAACTCGGTAGACAGGTTGATCGAGTCGATCAACTTGCCATCGGCATCCAGCAGGCCGCCGGTGCCGGTAAGGAAAATGATCTTGTACGGCTGCAGCTCCTGCACCAACTCGTTGGCGGCAAAATCCGCATTGACGTTGAGGATCTGCCCGCTGGGCGTTTCGCCCAGGCTGGTGATCACCGGGATGGAGCCGGCCTGCAGACTGGCTTCGATCGGCGCCAGATTCACCGCCTTGACCTCACCGACCAGGCCGTAGATGTCGCGATCCAGATACTCGGCCTCGAACACGCCACCGGTGATCGAGGTCGCACGCGCGCCGTTCTGCTGTAGCGCTTCCACCAGTTTCAGGTTGGAGGCCTGGAACACCTTGCGCACGATCGCCAACGCTTCCGGCGAGGTGACGCGCAGTCCGTTGATGGTGTGCTTTTCGATGCCGGCTGCCGACAGCTCTGCATCCAGCTGCGGGCCGGCGCCATGCAGCACGATCGGGGTCAACCCCACTTCCTGCAGGAACGACAGCGACGAGGTCAGCGCGTCCAGATCGTCGCGCAACACCGCGCCGCCCACCTTGACCACCGCAAAGCGCTTGGCATCGAGCTGCGAAAACCGCTTGAGGTACTGGCTGATTTCCTTCGCGCTGGCCATGCTCGAGAGCAGGCGCACGATGGTCTGGCGGGTCTGTTTGTGGGGCTGTGCGGAAGAGGACATTGCCGTGTTCGAAAGAGGAAAGGGGGCGCCAGGCGCGTGTCGGTTCAGTGGGAACCGTTGATGATGCGATGGACCGATTCGGCGTAACGCTGCAATTGCGCAAGCGTCACGAATTCGTCGGCGGTATGGGCCTGGGCGATGTCGCCCGGGCCATAGACCAGCGCGGTGTAGCCACCGGCCGAAAACAGCGATGCTTCGGTCCAGAAGTCCACTGCGTTGCCGATCGGCAGATCCAGCGCATCGGCTACATCGCGTGCGGCCAGACGACGTTCTTCTGCGCGTGCGATGTCGCCGGATGGCAGGCTCGGCCCGCGAAAGGTTTCTTCGAAATGCGCTGCCGCCGGTTCGGCGAATCCGGCGAAGGTTGCCAGCAATCCATCCACATCCATCGACGGCAGCGGACGAAAGCCGAAGCGCACTTCGGCTGCCGGCGCGATCATGTTGGCCTTGATGCCGCCCTCGACGCGTCCGATGTTGAAGCGCAATCCGGTCAAACCACCGAAGCGCGCATGCGCCAGCGATTCGACATGGTCCAGCGCCTTGCCGCCCCAGCGCATTGCCTGATGCAAGGCACTTGCAGAGGGGTCCTGTTTGCCCGAGGCGTGCCCGGCGCGCCCGGCAAACCGCATCAGCACCGAACTGATACCACGATGCGCCAGCACCGCTTCGCCCATGGTCGGCTCGGCCACCACGACAGCTTCATACGGCACGCCACGCGCCAGGAACGCGGCGATACAGCGCGGATCATTGGCTTCTTCGTCCGAAGAAAACAGGAACGCGGCATCGCCGTCACCGGTATTGGCCGCGGCAACCAACGCCGCCGCCGCGCCCTTGATGTCGCACACGCCCAAGCCCACCACGCGGTCGTCCAGACGCCGCATTACGTGCGGGTCGGCACTCCAGTACGGCGAATCCGGCACGGTATCCAGATGCACATTGAACAGGTACTTCGGCGTGCCGCGCACCGCGTACAGGCTCACCGCACCTGCACCGTGATCGACCACCTCGACCTCAAACCCCGGCAGCTGCGCACGCAGGTAATCGAAGATGCCGCCTTCGGCGGCAATCGCACGCGGCGGATTGCGGGTGTCGAACGCCACCAGCGCCTGCAGGTGGTCCAGCGTGGAGGTGAGCAGGTCAGTCATGTGTGTCAGTCAGCCGTGGTGGTGGTGGTGCGGTAGAGATCGGGATAGGCGATTTCCATCAACGCCTGCGGCCGCGCCGGCGCGGCGAAGCCGTGCTGTGCGTACAGCGCATGCGCATCGGAGGTGGCGAGCATGAGGCGGCGAAGGCCTTGCAGATGCGGATGGGCCATTACTGCCGCCACCAGTTGCTTGCCATAGCCGCACCCACGGTGTGCATCAAGCACGAACACATCGGCGAGATAGCCGAAGGTGGCACCGTCGGTGATCACTCTGGCGAACGCCACCTGCCCTACGCCCTCGCAATAACCGCCGAAACACAGCGAGCCGTCGATCGCCCGCTGCACCGTGTCCAGCGGGATGCCCAGGCACCAATAGGCCTGCTCGCTGAGGAAGCGATGGATCAACGGCAGATCGAGTTCCTGCTTGTCGGTACTGATGCGTAGTGCGGGCATGGGTTCCATCGCAGTGGCCCTCTTCTCCCCTCCCCATGGAAGAGAGAGGGGCCTTTTGCTCAGCGGTTGACCTGCGCGTACAGCGTGGAGCTCATCCCGAACAGCTTGATGAAGCCCTCGGCCTCTTCCACGCCCCAGTCGGCCGATTGCGCGTAGGTCGCACCCTTGGTGTTGAGCAGGTGCGGCGAACGCACCGCCACCGCATCGACGCGGCCGCCGCGGGTTTCCAGCGTCACCTCGCCATTGACCTTGGCCTGCGAGGACTTCAGGAACGCCTCGATATCGCTCTTGAGCGGGTCGTGATAGAAGCCTTCGTACACCAGCTCCACCCACTTGCGCGCCACGTCCGGCTTGAAGCGGTTCTGCTGCTTGGTCAGCACCGCATCTTCCAGTGCACGGTGCGCGGTGAGCAGCGAAATCAGGCCCGGCGCTTCGAATACGATGCGGCCCTTCAAACCGATCACGGTATCGCCGGTATAGACGCCGCGGCCCACGCCGTACTGCGCGAACAAGGTGTTGAGCTTGGCCAGGATCTTCGCACCCGGCAGCGGCTTGCCGTCCAGTTCCACCGCTTCGCCTTCGACGAACTTCAGCGTCACCGTCAGCGCTTCGCTCGGCCAGGCGCTGCGCGGCGCGCACCAGCCGCGCGCGCCCTCGCCCGGCGCTTCCCAACGGTCGATCTCGCCGCCGGACATGGTCAGGCCCAGCAGGTTCTCGTTGATGGTGTAGGCCTGCTGTTTGGCACGCACGCCGAAGCCACGCGCTTCCAGATACTTCTGCTCATAGGCACGGGTCTGGGTGTGCTCTTTCTGGATCTCGCGAATCGGCGCGACGATCTGATAGTCGCCCAGCGCCTTCACTGCCAGGTCGAAACGCACCTGGTCGTTGCCCATGCCGGTGCAACCGTGCGCAATGATGCGCGTGCCCAATTCTTCGGCACGCTTGAGCGCAGCATCCACGATCAGGTAGCGGTCGGACACCAGCAACGGATACTGGCCCTGGTACCCCTCGCCCGCCCACACGAACGGCTTGACGAAGCCTTCCCAGATCGCCGGGCCACCGTCCACGGTGACGTGGCTGGCCGCGCCCAATTCGGCAGCGCGCTTCTCGATGAACTCACGTTCTTCGGCATCCACACCACCGGTATCGGCAAACACGGTGTGCACCGCGTAGCTGCGCTCCTGGAGATACGGAATGCAGAAGCTGGTGTCCAGACCACCGGAAAACGCGAGAACGATGTCCTTGGTGCCGGAAGTCGCGATGGGGAATTCGGGATTGGTGGAAGCAGCGCTCATCATTGTTCCTTAGTACGTAAATGTGGGGGCCAAGGTGTTGCTGTTGCGATTCTCTATTCCCGATTCCCGATTCCGGCTTGCGAAGCAAGCGCCGCCATGATCGCCTTCTGCACATGCAGGCGATTTTCGGCTTCGTCGATGGCGATGCAGTTGGGCGAATCCATCACAGCGTCGGTCGCCTTGACGTTGCGACGCAGCGGCAGGCAATGCGAGAACACGCCATTGTTGGTCAGCGCCAACTTGCGTTCGTCGACGATGAAATGCTTGTACTGGTCGCGAATCGGTTTTTCCGGTTCCCAGTTGCCGAAGAACGGCAGCGCGCCCCAGCTCTTGGCGTAGACGACATCGGCGCCGGCATAGGCGCTGTCGATGTCATGGCTGACCTGTAGCGAACCACCGCTTTCGACCACGTTTTGCGCGGCCCAGTCCATGTAGCGCTGATCCAGGATGTAATCCGGCGTCGGGCACAGCAGGGTCACGTCCATGCCCATGCGGGTGGCGATGGTCAGCGCCGAGTTGGCCACCGCTGTGTTCAGCGGCTTGGGGTGGTAGGTCCAGGTCAGCACGTACTTCTTGCCGCGCAGATCCTGGGTACCAAAGTGTTCCTGCAGCGCCAGCGCATGCGCCAGCTCCTGGCACGGGTGGGTGATGGTTTCCATGTTGATCACCGGCACCGGCGAATACTTGGCAAAGCTCTTGAGCACCTGGTCTTCGCGGTCCTTGGACCAGTCCACGAACTTCGGAAACGCGCGCACACCGATCAGGTCGACGTAACGCCCCAGCACACGCGCCACTTCGGCGATGTGCTCTTCGGTGTCGCCGTCCATGACCGTGCCCAGATTGAATTCGATCGGCCACGCATCCTTGCCCGGCTGCAAGACCACCGCATGCCCGCCCAATTGAAATGCGCCCAGCTCGAAGCTGGTACGGGTGCGCATGGACGGGTTGAAGAACACCAGCGCAATCGACTTGCCCTTCAGCTCGCTTCCCAGCTTGTTGCGTTTGAACAACGCGGCCTGGGTCAACAGCGCGTCCAGTTCGGCGCGGCTCCAGTCCTGGGTGTTCAAGAAGTGCTTCAGTGACATCGATCGATCCTTTGCTGCGTGCTACTGCTGCGTTTGTCCGCCAGGAGCGACGGGGTGCGCGACATGCGCGTTTCTTGCGGTTGAAACTTTCGTGACGCCAAAACGAAAAAACCCAGCCTGGGAGCTGGGTCTTCGACGTCGGAACAGCAAACGCCCCGGCTTACCCAGCGAACATGTGGGATTCCGGTCGGCGGGCACGCGAGGTCATGCCGGAGGCCATCCGGGCGGCGCTGGTGTCGTGCTGAAAGGCGTTTGCTTGCATAGGGCGCGAATCCTCGCACGCATGTGGGCACGGCGCAACCGCTGCGCATCTCATCGCGGCGGCGCGACGATGGCGTCGGGAATGTACGGGGTCACCGAAACCCGGATGCGCAGCCGGTTACCCGGATCTTCCGGCAACCGCGAACGGTATTTGGTGCCCTTGTAGACATAGTCCACGTCGAAGGCGATTGGCCGGCGGAACTCGCGCGGCACTTCCACGACCTTGCAGTTGCGTCGCGTGCTGGTCGGGGGCACCGCAGCGGGCGCGGCCGGTTCGGGGCGACGCGAGAACATTTCCTTGACCGAATCCACCATGCGGTTGATGCGGCCCTCGTCCTCGGACGGCGCTGCAGCAGCCTGTACCGCCTGTTCGGATTCGCATTGCTCTTCGATACGCGTGGCGCGAAGCGTCTGGTAGACCGGCTCGACGTTGAGCACCTGCGCATAATCCAGCTTCACGTTCTCGATGACCACGACCCGATTCTTGGGGTCGGGCTCTGCCGCGTACGCCGGAATGAGGTGCCCGGCAAACGTACACAGCAGCATGAAGAACGAAGAAGGTCGCATCAGTACCGGGAACGCGCAGCCAGGCAGTACGTAAGTGTATGGAGCTTGCGGCCGCGTGGGCTGAACGCAACCCATCCGGTCGCCATTGTCAGGCTGGCGATTCGCCATCGCGCCACAACGGGCTAGAATCGCGCGATTGCCCTTTTTCGGATGCCGATGAGCCTGCGCCTGCACAACAACCTGACGCGGCGGGTCGAGCCGTTCGCGCCGCTCGATCCGTCCAGCCCCACCCTGTATGTCTGCGGTCCCACCGTCTACAACTACGCGCATATCGGTAACGCCCGCGGCCCGGTGGTCTTCGATGTGCTTGCCGCATTGCTGCGGCGACGCTACGGCGCGCTGCGCTACGCGCGCAACATCACCGACGTGGACGACAAGATCAACGCCGCCGCGCAGGCGCAGGGTGTGCCGATTTCGACGATCACCGACCGCTTCGCGGCGATCTACCGGCAGGACATGGCGGCGCTTGGCGTGGTTCCACCGGACATCGAACCGGAGGCCACCGCGCATATCCCGCAGATCGTGGCGATGATCGAGCAGCTGATCGCCAATGGGCATGCCTACGCCGCAGAAGGCCACGTGCTGTTTTCGGTTTCCAGCTTCGATGGCTACGGCAAGCTCTCGCGGCGCGACCCGGACGAAATGCTGGCCGGCGCGCGCGTGGACGTGGCGCCGTACAAGCGCGACCCCGGCGACTTTGTGCTGTGGAAACCCTCCAGCGCCGACCTGCCCGGCTGGGAATCGCCCTGGGGCCGCGGCCGCCCGGGTTGGCATATCGAATGCTCGGCGATGGCTGCGGCGCATCTGGGCCCCACCATCGACATTCATGCCGGCGGCGTGGACCTGCAGTTTCCGCATCACGAAAACGAGATTGCGCAGAGCGAGTGCGCGCATGGCGGCGCCACCTTTGCGCGGTTCTGGCTGCACAACGGCATGCTCAATTTCAGCGGCGCGAAGATGAGCAAGTCGCTGGGCAATATCGAAACCGTGCACGAGCTCATCGCCAGGCATCCGCCCGAAGCGCTGCGCTATGCGCTGTTGAGCGCGCATTACCGTCAGCCGCTGGATTGGTCGGATGGGCTGATCGAGCAGGCGAAAAACACGCTGGACCGGTTGTATGGCACGTTGCGGGATCTGGCTGCGCTGCAAGCCGATAGCGGCAACGATGTAGCGCCATCGAGGACGATTCCCGTCGAGGTGGAGTCCGCGCTCGAAGACGATCTCAACACGCCGCTGGCCTTGTCGGTTATCGCCAGCATCGCCTCGGAAGCCCGCGCGCTGCGCAATGAGTTGGTTCATGGCGGCGAACCCTCGACGCGTATGAGCGACCTTCATGCGGTGCACGCGAAGTTGCTGGGCGCCGGCTTGGCCTTGGGACTGCTGCAGCAAGACCCGGCCGCCTGGTTCTCGCGCGGCACTGATGCCGGCGACGATGCACGCATCACCGCCTTGGTCGAAGAACGCAGCACGGCAAAAAAAGCCAAGGATTTTGCCCGCGCCGATGCCATCCGCAAGCAACTGGCAGAAGAAGGCATCGTGCTCGAAGACACCCCGCAAGGCGTGCGCTGGAAACGCGCTTGACCTTCTCCCTTCTCCCGCCGGGAGAAGGTGCCCCGCAGGGGCGGATGAGGGTACGGGCGAAGCCGCATGAGAGAAGTTAATGCACGTGGCTCCGCCCGTACCCTCACCCCAACCCCTCTCCCATAGGGAGAGGGGCTATCACCGACTGATTCTGGATGTTAGATGACCACCTCCCCCTTCCCGCTCGAACCCACCGCCGTCGACGCGCAGGCCGCCATTGCCGAGGAATTCTCCTTTTTTGGCGACTGGTCCGAGCGCTACCAGTACCTGATCGATCTTGGCCGCAAGTTGCCCACCTTCCCGGAACAATGGAAAACCGAAGAGCACCGCCTGCACGGCTGCCAATCGATGGTCTGGATCGTGCCGGAAGGCAACGCCGAGCGGCTGGATTTCCATGCCGTCAGCGATTCGGCCATTGTCTCCGGGCTGATCTACCTTGCGCTGCGCGTGTATTCGGGGCGTAGCGCGCAAGAGATCCTGGCCACCGAGCCTGACTACATCGCCGGAATCGGCCTGGCCAAGCATCTGTCGCCGACCCGCAGCAACGGCGTGGCGGCGATGCTGGCCTTCATCCGCGATACCGCGCGCGCGCAGCAGTGAGCACGCCTGCCCCGTCGCCCGCCGATTCGCTGCGGACGCTGCTCGCCCATCCAGGCTTCGGCCTGGTGCTGCTCTACCGCGTGGCGGCGATGCTGTCCTACCAGATCGTCGCCGTGACGGTCGGTTGGCATATCTACGAAATTACCGGCAACCCGCTCTCGCTGGGGCTGATCGGCCTGGCCGAAATCCTGCCGTTCTTCTGCATCGCCCCCTTCGCCGGCTACCTGGTCGATCACCTGCCGCGCCGCCGGCTGGGCATGGTCGCCGTGCTGGGTTTGGTCGCGACCGCGCTGCTGCTGTTGGCGATCACGCAAGGCTGGCTGCCCGTCGAAGGCGTGTGGCCGATCTATGCCGCCATCTCGCTCACCGGCGCGGCGCGCTCTTTTTTGTCGCCGGTCTACAACGCCTTGTTCGCACGGGCGCTGCCTCGCGAGGCATTCGCGCGCGGTGCCAGCATCGGCAGCGTCACCTTCCAGGCCGGCATGGTGATCGGCCCGGCGCTGGGCGGTGTGCTGGTCGGCTGGGGCGGCAAGGGCCTGGCCTACGGGGTCGCCGCCAGCGTGGCGATGCTGGCGATCCTGGCGTTGGCACTGCTGCGTGTCAGCGAGCCGGTCAGCGAGGGCCCACGTGCGCCGATCTTCCGCAGCATCGCCGAAGGCGCGCAGTTCGTACTGTCCAACCAGATCATGCTGGGCGCGATGGCGCTGGACATGTTTTCGGTACTGCTCGGCGGCGCGGTATCGATGTTGCCGGCCTTCATCCACGACATCCTGCACTACGGCCCCGAAGGCCTGGGCATCCTGCGCGGCGCGCCGGCGCTGGGTTCGATCGTGGTTGGCGTGTGGCTGGCGCGGCACCCGCTGCAGCGCAATGCCGGACGCGTCCTGCTGCTGTCGGTGGCCGGCTTCGGACTCTGCACCATCGCCTTCGGACTGTCGCGCCATTTCTGGCTGTCCGCTGCAATCCTGCTGGTGTACGGCATGTGCGACGGCGTCTCGGTGGTGGTGCGCCAGACCATCCTGCAGCTGGCCACCCCCGATGCCATGCGTGGCCGGGTGTCTTCGATCAACGGCATCTTCATCGGCTCGTCCAACGAGCTGGGCGCGTTCTACGACGGCGTCATGGCGCGCCTGGTCGGCCTGGTGCCGGCGGTGGTCATCGGCGGCTGTGTCACCCTGGGCGTGGTGGCCACCACCGCCTGGAAGGCGCCGCGCCTGCGCAAGCTGGACCTGCGCGATCTGCAGTGAGCTGCGCGATCGCGTGATTGCCTGTGCCCACAGCGCCGCTGCGGTGCGAAGGTGTTCGAGCTGCGGGCCGCAGTCACGTGCCGCCACGCAGCTGCGTGCGACGGCGTCCCACAAACGGCGCTGACTGACCAAGCGCTAATTCGACGTATCAGGCGCCCATAAAAAAAACCCCGCACATGGCGGGGTCTTTCGGCGAGCCGGGCGGACGGTCAGTCGCCCTGCTGCTTCTGCAAGTGCTCCCAACGCTCCTGGGCGTCGATGGTGCGCTCGGCGGTCAGACGCGCTTCCAGGCGGTCCAGGCCAATCTCTTCGCCGGTGTCCACGCAGTAACCGTAGTCGCCGTCTTCCAGACGCTTGAGCGTGCTGTCGATCTTGGAGATCAGCTTGCGGGCGCGATCACGGGCACGCAGTTCCAGCGAGTTTTCGGTCTCGCGGGTGGCGCGTTCGGCTTCGTCGCCGATGTCACGCACTTCTTCGCGCAGGTTTTCGATGGTCTGCTTGGATTCCTCCACCATCTCGTTGCGCCAGCTCTGCAGACGCTGGCGGAAATATTCTTGCTGCAGCTTGTTCATGTACTCCTCGTCCGCGGCAGGCTTGTAACCCTGCGGCAGGATCGGGCGACCGGTGGCTTCGTCGGTCTTGTACTCGACCACCTTGTACTTGGTCTTGGGCGCCGAGCTGGACGGCTTGGACGTCACGGCCACGGCCACCTTGCCGACCGGACGGGTCGCAGCAGGCTTGGCGGGGGCTTCGGTTTTGGTTGGCGTTTTTGCGGAAGATTTCGAAACGGGCACGGGATTCTTAGATGACGGGGTCGCAGGCTTTGCCGGCTTCGCAGGGACGGCCTTGGGGACCGGTGCGGGCGCGGGCTTCTCGGCCTTGACCGGGACTGACTTGGCCGGAGCCGGCTTGGTGGCCGGCTTCGGTACGGACTTGGACGCCACCGGCTTGGCAGCCGGTTTGGCGGCAGCCGGAGCTGCCTTTTTCGCCGCCGGCTTGGCAGCACTCTTGGCGACGGGTTTCACTGCCTTGGGGGCTGCGGACGCGGTGGGCTTGGAAGCCGGCGCCGGCTTGGCGGCGGCCTTCTTCGCAGGTGCCTTCTTCGCGGGTGCCTTCTTGGCAGCCGGCTGCTTGGTCGCCGGCTTTGCGGCCGGTTTCGCAGCAGCAGACGTCGCTGCCTTTTTCGCAACGGGTTTGGCGGACTTCTTGGCGGCCTCTACGGCCTTTTTTGCAGATTTTTTAGCAGCCACGAAACGCTCATCCTTAGTTCCCCCGGGGCCCGGGAAAGCGGGCCTTTATAACGTACCCCGCGGACCCCCGGCAACCACCTATTAATGCAAGTGGCATATCATTGGCAAGTGATCTCACGCCTGCTCATCGCGCTGCTGCGCGTCTACAAGCTCGTCATCAGCCCCCTGCTCGGGCCGCGTTGCCGTTTTGCACCAAGCTGTTCGGACTACGCGATGACCGCCATCGGCCGCTTCGGCCCGCTGCGCGGCAGCTGGCTTGCCGCACGCAGGCTCGGCCGCTGTCATCCCTTCCATCCGGGCGGATTCGATCCGGTGCCCGATGCGCCCACCTCGCCCTCCCCGTCTTCTTCCTGCAGCTGCAAAGGACCCCATCCATGAGCCGAACCGTCATCGTCAATGCCCGCCTGGTCAATGAAGGCAAGGAGTTCGACGCCGATCTCCTGATCGAGGGCGGCCGCATCGCCAAGATCGACAGCAAGATCGTCCCTGCCCCTGGCGATACCGTGGTGGACGCCGCCGGACGCTGGGTGCTGCCAGGCATGATCGACGACCAGGTGCACTTCCGCGAGCCCGGCCTGACCCACAAGGGCGACATCGCGACCGAATCCGGCGCCGCTGTCGCTGGTGGCCTGACCAGCTTCATGGACATGCCCAACACCAATCCGCCGACCCTGGATGCCGCCGCACTGCAGGCCAAGTACGACGCCGCCGCCGGGCGCGCCTGGGCCAACTACGGCTTCTACATGGGCGCCAGCAACGACAACCTGGCCCACATCCAATCGCTGGACCCCAAGACTGCACCAGGCATCAAGGTGTTCATGGGCGCCTCCACCGGCAACATGCTGGTCGATAACCCCGAAACGCTGGACGCCATCTTCCGCGACGCGCCCACGCCGATCATCACTCACTGCGAAGACACCCCGACCATTGATGCGACGATGGCGCAGTACAAGGAAAAGTATGGCGATGCGCTGACACCGGAGATGCACCCGGACATCCGTTCGCGTCAAGCCTGCCTGAAGTCGTCGCAGCTGGCGGTGTCGCTGGCGCGCAAGCACAACACCCGCCTGCACGTACTGCACATCTCCACTGCCGACGAGCTGTCGCTGTTCGAAGCCGGCCCGCTGGTCGATGCCGACGGCAAGCTGCGCAAGCGCATTACCGCCGAGACCTGCATCCACTTCTTGCGCTTCGATCGCAGCGATTACGCGCGACTGGGCAACCTGATCAAGTGCAACCCCGCGATCAAGGACGCCGAAGATCGTCTGGCGCTCATCGATGCGCTGGCCGAAGACGTCATCGACGTGCTCGCCACCGACCACGCCCCGCACACCTGGGAAGAAAAGCAAGAGCCCTATGCGCAGGCGCCCTCGGGCCTGCCGCTGGTGCAGTACGCGCTGGTCGCGGCACTGGAGCTGGTGCACGAAGGCAAGTTGCCGATCACCCGTATCGTGCAGAAGTTCGCGCATGCGCCGGCGCAGTTGTTCGATGTGGAAGAACGCGGCTTCCTGCGCGAAGGCTATTTCGCCGACCTGGTGATGATCGACAACACGCCGTTCACCGTGAAGCGCGAGCAGGTGCTGTCCAGGTGCGGCTGGTCGCCGTTCGAAGGCACCACCTTCCGTTCGCGCATTGCCGCAACCTGGGTCAACGGCCAGCAGGTGTGGGATGGCGAACAGCTGGTGGGCAGCGCTGCCGGCCAGCGCCTGACCTTCGACCGCTGATGCGCGCAGTCCTGTTTGGCGCCTGGTTGATCCTGGCGCCAGTCGCGCTGGTTGCAGGACGCGCCGATGCGCAGAGTGCGGCCGTCGCAACTGATGTCGTGTTTCCGCAAAGCGCTTCGCAAGGTGCGCTGGTAATCGGCAAGGTGCCGGCTGATAGCAAGGTGCAATACGCCGGCCGCAGCTTGCGTGTGAGCGGTTATGGAAGCGTCGTGTTCGGTATCGGCCGCGATGCGACCGGGCCTTTGCAGGTGCAGGTCACCCAACCCGATGGCAGCACGCGGACCGTGAGCATCGCAGTGACGCCGCGCGACTGGCCGGTGGAACGCGTCAATGGCGTGCCGCCCAAGACGGTCAACCCGCCGGCCGAGATTGCTGCGCGCATCAAACGCGAACAGGCGCAGGTCACGGCGGCGCGCGACCGCGATGACGCACGCACCGATTTCGCCCAACCCTTCATCTGGCCGGTGCAGGGACGCATCAGCGGCCGCTTCGGCAATGCACGCGTGTACAACGGCCAGCCCGGCGCCGGCCATTCGGGCATGGACATCGCCGTACCCACCGGCACCCCGGTGAAGGCACCGGCTGCCGGCGTGGTGACGTTCGCGGCGCCGGACCTGTATCTCACCGGTGGCACGGTGCTGCTGGATCACGGCTTCGGGGTAAGCTCGAATTTCCTGCACTTGTCGCGTATCGACGTGAAGGTGGGCGACCGGGTCGAGCAAGGCCAGGTGATTGCCGCGGTTGGTGCCACCGGGCGCGCCACGGGGCCGCATCTGCATTGGGGGATGAATTGGTTCGACACCCGCATCGATCCGTTGCTGGTGCTTGAGCGGACGAAGTAGAGCGTTCGAAAGATCGCCTCTTTGACGCGCGGTGGCATTGAAGACGCTGTTATACGCTTCCTGTAAGAGCCTGCTTGGCCAGCCCGGTCTTCTGCTGACTCGAGTTTCCCTCACACAAATTATCGCGTCTCGGACGTACTGGAACGGAGCCGCAACAGTGGATAGCAATGCAGGCGTGGCCAACGTTGATCACATCGGGTTTGCCGTTTCATCTCTTGACGAGGCTATCCGGTTCTGGACCGAGGCCCTGGGGTTCACGCTCGAACGACAGGCAGAGATGGGCGGCGATTTCCTGCATCAGGTCACCGGCGTGGATGATCCGAGCGTGCGAACGGCAATCGTGAAGGCTCCGGACGGATTCATCGTCGAGTTGCTGCAATATTCCAAAGGTCGTCGGAATGGGCAGTCGCCGGAAAGCGCGGGTGCGATCGGGGCTGCCCATCTGGCGCTGACCGTCCGGGATATCCATGCGGCCATCTGCCGTGTCGAGGCGGCCGGGTGGAAGGCGAAGGGCAAGCCGCTGCCGATTCCGGGAGGTCCGAGAACAGGAACGCTCACCGCCTACGTGTCTGGTCCCGACCATATTTCCATCGAGTTCATGCAGCCCGCTGGACCGTGACAGAACCGGCGCGCCCCAACGACCGGCGCGGTCGTCGGCGGGATGACACCGAATGGTCGCATCCCCGCCCCGTTGATGGACCATGATCCCGATCCGCCTTAGCGTGCGGCTGCAGAGTCATTCTGCGATGACCCCACTATTTGATGCATCGCGACCACTGGATCAGGCCCCCTCAATTTAACAACGGGCCACACCCTGCGGCGCCAGAAGAAAAACGCAACCCACGACCATTGCGCCGGAACGCTACACACCCGGTCAGAGGCGACCCACCCGTTGTGCCTGTGTTCGCCAGCGGGCTTTGGGGTATAACCGAGGCGACCGTCGCGCGTCGCTGCAGCTGAACGCTTGAGTTGCTGACGGTCGGTCCGTCGCTTCGGCGTCGGGCGTGCTTCATCTCCCCTCCCCCGACTGCAGGAGATGTGCGACATGCGCAACGAGCACCTCAAACCGACCCTGGGCACCTGGCAGCTGTGGGGCATCGCGGTGGGGCTGGTGATTTCAGGCGAGTATTTCGGCTGGAGTTACGGCTTGGGCACCGCCGGTACGCTCGGCTTTCTGGCGACCACGCTGCTGGTCGCCGTGATGTACACCTGCTTCATCTTCAGCTTCACCGAATTGACCACCGCCATTCCCAATGCGGGCGGGCCCTTCGCCTACAGCCTGCGCGCGTTCGGCACCTATGGCGGCATGCTGGCGGGCCTGGCCACGTTGATCGAATTCGTCTTCGCGCCGCCGGCCATCGCGATGGCGATCGGCGCGTATCTGAATGTGCAGTACCCCATGCTCGATCCGCGCATCGCAGCGATTGGCGCCTACCTGGTCTTCATGAGCTTGAACATCGTGGGCGTGGCGATTGCAGCGACCTTCGAGCTGATCGTGACCTTGCTGGCGGTGATCGAGTTGCTGGTGTTCATGGGTGTGGTGGCGCCGGGTTTCAGCGTGGCGCGCTTCGCCGCCAACGGCTGGGCCGGCAGCGACGTGTTCGGGCCGGCGGCCATTTCCGGAATCTTCGCCGCGATTCCGTTTGCGATCTGGTTTTTCCTGGCGATCGAAGGGGCAGCGATGGCGGCCGAAGAAGCCAAAGACCCCACGCGCACGATTCCGCGCGCCTACATCGCCGGCATTCTCACCCTGGTGATCTTGGCGCTGGGGGTGATGGTGTTTGCCGGCGGCGTCGGCGACTGGCGCCAGCTGTCCAACATCAACGACCCGCTGCCGCAGGCGATGAAGGCGGTGGTCGGCAACAGTTCCAGCTGGTTGCACATGCTGGTGTGGATCGGCCTGTTCGGGCTGGTGGCGAGTTTCCACGGCATCATCCTGGGCTATTCGCGGCAGTTCTTCGCGCTGGCGCGTGCCGGCTTCCTGCCGCATGGGCTGGCCAGGCTGTCGCGTTTTCGCACGCCGCATCGCGCCATTCTGGCCGGCGGCGTCATCGGCATTGCGGCAATCTGCAGCGACAGCGTGGTCAAGATCCAGGGCATGTCGTTGACCGCAGCGATGATCACCATGTCGGTGTTCGGGGCGATCGTGATGTATGTGATGAGCATGCTCAGCCTGTTCAAGCTGCGTCGCGCCGAACCGGGGTTGGAGCGTAGTTTCCGCGCACCGGGGTACCCGGTGGTGCCGGCCATTGCGCTGCTGCTGGCGCTGGTGTGCCTGGTACCGATGGTGTGGTTCAACCCGATTGTGGCGTTGATCTTTCTGGGCCTGCTGCTGTTCGGCGCGGCGTGTTGCGTCCTTAGCCTGCGCACCCAGCACACGCCCGCGGCCCGCGCCGGATGAGCGGCTTTGCCTTCACCGCAGGCGGCGAGCGTTTTCGGTTTGCCGATCTGAAGCAGCTGCTGGCCAAGGCGACGCCGGCACGCTCCGGCGACCAGCTGGCCGGCCTTGCCGCCGACTCCGGCCTGCAGCGCGTCGCCGCACAGATGGCGCTGGCCGATCTACCGCTGCAGCATTTCCTGCAGGAGGCGGTGGTGCCTTATGAAGCAGACGAAGTCACCCGGCTGATCATCGACCAGCACGATGCCGTTGCATTTGCCGCTGTGGCGCATCTCACCGTGGGCGGCTTCCGCGATTGGCTGCTGAGTGCGCAGGCCGACGAAGCCGCATTAACCGCATTGGCACCCGGCCTGACGCCGGAAATGGTGGCCGCGGTGTCCAAATTGATGCGGGTGCAGGACCTGATCCTGGTGGCGCAGAAAACCCGGGTCGTCACCCGCTTCCGCAACACGCTGGGGTTGCGCGGACGCCTGTCGACGCGCCTGCAGCCCAACCACCCCACCGATGACGCCACCGGCATTGCCGCCAGCGTGCTCGACGGCTTGTTGTACGGCAACGGCGATGCGGTGATCGGCATCAACCCGGCCAGCGACAGCCTGGCCGCAACCACGGCCTTGTTGCGCATGCTCGATGCGGTGATCAGCGGTTATCGGATCCCCACGCAATCGTGCGTGCTAGCGCACATCACCACCACCATCGAAGCGATCGGTCGTGGCGTGCCGGTGGATCTGGTGTTTCAGTCGATCGCCGGCACCGAAGCGGCCAATGCCAGCTTCGGCATCAATCTGGCCTTGCTGCAGGAAGGTTACGAAGCGGGCCTGTCGCTGCGCCGCGGCAACGTCGGCGATAACGTGATGTATTTCGAAACCGGCCAGGGCAGCGCGTTGTCGGCCAATGCACACCACGGTGTGGATCAACAGACCTGCGAGGTGCGCGCCTATGCGGTGGCGCGCCACTACAAACCGCTGCTGGTGAACACCGTGGTTGGCTTCATCGGGCCGGAATATCTCTACGACGGCAAGCAGATCATCCGCGCCGGGCTGGAGGATCACTTCTGCGGCAAGTTGCTCGGCGTGCCGATGGGCTGCGACATCTGCTACACCAATCATGCCGAGGCCGATCAGGACGACATGGATATGTTGCTCACCCTGCTCGGTACTGCCGGCATCAACTTCATCATGGGCATTCCCGGCTCGGACGATGTGATGCTGAACTACCAGACCACCTCGTTTCACGATGCGCTGTATGCGCGCCAGGCGCTTGGCCTGCGCGCTGCGCCCGAATTCGAACAGTGGCTGGAGCAGCACGACATCCTGCAGCTGCGCGATGGCCGCTTCGAGCTTGGCAGCGAGGTACCGGCGCCATTTCGGCGTGCATTGGCACAGGCCAGCGGTAGACCGACGCCATGAGCGTACCCTCCACACCGCCACGCGATGCCTGGGCGCAACTGCGCCAACTGACCCCCGCGCGCATTGCGCTGGGCCGGGTGGGGACCAGTCTGCCGACGGACGCGCACCTGGAGTTCCAGCTGGCGCATGCGCAGGCACGCGATGCGGTGCATCTGGCATTCGACCCGGCACCGCTTCAGGCCGCGCTGGAGCAACGCGGGCGCAGCAGCATCGACGTCCACCCAATTTTGAGTAGCGCCTCAGTTTGGAGTCCAATTCCCTACCCCGAGGAGATTGGACGTGAAGAAACGTTTTACTGACGAGCAGGTCATCGGCTTTCTGCGCGAAGCCGAAAGCGGCGTGGCGAT
>NZ_VZPL01000014.1 GCF_008801575.1 Xanthomonas cissicola | reverse complement strand
AACGGTTCATGCGTGTGTAGACCGTATGCCAGTTGCCAAAGCGCTTGGGTAGGCCGCGCCATTTGCAGCCATGCTCGGCAACGTAAAGGATGGCGTTGACCACTTGCAGGTTGGTCATGCTGACATTGCCGCGCTGCGCCGGCAGGCAGTGTTCGATCAGAGAAAATTGTGCTGGCGTGATCTCCATGCCCAATAGTTTAATCGCTCGGGCCATTAGTGTTAACAGGCCCTAGATGCACTCAAGCTGGTGCAAGACGCGGCAATGCGATGACGTGCGTGCCCTGCAACTGCACGGCACGGCACGATGCGTAGCGCTTGATTGCACGATGCGATGACGCGGATTGTTTGCGCCAAGTGCCGCGTCTATCGCGTGAACCGGCTGCTTGGCAGTTTGCACGCGCTGTGCAATTGCACTGCATTGCAGCCATCGCCAATCAGACCGCATCACGCGGGGTTGCCACTGCTCAGCGCGTCCCACGCGCGGATTGCCGCGCGCTGGCCATCGATTCGGCCACCGCGATCTTGTCTGCCACCGCTTTCTGCATCGGCGATCCGGTTTCCAGCAAACCGCGCAGATGCCGCCAGTGCGCCGTGGCCGCGGCGAAGTCCTGCTGTTGAAAATCGCTGATGCCCAACAACCAGAGTCCACGCTGGTTGTCCGGCTCGCGTGCGATCACCTGCTGCAGGCGTGTGCGCGATGCGGCGTCGATGGCGAAATCGTCGTGCGTGGCCATATCCGCCGCGACCCAGCCCACAATGGCGGCGCTGATATCGGGAGCGATTCTGAGCACTTGTGCATATGCCTCGCGCGCCTCGGCGGGGCGGTCGTTCTGCTCGAACGTCTTGGCCTGCTGCATGAAGCGATCCAACGCCAGCTCCTGCGCATCGGCGATGGCGCTTGCCGCTTGCGCCTGCCCTGCAACTGCGGATGGTGGCAGCGGGGCCACGTGTGCTGGCTGCGCTGCATCCACATGCGTGACGATCGCCTCCGGCGCGCCCACCAGCCGGTACAACCCGGCCGTGGCCAGCGGCAGGCCCAGCGCCAGCAGGATTGCCAAGCGGTCACGCGCATGACCGCTGCCGGTGGGGCGGCGCAGCAATGGTGCCAGCAACAGCAGCAAGGCCAGCGCCACCAGCACGGCGCTTGCGACATAAAAACCTGCCATCACCATTCTTCCTCCGCGTGCGGCGCCATCGGCGTGCCGGCGCGCGCACGTTTGCGCACGGTGTGGATGACCACGCCCGCACCAGCAAGCAACATCAGCGCCGGCCCGAACCACAGCAGCCAGGTGCCGCGTTTGACTGGCGGGTCGTAGAGCACGAAATCCGAATAGCGATCGACCATGTACTGCTTGATCTGCGCATCGCTCCTGCCGGCCTGCAGTTGCGCGAACACCTGATGACGCAAATCGCGCGCCAGGCTGGCGTTGGAATCGGCCAGGTTTTCGTTCTGGCAGACCAAGCAACGCAGTTGCGCCGTCAAGCGCTGGTAGCGCGCTTCATCGCTGCGGTTCTTGAACGGCAGCGGGTCCACGGCCTGCGCCGCCAGCGAGGGCGCCAGCAGCACGCCAAGCAGCAACACCAGCAGCAGGCGCACACGGCGGCCTTGCGTGCGCCACTGCCAGCGCCAATGCCACAGGCGTGTGTAGCGCGCCGACGCCATCACGGCGCGGCCTTGGGAAGCGATGCGATGGCCGGCAGCAGCTCGTCGTTGATCGCATCGGGGGTCAGCACGCCGATGTGTTTGTAGCGGATCACGCCCTGCGCATCGATCAGGAACGTCTCCGGTGCGCCGTAGACGCCGAAGTCGATGGCGGTCTGGCCGGCTTCATCGGCGATCACCACTGCATACGGGTTGCCGAGTCGCGCGAGCCAGGCGGTGGCATCGGCCGGAACATCTTTGTAGTTGTAGCCGATCAGCGGCACGCCGAGCCGGCTGGCCTGGGCCATCAACACCGGATGCTCATGCACGCATTCGGCGCACCAGCTGCCGAACACATTCAGCACGTAGGGGTTGCCCAGCAATTGATCGCGGCTCACGCGCTGTTCGGGCTGATCCAGCCGCGGCAACGAAAACGCTGGTGCCGGCTTGCCGATCAACGGCGAGGGCACATCACGCGGACTGTGCTGCATCGTCCGCAGGATGCCGACGCCGAACAGCGCCGCCAGCAACACGAAGCCCAGCAAGGGCAGCAAACGATTCACGGGCGCGATTCCTGTGCGATGACGCGCGCTGGTTGCGCCGGAGAGGCGACCGAGGTGTGTGCAGTCGCCGGCGCACGCAAGCGGCGTGCGCAGGCGCTGACGAAGCCGCCCAGCATCATCAGCAGGCCACCGGCCCAGATCCAGCGAATGAAGGGTTTGTAGTACAGGCGCAGCGTCCAGTCGTGTTCGATGTGCTCATCGTCCAGTGGTTCGCCCAGCGCCACATACAGGTCGCGGGCGATGCCGGGATCGATCGCCGATTCGGTCTGGATCCGCTCGCTGCTGTACAGGCGTTTTTGCGGATGCAGTTGCGCGACCACCTGGCCGTCGCGGCTGACCTGCACGCTGCCTTGTTCGGCCTTCCAGTTCGGCCCATCCACCAGCTGCACGCCATCGAAGCGGAAGTTGTAGCCGGCGATCTGCGCGCTCTGGCCGGGCGACAGCCGCACATCGCGTTCCACCGACAGGCTTTCGGAGACCAGCACGCCGGCAACGAACGCCGCCACGCCCGCATGCGCGATCAGCATGCCGGCCATTTCCGCCGGAAAGCGCCGCCCGCGCGGCATGTCGCGCCAGCGTTTGACCACGTACAGCGCGGTGCCCGCGGCCACCCATGCGGCCACACCCATGCCGGCGATCGCCTTGGCCTGGCCATCGGCAAACACACTGCCGACCAGGGCGCAGGCGATCGCGGCAATGCCGGCACGTGTGCCGAGCGCTTTCAACGGTGCGGCTTCGGCCTTGCCCCAGCGCAGGTACGGACCGAACGGCAGCACCAGCACCACCGGCAACATCAACAACGGAAACAGCAGGCCGAAATAGGGCGGCCCCACCGACACCTTGCCCAGCGCAAACGCGTCGGCGATCAGCGGAAACAAGGTGCCCAGCAAGACCATGGCCGCGGCCACGGTGAGCAGCAGGTTGCCGATGAGAATGCCGGTTTCGCGCGAGGCAGCGGCAAACGGTTTGCCGCTGGCGATCTTGGGCGCACGCAGTGCATACAACAGCAACGAGCCGCCGACGACGGCAACCAGAAAAATGAGGATGTACAGGCCGCGGCGCGGATCGGCCGCAAACGCGTGCACCGAGGTCAGCACGCCCGAGCGCACCAGGAAGGTGCCCAGCAACGACAGCGAAAACGCCAGGATCGACAGCAGGATGGTCCACGCGCGCAGGCTGCCGCGTTTTTCGGTGACCGCCTGGGAGTGGATCAACGCGGTGCCGACCAGCCATGGCATGAAACTGGCGTTTTCCACCGGGTCCCAGAACCACCAGCCGCCCCAGCCCAGTTCCGCATAGGCCCACCAGCTGCCGGCGACGATGCCGGCGGTGAGGCAGGCCCAGGCCACATTGGTCCACGGCCGAGCCCAGCGTACCCAGGCCTGTTCCAGGTCGCCGCCGATCAATGCCGCCACTGCGAATGCGAATGCCACCGAAAACCCGACATAGCCGGTGTACAGCACTGGCGGGTGGAAGGTCATGCCCGGGTCCTGCAACACCGGATTGAGTTCGTTGCCATCCAGCGGAATCGGCGACAGCCGCCCGAACGGATTGGACGTCAGCAGGATGAACGCCAGAAAGCCCAGCGAGATCAGCCCCAAGACCGCCAGCACGCGGGCGGCGAAGCGCTGCGGCAGGTGCCGGCTGAAGGCGGCCAGCAGCACCGTCCAGGTGGCCAGGATGGCGATCCACAACAACAGCGAGCCTTCATGGGCGCCCCACACCGCCGCAACGCGGTAATACCAGGGCAGGGCGATGTTGGCGTTGGCGGCGACGTAGGCCACCGAAAAATCCAGCGACAACAACGACCAGGCGAGCAGGCCGAACGCCATCCACACGAACACCGCCTGGCCCACTGCTGCAGGCCGCGCGATCCCCATCAACGCGGTGTTGCCGCGCCACGCACCGATCAAGGGCAGTACGCCCTGGGCGAGCGATAACAGCAGTGCCAGGATCAGTGCGATCTGGCCGAGTTCAGGCGTCATGGGCGGATCGCAAGGTGAAACGGAAAGAGGACGTCATCGACGTGCGTGGCAATGACCGCAAGCGCATCAACGCGGCGCGGTCAGCGGTGCGACGGTGGCGGGAACTGGCTTGCCAAGGTGGCCCTGCGCCATCGCATCCTTCAGCTCTTTCGGCATGTAGGTCTCGTCGTGCTTGGCCAGCACTTCGTTGGCGACAAAGCGCCCGCCCTGCATGCGCCCGTTGGCGATGACCGACTGGTTATCGCGAAACAGGTCCGGAAGAATGCCGGTGTACTCCACCTGGGTCGCTGCGTTTTTATCGATGACGATGAAGCTGACCTTCAGCGAATCACCGGCACGCTGGATCGAGCCGGCCTTGACCATGCCACCGAGCCGGAATTGCTGGTAGCCGGCGGCTTCCCCCGCACGGACCTGGCTTGGGGTGAACAGGTAGCTCATGTTCCGCTGCAAGGCGAACACAATGAGCGTGACGGCCAGCGCGGCGGCGGCCAGTACGCCGATCACCAGCCACAGACGTTGTTTGCGCGTGGCGTTCATGGCGCTTCGCGGTCCAGTGCCGGTGCCGGTTGATCGCGTACACGCCACGGTGCCTGCCGCTGCAACTGGCCGCGCAGTTCGCGCGGCAGCCGGCGGCGGCGCAGCCAGGGCGCTGCAAGATCGGCCAGCAGCGCCAGCACGAACAATGCGTAGGCGGTCCACACGTACTGGCCGTAGCCGCCCATCGCCAGAAAGGTGCTCATGCGGTGCGCTCGGTCAATACGATGCGGCGGACCCAGTCCTTGCCGCTTTCCAGTGCCAGCAATTCCACACGTACGCGGCCGAACAGGCTCGCAACGTAATAGCACTTGGTGGCCAGCATCATGGTCAGCAGCGGCCACAGCATGTCTACGCTCATCTTGGAGGGGCCGAGCAGGCGCACGGTGGACCCCTGGTGCAGCGTGTTCCACCACACCACCGAGTAATGCACGATGGGCAGATTCACCAGGCCCACCAGTGCGAGCAAGCCGGCGGCGCGCATGGCCTGGCGGCGGTCTTCCACGGCGTGATACAGGCCCAGCACGCCCAGGTACAAGAACAGCAGCAGCAACTCGGAGGTGAGCCGCGCATCCCAGGTCCACCAGGTGCCCCACATCGGCTTGCCCCACAGTGCGCCGGTGCACAGGGTGATGAAGGTGAAGGCTGCACCGATCGGCGCCGAGGCCATTGCGACCACTTCGGCCAGCTTGATTCGCCACACCAGCGCAATGAACGCCGAAACGCCCATTGCCGCATAGATGAAAAGACTCATCCAGGCACTGGGCACGTGGATGAAGATGATGCGGTAGGCATCGTGCTGCTGGTAATCCGGCGGTGCCAGGACCAGGCCGCCGTAGGCTGCGACCGCGCCGAGCAGCGCGGCCAGCCCCAGCGCCCACGGGCGCACGCTGCCGGCGACACGATAGAAGGTCGGCGGCGAGCTGAGTTGATGCAGCCACAAGGGAATCCACTTGGCCATGCCGGTGCCGTCAGTTGGAGTGTTTGGCGGGAGGCGCCAGCGCCTGCACTGCGGCGCCGGCGTTGACCTGCAACTGCCCGTCGGAGACCTTGCTGGTGCGCTGCATGAGCTCGCGCAACGCCTTGGCATCCATCGATGGCTGCAGCGACAACAGCAGCGCGGCCATGCCGCTGACATGTGCGGTGGCCATCGACGAGCCGGAGGTGAAATCGTAGCGGCCGTTCGGTTGCGTGGTCAGGATGTCCTTGCCGGGTGCGCTGAGCACGCCGGGCATGGCCGGTGTTGCGCTGCTGCTGCGCACGACCAGCACGCCGGGTACGTCATTGGGAAAGCCATCCAGACGCCCGTTCGGTGGCATTGCCGCCACCACGATGCGGCCCTGTTGCACCAGCTGCTGCAGCATCTTGCTCAACAGCGGATCGGCGGGGCCACCCAGGCTCAGGTTGATCACGCGAGCGGAGCTGTTGTCGATCGCCGCCAGCGCCTTGGCCAGGGTGAAGGTATTGCACCGTGCGGTGGCGCCGACCGTGGGCGCGTACCAGCACGCCTTGTAGATACTCAGCATGGCCTTGGGTGCCATGCCGACGATGCCCTGGTGATTGTTGCTGCCGGCGGCAATGATGCCGGCCACTTCGGTACCGTGCGAATCGGTGCTGGTCTTCACCGGTTTGTCGTCGACCAGATCGTGCACGTCGCGGATGCGCGCCTTCAGATCGGGGTGGTCGGTGTCCACGCCGGTATCGACGACCGCGATCACCACGCCGCGGCCCTCGGTCACGGTCTGTGCGCTGGCGGCATCGGTGTCGATGAAGCCGCGTTGCATGTCCACGTACGGGTCGTTGTAGCTGGACAGCGAGGTCGTCTTTTCCGACGCGTCGGTGGAGAACACCGAAAAATCCTGCACTGGCTGCACCAGCTCCACGCCTTCGTCGTCGGCCAGTGCACTGACCAGTTCATCGCGCGACACGCCCGGCGGCGGTTGCAGCACAGCGCAATACAGGCCCAGCGAGGTGATTGGCCAGGCCGAGACTTCGCGCAGTTTGTAGCGCTGCTTGATGCTGTCCATGCGCGCGGCAGCCTTCTGGCCGGCGCCGTAATAGCTGGATGCGTAGCCGATCAGGCTGGAGCCGGCGCGGGCCGGTGGCGCGGCGAGCGGGTTGGCCACCGCCAGCAGGATGTCGCGGCTGCTGTCGGGCGTTTGCGCATCGGCCAGTGGCGGGGCGGTGCCGGCAACATCCGTCGCCGGCTCCTGCAGGGCTGCGGCAGCGTGCGCGTTGGAGGGCGCGCCCAGGCCGGTGAACGCGGCGATCAGGCCAATGGCGAACAGGCGATTCATGGGGCCGAGACGATCTCCGCCAGCCGGATGCCCGGGGTGGCGCGTAGTTGCTGCACGGTCTGCTGCGGTTGGGCCGGGGGCTGCGGCGCGGCGGGCACCACGGTGTAGGCGCCCATTTCGTTGGGACCGCCGACCACCTGCAACTGCTGCGCATGCAGCAGCCGGTCCCAGTCGGCCACGGTCATCCTTGCGTCCGGCACCACGCGGATGGCGCCCTGCGGCACCGGCAGGGCCGCCACGCTGCTGAGCGTGCGGTAGTCGTGCGATGGCGCGGGCGAGGCCAGCTTGACGCCCATCACGCCCAGCCCGATGGCCTGGACCAGCGCGGCGGCGGCCAGGGCGCGTACCGTCCAACTGCCGGAGCGGCGTGCGGCAGGCGCGCGCGCAGGCGCGCTGTGCTGCTCCGGTGCATCCAGGCGGCCGAGCAGGCGTTGCAGACCGGCGCTCGGGTCCAGCTTCACTGTCGACGGCAGCGCCAAGGCCTGGCGCAGGCGGTTCTGCTGGGCGAATTCGGCGCTACACGAGGCGCACTTGGCCACGTGCGCGATCAGCCAGGTGTTTTCTTCCTCGGTGGCACTGTCCAGCAGCACCGCCGGCATCAATTCCCAGGCGTGCGAGCATTCCTTGCCAGGCGCGATGAAAAACGTCTTCATTGCATGGTCTCCGTGTAAGCGGCGCCGCCGGCCAGGCCGGGCAGCACATTGCGTAATTTGACCCGGGCGTGGAACAGCCGGGCTTTGATGGTGCCGACCGGGCACTGCATGATGTCGGCCACTTCTTCGAGCTTGTGGCCGACGCCGTAGACCAGTTCGACCACCAGGCGCTGGTCCGGCGACAACCGTTCCATGCCCTTGTCCAGCCAGTCGCGCAGTTCGCGGTCGTCGTTGTCGTCGGCGCTGGGGGCGTGGTCTTCCACCAGGGCGGTGTCGTCGATGGCTTCGCCGTCATGCTGGCGCAGGCATTTGAGTCCGCAGCGGTAGGCGATGCCCATGATCCAGGTGGAGACCTGCGAGTCGCCGCGGAAGTCGCCGGCCTTTTGCCAGGCGATCCAGAAGCAATCGTTGATGGCCTCTTCGATAATGTCCGGGCGGCGGGTCAGCCGCGACAGGAAGCGGCACAGCCGGCCGTGATAGCTGTGGTACATGCTGGCCAGCGCGTCGCGATCGCCCCCGGCCATGCGGCGCAACAGCATGCGATCGGTGGCATCGCCCAGGGTGTCGGTGTCATTCATCGGTGCAGGCATGGCGGGTCACCCACGTCAGTGCGCGCTGGCAGGCAAAAGGTTGCGTGTGGATCAGAAGGTTCTGGCGACCGTGCCCAGCCACGGCATGTCGCCGGGGCCGCCCTGCATGCGCGGGGTATTGCCGCTGGTGAGGATGCGCTCGGCTTTCAGTGTCCATCCGGCGCGGTTCCACTTCAGGCCCACCTGGCCGTACTGATAGCGGCCGGAGCGCGCTGCACCGTAGGCCATGGCTGGAAAGCGCGACGAGCCGGCACCGAGCGACAGGCTGACATCGTTGCGCAGCGGGACGTTGGCGGTGATATCGAACGCCACGTTCCACGGCGACCGGTCGGCCCGCGGGAAATTGAAGGTGGACAGCGAAAACGTCAGCAGGTCGCGGTAGGACCAGGCCAGGCTGGCTTCCTGGCGGTCGAAGGTGCGCGTGGCGCGATCGGTCGGGTAGGCGTAGTAGAGCAGGCTGGCCTGCATCTGCCAGCGGTCGTCCAGCATCCAGGCACGTCCGAGCTGTGCGGTGACCGCGACCGGATCACTCCAGGCGGGGGACTGCAGCGCCACCGAGGTGGAAACCGACCAGCCGGGGGCGGGCAGCCAGTAGCCGGCGGCCTGCACGGTGACCTTGTTGGGGGCGATCGAGATGCCGCGGTCGATCAGGCTGGAGGTCAGCGCCACAGCACCACCGAAGTCCTTGGCCGGGGCGCTGCCGCAGGCGCCGGCTGCCAGCGTGAGCAGCAGCCACTGCAGCAGCGTGCGGCGCCGGTATGGTTGGCGACGCACCCGCGGTTGGCATGGTTGCTGGGCTGACACGGGCGGTCGCGCTTCGCAAAGCTGGCGACGTGCGGCACTGTCCGACAGTGCGCCCACGTAGAAGCCCGCGTGGGCGCAATGCCGTCGCGGTCGGGAGGGGAGCGGCTTGGAAGCTGGAACGGTGGGCAATGGCGTGGGGCGGTGTGTCAGACAGGGACGCGATGGTGCCCCAGGTCGGCGGACGAGACCACCGCAGCGGCGGCGATTGCGTCCGGATACGCGAAGGCACCGCGTCGGGCAACGCGAATCCATCCTGGCCGGCCGGTGGCGGCCGCCTGCAATACCTGGCTGTGCAGGCGGCCGCCACCGGCAGGTGCCACGGCTGGGCGCATTGGCAACCGACGCAGCCACGCCACCGGCAGAGCACGCGATGCAGGTGGTGCCCGCAGGACAGACGACCGGGACCGCGGGCATGCACGCGCGGTGCGATTGGCGCGCCATCCGTCCGCCCCCTCGGGCGACGACGCGCCATGCCGCGTAGGCCGCGCCTATTTCAAGGTGTTGAGGTAGGCGATCAGCGCGTCGAGCTCCTTGGGGTCGCCCAGGCCGTCGTATTTCATCTTGGTGCCCGGCAGCGCCTTGGACGAGGATTGCGATAGATAGGTCTTGAGCTGGGCCGGGGTCCAGGTCCACTTGCTGTTCTTGAGCGCGTCGGAATAACCGCCGAAGTCGGCGACGGTACCGGCAGGGCGTCCTGCCACGCCGAACAGCGATGGGCCCTTCTTGTTCTTGCCCGGCTTGACGCTGTGGCATTCACCGCATTCGGTGAGGAAGACGTTGGCGCCGTCGGCAGCGTATGCCGAGGGCACGGGCAGTGCGCCTGCCAGCATCAGCCCGGCCAATGGGGCGCACAACACGGAGAGTTTGCGTGGTGAGTTCATGTGGATCCGTACAGGTGCGGGAGGGGTCAGAAGGCCAGGTTGACCGACAGGGTGAAGCTGTCGAGATCGCGCGGATTGGTGATCGGCGGGCCACGGAAGACGTTGGAGGTACTGCCGTTGAACTTGTCGAAACGGAACCAGCCGGCGGACACGCGCAGATTGGCCATCGAGGTATAGGTGCCGTCCTTGCCGAACGGGGTCCAGTACAGCAGGATCAGATTGCTGGTGGTGTCCGGGATACCCACCGGCGAATAGCGCGCCGCATCGAACGAGCCGCTGTTGATCATGTGCGCGGCCAGCACGCCGTAGGTCTGCTTGAAGGCGTAGTTCATGCTGAGGGTCTGATCGCGCACGCTGCCCCGGTCCAGCGCCGGCAGGGTGGGATCGGTCGACATCAGCGGGCTGCCGTATTTGCGACGCTCGTAAATGTTGACGTAGGCCAGCGACAGCACGTGCTCGCGGGTGCCGAGGAATTGGTAGGTCAGGTCGTAGCCCAAATCGGTGAGGTCGTCGCTGGGACCGGTGCGCAGCGGCTGGCGGCGCGTAGTGAGCGCGGTCAGGCCGACCGAGAAGAACTGGCGCTTCATGTCCTTCATGTAGGCAAGACGCGCATAGCTGGTGTCGCTGAGCTTGCCCGGGTCGCCGTTCACCGGCCAGCCGAGGCGATCCTGCGCGGACGGCGACAGCGCGCTGTAGCTGCCCACTTCGCCGTACCAATTGCGGTCGTACAGGCCGTAGACGCTGGCGCCGATGACGCGGTTGGACAGCGCCGAGGAGCTGAGCATGGTGGAGGCACCGCCATTGGAGGCAGGGGTGAGCGTGGAGGCGTTTGGCAACACATGTACCGGGTCGGAAATGCCCGGGTTGTTGTTGACGCTGACACCGATCATGGTGTCCTTGCCCGCTATCTGGAACGGCTTGCCGACAAAGCGCAGATCGACGTCGTCCAGGCGCGTATCGAAGGTCGCATTGCCGCTGTTGTTGGAGCGGATTTTCGAATAGCCACCGATGTTGTCGGTGAGGCGGCCGCCCAGATACAGATCGGCTTCGCGCAGGCGCGAGGTGCTGTCGCCGCGGCTGGGGTTGTTGCGCGACCAGGTGAGCTGGCCGGACACCGGGATCTTGGTGCCTTCGCCATCGGTATCGGTAAAACCGCCGAGCTTGAAGCGCATGCCGTAGGGCGTGAGCGAGGGGCCATACGAACCGACATGGCAATCGGCGCAGGACGAGCCGGTCTGGCGCGCGAACGAGGGAATCGCCTGCGCCTGCGTGCTGGCCAGTAGCAACAAGGGGCCGGACACGCACAACAAGGACGTCAGGCAGGCAGTACGCGTGGCCGTGCAACGCGGGGCGGGCTGGAAAGCGGGCATGGAAAGTCCTTGTTCGACGGTGCGGGATGCAGTGGTGCGGGAATCGGCGAAGAAACGGATCACAGGTGGCTGGAAATGACGGTTCACGCCTGCTTGCCCGGTAAGACGCGACGCAGCAGACCGTCGCGCAGAACCAGGTGATGCCAAAGCGCGGCGCCGATATGCAGTAGCACCAGCGCCAGCAGCGCCCAGGCCGCATTCAAGTGCCAGGTGCCGAGGGTGTCGCCGAGGTCGCCGTCCGGCGCGACCAGCGCGGGCAAGGGGATGCCGAAGAAATACACCTGCTTGCCGTAGGCGCTGCTCAGCGACCAGCCCAGCAACGGCAGCGCGAGCATCAGGCCGTACATCGCCACATGCGTGGCGCCAGCGGCCAGGCGCATCGGCAGCGATGCGGGCGGACCGGGCGGCAATCTGCGCAAACGCAGGCGTAACCCGATGCGTAACGCAAACAGCACCAGCACCAGCAAGCCAAAGTGGCGGTGGCCTTCCAGCAGCCACTGACGCAGTGCGCGGCCATCCAGTTCGGCGCGCAGCAGGATCAGCGTGGCGGCCATGGTCAGGCACAGCACGGTAAGCCAGTGCAGCACGCGCATCGCTTTGGGCAAGGGCGGTACCTGCGCAGCTGCGGGCGCCTGCTCTGCCGGGGGCACCGTGTCTGTGCCGCTGACGGGAGCGCTGGCGGGCGCCGGGGGGGAGGAACGCATCTGATCTGTCTTCCGGTGGTGGTCGTTGGTTCCGGCTGCGCGCTGCGCGGCCAGGCCTGGCTCCCCACGCCGGCCGAACGGCGGCCAGGTGAACGTGCACCGATGGGTGCGGCGATGTCGGAAAAAGGTTGCGTTGTTGCGGCACCTGGTTCGCACGTGCTGCACATCGAAGCGCTACGACACGATCGGTTGCGCTTGCGCGCACGGCGCTTCGCAGGGTCGCGGGCGCGCGCAACCTTTCGCGCAACCCGGCGCACTCAGGCATGTCGCACTACGTGCAGTCGGCGGTTACGCCTTTCCGATCATGGCTATCGAACGCATCCAGTTGCATACCCACGGTGACGATCGCGGCCTGCTCATCTCATTGGAGCAGCAGCGCAATGTTCCGTTCGAGATCCGCCGCGTGTATTACTTGTTCGGCACGCGCCACGACGTGCATCGTGGCCAGCACGCGCACCGCCAGCTCAATCAATTTGCGGTGGCCTTGCACGGCTCGGTGACGATTCTGCTCGACGAAGGCAATGGCAATGGCTCCAGCGAAGTGGTGCTGGACGACCCATCGCAAGGCCTGCTGCTCGGCCGCATGGTGTGGCGCGACCTGTACCGCTTCAGTGCCGACTGCGTGCTGATGGTGCTGGCCGACCAGCTTTACGACCCTGGCGATTACATCCTGGACTACGACCAGTTCGTGAGCGAAGTGCGCAATGGCACTGCGCTGCAAGCCCGCAGGCTGGAAGCATGAGCGTACCGAGGCAACTGGTGATCGTCGGCGCGGGCGAGTTCGCGCAGATCGCCTGCGAGTACTTTCAGCACGACAGCCACTTCACGGTGGCGGCCTTCAGTGTGGAGCGCGCTTTTCTGCTGCAGCCCACAGTGGCCGGGTTGCCGGTGGTGGCGTACGAAGAACTCGAGCAATGCTATCCGCCGCAACACTACGCGGTGTTCGTGGCGATTCCGGCAACGCAACTCAATCGCCTGCGCACCCGTTTCTTCCAGGATGTGGTGCGGCGCGGCTATCGCTGTGCGACGTATGTGAGCTCACGCGCGTTCGTCTGGCATAACGCGCAGATCGGCGCCAACTGCTTCATCTTCGAGGGCAACGTCGTCCAGCCGTTCACCCGCATCGGCGACAACTGCGTATTGTGGAGCGGCAACCATCTCGGCCACCGCACGGTGGTGCAGGATCATGTGTTCATCGCCTCGCATGCGGTGATTTCCGGCTATTGCGAGATCGGGCAGGGCAGCTTCATCGGGGTCAACGCCACGCTCAGCGACAAGGTGCGGATTGCCTCGGACAACGTCATCGGTGCCGGCGCGCTGGTGACGCGACATACCGAAGCCGAACGTGTGTACGTGGGCTCGCCGGCACGCGCGGTGGCGGGCAGATCCAGCTTCGATGTGGAGCTTTGAGCGGTGTTCGCCTGGAACAAACGCGGACTGGTGTTCGACGTCGCGCGCCACGGGGTGGGCGGCTGGATGCACCATGCCGCGCTGACGCCAACACCGCATCGCCTGTCTGCTCAGGTGCTGCGGGTGTACGCCGGCTTTCGCGATGCGCAGGGCGTGAGCCGGATCGGCTACGTGGATGTGCGCGCCGATGCGCCAACGCAGATCGTCGGCGTCAGCAAGCAACCGGTGCTCGACATTGGCCGTGACGGTTGTTTCGACGACAACGGCATGATCCTGGGCGATGTGGTGGCCGGGCCGGACGGGCTGTACCTGTTCTATGTCGGCTTCCAGCGCGTGGCCAAGGCCAAGTTCCTCGCCTTCACCGGCCTGGCGGTCTCCCACGATGGTGGCGAGCGCTTCCAGCGGCGGCAGGAAACGCCGCTGCTGGATCGCGCCCCCGGGCGCAGCACGATTGCCGCGGTGCATTCGGCACGCTACGAACAGGGCCGCTGGCGGCTCTGGTACGCAGTGGGCGACGACTGGGAAACGATCGGCGGCCAGCCGTATCCGCGTTACCACATCCGCTACACGCAGACCGACGACCTGCATTGCATCCCCACCGACGATGCTGTGTGCCTGCGTCCACATGGCGACGAATACCGCATCGGGCGTCCGCGCGTGTACCGGCTCGGCGAGCGCTATGTGATGTATTTCACCCGTGGCGACCTCCAGGGCGGCTACTTTCCCGGCATCGCCTTCAGTGGCGATGGGGTGCACTGGGAACGCGACGACCGTCAGTTGGGGCTTGCGTTATCCGATGACGGCTGGGATGCGCAAGCGCTGTGCTACCCCGCCTTGATCCAGCACGGCGAGCGTGTGTTGATGTTCTACAACGGCAACGCGATGGGGCAGGCGGGCTTCGGCCTGGCAGAGGCGGCGTTGCCGGTTGCGTTACAGGGCTGCCATGTTTTCGGTTAGGTCCTACGTGCCGGCCGATGCGCCTGCGTGGGATGCCCTGGTGGTGGCGTCGCGCAATGGCAATCTGCTGCATCGGCGTGACTATATGGACTATCACGCCGAGCGCTTCGTGGATGCGTCCCTGCTTGTCCAACGTGGGGACGCGGTGGTGGCGGTGTTCCCGGCGAATGTGCAGGGCAATTGCGTCAGCAGCCACGCCGGGCTCACCTATGCCGGGCTGCTGTCGTCGATGGCACTGCGTGCCGGCGCCGCCTTGCAGGTGTTCGAGCAGATTGCCGCGCACTACCGCGCGCTTGGCGTGCGCGAGATCATCTACAAGCCGGTGCCGCATATCTTTCATGCGTACCCGGCCGAAGAAGAGCTGTACGCACTGCATCGGCTTGGCGCGCAGCTCTGCCGGCGCGATTTGTCGTCGGTGATTGCGCTACGCGAACCGCCTGCATTCAGCACCGAGCGGCGGCGGTCCATTGCCAAGGCGCGCAAGGCCGGGGTACAGATCCGGCGCGGGACCCAGCTCGATGGATTTCATGCGCTGCTGACCCAGGTCCTGCAGCGGCATGGCGTGGCACCGACGCATCGGCTGGATGAGCTTGAACTGCTGCAACGCCGGTTTGCGCAGCAGATCGTATTGCATGAGGCGCGCGCTGATGGGCAATTGGTCGCCGCCGCGTTGGTCTTCGACTTTGGCCGCTGCGTGCATACCCAATACCTGGCGGTCTCCGAGCAGGGCCGCCAGTTGGACGCGTTGAGCCTGCTGCTGGCCGACCTCATCACCGATGTCTATGCGCAGCGCGAGTATTTCAGCTTCGGCATCTCCACCGAACAGGCCGGGCAGGTACTCAACGAAGGCCTGGTGGAACAAAAGGAACGCTTCGGCGCGCGCGCCGTGGTACAGGATGTCTATCGATGGTTGATGTAATGGATGTGCCTTTCCTGGATTTGCGTGCAGTCAATGCACGCTATGCGGATGAGCTCAAAACCGCAGCGGCACGTGTGATCGATGCCGGCTGGTATGTGCTCGGTCAAGAGCTGGCCGCATTCGAAGAAGAATTCGCCAGTTATTGCGGCACCACGCATGCAGTCGGCGTGGGCAATGGGCTGGATGCGTTGGGGTTGATCCTGCGCGGCTACCGTGAGCTGGGGGTGTTGCGCGAAGGCGACGAAATCATCGTGCCGGCCAACACCTTCATCGCGACATTTCTGGCGATCAGCCAGAACCATCTGGTGCTGGTGCCGGTCGAGCCGGACCCGGTCACTTTCAACATCGACCCGGCAAGGGTGGAAAAGGCGATCGGGCCACGCACACGCGCCATCATGGCAGTGCACCTGTATGGGCAATTGGCCGAGATGCAGGCCCTGCAGACCCTGGCCCATCGCTACGGCCTGCTGCTGATCGAGGATGCCGCGCAAGCGCACGGGGCAAGCGCACAGGGACAGCGCGCCGGTGCCTTCGGCGATGCGGCGGCCTTCAGTTTCTTCCCGACCAAGAATCTGGGCGCATTGGGCGATGGCGGCGCAGTCACGACGTCGGATGCACGTCTGGCCGAGCGCATTCGCGCGCTGCGTAACTACGGCTCGGAAGTGAAGTATCACCATCTCTGCCAGGGGGTGAACTCGCGTCTGGATGAAATGCAGGCTGCTTTCCTGCGCGTCAAGCTGGGCTATCTGGAGGACGAGATCGCGCTGCGGCGTGCAGTGGCACGGCGATATCTGCACGGTATCTGCAACCCGCTGATCGTGCTGCCCGCGCCGGTGGCCGAGCAACAGCACGTCTGGCATCTGTTCGTGGTACGCAGCCTGCAGCGCGATGCCTTGCAGGCACATCTGTTGCGGCAGGGCATCCACACGCAGATTCATTACCCGGTGCCGCCGCACCGGCAGCCGGCATACGCCACTTTGGGCGAGGCCTGCCTGCCGCTGAGCGAACAGCTGCATCGGGAAGTACTGAGCCTGCCGATGGGGCCGGCGCTGGACGATGCAGCAGTTGCGCATGTGATCGCGGCCTGTCAATCGTTCGGCAGCAACATATGAATCTCATGCGCAGCAGCGCCTACACCGGCGTTGCGACGCTGGCCAAGCTGCTGGCGGCATTGGTGGTGATCAAGCTGGTCGCCGTCTATGCTGGGCCGCAGGGTGTGGGCCGGCTTGGCCAGTTCCTCAACCTGATGTCGGTGCTGGCGGTATTGGCCGGTGGCGGCATCAGTACCGGCATCGTCAAGTATGTGGCGCAGTACCGCGACGACGCCCCCGCATTGGCGCGCCTGCTGAGTGCGGCGCTGTGGTACGCATTCTGCGCGGCCTGCGTGATCGCACTGCTGGCGATGGCGTTCAGTGGAGCGATTGCCGAGCGCCTGTTGGGCGATGCGAGCTACCGTCAGCTGATCTGCGTGTTGGCGATCGCGCAGCTGGGAATCGCACTGCTCAATTTCATATTGGCGCTGATCAACGGCTTCATGGATGTGCGACGGCTCGTCTTCGTGCAAGTGACAGGCGCCGTGCTGAGCGTTGCCTTGGTGGCGTGGCTCTCCAGCCGGGCGCAATTACATGGAGCGCTGCTGGCGCTGGTCCTGGGGCAGGTGCTGTGGCTGCTGGCTGCGGTCCCGGCGCTGCGGCGTAGCCCCTATTTTCAGCCTGCAATGTGGCGGATGCGCTTTGACGCGCAGATGACCCGTCGGCTGGCGGCATTTTCGCTGATGACGCTTACCTCGACACTGATGCCGCAGCTGGTGACCCTCGTGGTGCGCAATCATCTGGCGCTGCGGTTCGGCTGGGAGCAAGTGGGTTACTGGCAGGCGGTCAGCCGGGTTTCCGATGCCTATCTGCTGTTCTTCACCACCGCCATCAATGTGTACTACCTGCCCAAGTTGGCCTCGCTGCAAGGCGCTGCGGGGCTGGGCGGCGAGCTACGCAGCGCGTATCGCCACGTCATGCCGGCGGTGATCGTGGCGGCGCTGGGCGTCTATGTATGCCGCGATTGGGTGACCTGGCTCCTGTTCGATCCCCAATTTGCCGCTGTGGCGCCCTTGTACGGCCCGCAGCTGCTGGGAGACGTGGTCAAGATCGCGGCGTTCGTGCTGTCGTACGTGATGCTTGCCAAGGCAATGACGCGGTTGTTCGTGATCTCCGAATGCGTGTTCGCAGCGAGCTATCTGGCGCTGGTGTACGTGTTCACCGCGCGGTTCGGGCTGATCGGTGCGATGTATGCCTTTGCCGCCAACTACGTGCTGTATCTGTTGTTCAACATCGTGGTGGTACGGCGCTATCTGGAACGGGCGGCATGAACGATCAGGCGTGTGTATCGGCACGTACACGCTGGCCGCTGGTGTCGGTGCTGATTCCGGCGTTCAACCATGCGCGTTTCGTGCAGCGTTGCCTGGATAGCGTCCTGGAAGACCCATATCCATGCAAGGAGATCATGATCATCGACGATGGCTCCCGTGATGCCACCGGCGAAAAGATCAGCCAGTGGATTAGCGATCATGGGCATCGGCTACCGGTGCACTTCGTGCAACGCGAGAATCGGGGAGTGGCCGCCACGCTCAACGAGCTGGCATTGCGTTCGCGGGGAGAGTATCTGCGGCTTGGCGCAAGCGACGACTATCTGTTGCCCGGCGGGCTGGATGCGCAGGTGTGCTATCTGCGCGGACATCCGCAAAAACTTGCGGTGATCGGCGATGCCTGCGTGGTCGATGCGCATGGCCGATTGCTGCATGGCAGCGCCATGCGCGATCTGCACCGGGTCGACAAGGATCTGTATCGCTCCGAAGCCGGCATCCGGCATGCGGTGATACGGCAGTGGGCAGTCAGTGGCGCCGTGGCACTGCTACGGCGCAGCGCCTTGGACGCGCGCAGCCGGTGGGACGAGTCGCTACGAATCGAAGACTGGGATTTCTTCCTGCGCCTGGTTGCGGGCAATGCGCTGGGTTTCATCGATCTGCCGGTATGCGCCTACCGCTTGCATGGCAACAACCTCAGCAAGACCGCAGACGTGCCGGCGCGCATCGCCAACCTGTGCGAGTCGCGGCAAGTGGCATTGCGCTGCGCACCGTTGTTCGATGAGCCCGATCGCATGCTGCTGCATGCGCAGGCGCGTTACATCGCTGCCAAGGTGGAATTTCTGCGGCGCCGGCCGCACCGGATTGCCGTGCATCTCGCGGTCTACGCAGGGTTGTCGCTGTCTGCCAGATGGCGTCCGAAACGCGTCGCGCGCGCGGCGGAGCTTGCATGAGCACGCTGTTGCGCCGTCCGGCGACCTATCTGGCATTGCCCATGTTGCTCAGCTGCGCGTTGACGTGGCTGACCTATGCGTTACCCGACGGCTACCTGGAAGGCATCGTGCTGCTGGCGCTTGCGGCAGCGGCCACCTTCGCGCTCGATGCGGTGCTACGCACACAGGTGCCGTCGGTCGAACGCTTTCGCCACTACCGTTACCCCGGTACCCGCGATGCATTTCTGGCGATGGGATTGGCCGCGGCGGTGACGATGTTCTGCATCGCCGATGTGGTGCTGTTTCCGATTCCGTTGTTCAGCGATCCCGCGTCGTACGCTACCTTGAGCCCGCTGCGTGCGCATGTGCGGCACATCTCCAATATGTGCTGGATCCTGCCGCCGATCGCCCTGCTGTGCGTGCGCCATCGTGGGTTGCGTGCGGCGATGGTGACGTTGGGATTGGTGTTCCCCATCGTGGTGATCGATCGCAACCGCATCTTCGCTGGCCTGTTCTCGTTCGTTCTGGTGATGCTGTTGCGGCGCGACCCGGCACGTCGGTTGCCGTGGAAGACCGTTGGCCTGCTCGTGCTGGCCGGCGGTGGCGTGTTTTCGATCCTTGGCGCGTTGCGCTCCGGTTCCCTGGCCACCGTGGCGTTGCCGTTCAGCGCGTTCTACCGTGCCATGCCGCAGGGCGTGCAATGGTTGCTGCTCTACATCAGTGCCGGGCCGTATAACTTCGGGGCGATGCTGGCCAAGGGCTACGTCAACGCCAGCTTCCTGGTCAATCAACTGGTGCCGTTCACTGGTTCGATTGCCACCGCGGGGACCAGCATTCCGCTGGATGCGCCCAACATCAATGTAGGCACCGAGTTCTTCCCGTTCTTGATGGCGTGGGGCGCTCCCGGTGCCCTGCTTGCGATGTTGGCCTTGTACGCCGGGCTGGTGTGGAGCGTGCGGCGGCTCGATGGTTCGCTGTCGATCTTTCATGTGCTGATCTTCCTGCGCATCGCCTATGCCTGCCTGATGTCGCCCTTCGCGCCACAGGCGTTCACCTGGACCAACTTCGGCTTCGTCGCGCTGTGCCTGGTGCTGCATGCCTGCACTGTGCTGCTGCCCAACCGGCTGTCCCCACATCCGTCTGCCGCGTGAGCGTGCAGCACGCCCCTTATCGCCCCGTTGTAGAGCCGCGCCCATGAATCAACACGACGAAATCTATCTGATCGACCTGTGGCGCATCCTGCGCCGGGAATGGCGCTGGGCAGTGGCAGCGCTGGTGGTGGTGCTTGGCCTGACCTTCGCTTTTACACGCCTGGCAAAACCGCAATGGGAGGCCACCGCGTGGATCCAGGTTGGCGAAATCGGCCCGACCCCTGCTGGCCGCGACCCCAAGGTCGAACCGTTCCAGCGGGTGATCGATCGCATGAAAACGCGGTTGTTTCAGGATGCGGTGTTGCGTCGGGCGCAGGTGCCGCTCAATAGCCGCGCCGCGCAGCTGTATCGCGGTAGCCTGAAGCCGGACCCCGACCCGTACGCCAATCTGATCGGTGTGACTATCCGCGCGGAATCGGCGCAGCAAGCGCGCACGCTGGCCATGGCCACCGTGAGCCAACTACAGACGCTGCACGGCGACACCCATGCAGCTGCGCTCGATCTTACGCGCGCCCGCCTGCAAGGCTTGAGCGAGGATCTGCGCGCGGCCACCACCAACCGCGAGCAGCTACAGCGGCAGTTGCAGGCCGGGCACGGGGCGTCTTCCGCCACGCCAACGCAGGTACTGGCGGGCGTGTTGCTCACCGACAGCAACACCACCATTCGCGCCTTGAAGAGCGAGCGCGACGACCTCGTTGCCCGCCTCACCGCGCGCTACACCTACCAGACCTCGCTGGCGTGGCCGCTGTACGTGCCTGACCGCCAGGCGTTTCCAAATGCGGTCACCGCCTGGGCGGCCGGCCTGCTGGCCGGGGCGGGACTGGGCGTACTGGTCGCGGTGCTGCGCAATGCGGTGCGTCGTCGCGCGCGGACTCCTGCACACGCTGGTGCATGACGGTTGCCGTGGGCAACGGCGCATGCAGGGGGGATTGAGTTTGCGCAAGCAGCAGGCCCCAGGCGATACGAGAGCGAACGCCGGGCCGTACATCGCATGCGGCGCGTTGAGCGAATGCATGCCTGTTGGGTGTGATCGCCTGAGCCAGCTCGGCCAGCAGTCGCCACGCTGCAACCAAACCGGCAACACCGCGCACTCACGGGTCTATCAAGCGATGCCGCACTGGTGGCGTTGCGACCGGAGAGCGTGGTGAAAACAACAGGACGGGTCTGGAAGGCTGTGCATGTCGTCAATCAGTGAGCATGCGGCGCGGGGCGGCACGGTCGCGCCGGAGCAGCTGCTGGAAACGCAACGTGCGTTCGACAGCGTTGCTCCCGACTACGATGGTCCCCGCGGCAACAACGCGCTGATCCAGCGCATGCGCACCACGCTGTGGGACACGGTGGCGAGCGAGTTGCCGATAGGGTCGCGGCTGGTCGATCTGGGCTGCGGTACCGGCCTGGATGCTGGCGAATTCGCGCGCCGCGGATATTCCGTGCTGGCGACCGACTGGTCGCCGGCAATGGTCGAGCGTACTCGCCACCGCGCGGCCACGCACGGTCTGCAAGAACGCCTCACCACCGCGCATGTCGGCATCCAGCAACTCGATCGGCTGGAAGGCAGCTTCGATGGCATGTACTCCAACTTCGGCCCGCTCAATTGCGCGCCGGATCTGCCGGCCGTCGCCGCGCAATGCGCGCGCTTGCTGCGCCCGGACGGCTGCCTGGTGTTTTCGGTGATCGGGCGGATCTGTCCGTGGGAAATCGGCCATTACGCCTTGCGCGGGCGCTTCAGGCGCGCGGCGGTGCGTGCCGCCAAAGGGGCAATTGCGGTGGGCATGAACGGCCACACCATCTGGACCTGGTACCACCTGCCGCGCGGGTTCTACCGCGCATTCGAAGCGCATTTCGTGCTGGACAGCTACCGCGCCTTGAGCCTGTTCCTGCCGCCGCCGTATCTGGTGGAGTTTTGCGAACGCAATCCACGCCTGTCCGAGCGCCTGGGGCGCTGCGACGACCGGTGGGGCGGACTGCCGCTGCTGCGCGACATGGGCGATCACTTTTTGATCGTGATGCGCAAGCGCTGAGTGGAGCGGTCGATGGCCATGGCCGATGTCTGCCTGCAAGGCGCACGCGCGATCACCCCGGCGGGTCCGTCGCGTGCCGCAGTGACGATCCGCGCGGGGCGCTTCGGCGGCACGCTCGGCACCGGCACCGTGCGCCTGGATCTGCAAGGGCATGTACTGGCGCCGGGCCTGATCAATGCGCACGAACATCTGCAGGTCAACTGCGTGCCACCGCTGCCGCAGGCCACGCCGTTCGCCAACAGCTATGCGTGGATCGAGTCATTTCAGCCGCATTTTCAGCACCCGGACGTGGCCGCCGCACTACGCGTGCCCAAGGCGGTACGGCTGCGCCATGGCGGTTTGAAGAACCTGTTGGCCGGCGTCACCTGCGTGGCCCAGCACGACCCATGGCATGCCACGCTGGACGAGGCGAATTTCCCGGTGAGCCTGCTGCGCGACTTCGGCTGGAGCTACGCATTGGGGTGGGCAGGCTATGGCCCGCCCGTACAAGGCAGCTTTGCCGCAACCCCGGCAGCGCATCCCTGGATGATCCATCTGGCCGAAGGCACCGATGCGGTGGCGCGTGCCGAGCTCGACGAACTCGACCGGCTCGGCTGCCTGGCCGCCAACACGGTGTTGATCCACGGCGTAGGCATGGGTGAGCACGATATCGAGCGGGTGATCGCGCGTGGCGCAGCCGTGGTGTGGTGTCCTTCCAGCAATCAGGCGCTGCTCGGTCGCACGCTCGATCCATGGCGTTTGTGCATGGCCGGCCGACTGGCGCTGGGCAACGATTCGCGCATCAGCGGTGCGCGCGACCTGCTGGAAGAACTGCAGATCGCCAGCCAGAGCGGGCTGGCACCGGACCAACTGCTTGGCATGGTCACCGGTGACTGCGCGCGTATCCTGCGTATGGCAACGCGTGGGCGTATTGCGCCTGGAGCCACTGCAGATGTGTTGATCGTGCGCGACCGCGGTGGCGAGCCTGCCAGCAGCATCGTCGGTTGCAAGCGCAGCGACTTGCGTGCGGTGATTCGCGATGGCAGGCCGCGCATCGCCGATCTGGATTTTGCGTCGTGGTTCGACGCGGCCGGCATCCGGACCGTGCCGGTGTTGCTGGACGGACGGCCCAAATTGCTCGATGCCACGCTGGCCGATCCGGCGGTGCTGGCGCTCGAACACGGTCTTAGAGCGTGTTATGTACGTTGAGGTGAGTGCGAAGCGTCCTGTGGCGCGTCGAGACAAGGCGTGCGCTGCGGCCCAGGCTGGCCGCCCCGGCAAGGCGCGCAACACGGTCTCGGCGCGCCACAGGGCACTTCCCGGAGGGTTGGCCGTCAGCGGCACGGATCGGGCGCCGCGCGGCTTGCCTTGGCGCCAGCCACGCCGGCGCCACGCAGCACCCGCTCCGTACCGCCGGCGCCCAACGCATCTCATCTCAACGTGCATAACACGCTCTAAGCGTTTGGCGCGGGAGCAGCCGGCGCAGGCCACCGCGCAGGTGACCCATGCGCTGGCTGCCAACCGAGCGCTTTCGTGAGCGCAGTGCCGGTGCTCGAGCCCGCTGCTGCGTACGCACTGTGGGCGCAGGCGTATCCACCGCATGCGCACAACCCGGTGATGCTGGCCGAAGAGCGCGCCATGCTCGCATTGATGCCGTCCAGCCTGCAGGGCCAACACGTGCTGGACGCCGGCTGCGGCAGCGGCCGCTACATGCTGCACGCACTGCGCCGTGGCGCCCGGCAAGTGACCGGTGTCGACCTGTCGCCGCAGATGCTGCACCGTGCCGGTGCCGAGCTCGCACAGGACTGGCCGGCCGCACGCATCGTTTTGCAACAAGGCAGCCTGGATCAGTTGCCGTTGGCCGATACGGTGGCCGACCTGAGCGTGTGCGGTCTGGTGCTGGGGCACCTGCAACAGCTGTGGCCGGCGCTGGAAGAACTGCATCGCGTCACCCGCGTCGGCGGCATCGTGCTGTGCAGCGACGTCCACCCGATCGGCCACGCATTGGGCTGGCGGCGCGACTTCAAGGCCGATGGGCAGCACTACGCGGTCCGCCACACCCAGCATCTCTATAGCCACTGGCATTCGGCATGCACCGCACTCGGGTTCGCGATCCAAGCCGTGTCCGAGCCGATGCTGGACCCTGCGGATATCCCGGCCGGGGCGCGTTTCGACCAGATGGCGTTGCAGGTGCCGGTCGCGCTGGTGCTACGGCTGCGACGGATCGCGTGAGCAAGATCTTGCACACCGCAGTGGCTGTCTGTGCGTTGGGCGCTGCCGATCAGTGGCACGCTGCGGTCGCAGCGGCACACGGCAACGACGTTGCGTCGATCGCCATCCAGGGGCTGCCGGCCCTATGAACCTGCACGTCGCACACCTGAATCTGGTTCCCACGCCCGATGGCCTGAACGTGGAGCAGGTATTCGCGCATTGGCCAACGTTGGCAGATATCGCCGAAGCTGTCGCCAGTGCTGGCGTGCAGGTATCGGTGATCCAGGCCTCCGCCTTGAATACCCGACTGCGCCGCCAGGGTGTGGACTATCGCTTCGCCGATCTGCACCAGCGTGGCAGCGCAGTCCGCGCCCGGACGCTTGCCGTCTTGCTGCACGAGATCGATGCCGATGTGCTGCATGTGCATGGTCTGGAATTCGCTGGCGATGCGCGGCGTCTGGCGCGCCTGCTGCCGCAGCTGCCGATCCTGCTGCAGGATCATGCCAACCGGCCGCCACGCTGGTGGGCCAGAAGCCTGTGGCGCGCACGCTACGCTGCGGCAGCCGGCATCGCGTTCACCTCGCTGGAACTGGCGCAGCCGTTCGTGTGCGCGCGCCTGTTTCGCCGCAGCACGCAGCTGTTTGCCATCCCCGAATCCAGCAGCCGCTTTACCCTTGGCGACCGATTGCAGGCGCGCGAGCAGACCCGCGTGCACGGCGACCCCTGTGTGGTGTGGATCGGCCATTTCAGTCCAGCCAAGGACCCGCTCTGTGTACTCGATGCGGTGGCCACCGCTGCGCGTCTGTTGCCCGGTCTGCGGTTATGGTGCGTGTTCGACCAGGCGCCACTGCTGGCGCAGGTGCAGCAGCGCCTGCGCGCCGACCCGCAGCTGGCCAGATGCGTGCACTTGCTCGGCAAGGTCGGGCACGCACACGTGCAGGAGCTGCTGCGTGCGGCGGACGTCTTCGTTTCTGCCAGCCATGCAGAAAGTTGCGGTTATGCCGCACTGGAAGCCTATGCCTGCGGGTGCCTGCCGCTGCTGACGGCCATTCCGTCGTTTCGTGCGCTCAGCGATGACGGCGCAGTGGGCGAGTTATGGCCGATTGGCGATGCATCGGCACTGTCGGAACTGTTGTTGCGCGTCAGCCGGCAACGTCCCTCGCGTGCACAGGTGCGTGCCCATTTCGAGGCGCGCCTGTCGTTTGCCGCAGTGGGCCGGCGCTGGGCGCAGGCGTATACGCAACTACGCACGACCCCGCCGGAGCGCACCGCATGAAGCTGGCATTGGTGGTGCCGGGTGGTGTGGATCGTAGCGGGGAAGTGCGGGTGATTCCGGTATTCCTGACCTTGATCGAGTGGCTGGCACGCAACCATGACGTGCACGTGTTCGTGCTGCATCAAGAGCCGCAACCAGGCATCTGGCGCCTGCGCGGTGCCACGGTGCATAACATCGGCGCGCGTCGCACGCGGCTGCGCGCCATCGCCGCCATCTGCGATGAGCACAGACGCGCACCGTTCGCTGTGATTCAGGCGATTTTTTCCGGCTATTGCAGTTTGATCGCGGTGATCGCCGCCACGCTGTTGCGCCGTCCCAGCATGGTGCATATCGCCGGCGGCGAGCTGGTCGCCTTGCATCGCATCGATTATGGCGGCCGCCGCAAATGGCGCGGGCGTTTGCGCGAGGCGGTGATCCTGCGGCTTGCCGATCAGGTAACGGCTGCCAGCGCGCCCATTATCGATTCGCTGCAGGCGCTGGGCATCGCTGCGCAACGCGTGCCGCTAGGCGTGGATCTGCGCGCCTGGCCGCCTGCAGCGCCGCGCGCCCGCACCGGGCCGACCGCGCGCCTGCTGCATGTGGCAAGCCTTAATCCGGTCAAGGATCAGACCACCTTGTTGCAGGCAATGGGCGCACTCAAGCGCGCCGGCGTTGCCTTCACCCTGGACATGGTGGGCGTCGACACACTGGGCGGTGCCATGCAGCGCCTGGTGCAGCAGCTCGGCTTGCAGCGACAGGTACGTTTTCTCGGCTTCAAGACCCAGCGCGAGTTGCGGCCGATCATGCTGTCGGCCGATCTGCTGGTGCTGTCCTCGCTGCACGAAGCCGGGCCGCTCGTGCTGCTGGAAGCTGCCGTTGCAGGGGTTCCTACGGTGGGAACTGCGGTCGGGCATCTGGTCGAGTGGGCCCCCGTCTGCGCATTGGCGGTGCCGCCGGGCGACTGGGCCGGAATGGCAGAGGCCATCCGCCAGGTCCTCGGCGACGACGAACTGCGCTTGCGTCTTGCCTGGGCGGCGCAGTGCCGCGCCGTCCGCGAAGATGCTGCACTGACCACGCGCCTGTTCGAGCAGTCGTATCGCCAGTTGTGCGATCAGCGACCAATGCGCCGAGTGCGCTGACGCGCGTGGCAACGCAGCGAGTTGTTCGCAGCGCCCTTGCACTCACCGTTTGAAGGCTGCCGGTGGCGCCTGCGGAACCCTCACGTGCTGGCTCGCGCCGGCTGCAGATAGCCGTCCAGTGCCGCACGCACCACGTACAACATGTCCGTGCGCGGCACCGGTCTGGTCAGGCGCGTCACCAGGCGGCGCGCCTGGGTGTGGCGCACCCACGGCTGATCCTGCAGCCATAACTGTGTCTGCAGCATGTCCGCGCGCTCCTTGCGGCTTTCTGCCGAAGGCACCACACGGCTGTGCAGATACCGCCGCGCTTCGCCCAACGAGCGCGACCATTCGATGCCAGGCAGCGCCGACAGCCACAGGTTCGAGCACGATGCGGCGGTGAGCGTTTGCCGGGCTGCACGCATGCGCAGCAGCGCAGGACAGTCAGCCTGCAGGCGCGCCATCACGGCAGGCGGCACCAGTGCGCGGTAATAGCGCTGCAGCAACAGCAGTGGCGGCAACGCCCACCATGGGGGCATGGCGCTGTCTTCCCACAATTGCTCCCAATCGCGCGGGCCCATGCGCGTTGCCAGCAAGGCAAGATCATGCAGATGCATCAGGCGAATGGTGCGGTGGCAGATGCCGCCGGCCGCATGCAGCAGCAAATGACACATCAACGCGCCGATCGATGGATAAGGGTTCAAGCCCGGTTGCGGGCGCTCTGGCCGGATTCGTGCAGTGATCTCCACGCTGCTCACTGGCAGACGTTCCTGGATGCGCGTGTGTAGCTCGATATTGATCGGCGCATCGCGGTGTTCGCCCAGCCCGGCCACTGCCTCGCCCTGCTGCGGCTTGAATACCTGATGCTTCCACTGCTCGAAGGACGCGACATAGCCCAGTTCGCACAACAGCGCCGCCGCTGCAGGTGCGTCGTCGGGTTCCACCAGCAAATCGATATCGGCCATTGGTCGGTCGCCAGGCAGATACACCCCCAGCCGATGCAATGCGGTCCCTTTCAATCCCACCAGCGCGACGCCGGCACTGCGCGCAGCGGCATCGATGCGTGTCAGCAGCAGCGCGATACGCCGATGGCGGTCTTCGACATGGTTGCGCTGTTCGCTCAGGAAGGCATTCCATTCGGCGTTCTTCCACAACGAGCGGCGCTGCAACAATGGCGAAACGCCGTGCGCGGCCGCCGCCGCTGCCGCCAGCTGCCACTGCAGCCGGTCCCACTGCGGCAATGCATCGCCCGGCTGGGCCAGCTCCAGAGCCAGCCGTTCGGTCGCCGTCTGCAGGCGGTGCTTGATGGTGCGAAGGGAAGGCTGCATGCGCGTGGTCCGGTCAGGCAAGGTGTCGAAGGGACGGTGTGGGAACGAGCGAGCGCTAGCCCACCAGGACGGCGCTCAGTTGCCGTGGCTGACGCGCAGCACTGGGGGGCATCGGCTCGCTGCGGTGCTGGGTTTCACTGGCGATCAAGGCAGACCAGCGTGCTTCCAGTTGGTCCGATGCCTGCGCGAACGCATCGGCTGTCATCGCAGCACGCGCCTGTTGCAGATCGACCTGCGTGTGCAGCAGATCGCGGACGGCGCGATAGAACCCGGAGTCGTACGCGCCACGGAACATCATCGCCAGGTCGTCGCTATCCTGCCAATGCGTCTTGCTGCCCAGCTGAGTCTTCACTTCTTCGTAGAACTTGGTGCCGGGCAGTGGATACGACACACTGACACCGATGATGTCCGGATTGGCCTGCGTCACCAGTGCGCGCGTGGCCAGGATGTCCTCGAGTTCCTCGCCCAGATAGCCCAGCTGGATGAAGAAGCCCACGCGAATGCCCTGCGTTCCCAGGCGCTCACGCGCGGCGATGACCTCGCCGACCTGGGTGCCCTTGGTCATCTTGTCGAGAATGCGCTGGCTGCCGCTTTCCGCACCGATCCAGGCCTCCACGCAACCGGCGCGCGCCAGCGCTGCGGCCATGCGTTCGCTGGCAAGGTCGGCGCGGGTCTGGATGCTGAATGGAACCGCGCCGTCGGCATCGCGCAATTGCTGCGCAAAGGTCTCCACCCAATCGATATGAAAGCCGAAGATGTCGTCGGCCATCCAGATATGGTCGGGCCGATACCTGCGTTTGAGGTGAATCATTTCTGCGGCCACCTCTTCGGCGCCACGACGCTTGTAGTGATTGCCCCAGATCGGCTTGGCGCACCAGTTGCAACGGAACGGGCAACCGCGCGAGGCGGCCATGTTCAAGCTGAAATGGCCATGCCGTTGTTGCCAGAAGCGCCGGTAGCGCGGCATGTCGACCAGGTCCCATGCCGGCAGGCCGCTCAGGCGTGCGTCCGGTGGTTGCGCGCCGGGATGTACGCGTATCGCCGCAGGCTGGCTGGTGGCGATTTGCGCAACCCCTGACAGCCAGTGTTCGGTGGTGACGTCCGGCTTCGCTTCGATGCGCTCGAGCAAAGAGATCAACGGGGCGATGCCTTCGCCGATCAACACCGCATGCGCGCCTGCGGCCAGGAATGCATCCGGATTGTCGGAGGCATCCGAGCCGGCCACCAGCACGCGGCAGCCGGCGGCGCGGGCCTGCCCGATCATGCGGCAGGCGGCCTCGCGCATCCGGCTCAGGCACATCTTGGTGAGGAAGTTGAAGTTGTCTTCGTAGAACACCACCAGAGCCGGCTGCGCAGCGCACAGTGCAGCGGTGTAGTCCTCCACATCGTCGGCCAGCATCGCATCGAACAGGCTCACTGCATGCCCACGTTCGCGCAGCAGCGCTGCGACCTGCAGCGTCGCCAACGGTGGATAGGGCTTGCCGCGCTCCCATTGCTTGGGGTCGTAACGCAGGAAATACGAATGACTGACCTGGATCTTTACCATCTGCACAAGGCTCTCGTTCTCTCGCCAGGTGGGCGCAGCAGCGGCGTGCGCAGACACCGGCATTCGGCTCGGCAGTAGGTGTGCATGCAGGCGGCTTTGGTTGCGCCGCGTCGCATGCGGACACGGCTTGGGCGATGCAACCTTTCTGAAAAAAAGCAGCACACATCGGCTGATTCAGCGCATCGGATGAAGGCATGCCGCAGTCGGCTGCATGGGTGGAAGACACGCCGCTGAGCGATGGCTCCGCCGCCATCGCAACAGGGGCCGCAGTGGCGGCAGATCCGTTCGGCGAGCATCGCCCGCGGTGCTGGGGCGTGCGCCGGCAGATTCTCGGTGCGCTGTTCCATTTCCAGAGCGATAGCCAAGCACTGCTGGCGCTTGTCGATGCCGCCTACGCTGGGTTGCCCGCGCATCGGTTGCCGGGCGCTCCGGAATTTCATGTCACGCTGGACCTGCTGCCGCGTGCGCCGGGCCGCACCGATGCAGAGCCGCCACCTGTGCGTACGCACGCCAGCGGCGGCCTGCTGTGCGGCATCATGGATGCCTGCAATTACCTGATGCTGTCGGTGCCGCAGCGCCGCGCGATGCTGGTGGTATCCGAGGACATGCTTGCCCACGCGTATCACGTGCGTTACGAACTGATCGAATTCGCCGTGTTCCTGCTGGCTGCGCGGGGCCTTGGGCTGGTGCCGCTGCATGGCGCGTGTGTGGGTCGACGCGGACGCAGCGTGTTACTGCTTGGCGCTAGCGGTGCGGGCAAATCGACCGTTGCCTTGCACAGCCTGTTGCATGGCCTGGACTTTGTCGCCGAAGACGGTGTCTTTGTGGCGCCCAATAGCCTGCTCACCACCGGCGTGGCCAATTTCCTGCACCTGCGTGCCGAAGCGCTGGGCCTGGTCGACGCGCCCACGCGTGCGTGGATCAGCGCATCGCCGGTGATCCGGCGCCGCAGCGGCGTGGAAAAATTCGAGGTCGATCTCCGCCATCGCCACGCGCATCTCGCACCCAAGCCCATGCAGTTGCGTGCGGTCGTGATGGTGTCCAGGTCGCCGGCCATCGCATCGGCACCGCACCTGGTCGCGGTGCCTGGCGAGCAAATCGCCGCCTGCCTGGCCCAGGATCAACCGTACGCGGCCGGCCAGCCCGGCTGGCAGCGCTTTGTCGAACAGGTGCAGCGCATCGGCATGTTCACCTTGCACCGTGGCAGGCAGCCGCAGGCCTCGGTGGATGCGCTGCTGCAGCTGTTGCAATGAGTGGTTGTATGCAAGCGTCCTGGAACGCCACCGGCCCGCAGACCCTCGTCGCGCGCTGGCGCCTGCATGTTGCGCACGGATGAGCGGCCGGCGATGACAACCGGCCAGCGCATGCGCGCTGCATTGCACCGGTTCGCGAGCACTCTGGTGCCGACAGACATGCCGACGATTGCACTTTACGTCGGGTTATCGCTGGCTGCCGCGTTGGCCGGCAGCGTGGTGGCGGTGTGCCTGCTGCCGCTGGTGCAACCAGGCCACAGCGTGCAACTGGCGGGCTATCGTCTGGCCTTGCCGGGCGGGCTGGCGATGCAGGCGGGCGTGTTCATTGCAGTGAGCCTGCTGTTTGCCGCGCTGCGCTGGCAGAGCGCACGGCTGGCCGCGCAGCTGACCAGCCGCTATGCCATCGGTCTGCGCGGACGCGTGCATGCGGCGTTGATCGATGCGCCATTGCCGGCCTTGTCCGGGGCCAGCTCGGCAGAAATCGCCAACGTGCTCACGTATAACATCGAGATCGCCACGCAAGGCTTCAGCGCCGTGCTGCAGCTGCTGGTCGCGGCCATCACTGCGCTGGTGAGCGTGTGCATCGCGGGGCTGATCGCACCTGGGCTGTTGATCACCACCCCATTGCTGGCGGTGCTGGCATGGTTGGGCCTGCGCTTTTCCAGCAGTCACGCACACGCACGCATCAGCCGCGCGTATGTGGCGGACATGACGCGGCTGTTCTGGCTGAGCGAAGATTTCCCGCGTCGTTTGCGCCACGTACGCTCGTTTCAGCGCGAAGATCTCGAAACCCACCGTTACGAGCGCATTTCGGCGCGACTGGGGCACGGGTATGCGCAGCAGCAAGCACTGGTTGCCGGCAGCCGCCTGCTGCTGGAACTCATCGCGGTGGTCGCCATCGCCGGCATCCTGGTACTGGCCAATCGATGGCAGGGGGGCGATCGTGCTGCCCTGATCGCCGTCAGTCTGTTGCTCGGCCGTCTGTTGCCGTACCTGGTCACCACGCGGCAGAGCATTCAGCAATTGCGTTCGGCGTGGCCGGCGCTGCAGCTGTGGCGCCGCTATGTCGACCTGGGCGCTACGCGTGTGCACGTTCCGGAAGAAATGGCCGAACCATTGCCGGCTGCGCTGCATATCGAACACATCGGGCTGGCGCTGCCGCTACCCCAACTCGCGATCGAATCGATATTGCTGGTGCCAGGTCAGATGACCCTGGTGGTCGGTGCCTCCGGCGTGGGCAAGAGCAGTCTGATGGATGTGCTCTCCGGTCAGGCGCCGCCGGCGCAGTTCGTGGCGCACATGGGCGGACGTCGGCTGACATTCTCGGCATATCGACATCTGGTGCGGCACAGCGCCTACATCGGTCAGGGCGTGCGGCCGTGGCAGCACACAGTGCGCGAATGCCTGCAGTGGGCGTTGCCGGGTGCCTCTGACGCTCGCATGTGGGAGGCGCTTGTAGATGTCGGCATGTGTGCACGGCTGCAGCGCGATGCGCAAGGTCTGGACACGCCGATTCATGCGCAGGGCGGGCGCCTGTCCGGCGGCGAGTTGCAACGCTTGCTGCTGGCGCAGGTATTGCTGCGTCGGCCGACGCTGGCCGTCCTGGATGAAGCAACCAGCGCCCTGGATGCCGATGCCGAACATCGGGTGCTGAGCACCCTGCGCGCGCGCCTACCGCAGAGCGCGCTGGTCGTGGTGTCGCATCGCACTAGCCTGGCCGCGGTGGCAGACCGCACGGTGACACTGGGCAGCGCACCTCTTGAACCGGGGCATGCCGGCACGGCGGAACTGGCGGCGAAGCTCGGCGCGCGATGACGCGTCATCGGCTGGCAACCGGTCGGGGGATCAAACCAGGGGCGGGGGCGGTGCAGCGGCCTGTGGCGATAGAGAGGTGGCGGATCAGATCCGCCGGCTGATCATTGATCCGCTATCGCTGACAGAACCGAGACCGTTGTCGGGCACGCACCGACGTGCGCTAAACCACACGCAGCACGATGGCTTACACGCCTGGCCTTCCGCAGGCGTTTCATCATCCGTACTCACTTGCAATGTCTTCCAGTGCACGATTGCGCGTGCGTGGGCCGAACACCGCAATCACGCTCGCCACGATCGACATGCTGAGCGCGATGAAGGCCAGCACGCCATGGCTGCCAACCTGCGTCAGCAACCAGCCGATCAGCACGCTGCTCACTGCCGTGGAGAGGCGACTGAAGGAATAGCAAAAGCCCACTGCACGTGCACGTAAGCCGGTCGGGAACAGCTCCGCTTGATAGCCGTGATAGGCAAAGCTCATCCACGCGTTGCAGAACGCGACCATCGCCCCGCACAGCACCATGCCGACGGCGTGATGCTGCACCGCGAACAGCCCACCGAACAGAACAGCGCCCAGCGCCGACGCGGTGATCTGCCATTTGTTTTCCCAGCGCTGCGCAAAACGCAGCAACAGCAATGGCGCCAGCGGGTAGGCCAACGAGATCGCAAACGAATACGCCAGGCTCTTGGTCACCCCGGCTCCGGTGCCCTGCGCCGAGATCAGCGCAGGCAACCAGTTACCGAAGCCGAAGAAGCCGATCGCCTGAAACACATGGAAGACCACCAACATGCCGATGCGCCCGCGATACGGCGCACGCCACAGCGGCGCGCTCAGCATCACGCTGGCCTGCGTGGCTGTGGCCGCCTGCGGCGCGGGCAATGGCGCACTCACATCGCGCGTGCAGCGCGCCTCCAGTTCGGTCAGCACGGCATCGGCTTCTGCGTGCCGGCCGTGCGCGGCCAGCCAGCGCGCCGATTCCGGCAAGCGGCTGCGCAGCCACCAGATCGCCAGCGCAAACGCGCCGCTGAGCAACACCACCCAGCGCCAGCCGCTCACCCCCAGCGGCGCAGACGGCACCAACATCCATGCGGTCAGCGCGACCGTCGGTACCGCCAGAAATTGCACGAAAAATGCAAATGCAAACGCCGCACTGCGCATGTGCCGCGGTACCAGTTCGGATAGATACGTATCGATGGTGACCAGTTCGATTCCCAACCCGATGCCGACCACAAAGCGCAGCACGATCACACCGCTGGCAGTGCTCTGCAGACCCATCGCCACGGTCGCAGCGGTGTACCAGATCAAGGCGAAGGTAAACACCGGGCGACGCCCGAACCGGTCGGCAAACGGGCTCAATAGCGCGGCGCCGACAAACAACCCAAGGAAGGTGGCCGCCGCAAATGCGGCTTGATCGGACATGCCGAACGCGCCGTCGGCGCCGTTGGCAAAAATGCCGTCGCCAATCAGCCCGGGGCTGATGTATGCGGTCTGGAACAGGTCGTACAACTCGAAGAACCCGCCCAGCGCCAGCAACCCCACCAACCGCCACAGTGTGGCGCTGGCTGGCAACCGATCGATCCGGGCGGCGATCTGCGCAGAAGACGAGGGCTGTTCGGGGCGCGCTGAAGCACTCGGAGACATGGGAAGACAGGGGCAGACGGGACCGCGTCATTATAGCCAGCGTCCAGATGCCGCAGCGGGCACGCTTCGTCGCGCGGTCGATGCGTTCGTCTGTGATGAGCGGACACTGGGCATTCAAGGTGCGCCCAACTGAGCAAGGACCAGCGCTCTTCACCGCAGCCGCAACCGCACCGCCTCGCCAACAGCAAGCGCAACAATACGGATATCGCGAGTCGGACGGCCCGTACGCCCAATGCGTTGTCCGACTGCTGGAATGCTGTAATCCTTCACGGCACCCAACACGCCGCTGGCAATGCCGCCGGGCCAGCCCCATCTCTGGCACATCACTCTTCCCGGAGTCATCCGATGACCCCCATTTCCGTGCTCGACCTGGCGCCGGTCTGCGAAGGCAGCGACACCACCCACGCCTTCGCCAACATGCTCGATCTGGCCCAGCACGCCGAGCGTTGGGGCTATCAGCGCTACTGGCTGGCCGAACACCACAACATGCCAGGCATCGCCAGCGCTGCCACCGCCGTGCTGATCGGTCACGTCGCCGGCGGCACCAAGACCATTCGCGTGGGTGCCGGCGGCATCATGTTGCCCAACCACGCGCCGCTGCAGGTGGCCGAACAATTCGGCACGCTGGCATCGCTCTATCCGCAGCGTATCGACCTGGGCCTGGGCCGCGCGCCGGGCACCGATCAGCCCACCGCCCGCGCATTGCGCCGCTATTTCGACAGCGCCGATCACTTTCCGCAGGACGTGGCCGAATTGATGCGCTATTTCGCGCCGGCGGTGCCGGGGCAGCTGGTACAGGCTGTGCCCGGCGCCGGGCTGGAGGTGCCGGTGTGGCTGTTGGGATCGAGCCTGTTCAGCGCACGCCTTGCCGCCGCGATGGGCTTGTCGTTCGCGTTCGCCTCGCATTTCGCGCCGGACGCGATGGACGAAGCGGTGGCGATCTATCGCCGCGAATTCCGCCCGTCCGCACAGCTCGCCAAGCCGCACGTGATGCTGGCCCTGAATGTGGTGGCGGCCGAGACGCAAGCGCAGGCACGGCGTCTGTTCACTACCCAGCAGCAAAGCTTCGTCAATCTGCGTCGCGGCAAGCCGGGCAAGATCCCGCCGCCCATCGACGATATCGACAGCTTCTGGCAACCGCATGAGCGTGTCGGGGTGGAGCGTGCACTGGCCTGCACGGTGCTCGGCGATGCCGAGCAGATTGCGCGCGGCGTGGCCGAATTCATCGAGCGCCACACGCCCGACGAGCTGTTGTTCACCGCCAACATCTACGACCACGCCGCGCGTCTGCGCTCCTTCGAAATCGCCGCTGCCGCGTGCCGCGAGCTGGACGTGACCTTGGTGTGATTCACGTCGCTTTGCGCAGCGATCCGCTGTGATGCGTGCACATCCATCAGGAAAACCAGCATGCAATTTCAAGAACGCAGCGAGAGCATCAAGCAGTTGGCCGAATTGATTCGCGGGGTGGACATCGCGATGTTCACCACCGTCTCGGCCGACGGCAAATTGGTGAGCCGCCCGCTGGGGACGCAGGAAGTCGAGTTCGATGGCGACCTGTGGTTCGCCACCGCCGCCGACAGCCCGAAAGTAGCAGAAATCGCCGCCGATCCGCGCGTCAACGTGGCTTATGCGTCGGCGTCGAAGAACACCTATGTCTCGGTGGCCGGCACTGCACGCGTGGTCCACGACCGGGCCAAGATCGACGAGCTGTGGTCGCCGGCGATGAAGGTGTTTTTCCCGGCCGGCAAGGACGATGCGAACCTGCGTTTGATCCACGTGCGTGCCGAATCGGCCGAATACTGGGACGGCCCCAGCGGGTTGCTCGGCAAGGCGCTGTATTTCGTGATGACGGCGGTCACCGACGATACCGGCAGCCTGTCGGACAACCGCGTGGTCGATCTGAAGTAACCGCGTCGCAAGCGACGCGCCGGACGCGCTGCGCTCAGCGCCAGGCGTCCGGCCACCAATCGCGAATCAGATCCACCAGCTGGTCGGAGGTGACGCCGAACACGGCCACCGAGATCAGCGCAGCTGCCCAGCCCACCAGCATCAGCGCGCCGTCGCGCTCGAGCAGGGCCAGCGCGAACAGCAGCAGGATCAAGCCGAAAATATAGTTGGTGAAGGGGATCGGCAGCGTCAGCAAGATGCCGACCAACACCAATAGCAAGCCGGTGAGTAGTTGCGCCGGCATCCCATCCAGCATGCCGTGCAACCGCGGTTTGAGCAGGCGATCCAGGCGTTGCAGCGTCGGTCCCAGTTTGGCCACGAAGCGCTGACTGGTCCGACGGCGCGGCCCGCGTTCGCCGATGAAGCGCGGTACCCACGGCTTGCGCAGGCAGCACATCATCTGCAGCCCGATCAGTATCGTCAGTGGCCCGCTGATGCCACCGGCGACGCCGGGAATCGGAATGAACGAGGGCAGTATCGCAAGAAACAGGAACACGCCGAAGGCGCTTTGCTGCAGGTCGGCCAGGATCTCGCGAACGCGCAACACCTGGTCCGGATCACCTTCGCTGAAGGCTGCCAGCAAGCTGCGGATGCCTTCGTTGCGGTAGCGCATCTGCTCGTTGGCATCATCGCGCGGCGCACTGCCGTCACCCGACGATGCCATCGCTGTCCTCGTCGCCCACCCGGCTCAGCAGCAACTTGTCCACGCGCGCACCGTCCAGGTCGACGATCTCGATGCGCCAGCCGGCCCAATCGAAGAATTCGCCGGCCTGTGGAATGCGCCCGAAATAGTAAATGCACAGGCCCGCAAGCGTGTGGTAGTCGCCTTCGTCGGCGTCGGGCAATTCGGCACCGAGCACTTCGCGCAATTCTTCCACCGGCAGCGATCCATCGATCAGCAGCGAACCGTCCGCGCGCGTGACCACCAACGCGTCTTCGTCGGTATTTTCCACCGCCTGCAGACGGCCGACCACCGCGCCCATCAGGTCGCTGATGGTCACCAAGCCACGGATTTCGCCGTATTCGTCGACAACCAGCGCCATCGACTGCTGTTCTTCGCGAAAGATTTCCAGCAGCTTCATCGCGTGCGTGGATTCGGATACGAACAAGGTGTCGCGCAGCGCCTGGAACAGGTGCGCGCCGTGGCCGTCCATGCGCGTGACCAGCGATTTGACTTCCAGTACGCCGGCGATGTCCTGGTCGCTGCCGCGGTATACCGGGTAGCGCGAAAATTCGTGCTCGCGCATGATCTGCAGATTGCGTTCCGGCTCGGCGTTGGCGTCCAGCCAGGCGATGCGGTTGCGCGGGGTCATCAGGCTGTCGGCGGTACGATCGCCCAGCCGCATCACCCGATTCATCATGTCGCGCTCGTGCGCGTCGATCACCCCGGCCTCGTGGCTTTCGGCCACCAGCATGCGGATCTCTTCTTCGGTGACCGAGGCCGACTCGTCCTTGCCCATGCCCAACATGCGCAGGACCAGGCGAGTGGAGCGCGCCAGCACCCACACCCCGGGCGCGGCGATCTTGGCCAGCCAGGCCATCGGCACCGCGACAACGCCTGCGATGTCTTCGGAATTGCGCAGCGCCAGCCGTTTGGGCACCAGCTCGCCGAAGATCAGCGTCAGGAACGTGATCAGCGCCACCGCCAGGGTGCTGCCGATGACCACCGAATACGGGCGCGGCTTGCCGACCAGTTCGAACGTGCCCGCCAGGGCCGGGAACACACTCTGCAGCCAGCTGGCAATGGCTTCGCCGATCGCCTCGCCGCCGAACACGCCAGTCAGGATGCCGATCAGGGTGATGCCGATCTGGACCGTGGACAGGAAGTTTTCCGGGCTTTCGGCCAAGGCCAGGGCCCGCGCGGCGCGCTTGCTGGAACCGGCCATCTGCTTCAGGCGGCTCTTGCGCGAGGTCATCAACGACATCTCCGACATGGCGAAGAAGCCGTTCAGCACGATCAGGGCGATGACGATCAAAAACTCAACCACGGGCGTCTTCCCCGGTCAGTGAAGGGGAGGGCGGGGGAGCGCTGGGGCTACCGGCGGGCGCACGGGCCGGGCGGCAACACGGGGGGATAGGGTCGTCTTCCATAGGGTGCGCCCGAGGGCGCGGTGGCATGGTAGCAAACCACAGGGTGGTTCGAGCCGGGAAATGTCGATGTGAAGGCCGCTCCCGGCGCGAGATACCCAGAGAGGTCATGGAACGGTCATAATTCGCGTCTGGCGCCGTCTCTCCCTCGACGGCAGGAAGTTGTCCACCCATGTTCTCGTTGCAGACCATCTTCGGTTCCGGCAAGCAGTTCTATGCGCTTCTGAACGAAGCGGCGCAGGCCGCCTACGACAGCACCAAGGCGTTGCACGCCATGATGCGCGAGTCCGACCGCCAACCCGCGCTGGACGCCTTCAAGCTGGCCCGGCTGCGCGAACGCGCCGCCTCCGACAAGATCGGCCAGGCGCTGGTGGACAGCTTCATGACCCCGATCGAGCGCGAAGACATCGAAGCGCTGGGCTCGGCGCTGTACAAGATTCCCAAGCAGGTCGAGAAATTCGCCGACCGCTATTCGCTGGCCACCAAGCACCTCGAACACATCGACTTCGCCCCGCGCGCCGCGATGCTGGAGCAGGCCGCCGGTGTGGTCGTCGAGATGGTGGCCGACCTGCCGGACATGAACATCGACCGCATGACCGCGCTCAACGACAAGCTGCGCATGCTCGAAAACGAAGCCGACCGGCTGATGCTGGAGCTGTACCGCGACATCTATTCCGGCCGCCTGGACACGTTGCAGATGTTCCTGCTCAAGGAGTTCTTCGAGATTCTGGAAAAGGCCATCGACCGCTGCCGCGAGGCCGGTGTGGTGGTCTACCAGATCGTGCTGAAGAACAGCTGAGGTCGCCGCGTGCTTACCTTAGTTCTGGTGGTGATCCTGGCCGCGTTGGTGTTCGAGTTCATCAACGGCTTCCACGACACCGCCAACTCCATCGCCACCGTGGTTGCCACCAAGGTGCTCTCGCCCGGCTGGGCGGTGATGCTGGCAGCGGGCATGAACCTGATCGGCGCGCTGACCGGCACCGCCGTGGCGCTGACGATTGCTTCTGGTCTGCTCAACACCAACGTGGTCGAGGTCACCCCGCAGGTGATTTTGTGCGCGCTGCTGGGCGGCATCATCTGGAACCTGATCACCTGGTGGAAGGGCCTGCCGTCGTCGTCCTCGCATGCCTTGATCGGCGGCCTGTGCGGCGCCGGTCTGGCCGCGGCGCACAACGACTGGGACGCGCTGATCTGGTCGGAAAACATCGGCAACTGGGCCAAGAACAAGGGCCTGTTGTGGAAGGTGTTCGTCCCGATGATCACCTCGCCGATCGCCGGTTTCGTGCTCGGTATCGTGGTGATGGTGCTGCTGTGGGCGATCATTGCCGGCATGTCCAAGATAGGCGGCCCGATCGGGCGGCTGGCGCGGCCGCGCTGGGTCAATGCGTTCTTCGGCAAGGCGCAGATCGCCTCGGCCGCGTACATGGGCTACGCGCACGGCCACAACGACGCGCAGAAGACCATGGGCATCATCGCCATGACCCTGATCGGCGCGCAGTCGGCCGGCGCGCTGGACGACCTGCCGAGCTGGTTGTCGTTCCTGCATCCGGGCACCGGCCTTGCGGCCGGCGCCGGTATCCCGATGTGGATCGTGCTCACCTGCGCGGTGGTGATGGCTGCAGGTACCGCGTCGGGCGGTTGGAAGATCATCAAGACGCTCGGCCACAAGATGGTCAAGCTGCATCCCATCCACGGCTTTGCCGCAGAAACCAGCTCGGCGACGGTGCTCACCGTGGCGGCGCATTTCGGCATGCCGGTGTCCACCACGCACAGCATTTCCACCGCCATCATGGGTGTGGGTTTCGCAAAGAATCCGCGTTCGCTTCGGCTGGGCGTGATCGAGCGCATCGTCTGGGCCTGGATCCTGACCATCCCGGCTGCTGGCGGCGTGGCGTACCTGATCCTGACGCTGTTCGAGCTGTTGGGCTGGACCTGAGCGGTGCCGCGGTGCGGTCACGCACCGTTGGCAGACTGCGATGCCCTTGCCGTATGGACCTGTTTCCGGCAGGTTGCCCGCATGCCATGAGTGAGACCCTTTCTCGATGATGCTTGCCCTGGTGTGCGTGTTGTTCGGGTTTGCCTGGTTGATCGACCGACGCGGATTGCGGCGGTTTTCCCGCGTGTTGGGCCTGGCCAGCTTGCTGCTGGTGTTCGCGGTGGGGTGCGGTCCGTTGCCCTCCTGGATGCTGCAACACCTGCAACGCACCGGGGTCAACGATTTCAACGCGTGGGGCGCGCGCAACGTCATTGTGCTGCTGGGTGCCGGCACCGTGCGCCCGGAAGGCCGCGACGCGGTGGCCGAAGCCAACCTGTTCGCCTATGGCCGCATCGTCGAATCGGCGCGGCTGTATTGGCAATGCCGGCACAGCGGTGGCGATTGCAAGATCGAGATCAGCGGCGGCGATGCACGCGGCCTGGGCCTGTCCGAAGCGGTGGTCTATCAGCGTGTGCTGCTGGGCCTGGGCATTCCGCGGGCAGATCTGATCATGGAGCCGTCGAGCATGAACACCTGGCAGAACGCGCAGTTCAGCCAGCCCTTGCTGCGCGACTACCGGCCCGATCGCATTGCGTTGGTGTCCTCGGCCACGCATCTGCGTCGGGCCGAACTGTATTTCCGCCACTTCGGCATCGATGCCACACCCGTGCGCGCCGACTGGCTGACTGCCACGTGGTCGATCCTGCCGCAGAGCTACAACTTCACCCTGGCCGATGTGGCCCTGCACGAATACCTGGGCATTGCCCGCTATCAGGTCTACCAGTGGTTGGGGTGGAACGTGCAGGCGACCGCCCCTGGCGCGGTCTGAGCGCGGCACGACGCGGCTGATCCATCGCCGAGCGTCCACACGCCCGGCGATGCGAGCAATCAGCGCGTTTCGTACATCGCCTCGACGTCGTTACGGAACGCGGCCTGGCTGTCGGCACGGTTGTAGAACATGTGGCCGCCCGGATATTCGCGCACCTGCACGCGTTTGCTGTCGCTGCCCATGGCCGGCATCTGGTCCACCGTCAGGACCGAACCCATGAACGGGCAGGAGAGGTCGTTCCAGCCGTGCGCGATCAACACGCGCAACTTCGGATCGATCGCCACCGATTGACGCAGCTGGGTCACTGCGCCCTTGCGAAGCTCGTCGTTCCAGTCCCAGAGCTTGTTGACGTCGTAGTTGAGCGCGCGATACTGCGCATCGATCTTCCAGCCGACCACGCGGGTCACGAAGTCCACCATTGCGGTGGTGGTGGGCGCAATGATGCTGTCCAGCAGCGGGTCGTTGGCGCGTTGTTCGGCATCGTTGGGAAACGGGTCGAAGGCGGTCACGTTGGAGTCGTAACGGCTGCCCAATTCGCCCTTGTCGCGAAACACCTCGCGCAGATAGGCCTGGGTTTCCAGGCGCCCGCCGGAGCGTCGCACATACGCCGGGTCCAGCCCGGTCATGCGGGTGACCTGCTGCAGCATCGCTTCGGTAGCCTGCGGGTCGGTGCGTCCTTTCATCAGCGCCACCGCGTAATCGCTGCGGGTGTAGTCGATCACCTGGCGCATCGCGCTGTCGCTGAGCTGGCCCTGGCGCTCCAGGTGCGCAGCAGCGATCGAGGGAAGCGTCAGCATCCATGCCAGGGGCGACACATCGCCGTTGTCGTCCAGGGTCGGGTTGAGATACGGCGACACCAGCACCACGCCGTTCATCGCCACGCCCAGCTGCGTCTGCAGGTAGTGGGTGATGCGCGGGCCGCGGAATCCGCCATAGCTTTCGCCGACCAGATATTTGCGCGCCTGCAGGCGGCGGTTTTTGAGCAGCCAGTCGTAGATCACCCGCGAGAGATATTCCACATCCGCCTGCGGGTTGTAGAACTGCTTCTTGGCATCGTCGTCGCCGATCAGCGCGCGGCTGAAGCCGGTGCCCACCGGGTCGATGAAGACCAGGTCGGTGAAGTCCAGCACGTGCCCGGGTTGTCGCGCAGTGTGGCCGGTGCCGACGCACTGTCGCCGTCGGCGCCGAAACCGACGATCTTCGGCCCGATCGCGCCCATGTTGAGATACACCGATGCGGCGCCCGGCCCACCGTTCAATGCGAAGGTCACCGGGCGGTTCTTGCCATCGACGGTGTAGGCGGTGAATACCACCTCGCCCGTGGTCTTGCCCTGCGCATCGCGTACCGGCAGCGTGCCGACCGTGGCGGTATAGCTCAGGCTACGGCCAGCCACGCGCGTGTTCTGACGCACGCTGGCGTCGGCCGGCAATGGCGCCTGTTTGGCGGCGGCATCGGATTTGGCGTCGCTTTGCGCATCGCTTTTATCGGCTTTGTCTGGCGCTTCGGCCAGCGCCGTCCCGCTGAGTAGCACACAGGCCAGCAGGCCGGCGCGGAGAAAGAAGGGCATGGGCATCGATGTGGAAGCAGGGGAGTGCCGATGCTAGGCCCCGGCAGCACTCGGTGGATGTGCACAAAGGCATATGTGTCGCGTCGACCGATGTGGCTTGACTGGCCTGGAGCAGTATTTGCCGCAGCAGGCAGCCGTCTGACTCAAGGGGAAAGGTTTGCGCAGTCCGCTGAAACAAGCATCGACGTGAAAGAAAATCGATAACACGCCCTTCTCCCATCGGGACATTGTCCTGCTTTATGGGGGGGCGCAGGGGCGGATGAGGGTACGGGCGAAGCTTTCGCAATGTTCAATTGCACGAGGCTTCGCCTGTACCCTCACCCCAACCCCCGCTCCGCGCCCCGGCCCGCGCTCGCAGCGCTCCAAGGCACGCGCGCCAATGGCGCGCAACCCGTGCCTTCTCGCCCCGGCGGGAGGGGGGGCTTTCAAAGCTTCCGGGTTTTTAAACTTCCAGCGACGCCAGATCGCCCTTGGTTTCCAGCCACTGCTTGCGGTCGCTTGCGCGTTTTTTGGCCAGCAGCATGTCCATCAACGAACGCGTCTGCTCGCCGTCGTCGATGGTCAGCTGCACCAGCCGACGCGTGTCCGGGTGGATGGTGGATTCGCGCAGCTGCTGCGGATTCATTTCGCCCAGGCCCTTGAAGCGGGTGACGCTGATCTGGCCCTTCATCTTCTCGCGCGCGATCTTGTCCAGCAGCGTGGTCTTTTCTTCTTCATCCAGCGCGTAGAACACCTGCTTGCCCACGTCCACGCGGAACAGCGGCGGCATCGCCACGAACACATGGCCGGCGGCCACCAACGCGGGGAAATGCTGCAGGAACAGCGCCGTCAGCAGCGTGGCGATATGCAGGCCGTCGGAGTCGGCGTCGGCCAGGATCACCACCTTGCCGTAGCGCAGCCCGGTGATGTCGTCCTTGCCCGGGTCGCAGCCGATCGCGATCGCCAGGTTATGCACTTCTTCGGAGGCCAGCACGCTGCCGGAAGCCACTTCCCAGGTATTGAGGATCTTGCCACGCAGCGGCAGGATCGCCTGGAAGTCCTTGTCGCGCGCCTGCTTGGCCGAGCCGCCGGCCGAATCGCCTTCGACCAGGAACAGTTCGGTGCGCGACAGATCCTGGCTGATGCAATCGGCCAACTTGCCGGGCAGGGCCGGGCCCTGGGTGACCTTCTTGCGGACGATCTGCTTCTCGGTCTTCAACCGTGCGCTGGCGCGATCGATGGCGATCTGCGCGATCTTCTCGCCGATCTCCACGTTCTGGTTGAGATACAGGCTGAAGGCATCGTGTGCGGCGCCTTCGATGAAACCGGCGGCCTGGCGCGAAGACAGGCGTTCCTTGGTCTGCCCGGAAAATTGCGGATCGGTCATCTTCAGGCTGAGCACGAAGGTGACCCGGTCCCACACGTCTTCCGGCGCCAGCTTGACGCCGCGCGGCAGCAGATTGCGGAAATCGCAGAACTCACGCAGCGCATCGGTCAGGCCCGAACGCAGGCCATTGACGTGGGTGCCGTGCTGCGCGGTGGGGATCAGGTTGACGTAGCTTTCCTGCACCAGCTCGCCTTCCGGCACCCAGGCCGCGGCCCAGTCGACGATTTCGGTGTCTTTTTTCAGGCTGCCGACGAACAGGTCGGCCGGCAGCAGTTCGTGCTCGGCCATCTCACCTTTCAGGTAATCGCGCAGGCCGTTCTCGAAATACCAGCTGTCCTGCTCGCCGGTTGCCTCGTCGTGCAATTTGACGGTCAGGCCGGGGCACAGCACCGCCTTGGCGCGCAGCAGGTGCCGCAACGCACGCACATTGAATTTGGGCGTATCGAAATACTTGGGGTCGGCCCAGAAGCGCAGCCGCGTGCCGGTATTTTTCTTGCCGACGGTGCCCACCACTTCCAGCTTGGACGCAGCGTTGCCATCGCGAAACTCCATGCGGTGCTCGCTGCCTTCGCGCTTGATGAACAGCTCGACCTTGGTCGACAGCGCATTGACCACGCTCACGCCCACGCCGTGCAAGCCACCGGAGAAGGTGTAGTTGCGGTTGCTGAACTTGCCGCCGGCATGCAGCCGGGTCAGGATCAGTTCCACACCCGGAATCTTTTCTTCCGGATGGATGTCCACCGGCATGCCGCGGCCGTCGTCGGACACTTCGCAGCTACCGTCCTTGTACAGCGTGACTTCGACCTGCTTGGCGTGGCCGGCCAGCGCCTCGTCGACCGAGTTGTCGATCACTTCCTGCGCCAGATGGTTCGGGCGCGCAGTGTCGGTATACATGCCGGGGCGGCGTTTGACCGGGTCCAGGCCCGACAGCACTTCAATATCGGCGGCGTTATAACGGGTGTTCATGCATCTCGTTGGCACGTGAAACGACGCGCAAGTGTGGGGGCTGAGCCGATTTTTTGCACGCGACCGGCGTTCAGTGGGTGGCCGGGCAGCATTGGCTACCCTGGCGTTGGTTTCGAAATCAAACGTCCCCACCTGAGGATGTCACCGAAGCCAAAGAGGACGCCATGAAGTTCAAGCACATCCTGATGCTCACCCTCGGTGCGGCCGCAGTGGCATCGCTTCCCGCCATGGCCCAGGCCGCTCCGCAGCAGGCCGGACAGGGCGCCGCCGCTCAAAAGACCGACGACGCGAAGGCCAAGACCGAAGCCGAGCGCAAGGCCGAACGCCGCGCCGCCGCTGCCGCGCAGAAGCCCAAGGCCGATAGCGCCCCGCGCGAGGAAGAGGAAGAAGAAAAGCCTGCACGCTGATCGCGCGGCCTAGCCGCCGGATCTTAACGACGCCCCGGCATTGCCGGGGCGTTTACTTTTGGAACATGTCAGACCACTCAGCAGTCGCCCTGCCGGTTGTAGCCGATGCCGGAAGTGGCATGTGACGCGCGTGCCTTCCGGTTCCTGCAGAGAGCCCGCAATCGCCTGGCGACTGCCCCTCATCTCTGTCGGTCGCTCAGGCCTGCGCGGCATGCACTGTTTCAACGTGTGATGACCTTGTCGTCACGCAACCCTTGGGCATTCGCCCGTCACCCGCTAAACTATGGCTTTCCGGGAGGCTTCAAGCCCCATGACCCCCCTGATTTTCGTTACCGGCGGCGTAGTGTCCTCGCTAGGCAAGGGCATTGCCGCCGCTTCGCTTGCGTCCATTCTTGAAGCGCGTGGCCTGAAGGTCACGATGATGAAGCTGGACCCGTATATCAACGTAGACCCGGGCACGATGAGCCCGTTCCAGCATGGCGAGGTCTACGTCACCGACGACGGTGCCGAAACCGACCTGGATTTGGGCCACTACGAGCGCTATGTGCGCACGCGCCTGTCGCGCAAGAACTCGGTGACCACCGGCCGCATCTACGAGAACGTCATCCGCAAGGAGCGTCGCGGCGATTATCTGGGCGCCACCGTGCAGGTGATTCCGCATATCACCGACGAAATCCGTCGCTGCATCGACGAGGCCACGGCCGGGTTCGATGTCGCGTTGATCGAAATCGGCGGCACCGTCGGCGACATCGAATCGCTGCCGTTCCTGGAGGCGATCCGCCAGGTGCGCACCGAGCGCGGCGCCGAAAAGGCCATGTTCATGCATCTGACGCTGGTGCCGTACATCGCGGCAGCCGGTGAGTTGAAGACCAAGCCGACCCAGCATTCGGTCAAGGAACTGCGCTCGATCGGCATCCAGCCGGACGTGCTGCTGTGCCGGTCCGAGCAGGCGGTGCCGGATTCGGAACGCCGCAAGATTGCGCTGTTCACCAATGTCTCCGAGCGTGCGGTGATCAGTTGCCCGGATATCGACGTGCTGTACGGCATGCCGCTGGAGTTGCTGCGCCAGGGACTGGACGAATTGGTCATCGACCAATTCAAGCTGCGCGACAAGGTGGCTGCAGCGGATCTGTCGGAGTGGACGGCCGTGGTGGACGCGGTCAAGCATCCGCTGGACGAGGTCAACATCGCCGTGGTCGGCAAGTACGTCGATCACCAGGATGCCTACAAGTCCGTGGCCGAAGCGCTGCGTCACGGCGGCCTGCGTCAGCGCACCAAGGTCAACCTGAAGTGGCTGGAAGCGCAGGATCTTGAGGGCAGCGACATGTCTGCCTTGCAGGACATCGACGGCATCCTGGTGCCGGGCGGTTTCGGCGATCGCGGTTTCGAAGGCAAGGTGCAGACCTCCAAGTTCGCGCGTGAGCAGAAGGTACCGTATTTCGGTATCTGCTACGGCATGCAGGCGGCCGTGGTGGACTATGCCCGCAATGTTGCCGACCTGGATGCGGCCAACAGCACCGAGAACGATCGCCAGTCGCCGCACCCGGTGATCGGCCTGATCACCGAATGGCGCACCGCCACCGGTGAAGTGGAAAAGCGCGACGAAAAATCCGACCTGGGCGGCACCATGCGCCTGGGCCTGCAGGAGCAACGCCTGAAGCCCGGCACGCTGGCGCGCGAGGTGTACGGCAAGGACGTGGTGGCCGAGCGGCATCGTCACCGTTACGAGTTCAACAACCGCTATCGCACCCAGCTGGAAGACGCCGGGCTGGTGATCTCCGGCAAGTCGATGGACGACACCCTGGTGGAAGTGGTGGAGCTGCCGCGCGACACGCACCCGTGGTTCTTGGCCTGCCAGGCGCATCCGGAATTCCTGTCCACCCCGCGCGACGGCCATCCGCTGTTCATCGGCTTCGTGCGTGCGGCGCGCGAGAAGAAGGCCGGCGGAAAGTTGTTGAAGGAAGCGCGCGCGTGAGCAGTCCCTTCTCCTGTCGGGAGAAGGTGGCGCGAAGCGCCGGATGAGGGGGCGCCGCAACGCACTGGAAGATGACAGCCATGACGAGCGCGTCACCACGCGCCAGCCAGGGCAAACCATCGGGCTTCACAAGCGCTTCGCCAACCGAACCCTCACCCGACCCCTCTCCCGATGGGAAAGGGGCTCAGATGACGACTGTCTTCTCCCACTCGAGAAGGTGTCCCGTAGGGGCGGATGCGGGTACGGGCGAAGCCTCATGTGCCTAAATCATTCAACTATACGTGCCAACCGTACCCTCACCCCAACCCCTCTCCCAACGGGACAGGGGCGTCAATCGAAATAAGGTGACCTGATGAAACTGTGTGACTTTGAAGTTGGCCTGGATCAGCCGTTGTTCCTGATCGCCGGCCCCTGCGTGATCGAATCGATGCAGCTGCAGCTCGACGTGGCCGGCAAGCTCAAGGAGATCACCGGCAAGCTCGGGGTCAACTTCATCTTCAAGTCGAGTTTCGACAAGGCCAATCGCACCTCCGGCACCAGCTTCCGTGGCCCGGGCCTGGAAGAAGGCCTGAAGGTGCTGGATGCGGTAAAGAAGCAGATCGGCGTGCCGTTGCTCACCGACGTGCACGAATACACCCCGATGAACGAGGTCGCGGCCGTTGTCGACGTGCTGCAGACCCCGGCATTTTTGGTGCGCCAGACCGACTTCATCAAGAACGTCTGCGCCGCCGGCAAGCCGGTCAATATCAAGAAGGGCCAGTTCCTGGCGCCGTGGGACATGAAGCCGGTGGTGGACAAGGCCAAGTCCACCGGCAACGAGCAGATCATGGTCTGCGAGCGTGGCGCGTCCTTCGGCTACAACAATCTGGTCAGTGACATGCGCTCGCTGAGCGTGATGCGCGACACCGGGTGTCCGGTGGTGTTCGACGCCACCCATTCGGTGCAGTTGCCGGGCGGGCAGGGCAGCAGTTCCGGTGGTCAGCGCGAGTTTGTGCCGGTACTGGCGCGCGCTGCGGTGGCAGTCGGCATTTCCGGCCTGTTCGCTGAAACCCACCCGGATCCGTCCAAGGCGCTGTCCGATGGTCCCAATGCGTGGCCGCTGGATCGCATGGAAGAACTGCTCGAAACCCTGATGGAGCTGGACACCGTCACCAAGAAGCATGGGTTTGCGCGTTTTGCGTGAGTTCTGAATCAGTGCGCGGCCGCTGTGGCGCACCGCCAGGATCGGCGGTGCGCCACTGGCCGTGGGGGGGCGTGGGCATTGGCCGCATCGATTGCGGCGTGGGCGTGCATGGCGGTGATGGCCGTTCTGCTTACCGCCAGCATCGGCATGCCGGGCGATGGCGACCATGCCATGCAAGCCACGCGGCTGCCGATGCGCATCACGCTGGCGGTGGCCATGATGGCCGCCGTCGGGAGCCTGGCCACCGGCTCGGCTGCGTTGCGGTTGGCTCGCCAGCCTGGTGTGGCGATCGCCGCGCTGACCTTGCTACTGGTCGTGCTGTTGCTATCTGGTCTGTCGCTGCTGGGCCTGATGGCGTAGCGGTCCGCCCGCGACGTGCTGCGTGTCGCGGCTGCATGCGATTTGGCAATGGACCGGTGTGCAGCGATAATCCGGCAGCTTGTTTCCGGTGTACTTCCCCCCTTACTGGTAACCGAACCGACCTATGACCACTATCGCCAAGATCCTCGCCCGCGAAATCCTCGACTCCCGCGGCAATCCCACGCTGGAGGCCGAAGTCACGCTGGACGACGGTTCGTTCGGCCGCGCGGCTGTGCCGTCGGGTGCCTCGACCGGTACCAAGGAGGCGGTGGAGCTGCGCGATGGCGACAAGACCCGCTACCTGGGCAAGGGCGTGCGCCATGCGGTGGACAACGTCAACGGCACCATCGCCGAGACGCTGAAGAATTTCGATGCGGCCGACCAGCAGGGCCTGGACCGTCGCCTGATCGATCTGGACGGCACCGAGAACAAAGGCCGCCTGGGCGCCAATGCGCTGCTGGGGGTTTCGCTGGCTGCCGCGCATGCCGTGGCAGCCTCGCGCAAGCAGCCGTTGTGGCAGTACCTGTCCACCATCACCGAGGCCGATGTGGCGCTGCCGGTGCCGATGATGAACATCATCAACGGCGGCGCGCATGCCGACAACAACGTCGACTTCCAGGAGTTCATGGTGCTGCCGGTCGGCTGCAGCTCGTTCTCCGAAGCGCTGCGCGCCGGTACCGAAATCTTCCATTCGCTCAAGTCGGTGCTCAAGGGCCACGGCTTGAGCACGGCAGTGGGCGACGAAGGCGGCTTTGCGCCGGACTTCCGCAGCAACGTCGAAGCGCTGGACACCATTCTCGAAGCGATCGGCAAGGCCGGTTACACCGCCGGCGAAGACATCCTGCTGGGTCTGGACGTGGCGTCCAGCGAGTTCTACGACAACGGCAAGTACAACCTGGTCGGCGAGAACAAGCGCCTGACCAGCGAGCAGTTCGTCGATTTCCTGGCCGACTGGGTCGCGCAGTACCCGATCATCAGCATCGAGGATGGCCTGGCCGAAGACGACTGGGCCGGCTGGAAGCTGCTGACCGATCGCGTCGGCAAGAAGGTGCAGCTGGTGGGCGACGACCTGTTCGTCACCAACCCGAAGATCTTCAAGCAGGGCATCGATTCGGGCACCGCCAACGCGATCCTGATCAAGGTCAACCAGATCGGCACGCTGACCGAAACGCTGGAAGCCATCGCGATGGCGCACGCGGCCAACTACGCTTCGATCGTGTCGCACCGTTCCGGCGAAACCGAGGACACCACCATCGCCGACATCGCCGTGGCCACCACTGCCACGCAGATCAAGACCGGCTCGCTGTGCCGCAGCGACCGCGTGGCCAAGTACAACCAGCTGCTGCGCATCGAGCAGGCGCTGGGCTCCGGCGCGCGTTACGCCGGCCGCGACGCGTTCGTTTCGATCAAGCGATAAGCCGTGCGCAACTGGCGCTGGCTACTGCTGGTGCTGGCGGTACTGCTGGCTTGGCTGCAGTACCGCTTCTGGTTCGGGCCTGGGAATTCCGGCGAAGTCATGATGCTGGAAGCCCAGGTCGCGCATCAGACACAGGACAACGAAGGTCTGCGCCAACGCAACCAGGCGTTGGCAGCAGAGGTGAAGGATTTGAAGGACGGCGAGGCGGCAATCGAGGAACGTGCGCGCAGCGAGCTGGGCATGATCAAACCGGGCGAGACGTTCTACCGCGTGGTCGAGGATGTGCCGCTGCCGGCACCTGCATCGGCTGAGGCACCGGCCCCCGCACAGCAAGCGCCTGAGCCTGTCGATCCGGTGGATCACCCATGACCGGGTCCATCTGGGCAATCGTGCCGGCCGCCGGGCGCGGCACCCGTTTTGGCGGGCCGCTTCCCAAACAATATTTACAGGCCGGCGGTCAGTCACTGATGGCGTACACGTTGGCGGCGCTGGCCGCGCATCCGGCGCTGGCCGGCATCATGGTGGCAATCGCCCCCGGCGATGCCGATTGGCCCGGCTGGACCGCGGTGCAGTCCAAGCCGGTGCTGACCTGTCTGGGGGGGGCGACCCGCGCAGCCTCGGTGCTGTCTGGTTTGCTGGCCTTGCCCGAGAGCGTGCGTGCCGACGATTTCGTGCTGGTGCACGATGCCGCACGGCCGAATCTGGCGCTAGCCGATCTGGATCGCCTGCTGGAAATCGGTCGCGGCGATCCGGTCGGCGCAATCCTGGCTGCACCGGTGCGCGACACGCTCAAGCGTGCCGGCGACGATGGCGGTATCGACGGCACCGAACCGCGCGAACGCCTGTGGCGCGCACTCACGCCGCAGTTGTTTCGTCGCCATCAACTGATCCGTGGACTCACCGAGGCCTCGGCGGCCGGTGTCGAGGTCACCGATGAAGCGATGGCGATGGAGCGGATGGGGCTACGCCCGTTGCTGGTGGAAGGCGCCGAAGACAACTTCAAGGTGACGACCCCTGCGGATCTGGCGCGCTTCGAGTTTGAACTGGCCAACCGGGACTGTGGACCCGGGACCCGGGACCCGGAAAGCGCGCATCCCCAGTCGTTCGTTTCGGCCTCTGCTTTCTCCGGTCCCGGGTCCCGGGCCCCCGGTCCCGAAGAGATCTAATCCATGTCCTTCAATTTCCGAATCGGCCAAGGCTACGACGTGCATGCGTTCGGCCCTGGCGACCATGTGATGCTTGGCGGCGTGCGCGTGGCGCACAGCCATGGCGTGCTCGCCCATAGCGATGGCGATGTGGTGTTGCACGCCCTGTGCGATGCGATGCTGGGCGCGCTGGCGCTGGGCGATATCGGCCGGCATTTCCCGCCTTCCGATGCGCGCTGGAAAGATGCCGATAGCGCGCAGTTTCTGCAGCATTGCGATGGCTTGCTGCGCGAGCGCGGCTGGCGCGTCGGCAATGCCGACATCACCGTGATCTGCGAGCGCCCCAAGGTCGGTCCGCATGCGGTGGCCATGCGCGAGCGCATCGCCGACTTGTTGGCGATTGAACTCGATGCGGTCAGCGTCAAGGCCACCACCAGCGAACAATTGGGCTTCACCGGCCGCGGCGAAGGCATCGCTGCACAGGCCGCGGTGTTGCTGGGCAGGATCGCTGCGCCTTATCAATAGCGACACGTGCAGCGCTTGGCGCCGGAGCGGCGCCGATGCTGCCGGATGCAATCACCGCGCCGAACCACCCGGCGCACAGCGCGCCACCTCCGGCGCGAAGGCGAACCACACCATGAGCGAGATCTCTTTGCTGCCGCGTGCGCATGGCGCCGCCGTTCTAAGCGCGGCGATGCGCAGCACCCCGGGCGATTTTCAGGTCGACGAGCTGCCGGCATTCGAACCCTCCGGCGAAGGCGAGCATCTGCTGCTCACCGTGCGCAAGCGTGGCCAGAACACGGCCTATATCGCCAAAAAGCTCGCGCACTGGGCCGGCATCGCCGAGATGGGCGTCAGCTATGCGGGTCTGAAAGATCGCCATGCAGTGACCACCCAGCGCTTCAGCGTGCATCTGCCCAAGCGCATCGCGCCGGATATCGCCGCACTGGATGATACGCAGATGCAGGTGGTCGAGAGCACCTGGCACAACCGCAAGCTGCAGCGCGGTGCGCTGCATGGGAACCGCTTCGTGCTGACGCTGCGCCAGGTGCAGGGCGAGCGCGATGCGATCGAGCAGCGGCTGCAGGCGATTGCTGCGCGTGGCATCCCCAATTGGTTCGGCGAACAACGTTTCGGTCGCGATGGCGGAAATGTGGCGGCTGCGCTGGCGATGTTCGGTCATGTGCAAGCTGACGACGGAACCTTGCTGCCGGCGCCCACATCCAGGCGGCGGCTACGCCACGATCAGCGCTCGATGTTGCTGTCGGCAGCGCGCTCGGCCTTGTTCAATCGCGTGCTCGGCGCACGCGTGGGGCAGGGGAGTTGGGATGGCGCACTGGAGGGCGAGGCGTGGATGCTGGACGGCTCGCGCAGCGTCTTCGGCCCGGAGCCGTGGAGCGAGGCCTTGGCCGAGCGACTGGCGCGTTTCGATATCCATCCCAGTGGCCCGTTGTGGGGCGCTGGCCAGTTGCGCTCGACCGACCAAGCGGCAGCGTTGGAGCAGGGCGCATTGTCCGACCCGCCATCCATCGCATTGCGCCAAGGCCTGGAAGCTGCGGGATTGAAGCAGGAACGCCGCGCCCTGCGCTTGCGTCCGCACGGTCTGGAGTATCAATGGCTGGAGCCGCAGACCCTGCAGCTCGCCTTCGCGCTGCCGCCCGGTTGCTATGCCACCGCGGTGCTGTGGGAATTGGGAGATGTCACCGACGCCGGTCGCTTCAACGGCGACGTACGCGCCGATGCGTGATCGCGTGCGGGTGCTGGTCGATCTGCGCGGGACAGCATGTGACGGCCCAATCTTGCTGTGCGCGCAGGAGCGGCCTTGGCGGTCGCTGAGGCGATAGTGGAGCAATCGTGGCGCGACGAAGCAGTGCCAGCTGCCTAAGGGGCGCAACAAGACTTGGTTCGCATCAGGCGAGCCATGCGCGAAAGACTTTCCAGACAACACGTCGCCGCGCGCAATCGCTGCCATTCCGAATCAATCGCGCGTCACTATCGGCCTATCGCCGCGCCAGCAACACCAGCAGCGCCCCGGTGCCGCCCTGCGTCGGCGGCGCGGAATGAAACGCCAGCACATCGTTGCGTTGACGCAGCAGCCGGTCCATGAGGTTCTTCAGCACAGGCGCGCCGTTGTCCGATTGCAGTCCCTTGCCGTGGATGATGCGTACGCAGCCATGTTCGTGCGCATGTGCTTCCAGCAGGAACTGGCGCAGCAACGATTCGGCCTGGGCTGCGGTGGCGCCGTGCAGGTCCAGTTCGTCCTGCACCGAGAATTGCCCGCGCTTGAGCCGTTGGAACACGCGGCTGGGAAGGTTCTCGCGCCGATAGCTGGCGATATCGCCCGCTTCCAGCGGCGCGCTGTCGCGCAGCAGGCGCGCAAATTCGGTGTGCGCTTCGGCATCATCGCGCTCGGCCATGCGCGCGCGGGGCTTGGGCCGCGGCTTGGCATTGGCCGGTGGGGCGACTTCACGAATCGGCTTGACCGCGCCGATCGCTGCGCGGAACAACGCGCCGTCGTCTTCGTCTTCAGGATGCGACATTGGCACAGCGTACCCGGTCCAAGCGCAGACGCACGCGAAGATCAAGCGCGAAGGCGCGGGACGCATCCGGTATCATGGCCCGGTTTTCCGAGGAGTCCCATGCGCGTACTGGTTAGCAACGACGACGGTGTCGACGCCCCCGGCATCCAGGTTTTGGCCGAGGCGCTGCGCCATGCCGGTCATGAAGTGATGGTGGTCGCGCCCGACCGCGACCGCTCCGGCGCCAGCAATTCGCTCACGCTGGATGTGCCGATCCGCACCCGCCGCATCGACGCGCAGACCTGCGCAGTGGCCGGCACGCCCACCGACTGCGTGCATCTGGCGCTCACCGGCATGCTCGATTACGACCCGGACATCGTGGTCTCCGGCATCAACAACTCGGCCAATCTGGGCGACGACGTGATCTATTCGGGCACCGTGTCGGCCGCAATGGAAGGCCGCTTCCTCGGCTTGCCGGCGGTGGCGGTGTCGCTGGTCACGCACAACCACCAAGCGCACAACTACGACACCGCCGCGCGCGCTGCGGTGGAAATCGTGGCGCGGCTGAAGGCCGACCCGTTGCCTGCCGACACCATCCTCAACGTCAACGTGCCGGATCTGGCATGGTCGGATGTGCTCGGTTTCGAAGTCACCCGGCTCGGCAATCGCCACCGGTCCGAGCCGTGCGTGCCGCAGCGCGATCCGCGCGGCCACACCGTGTACTGGATCGGCCCGGCCGGTCCCGAGCAGGATGCTGGCGCCGGTACCGATTTCCACGCCGTGCGTACCGGACATATCTCGATCACGCCGATCCACGTCGATCTCACCCGTTACCAGGCACTGGACACCGTTGCCGGCTGGGTGGGTGGGCTGACCGCAGCGCTGGACGGCCCGGCATGACGCCGAGGCTGCGCCTGCAACCGGAATCGGTCGGGATCGGCATGACCTCGCAGCGCGTGCGCGACCGCCTGGTCGAGCGCCTGCGCGAGGCCGGCATCCAGGACGAGTCCACGCTCAACGCAATGCGCACCGTGCCGCGGCATCTGTTTATCGATGAAGCGCTGGCCTCGCGCGCCTACGAAGACACCGCGCTGCCAATCGGCCATGGCCAGACCATCTCCCAGCCCTGGGTGGTGGCGCGCATGACCGAAGCGGTGCTGCAGGTTGCCCCGACCAAGGTGCTCGAAGTGGGCACCGGCTCCGGCTACCAGGGCGCGATCCTGGCGGCGCTGGGGTTGGAGGTCTACACCGTCGAGCGCATCGGCGACCTGCTGCGGCAGGCGCGCAAGCGCTTCCGGCATCTGGGCATGAATGTGCGCAGCAAGCACGACGACGGCCGCATCGGCTGGCCCGAGCATGGTCCGTACGACGCCATCGTGGTGACCGCCGCGGCACCGGCGTTGGTCGATGCACTGATCGATCAGCTGGCGGTCGGCGGACGCCTGGTCGCGCCGGTTGGCGGTGCTTCCTCGCAATCGTTGGTGCAACTCACCCGCGGGGCCGATGGCGCGATCGAACAACAGGTTCTGGCGCCGGTCACGTTCGTCCCGCTGTTGTCGGGCATGCTGGATTGAATCCATGAGAGTCCTTCGATGAAGATTTTTGGGCCGTTGTACGACGTGGCCATCCGTTGGTCGCGCCATCGCCGCGCCCCCGCGCTGCTGACCGGTCTCAGTTTCGTTGAGGGCTTCATCTTTCCGGTGCCGCCGGAAGTGATGTTGGCACCGATGTCGCTGGCCGAGCCCAAGCGCTCGCTCTGGTTTGCGACGTTGAGCCTGATCGGCTCGATCTGCGGCGCCCTGGTCGGTTATCTACTCGGCCATTTCGCCTTCGCCGCGCTGCAGCCGCTGATCGAATGGCTGGGCTGGAGCGCGAAGATCCAGCAGCAGATCGAAACCCTGCGCACGCTGGTCGCCGATTCGCCGTGGAAGGCGTTCTGGGCGCTGGTCCTGGTCGGTTTCACCCCGATCCCGCTGAAGATCTTTACCTGGGCCTCGGGCGTGGTCGGCGTGCCGATCCTGCCGTTCATTGCCAGCATGCTGGTCGGGCGCGGCAAGCGCGTGTATCTGGTGGCCGGCGCGATCCGCCTGGGCGGTGCGCGCGCCGAAGCGGCGCTGCATCGCTGGATCGAGCCACTGGGCTGGGTTGCAATGGCGGTGCTGGCGGTCGGTGCGGGGTGGTTGGTGTGGAAGACAACGAACGGATGAGCAAGACGCAGATGAATTCGGCGCGCAAGACAGCAGTCATGCTCGCAATCGCCATCGGGCTGACCGCCTGTAGCAGCGCAACGGTGGTGCGTTCGCCCGGAGCGAGCGGTAGCGGGGCGTCGTCGCGTCCCAGTGCCGCGCCGCGCCCTTCGGTGCCGCGTCCGGGTGCCACCGTGACCGTGCAGCGCGGCGATACTCTGTACGCGATTTCGCGCCGTACCAATATCACCGCCGCGGATCTGGCCGCCTGGAATGGCCTGTCGTCGCCGAACACCATCTATCCCGGTCAGACGCTCAAGTTGTATCCGCCCGGTGCCAGCAAGCCGGGTGGCAGCGCGCCGGTGGCTGGCGGCACTGTGGCGCCGCCGCGCCCTGCTGTGCCGATCGCCGCACCGGTCAGTAGCGGATTCTCCTGGCGTTGGCCGGCCGATGGCGTCGTGGTGGGCACCTTCGTCACTGGCGAAACCACCAAGCAGGGCGTAGACATCGCGGGCACCAGCGGCCAGGCCGTACGTGCTGCCGCCGATGGGGTGGTGGTGTATTCGGGCGCCGGCCTGGTCGGCTACGGCGAACTGATCATCATCAAGCACAACGACCAGTGGTTATCCGCATACGGTCATAACCGCAAGCGCCTGCTCAACGAAGGCCAGAGCGTCAAGGCGGGGCAGCAAATTGCCGAAATGGGCCGCAGCGGCGCCTCCCGCGACATGTTGCACTTCGAGATCCGCTACAACGGCAAGCCGGTCGATCCGTTGCTGTATCTGCCTAAAAAGTGAATGGGGAGTAGAGAATAGGGAATGGGGAAACGCGCGCCGCGGCAATCTGGGGGCGCGGGCAACGAGGTAAGTGCTTACTGATACCTGTTCGCGCAAGTTCTGCTTGACAGCGAAAGCGTGCTCCGCCTGCTCTCCCGATTCCCGATTCAGCCCGGCAACACCATCGCCAACGCCACCCGCCGGCCTTCGCTGGCCAGTACGTTGTAGGTGCGTGCGGCGGCGGAATTGGTCATCGCTTCCAGGCCGATGCCGCGGGTCAGGCAGGCCGCCAGCACGTCGGTCTTGGGGAATAACTGGCGCTCGCCGGTGCCGAGCAGGATGACGGCTGGGTTGAGTGCCAGCACCGCCTCCATATGACTGGCCTGGAGTTGCTCCAGCGCCTGGACCGGCCAGTAGTCCACCAGCTCATCCGGCATCAGGATAAAGCTCTGCTGCAGGATCTGGTCGTTCACCTTGGCGTGGCGGCCGTCGGCCGCGCGCAGCGCATAGGTGTAATCGGGGTGTTCCTGACTTAAAGGCATGACGAACTCGTTGGCTCAGCCGCGCGGCAGCACGATCTGGCGCTTTTCCTTGCCGGGGCGGTACAGAATGGCGACGTGGCCGATGCGCTGCACCAGCGCACTACCAGTCTGCTCGATCAGCTCGGCAATCATCGCATCACGGGTCTCGCGATCTTCCGATGCCACCTTCACCTTGACCAGTTCGTGGCGCTCGAGCACTTCCTCGAGTTCTGCCAGAAATGCCGGCGTGACCCCTTTGCCGCCGGTCTGCAGCAAGGCTTTGAGGTCGTGGGCCTGGCCGCGCAGGAAACGGTTCTGGGCGGAGGTGAGAACAATGGACATGCAGGATCGAAGGGAAGCAAAGGGTGTTCAGGGTATCATGGCGACCCGTTCGGACCCCTTTGCCAATGCCTTCCCGCAGTAAAAGCAGCCAGCGCTGGCTCAAGGAACACTTCGCCGACCCTTACGTGAAGAAGGCCCAGGCCGAGGGCATGCGCTCGCGCGCGGCCTACAAGCTGGAAGAGTTGCTGCAGCGCGACCGCCTGCTCAAGCCGGGCATGGTGGTGGTCGATCTGGGCGCGGCGCCGGGTGGCTGGTCGCAACAAGTACGCAAGTCAATGGGCGACAGCGGCCGGGTGGTGGCGCTGGATATCCTGGACATGCCGGCCCTGGCAGGCGTGGAGTTCCTTCACGGCGACTTCAGGGAGCAGGCCGTCCTATCCCAATTCGAAGCGATGCTGGGCGATGTGCCGGTGGACCTTGTGCTGTCGGATATGGCCCCCAATAAGAGTGGCATGGATGCGGTCGACCAACCGCGGATGATGCACCTGGCGGAACTGGCAATGGAATTTGCCGACACCCACCTCAAACCGGGCGGGGCGTTCCTGATCAAGCTGTTCCAGGGTGTCGGGTCCGACGACTACATTCGCGAGCTTCGCCGCCGCTATGAAAAGGTGACGATTCGCAAGCCGGCGGCCTCGCGCAAGCGCTCCCCGGAAGTTTATGCGCTCGGTCAGGGCAAGCGTGTCCAGATCAAGTAAGCTGCCAATGACCGCCGTATTTCAAGCATTGAAGAGTAGAGGGCACCGGAGCCAATGAGGATGAACGACTTGACCAAGAATCTGCTGCTGTGGGTGGTCGTCGCAGTTGTGCTGATGGTTGTCTTCCAGAGCTTCTCGCCGCGGATGGCGGGCGGCGTCGGTGCCGACTCGATCACCTACACCCAGTTCCTGAAGGAAGTGGACTCCGGGCGCGTCAAATCGGTGGATTACACCGATGAGACCAACCTGGCCGTCAACGCGATCCGCTTCAAGCGCACCGACGGCAGCGAGGCCACCGTCTACGGTCCGCGCGACGACAAGCTGGTCGACGTGCTGTACAGCAAGAACATCGAAATGACCCGCCAGAAGCCCTCGACCGGCCCTGGCTTCTGGTCGCTGGTGCTCAATTTCCTTCCCGTCATCCTGATCATCGGCTTCTGGCTGTTCATCATGCGCCAGATGCAGGGCGGTGGTGGCGGCGCGAAGGGCGCGATGAGCTTCGGCAAGTCGCGCGCCAAATTGCAGGGCGAGGACCAGATCAAGATCACCTTCGCCGACGTCGCCGGTTGCGACGAGGCCAAGGAGGAAGTGGGCGAATTGGTGGACTTCCTGCGCGACCCGACCAAGTTCACCAAGCTGGGCGGCAAGATTCCGCGCGGCGTGTTGATGGTCGGCCCGCCGGGTACCGGCAAGACCCTGCTCGCCAAGGCGATCGCCGGCGAGGCCAAGGTGCCGTTCTTCAGCATCTCCGGTTCCGACTTCGTCGAAATGTTCGTCGGCGTGGGTGCCAGCCGCGTGCGCGACATGTTCGAGCAGGCCAAGAAGCACGCGCCATGCATCATCTTCATCGACGAAATCGACGCGGTGGGCCGTCATCGCGGTGCCGGTCTCGGCGGCGGGCATGACGAGCGCGAGCAGACCTTGAACCAGCTGCTGGTCGAAATGGACGGTTTCGAGGGTGGCGAAGGCGTGATCGTGATTGCGGCGACCAACCGTCCCGACGTGCTGGATCCGGCGCTGCTGCGTCCAGGCCGTTTCGACCGTCAGGTCGTGGTCGGCCTGCCGGACGTCAAGGGCCGCGAGCAGATCCTGCGCGTGCACATGCGCAAGCTGCCGCTGGCCGACGATGTCGTGCCGATGGTCATCGCCCGCGGTACCCCGGGTTTCTCGGGCGCCGACTTGGCCAACCTGTGCAACGAGGCAGCATTGTTCGCGGCGCGTGGCAGCGAGAAGGAAGTCCGCATGGACCACTTCGACCGTGCCCGCGACAAGATTCTGATGGGTGCCGAGCGCCGCTCGATGGCCATGAGCGAGGACGAGAAGACCCTCACCGCGTATCACGAGGCGGGCCACGCCATCGTCGGTCGTCTGGTGCCGGAGCACGACCCGGTCTACAAGGTCACTATCATTCCGCGTGGCCGCGCGCTCGGCGTGACGATGTATCTGCCGGAAGGCGACCGCTACTCGATGAACCGCGTGGCGATCGAATCGCAGCTGTGCTCGCTGTACGGTGGTCGCGTTGCTGAAGAGCTGATCTTCGGTGGCGACAAGGTCACCACCGGTGCGTCCAACGACATCGAGCGGGCCACCAAGATGGCGCGCAACATGGTCACCAAGTGGGGCCTGTCCGACGAGCTTGGCCCGGTGGCCTATGGCGAGGAAGAGGATGAGGTGTTCCTGGGCCGTTCGGTGACCCAGCACAAGAACGTCTCCGACGAAACCGCGCGCAAGATCGACGAAGTCGTGCGCTCGATCCTGGACAAGGCCTACAGCAAGACCAAGACCATCCTCACCGAGAATCTGGACAAGCTGCACGCGATGTCGCAGTTGTTGCTGCAGTACGAGACCATCGACGTGCCTCAGATCGACGCCATCATGGAAGGCCGCGAGCCGCCGCCGCCGGCGGGTTGGGGCAAGTCCGACAAGGACGGTGGCAACAACAACGACAAGGGTAGCCCGCGTCCATTGCCGCCCATCGCCGGACCCGCCGAGCAACTCTAAGCCGGCCATGCACTGATCTGCGAGGCATCCATCAAGGCCGGGGAGCAATTCCCGGCCTTGATGCGTTATCGGGCCGCATCGATGCCCACGTATGGGCGACCATCACCAACCCAGGAGACACTGCCGATGTTCGATACCACCCTCACACTGGATTGCGCCGGCCGCAGCCTGCGACTGGATGCACCGCAGGTGATGGGTATCGTCAATGTCACACCCGATTCGTTCTCCGACGGCGGCCAGCATGCGACCTGCGAAGCGGCGATCGCGCATGGGCTGGCGTTGGTAGAGCAGGGCGCTGCGGTGCTGGATGTCGGTGGTGAATCCACCCGCCCGGGCGCTGCGGCGGTCTCGGTTGAAGAAGAATTGCAGCGGGTCATTCCGGTGATCGAGGCGCTGGCCCAGCGCACCAGCGTGCCGATCAGCGTGGATACGTTCAAACCGGAGGTCATGCGCGCGGCGGTCGCGGCCGGCGCCGGCATGGTCAACGACGTCTATGCCCTGCGTTCGCCCGGTGCGCTGGAAGCGGCGTCGGACCTGTGCGTGCCTGTGGTCTTGATGCATGCGCGCAGCGCGCCACACGCCATGCAGGATGCGCCGCACTACGACGATATCGTTGGTGAAGTGCACCGGTTTCTGGCCGAACGCATCTTCGCTGCCGAGATGGCCGGCATCGACAAGCGCCGGCTGGTCCTGGACCCGGGCTTTGGCTTCGATAAGGCCACCCCGCACAACCTCACCCTGCTTGCGCAGCTGCAGCGGCTGCAGGAATTCGGTTTGCCGGTGCTGGCCGGGCTGTCGCGCAAACGCAGCATCGGCGAACTGACCGGGCGCCAGATCGCCGCCGAACGTGTGCACGGCTCGGTGGCCGCGCATCTGATCGCCGCACAACATGGCGCGCTGCTGCTGCGCGTGCACGATGTGGCGGCAACCGTGGATGCGTTGAAGGTATGGACGGCGATGGCGGCGATTCCCGTACCGCCTGTCAGCGCGCCCGCCGCGCCCACGATCCGTTGGCCGGACGAGGACTGATGCCTGTCGACCAACGCCCGCTGGCGATCGCCGTGATGGGCCCCACCGCCAGCGGCAAGACTGCGCTGGCGCTGGAAGCTGCAGAGCGCTGGAACGGGGAAATCGTCAGCGTCGATTCGGCGCTGGTGTATCGCGGCCTGGAGATCGGTGCGGCCAAGCCGGATGCGCCAATGCGCGCGGCGGTGCCGCATCATCTGCTCGACCTGCGCGATCCCTGGCAGGTGTATTCGGCAGCGGAGTTCGCCACCGATGCACGCCGGGCGATCGCGCAGATCGTGGCGCGCGGCAAATTGCCAATTCTGGCCGGCGGCACCGGGCTGTATTTTCGTGCACTGCTGGAAGGTTTGTCGCACCTGCCCGAGGCCGACCAAACGGTGCGTGCATCCATCGCGGCCGAAGCTCAGCAGATCGGTTGGGCCGGCTTGCACGCACAACTGGCACGTGTGGACCCGGTTGCGGCAGCGCGCATTCATGCGACCGACCCGCAGCGGATCCAGCGGGCGCTGGAGGTCTACCGCATCAGCGGGCGGCCGATCAGCGCGTGGCAGGCGCTACCGGCAGGGCCGCGCCTGCCGGTACGCGTGTTGAAGGTGGTCTTGGCCCCACGCGAGCGCGCGGTGCTGCATGCACGGATCGCACACCGGCTGGATGCGATGTTGGCGCAGGATTTTCTGGGGGAAGTGCAGCGTCTGCGGGCGCTGCCGCAGATGCAGGCGGTGGCAGCGCCGCTGGATTTGCCGGCCGTGCGCGCGGTGGGCTACCGCCAGGCCTGGCAGTATCTGGACGGGGCTGGCGGCCTGGCCGAGTTCCGCGACAAGGCGATCCAGGCGACCCGGCAACTGGCCAAGCGACAGCTCACCTGGCTGCGCGGCGAGCTGGACGCGCGCTGGTTCGACCCGGAGCGTGACCGCCATCAATTGGAGGACGCAATTGTCGGCTTCCTCGCTGATCGTCCCGCTGTACGGCAGGCTTCAGGCGTGTAACATCCCGTTTCCGGGACCGGCTGGGGATAGCAGGTGTCGACCGGAACAATAAGAACAATAATGAAGAGGATTTTTCGATGGCTAAGGGGCAATCTTTACAGGACCCATTCCTCAATGCGCTGCGGCGCGAGCGGGTGCCCGTGTCGGTGTATCTGGTCAATGGCATCAAGCTGCAGGGCACGATCGAGTCGTTCGACCAATTCGTGGTCCTGCTGCGCAATACCGTGAGTCAGATGGTGTACAAGCACGCCATTTCCACGGTGGTGCCGGCGCGCAATGTGCGCGTGGGGCCCGGTGGTGGGTATGTGCAATCCAATGAAGGCAATCAGGCGGAAGATGACGACGTCGAGCAGTAACGGAGCAGTGCGTGTTTGATCGGTCCCGCAAGGGTGAACACGCGTTATTGATACAGACCCACTCCGGCGGGCCTGCCGAAGACGATGTGATGGAGGAGTTCGCCGACCTTGCAAAGTCGGCGGGCGCCACGGTGGCCGCCATGCTCACCGCGCGCATCGATAAGCCCAGCCCGTCGACCTTGATCGGTAGCGGCAAGTTGGAAGAGGTCAAGGCCGCAGCCGAGGCCACCGGTGCCGATCTCGTGCTGGTCAACCACACCTTGTCGCCCGGCCAGGAGCGCAACCTGGAGCGGTATCTGGAGCGGCGTGTGATCGACCGCACCGGGTTGATCCTGGACATCTTCGCGCAACGTGCGCGCAGCCACGAAGGCAAGCTGCAGGTGGAGCTGGCGCAGTTGCGTCACATGGCCACGCGGCTGGTACGTGGCTGGACGCACTTGGAGCGTCAGCGCGGTGGCTCCATCGGCCTGCGCGGCCCCGGCGAAACCCAGCTGGAAACCGACCGCCGCCTGCTGCAAAAACGCGTCGAACAGTTGCAGCAGCGGCTGGAAAAGGTCGAGGTGCAGCGCACCCAGATGCGTCGTGCGCGGATGCGCAGCGAATTGCCACGGATTGCACTGGTCGGCTACACCAATGCCGGCAAGTCGACATTGTTCAATGTGTTGACCGGTGCAGAGGCTTACGTGGCAGATCAATTGTTCGCCACGCTCGACCCCACCGTGCGACGCATTGCGTTGCCGGGTGGCAGCGCGATTCTTGCCGACACGGTCGGCTTCGTGCGCGATCTTCCGCACGAGCTGGTCGCCGCATTCCGCTCCACGCTGTCGGAGGCGCGCGATGCCGATCTGTTGCTGCACGTCGTCGATGCAGCAGACCCGTTGCGCGAAGAACGCATCCTGCAGGTCGATGAAGTGTTGCAGGCCGTCGGTGCCGGCGATCTGCCGCAGCTGCTGGTATTCAACAAGATCGACAAGATCGACGGCGCCGAAGTGCGCCACGACGCGCAGGACGGCATTCCTGACCCGGCACGCCGCGAGCGTGTCTGGGTGTCGGCGCGCGACGGACGCGGGCTGGAAGAATTGCAGCACGCGCTCGGCCAGCGGCTGGATCTGCGCCACCTGACCGGCCAGCTACGGTTACCGCCGTCTGCCGGTCGCCTGCGTTCCAGGCTGCATCAGCTGGAAGTGGTACGCAATGAGCAATCCGACGAAGAGGGTTGGTTGCTCGAGGTCGATCTGCCGATGGTCGAGGCCGAGCGGTTGGCCGCCGGGCAGGACGGTGCGCCGCTGCGCGCGATGCTGCCGGATCGTCGCGAAGACTGGGAAGCGTGAAGAACGCAGCACGCTCGGTATGACGAGAGCGTGCTGCTGCTTCAAGGCGAATGGGGCAGGGTGTACCGCATCGCCGTGCGGCAGTTGCCAGGCCTCGTCCTGGCCAGCCGGAACTTACAGAAAACCCGTAGAGCAGTGGGTGCTGCGGAAGAGTGCAGTCGTGCGCTCATGCAGCGCATCACATCTGTCCTCAGTAATGCAGTGCCATCGTTGCGGTGCTTAGGTGGCTTGAAGGCGGCGCTGCACGCGTGCGGCCGGCACCTCGACGCACATGCAAGCCCGGCCAGACCCGGCGTACCGCATATTGGCCACACATCGCCACTGAACCTTGGCCGCCTGGCGCCCAGGCGGAATCGGCGCCAGCGGCAGACAGGCGCGACGAATTGGGCTAAAACGTCCGCTGCCCCCTCCTTGCCGTGCCCATGTCTTTTTCCGCCGATTCCGAACTGCAGCAGCTGGCCGAAGCCCTCGGGCAGCAATTGCTTGCCGCGCGCGAGCGCCTGGTCACTGCCGAGAGTTGCACCGGTGGCTGGATCGCCAAGGCAGTGACCGATGTCGCCGGCTCCTCGCATTGGTTCGATTGCGGGATGGCCGCCTACAGCTATGAGGCCAAGCAGGCGCTGCTCGGCGTCCGCCCACAGACCCTGGAAGTGCATGGGGCGGTCAGTCGCGAAACGGTGATCGAAATGGTCTCTGGCGCCCTGGTGAATTCCGGCGCAAGCATCGCAGTGGCGGTGACCGGCATTGCCGGGCCCGGCGGCGGCAGTGAGGACAAGCCGGTCGGCACGGTCTGGATCGGCTGGAAACGTCGCGGTGGTTACGCCACGGCGCAACTGTTCCAGTTCAATGGCGACCGCGATGCGGTACGTCGTCAGACCGTCGCTGCAGCACTGCGCGGGTTGAGCGCGCTGCTTTAGCGCTCGTTGGGTCCACTGGATGGGGTTCGGTAGCAGATCCGCAACGCCCTATTGTCAACGCAATCTCGCCCAGCATGGAAACCCAAACGCTGTAGTTATGCATCTTCCCAAGAAACTGGCGGTGGCTCGTTGTCGACACGCCGCTGCAGCACGCTGAGCGGACGCGTTATCTGGCACATGCAACGAGGCTGCGAGGTGGCAATGGCGCAACCGAGGTGCATGCGCTGCGCACGCGTTGCAACCTGCGCTGAGCTTGGACGGGGCGAGGGCGCGACAGCGGAGGGCAGATCGGCTACAAACAAGGTCTCCTCACCGCCCAGCGTGCCAATGCATTCGTTTCTTGCTCCTGTCCCATCGGTCGCCGCGTTGCAGACTGCTCTGTACTGCAGTGTCACGCAGCGCCTGAGCGCAACGCGCTCGCAGGCGGTGTGCTGATGTGGGAAGCGCTAGGCACGGTACGTGATCTTGGGCGTCTGCAGGAAATCGCCTCGGTCCTGATCCGCTACGGCTTCGGCGATGTGGTACGTCGTATCGGCCTGGCCGATGTGCTTGAGCGCGCCGGCAGGCTGTTGCATTGGCAGAATGCCGAGGGCCGGTTGCGCATGTCCGCAGCGATGCGCGTGCGGCGTGCACTGGAAGAGCTCGGGCCAACCTTCGTCAAACTGGGCCAGGTGTTGGCCACGCGCGTGGACCTGCTGCCGCCGGAGTGGATCGAAGAATTGAGCGAGCTGCAGAACGCGGTGCCGGCGCTGCCATTCGATCAGATCCGCCCGCAGCTGGTCGCCGCGCTGGGTATGGAGCCGGAAAGCGTCTTCGCGCGCCTGGACGAACAACCGCTGGCGGCCGCATCGCTGGCACAGACGCATCGCGCGTGGCTGGTCGATGGCACCCCGGTGGTGTTGAAGATCCGTCGTCCCGATATCGGTGACACCATCGATGCGGATCTGCGCCTGCTCGCCCGGCTTGCTGAAATCGTCGAAACCCGCGCACCGGATCTCAAGCGCTACCGTCCTTCCGAGGTGGTACAGCAATTTACCGTCTCGCTGCGACGCGAGCTGGACTTCGCTGCCGAGGGGCGCAACGCCGAACGCATCGCCGCCAACTTCGCGCACGATGCGCAGGTGGTGGTGCCGGCGGTGTACTGGGAGTGGACCTGCGAGTCGCTCAACGTGCAGGAATTCGTCGATGGGATTCCGGGGCGCGATCTGCTCGCCGTCGATGCGGCCGGCCTGGATCGCAGGGCGCTCGCACGTGCCGGTGCCGGCATCGTGCTCAAGATGGTGCTGCAGGACGGCTGCTTCCACGCCGACCCGCATCCGGGGAACATTTTTTACCTGCGCGACGGGCGCATCGCGGTCATCGATTTCGGCATGGTCGGGCGCGTCTCCGAGCAGCGTCGGTTTCAGGTCGCACAGCTGCTGCACGGCATGGTCAGCTACGACGCCGAAGCGGTGATCGACGTCTTGCTGGAATGGGCGGGCACCAGCCTGGAGATCGACGAGGCGCGTTTGCAGCAAGACATCGGTGCGTTCATCCACGAGTATCGCGGCGTGCCGCTGAAAGAATTGCGTATTGGCGCAATGCTTGGCGACGTCACCTCCATCCTGCGCGATCACGGGCTGACGCTGCCTTCGGATCTGGCACTGATGATCAAGGCCTTTCTCACCCTGGAAGGCATGGGGCGCCAGCTCGATCCGGATTTCGACATGGCCACCGAGGCGCGCCCGTACCTGGAGCGCGTGGTGCTGCAGCGCTATGCGCCGCGCGCCATCGTGCGGCGTGGCCGGCGGACCGTGACTGGCGCGATCGATCTGATCGGCGATCTGCCGCGCGACCTCAAGCGCCTGTTGCAAGCCGCACGCCGCGGCAAGCTGCAGCTGCAGGTCGAAACACGTGCATTGCGCGAGTTCGGCGAGCAGGTTGACCGCGCCGCCAATCGCCTCACGATGGGGATCGTGACAGCCGCCTTGGTGATCGGCTCCTCGATCGTCATGAACAGCGTCGGCGGTAGCGCCAGCCGCTGGTTGCTCGCGCTAGGCGTGGGCGGTTTCATCGGCGCGGCGCTCTGCGGCATCTGGATCTTGTTTTCGATCTGGCGAAGCCGGCGCTAGCGCGCGACGCGTCGTCCTGATGGCGTGCGGGCAAGACGCGGCGAAATACTTGCGCGGGCGCTCGTTAGTAGTAATACTACTAAAAATGGACCTGACCGATACCCAGCAAGCAATCCTGGCCCTGATCGCCGAGCGCATCGACGCCGATGGTGTTCCGCCTTCGCAGACCGAAATCGCGCGCGCCTTCGGCTTCAAGGGCATACGCGCGGCGCAGTATCACCTGGAAGCGCTGGAGCATGCGGGTGCGATCCGGCGTGTCCCAGGCCAGGCGCGCGGGATACGGCTGGCCGGTCAGGGTGCGCAGACACGCACGGCTCCTGTGAGCGAGGTGGCCCGTGACGATGTGCTGCGTCTGCCGGTGCTGGGCCGCGTGGCCGCGGGTCTGCCGATTGGCGCCGATATCGGCTCGGACGACTTCGTCGTGCTGGATCGTGTGTTTTTCTCGCCGTCGCCGGATTATCTGCTCAAGGTGCAAGGCGATTCGATGCGCGACGAAGGCATCTTCAACGGCGATCTGATCGGCGTGCACCGTACCCGCGACGCGCGCTCGGGGCAGATCGTGGTGGCGCGGATCGATGAGGAAATCACGGTAAAGCTGCTGAAGATCGGCAAGGACCGCATCCGGCTGTTGCCGCGCAATCCAGACTACGCGCCCATTGAGGTGCTACCGGATCAGGATTTCGCGATTGAAGGCCTGTATTGCGGGCTGTTGAGGCCTAACCGCTGAGCTCTGTGCCGATGGCCGTGCTGGCGTTTCTCCGAGCCCGCACTGCAGGATTTCCCGCTGCCACGGGACTTGCCGCCTTCTTAATCTGAGTGTGTCGCCTGCAGTCTCAGCCTGTGCGATACACCGCCGCTACATTAGCCCCATACCGAAATCACTGACGAGGATCACCCAGATGGACGAGAACAAGAAGCGCGCCCTTTCCGCCGCACTGAGCCAGATCGAAAAGCAATTCGGCAAGGGCTCGGTCATGCGCATGGGCGACCGCGTCATTGAGGCGGTCGAAGTCATCCCGACCGGCTCGCTGATGCTGGATATCGCCCTGGGGATCGGCGGCCTGCCGAAGGGCCGCGTGGTCGAAATCTACGGCCCGGAATCCTCCGGCAAGACCACCTTGACCCTGCAAGCCATCGCCGAGTGCCAGAAGAACGGCGGCACCGCTGCCTTCATCGATGCCGAGCACGCACTGGACCCGATTTATGCGGCCAAGCTGGGCGTCAATGTCGACGACCTGCTGCTGTCGCAGCCGGATACCGGTGAGCAGGCACTGGAAATTGCCGACATGCTGGTGCGCTCGGGTTCGGTTGATATCGTGGTGGTCGACTCGGTCGCTGCACTGACGCCGAAGGCGGAAATCGAAGGCGAGATGGGCGACCAGCTGCCAGGTTTGCAGGCTCGCTTGATGAGCCAGGCGCTGCGCAAGCTCACCGGCAATATCAAGCGCTCCAACACGCTGGTGGTCTTCATCAATCAGCTGCGCATGAAGATCGGCGTCATGATGCCGGGCCAGAGCCCGGAAGTGACCACCGGCGGCAACGCGCTGAAGTTCTACGCCTCGGTGCGTCTGGATATCCGCCGTATCGGTGCGATCAAGAAGGGCGACGAGATCATCGGCAACCAGACCAAGATCAAGGTGGTCAAGAACAAGCTGGCGCCTCCGTTCAAGCAGGTCGTGACCGAAATCCTGTATGGCGAAGGCATCAGTCGCGAGGGCGAATTGATCGACATGGGCGTGGAAGCCAAGCTGGTCGACAAGGCCGGCGCCTGGTACAGCTATGGCGATGAGCGTATCGGGCAGGGCAAGGACAACGCGCGAACCTACCTGCGCGACAACCCGCAGGTTGCGACCCGGCTGGAAGCGGAGCTGCGTGAGAAGTTCCAACCTGCCGAAGCACCGCGTGAGGCCGGCGACGACGAAGACAAGGAGTAAGTTGCAGCTGCACAACATCACCACTCACCGGAGTTAGTTTGCCGGGAATTGGTTTGCCGTGAGTTGGTGACGGTGATGCCGTCGGTGAGCGGTTGGCGGACCTCGCGCGATTCGTGGCCGCTCCATTGCCACCCACGTCAGCCCGGCGCTGTGCAACAGGTTCGAGCGTGTTTGAAGTTTTTCTATCGCGAGGACGGCGGAGTCAGTGCTGTCGCTTCTCGCGGTAGATCTATCGAAGGCCAGGAGGGCAGGCGCCATGGACGGCGCATTGATGTCGTAACTGATTTTGGCGATTCGGGACACCTCAACGATGGACGAGCAAGAGCCTGCACCAAAGCGGGGGCGCCGGTTCAAGGAACAGACGCCGGTCCAGCGCGCACTCGGCCTATTGGTGCGGCGCGAACATTCGCGCAAGGAATTGAACCGCAAGCTGCTGGCCCGCGGGATCGAGCCAGATGCGGTGCAAGCGGCTGTCGATCGGCTCACGGACGAGGGATGGCAGGACGACACCCGCTTCGCTGCTGCAGTCGTGCGCAATCGCGCCGGTTCGGGCTATGGCCCGCTGCATATTCGTGCCGAGCTCGGAACCCATGGCCTGGATAGCGAGGCCATCAGTGCTGCCTTGGCGGCCTTCGAAGGGGATTGGACCGAAAACGCGCGCGACCTGATCCGCCGTCGGTTTGGCGAACAAGGCCCAACCGACCTTCCGCAGCGGCGCAAGGCCGCCGATCTGCTGGCCCGGCGGGGTTTCGAAGGCAACAGCATTCGCGCCGCCACGCGCTTCGACCTTGAGGACTGAGGGCGTCAGGCCTGCTACCCTTCGTGGTTTCAGGTTGTTCCGCTCATCTGCGCCCACATTTCATTGGGTGACCGGGACTGCCGCCCGCCCAATGCCAGCACATGAACGCACCTGCCAAATTCAGCACTTCCCAGATCCGTAGTGACTTCCTCGCGTTCTTCGAGGGGAAGGGCCACACCATCGTGCCATCCGCGCCGCTGGTGCCGGGCAACGACCCCACCTTGCTCTTTACCAATTCCGGCATGGTCCAGTTCAAGGACGTCTTCCTCGGCGCGGAGAAGCGTAGCTACGTGCGTGCCGCGGACGTGCAGCGCTGCCTGCGTGCCGGTGGCAAGCACAATGATCTGGACTCGGTGGGCTACACCGCGCGCCACCATACCTTCTTCGAAATGCTCGGCAACTGGTCGTTTGGCGACTACTTCAAGAGGGACGCCATCGCCTGGGCATGGGAACTGTTGACCCAGGTCTGGAAGCTGCCGGCCGACCGTCTGCTGGTCACGGTCTACCACACCGACGAAGAAGCCTTTGCGTTGTGGCGCGACGTGATCGGCATCCCGGAAAGCCGCATCGTGCGCATCGGCGACAACAAGGGTGCGCCTTACGCCTCGGACAATTTCTGGCAGATGGCCGATACCGGCCCCTGCGGCCCCTGTACCGAAATCTTCTTCGACCACGGCGATCACATCGCCGGTGGCCCGCCGGGGTCGCCGGATGAAGATGGTGACCGCTTCATCGAGATCTGGAACCTGGTCTTCATGCAGTTCGATCGCCAGCCCGACGGCACCCTGGTGCCGCTGCCGGCGCCGTGCGTGGACACGGGCATGGGTCTGGAGCGTCTGGCTGCGATCCTGCAGCACGTCCATACCAACTATGAAATCGACCTGTTCCAGACGTTGATCGGCAAGGCCAGTGCGCTGACCGGCGTCGCCGATCTGGAGAACAAGTCGCTGCGAGTGATCGCCGATCACATCCGCGCCTGCTCCTTCCTCATCGTCGATGGCGTGCTGCCCTCCAATGAAGGGCGCGGCTATGTGCTGCGTCGGATCATCCGGCGTGCGCTGCGCCATGGCTGGATGTTGGGCGTGCGCCAGCCGTTTTTCAGCAAGATGGTGCCCACGCTGGTCGAGCTGATGGGCGAGGCCTATCCCGAGCTGGTGGTGGCGAAAGACACGGTGGCGCGCGCGCTGTTGGCCGAAGAAGAGCGCTTTGCCGAGACACTGGACGCCGGCATGAAGATCTTCGACGAGGTCGCATCGCGCTCGCAGGACATCATCCCGGGCGCCGACGCGTTCCGGCTGTACGACACTTACGGCTTTCCGGTCGATCTGACTGCCGACATCGCGCGCGAGCGCGGCATGCGCGTGGACATGGAGGGCTTCGAGTTCGCGATGGAGCGTCAACGCGAGACCGCGCGTGCGGCTGGCAAGTTCGGCGGCGGCGTCGCATTGCCGGCGGACCTGGTCGCCAGCATGTCGCCGACCGTGTTTCTGGGTTACGAAGCGTACGATGCCGACGCCCTCAAGGTCGTGGCCATTCTCAGGCAGGGCCGCCCGGTCGAACGTGCGGAAGCGGGTGATGAGGTGATCGTGTTCACCGATCGCACGCCGTTCTACGCCGAGTCGGGTGGCCAGGTCGGCGACAGCGGCCAGCTGAGCGGCCCCGGCGTGTCGGTCGAAGTTGCCGATACGCAGAAGTTCGCCGGCCAGTTCCATGGGCATGTGGGTCGCATCAGCGAAGGTGCGCTCGCGCTTGGTGATGTGCTTGCCGGCGGGATCGATACGCAACGTCGCGGCAAAACCATCCTCAACCATTCGGCCACCCACCTGCTACACGCAGCCCTGCGCGAAGTACTGGGAACGCATGTGCAACAGAAGGGCTCGCTGGTCGCGCCTGATCGACTGCGCTTTGACTTCTCGCACTTCCAGCCGATCACTGCTGACGAGCTCGCTGTGATCGAGCGCAAGGTCAATGCTGAGGTCCGCACCAACCATGGCGTGGAAGTGCACAACATGGCCATGCAGGAGGCGCTGGATTTCGGCGCGATGGCGCTGTTCGGCGAGAAGTACGGAGAAAACGTCCGCGTGCTCAAGATGGGCGGCTATTCCACCGAATTGTGTGGCGGTACCCACGTCACCCGCACCGGCGACATCGGTTTGTTCAAGATCACCTCCGAAGGTGGCGTGTCGTCGGGTGTGCGCCGTATCGAAGCAGTGACCGGGCAGGGCGCGCTGGACTACGTGGCTGACGAGGAACGTCGCCTGCTCGAAGCAGCCAATCTGCTCGGCGGCAACACCACCGAGGTGGTGGATAAGGTGCGCGCGCTGACCGAGCGTCAGAAGCGGCTGGAGCGCGAGCTGGAATCGCTCAAGGCCAAGCTGGCGTCGGGTGCGACTGCGGATCTGGGCGCTCGTGCAATTGATGTTGCCGGAGTCAAGGTTGTCGCGGTGCGTCTGGAGGGATTCGATGCCAAGGCGCTGCGCGATGCGATGGATCGCCTGAAGCAACAGCTCGGCGATTCAGTGATCGTGCTGGCTGGTGCTTCGGGCGGCAAGGTGGCGCTTGTCGCTGGCGTGAACGGCAGCCCAACTGGCAAGGTGAAGGCAGGGGAACTCCTCGGCCACATCGCCAGTCAGATCGGCGGCAAGGGCGGTGGCCGTCCGGATCTCGCCCAGGGTGGTGGCGAGGACGGGCCCGCCCTTGCGACCGCACTCGACGGTGTCCCCTTCTGGGTCAAGCAACACTTGGGCTGAACACTTGTCCTGCTATGCCTTGCTGGCTAGCAGGATGTCCCGCTACCATTTCTGGTCTATTCCCTTTACGTAGGGCGCGTCTCACTCAGGAGGCCGTCGATGCTGGTGGGAAATCCACCGGTTCCAGGAGATTTGCAAAATGTTGATCCTCACTCGCCGGGTAGGCGAAACCTTGATGATCGGCGACTCGGTCACCGTGACCGTTCTCGGCGTCAAGGGCAATCAGGTGCGCATCGGTATCACCGCACCCAAGGATGTGGCTGTGCATCGCGAAGAAATCTATCAGCGCATCCAGCGTGGGGATGAGCCGGTCGCTTCCGGCGCACATCACGGTGACGATTCTTCGAATTGATCGTTGTCAAGGGTTTACGTTAGCCCCTCTTACCCGGTATTCTTCGCGGCCTGCCACGGACATCGCGGCAGGCAGCAAAAACTGGAGCGATGCCCGAGTGGCTGAAGGGGCTCCCCTGCTAAGGGAGTATAGGGTCAAAAGCTCTATCGAGGGTTCGAATCCCTCTCGCTCCGCCAGTGTTCTAAACGCCCGCAAATCACTGATTTGCGGGCGTTTTTATTTGTGCTGCGGGTTCGTCGAGAAGGCGATACTGCTTGAGAGCGTCGCCTGCGGCAAGGCGTGTCGTCGAATTCTGCGATATCCGTGGGTGCTCGCTGGCGTTGGTTCAACGCTGCAGACGCCCTGGAGCACACTCCTGCCAACAGTACTCAGGCCATCAGTGAGTACGGCGAAAGGGGCGCGCTGTGCGCGCGTCGCCAGCGGCCACAGCGCTTCAGGGAGTATCGCCTCCGAGCTCGGTTGCTAGCCGGAGGCTAGTGACGATTCTTTGCGTCTCTCACCGGCTGCATCTCAAGCATGAGAGTTGCCAGCTAGCGAAGGCCCTGGTCTTGCTCGCATCGCTCGACAGTCGATAGTGACGCGTTAGGCGCCTGCAGCGCGAGTGTGAGCTTCCTTGTCGCGTTGCGAAGAGGTCGCTTCCTGCTTGCTCGCTGCCCCTCCGCCGGATTTCGGCGCATCTCTGACATGTCATTCCATCGGCATGGTTGGTGGCATGCGCTTGCGGAGAGGGCGCGACACCCGGCGAAGCAGCACTCTCCAGTGTCGCGTACGCCAACGCGCCGTGCAGCGCATCGAGCCAGGCGCATCGACGTCAGTAATGAGCCTCGTATTGATGGCGTCTTGGGCACTCCGGGTTTTTGCCGTCTTGTGCATGCAGGCGGGTGGCGTACGAAGGCGCTGATCCTGCGCGCGAGAGTGCAGCGTTTGGATCTGTCGCTGCTGCAACTGGAGCGATGCGCCACTGCACTCCAGCGAACCATCCAGGAATAAGGATCAAAACCAAAACCAACCAAAGCCAGAACCAGGGTCGAAGACCCGGCGTGAAGTGCCTATCGATATTCGGCAGTCGAGGCTGGCAGCGCAGCCATTGAGGTCTTGCACCCCGTTGGATCGCCTGCCCGGGCTGCCATAAAGGCAACTCAGGGCCAGTGCCATTACCGCTTCGCGCCAGAGCGCGTCACCGCTGCCTTACGCATCTGAACCGCCTTGTAGATGCGGTACGTGGTGGGGGTCAAGTAACCGGCGCATGGGTCGCTAAGGACGTGAACCATATCTCGGATGTTGACGTGATGCGCCTATCGCACCTGCTTGGACGTGTGTTCTCCTTCTGGGGGCGCGGGCTGCAACACAAGGTCGCAGCGGTGGACCGGGTGATGGCGGTGATCGAGTTCGATCTGGACGGTCGCATTCTGGATGCAAACTCGAACTTCCTGGCCCTGATGGGGTATCGGCTGGACGAAGTGGTCGGTCAGCACCACCGCATGTTCGTGACGGCCGCAGATCGCGACAGCGAAAGCTATCGGCACTTCTGGGAAGGGCTGCGGCGCGGCGACTTCAATGCCGGGCGCTTCTGCCGGCTGGACAAGCGCGGGCACGAGGTGTGGATCAATGCCTCCTACAACCCGTTGCTGGATCGATCCGGCAAGGCATATCGCGTGGTGAAGTACGCCACCGACATCACTGCGCAGGTACGCCAGACAGCCGACTTCGAGGGGCGCATCGACGCCATCGACAAGGTGATGGCGGTCATCGAGTTTTCGCTGGACGGCACCGTGCTCGCGGCCAACCAGAATTTCCTGCACGTGATGGGCTACCGGCTCGAGGAGATTCGCGGCAAGCACCATGGCATGTTCGTCGATGCCGGCACGCGCCAATCGGCTGCGTATCGCGCGTTCTGGGATTCGCTCGGGCGCGGTGCCTTCGATGCGGGCCGCTATCGGCGCATCGGCAAGGACGGCAGGGAGGTGTGGATCCAGGCGTCCTACAACCCGGTGCTCGATGAGCATGGGCGACCGTACAAGGTGGTCAAGTACGCCACCGACGTGACCCGCCAGGTGATCGATTCGGCCGATGCGGACGGGCGTATCCGGGCGATCGACAAGGTCATGGGGGTGATCGAGTTCGACCTGCAAGGGAACGTGCTCGGTGCAAACGAAAACTTCCTGACCATCATGGGGTATCCGGCGGCCGAGGCGATCGGCCAACACCACAGCGTGTTCGTCGATGCGGCCTACTGCGCGTCCGAGGAGTACCGGCAGTTCTGGGCAAAACTGGCGAGCGGCCAGTTCGATGCGGGACGTTATCGCCGACTGCGCAAGGATGGCAGCACGGTATGGATCCAGGCTTCTTACAACCCGATCCTGGACGTCTCCGGGCGACCCTACAAGGTGGTCAAATACGCAACCGACGTCACCGACCAGGTGCGTTCGGCCGAACGGATGCGCGATTTGATGCTGCAGACCATGAGCATTGCGCAGAACGTGCAGCGCGAGGCGCACCATATTTCCGTGAGCAACCAGGAGCTGGTCAGTCGCGTGTCTACGCAGTCTGCTGCGGTGGCGCAGACCTCGAGCACGATCGATCAGCTGGCCGCAACGGTGCGGGCCAATTCCGAGAATGCCGGTTCGGCGCGGCGCATGGCCGAAGACTCGGCCACGGTGGCGCGGCGCGGTGCCGACGTCATTGCCGATGTGGTCAAGACCACCGCCGGCATCCGCTCGGCGACCGACCGCATCGGTCAGATCATCGAGGTGATCGACGGCATCGCGTTTCAGACCAACATCCTGGCCCTGAACGCTGCGGTCGAGGCGGCGCGTGCGGGCGAACAGGGGCGCGGTTTTGCGGTGGTGGCGACCGAAGTGCGTAGCCTTGCGCAGCGCTGCAGCGTGTCGGCTAGGGAGATCCGGTCCCTGATCGACAACGCGACCGATCAGGTCGGCGATGGCTCGCGCCTGGCCGAACAGGCCGGTGTGGTGATGCAGGACATGGTGACGTCGGTCCTGCGCGTCACTGCGACCGTGGAGCAGATCGCCGCCGCCAGCCATGATCAGGCGCTGGACATTTCCAGCGCCAATACCGCGTTGCAGTCGATCGGCGTGCAGGCGCGCGACCAGGCGCAGATGGTGGGCGACTTGGCGCGTTCGGCGCGCGTGCTGGAAGGCGATGCGGATGCGCTGTTCGCCTTGGTCAATGGCGATGCGGATGGCGGGGCGGATCGCGCGCCAGTGCAGGTCGATGCGCAGGCTGCGCGGCGCGCGACAGCGAAGGTGGCGTGATGATGGTTGACTGCGTCCCGCACGCGAGATCGTGATGTTCCCTTAGATCCTGCACTTCCTTGTAGTGGATCTCGGCGCAAGTGGCCGAACCTGCGATGCTGGGGCGTTCGCTGCCATCAGCGCCGCTGCGATGACATACAGACCGTCGCGATGATGGGGCGAGCTGCAATTGGCAACTCACACATCGCAGAGCGCGCAACCCGCAGCGCGAGTGGCATTTTGCGTCTCGCGGCTATTGGCTGCCAAGCTGCAGGATATAAGTCGCCTGCCATGAGCTGCCACGTCACGGCTGGCCAGCTCCACGAGACTGCGCACAAGACAAAGCCCGCGTACGCGGGCTTTGTTTGCTTCGGCACTGGCCAGCGCATCGCACGCCAATCCTGGCAGGTACGCCATCCAGCCCGCCCTGGACGCTTACTTGGGCAGGTCGAACACCAGTACTTCGGCATCGCGTGCATCGGCCAGCACGATTTCCGGCTCGCCGACGATCTGCACCGCGTCGCCAGCCGACAGCGCCTGCCCATTGACGCTCAGGCTGCCACGCGCCACCTGCACGTAGCCGATGCGGCCTTCGGCCAGCGGCTGCTGCAGACGCGCCTGGCCATCCAGGATCGAGGCATACAGGCGTGCGTCCTGGTGCAGGCGCAGGGAGCCGTTGTCGCCGCCTGGCGAGGCGATCAGGCGCAGTTGATTGCGCTTGCTGTCGGCATCGAAGTGCTTTTCTTCGTAGCTCGGCTCGATGCCGGCACGCTCGGGCATTACCCAGATCTGCAGGAAGTGCACGGGCTCGCTGGCCGAGTGATTGAACTCGCTGTGAGTCACGCCGCTGCCGGCGCTCATGCGCTGCACGTCGCCGTAATGCAGGACCGAGCCGGTGCCCATGCTGTCCTTGTGCTCCAGCGCGCCGCCCAGCACGTAGGAAATGATCTCCATGTCGCGGTGCGCGTGGGTGCCGAAGCCTTCGCCTGGCTGCACCTTGTCCTCGTTGATCACCCGCAGCGGGCCAACGCCCATGTGGCGCGGGTCGTGATAGCTGGCAAAGGAGAAGGTGTGGCGTGAGGACAGCCAGCCATGTTCGGCGCGGCCACGTGTTTCGCTCTTGCGGACATTCAACATGCTGCTTCTCCTTGAAAGGTTCGAAATTGGCGCTGGAAGGAATCGGGTCCAGCGGCTTGATGCGTAGTCTCCGCCTCTATCTTCGCCACAAAAAGCGAGTAGATTTGGCCTTTACCATCGAAAATTTCGAACGATGAAAATCAGCCTGGAAGCGTTGCAGATCCTGGATGCCATCGACCGGCGTGGTTCGTTCGCTGCCGCGGCCAAGGTGCTGTTCAAGGTGCCTTCGACGATTTCCTACACGGTGTCCAAACTCGAAGAGGATCTGGGCGTGCAGCTGTTCGAGCGGGTGGGGCCGAAGGCCACGCCTACCCAGGCTGGCCGCGAGCTGTTGCGCGAGGGACGCCACTTGCTGCATGCCGCGCAAGAGCTGGAGGTGCGGGTGCGGCGCGTGGCTTCCGGCTGGGAGTCGGAGTTTGCGATCGGGCTGGATGCGGTGCTGCCTGCGGCCTTGCTGCAGTCGCAGATCCTGGACTTCTACACCGTGGCCGACAGTACGCGGCTGCGTGTGCTGAGCGAGTCGTTGTCGGGCAGTTGGGAGGCGCTGCTGGACAGGCGCGTGGACCTGATCGTGGCGGCGGGCGAGGGGCCCAGCGGTGGCGGCTATGTGGCCGAGCCGATCGGCACGTTGCGGTTCGTGTTTGCCGTGGCATCCACCTCTCCGCTGGCGAATGCCGGCCTGCTGGGCGCGGCCGAGTTGGCCGAACACCGTGCGATCGCAGTGGCGGATTCGGCGCGGCGCCTGCTGCCGCGCACGGTCGGGCTGCTCTCCGGACGCGATGTGCTCACCGTGCCCGACATGCGCACCAAGCTGCTGCTGCAATTGGCCGGCGTCGGCTACGGCTTTCTGCCCGAGCCGTATGCGCGCGGGGCGCTGCAGGAAGGCCGGCTACGCGAGGTGCAGGTGGAAACCCGCAAGCCCGACGAAACCTTTTATCTGGCATGGCGGCCGGGCGAAGAGGGGGAGGCATTGAGCTGGTGGCGACGTGCCTTGCGCAGCGAGGGCCTGTTCGAGCGCTGGTTGCACGCCTTGGCCGCAACGTATCGTTCCGTCGCTGCCGGGCAGTCGCCGCTGTGAGGGAAGACGGATAATGGTCGCCCGCCATCGCGCAGGGTCGTCGCATGCAAGGCTTGATCGAACAGTACGGATTGGCGCTGGTGTTCGCCAACGTGCTGGCGTTGTCGCTCGGGCTGCCGGTGCCAGCGTTGCCGACCCTGGTGCTGGTCGGCGCCAGCTATGCGTTGCAAGGTGGCAGCGATGCCTGGCTGGCCGGGCTTGCAGCGTTGGCGGTCTCTGTCGCGGCAAGTCTCTTGGGCGATCTGGTCTGGTATCTGGCCGGTCGCCGCTTCGGTAACCGCACCTTGCAGTCGCTGTGTCGGCTGTCGTTGTCGCGCGACAGCTGCATGAAACAGACCGAGCGCTTTTTTTCGCGCTGGGGCGTGCGCGTGCTGGCGGTCGCCAAGTTCGTGCCGGGCCTGTCGATGGTCTCGGTGCCGATGGCCGGGGCAATGCGGGTACGTCCTGCGGCGTTCCTGCGATACGACGCCGTCGGTGCATCGTTGTGGGCATTGGTCGGCTTGAGTGTGGGTGCTGCGTTCGCGCCTCAGGTGCAGGACGTGCTTGCCTTGCTGTCCGAACTCGGCGCGGGCGCGATCGTGGTCTTGGCCGCGTTGCTGGCCGGCTATGTCGGTTGGCGCTGGTGGCGACGGCAGAGCCTGTTGCGATCGCTGGAGCATGCGCGCATCGCGGTAGACGAGTTGGTGCCGTTGCTGGCCGGCGAAGAAAGCCTGCGGCCGACCGTGCTGGATATCCGTGCCCCGGGCTATCGCCAGTTGCAGCCATACACCATTCCTGGCGCCGTGTTCGCCGACGAGCGTCAGCTGGCGCAGATCCTTGCCAGCGTGCCGCGCGATCGCAGCGTGGTGATCTACTGTGCGTGTCCGGACGAGGTGTCTGCAGCATGGCTGGCTGCGCGGATGCGCGAGCGCGGGTACCGCGATGTGCGGCCACTGCTGGGTGGTCTGGACGCATGGCGCGATGCCGGGCACCCGGTGACATCGCTGGTGCCGGTGACGGTGGTTGCCGACGCGAACGCTGCTGCTGCCACGGCCTGATTGCGCGGGAGGCGGTGCGTGCGGTGACGGCGGCGCGCGTTCTGCTGAGAGATCGGCATCGCCCGACGGAACGGCGCACTGCAATGCAACGCACTGCGCACCAGCGTCTGCTTCGGCAGAAACGACGGGTAAAAAAAAGACCAGCAAGCTGGTCGTTTTCTTCAAGATTGGTGCGCCCGGAGAGATTCGAACTCCCGACCGCCTGGTTCGTAGCCAGGTACTCTATCCAACTGAGCTACGGGCGCATATCTTGTTTTGACTTGCAGATCTGACGCGGGGCGATCGGATCTTTTTAACTTAAAAACAGCGCGTGAGTGCTGTCTTCTTCTTGTTCTGAGGATGGTGCGCCCGGAGAGATTCGAACTCCCGACCGCCTGGTTCGTAGCCAGGTACTCTATCCAACTGAGCTACGGGCGCCTCGTCAGGAGCGGAATTATGCGGATGAGCGACGGGTCCGTCAATCCCTTTGTGAAATTCCAGCGTCGTTGCGGTCGTGGTCAGGCGCGCGACGCAGCGCAGCGACCACGGCCGCAGGCGTTTTCATCCAGGCGAAATGATCGCTGCGTGCGCCGAGGTGCACATCGTCCAATCGCACATGGTGTGGGTGTGTTTGCGGCATCTTGTCGAGTAATGCGCGCAGCGCATCTGCTGGGCCCCACGTGTCGCGCGCAAGGGTGACTGCGCGGATCGGCACGCGCAGTTGGCCCAGCGCCTGTTCCAGATCCCATGGCGCGCCTGCCGCGCGATAGCGATTGCTGCGGCCGACCTGTGCCCAATCGGCAATCAGACTGCGTGCTTCGGTGCCGCCAAAACCGAGCTTGCGCCCGTGCAGTACGCCCTGCCTGCGCGCCAGCCATGGCAACAACCGAAACGCCAAGGGCAGGCCGTAACGCATGGGGACGGGAAAATTGCGCCAGTACGGCGAGCCGCTGGCCACCAGCCAGAGCTGAGCGAATTGCACCGGATGCAGCGCGGCGTAGCAGCACGCGAGCTGACCGCCAAGGCTGTGTCCACCGACCATGCGCGGCAGCTGCGGGTCGTGGATATCGAGCAGGGCGTGGCTGGCGGGAAGGTCGTCTGCAAGCAGCGTGCGATAGCCCCAATCGTGCTCACGCGACGGGCGCAGCGTGCTGCTGCCATTGCCGCGCCATTCGTGCAGATACACCGCAACGCCGGTGGACGCGAGCGCCTGCGCGAAGGGTTGGTAATGCCGCGCTGCCACGCCCAATGCCGGCAGCCACAGCAGCGTTGTCGTCGGGTGCGGCGGTGCGCAACGGATGACCTGCCAGCGATGCCCATCTGCAGCGCTGGCGAGCAGGGTGTCGGTCTGCACGCTCATGCGCCGGACGCGGCGCCGAAGTGGTCGAGCACCAGCACATCGCTGTGGCCGGGGCGTTGGCCGAGGCGGATAGCGCGGGCAACGTAATCGATCGCTGCCTCGCAGGCATTGAGCAGCGACAGGCCCTGGCACAGCTGCGCGGCGATGGCTGCCGACAGGCTGCAGCCGGTGCCGTGCGCATCGACCTGCAGGCGCGGGTGCATGAACACATCCTGGGTCACGCCGTCATCGAAGCGGTCGAGCACGCGTGCGCCTTCGTGCAGATGTCCGCCCTTGAGCAGCACGGCGTTGGCGCCCAGGTCGAGCAAGGCGGCGGTGGCATGTTCGGCGGCGTCGGCGCTGTCGATGCGGCGGCTGGTCAGCAACTCGGCCTCGGGCGTGTTGGGGGTGACCAGGGTGGCCAGCGGCAGCAAGCGCGTGCGCAGCGCATCCAGTGCCGCATCTTCGAGCAGGCGCGCGCCGCTGGTGGATACCATCACCGGGTCGAGCACTACGAACGGTGGGCGATATCGCTCAAGCAGGTCGGCCACGCAATGAATGACGTCGGCATTGGCCAGCATGCCGAGCTTGACCGCCTGGATCTCGAAATCGGCAAAGCAGGCGTCCACCTGCGCCTGCAAAAACGACAACGGTGGAAGATGCACGGCGGTGACGGCGCGGGTGTGTTGCGCGGTCAATGCGGTAATCGCCGACAACCCGTGCACGCGGTGCGCGGCGAAGGTCTTGAGGTCGGCCTGGATGCCGGCGCCGCCCCCGGAGTCGGAGCCGGCGATGCTCAATGCGGACAGCGTACTGGGCGTAGTCATGTGGCGATTCTGCACTGCTGGCCGGAGGATGTGCGCATCATCCTGTGCGCCAGCGGCGCCATTGCAGGTAGGCGACATAACCGGCGCCGGTCAATCCGGTGAGGCTGGCGGGTAGGTAGAGCGCGTCGTACTGCCAGCGCTGGAACAGCAAGGTTCCGAGGATGCTGCCGCCGAGAAAACCGCTGATGATCAGCGCGCTCAGCGTGAGGCGCCGCACCTGCAGCGGACGCCCGCGCAGCAGGTGCCCCAGGCCGATGCCCAGGTCGGTGAACATGCCGCTCAAATGCGTGGTGCGGACCGCTGCACCGCTGAGGGTGGTCGCCATCGCATTCTGCAGGCCGCAGGCGCCAGCGGCGCACAGGACGCCGCCGACATGATGCAACTTGAACAGTGCAATCGCGCCCAGCAACAGCAGCGCCTCGAGCAGCAACGCGGCGCCGTAGCGCTGTCCAAGCCGCAAGACATCGTCTTCGATGATCAGTCCGCTGAGCATGGCGCCTGTTCGATGATCAGTCCGCTGAGCATGGCGCCTGCGCAGAAGGCGATGAGGACGCCGCAGAGAAAGCCGATGTCCGGTGCGGTGTTTTGCGCCAGGGCAACGCCAAGCAGACTGGTCGTGCCGGTGAGGTGGCTGACCACCTGGTGCTCGGAGCCCAGGTAGCCCACCACATTGACCATGCCGGCCACGGCCGACAATGCCACCGCGCCAATCCAGACCCAGCGCGGCAGCAGGATTCCCATCTCGGGTTCAGGGGCTACCGTTGATTGCAATCTGCGAGAACGCGCCGGTCTGCGGGTCGTACAGCGCGCCCCAGAACATGCTGCCGCCGTCGCAGACCTGGATCGCTTCCCTCGCCGGTTTCACCGGCGGGTCGTTGGGGAGCTTGAACGCGTTGATGTAGATCAACTGCTGGCCCTGGATCACCACACCCACGTATTGGCGGTCGAACTCGCGCGGCTCGGCAATGGTGGGCGTCAACGCATCCTGCCGCGCTTCGAGCTGTTCGATCTGCTGATGGCTTGGCGCCCAATAGCCGCTGATCCGGCCTGGATGCCGCGCCGGGCTGTCGCGCGAGCAGGTCTGCACCACCTGTTCGGCCACGCTCTGCCGGGTGATGATCCAGGACTGTCCGTTCTTGAGATTGGTCGGCACGCTGGATGGCCCCTGCGTGCTGGCGCAACCGGCCAGCGCGATCGCGGCGAGCGCCGCCGCGCCGCGATATGCGCGCATCACAACACCTCCGAAGCGAAGTCGGCCAGACGCGAGCGCTCGCCGCGACGCAGCGTGATGTGCGCGCTATGCGGCCACGCCTTGAAGCGATCCACCGCGTAGGTCAGCCCCGAAGTGGTTTCGGTGAGGTAGGGGGTGTCGATCTGTTCGACGTTGCCGAGGCACACGATCTTGGTGCCGGGGCCGGCACGGGTGATCAGCGTCTTCATCTGCTTGGGCGTGAGGTTTTGCGCCTCGTCCAGGATCAGATACCGCGACAGGAAGGTGCGGCCGCGCATGAAGTTCATCGAGCGGATCTTGATGCGACTGGCGAGCAGGTCGTTGGTGGCCGCTCGGCCCCACGAGCCACCCTCCTGGTTGTGCGTGAGCACTTCCAGATTGTCGGTCAGTGCGCCCATCCACGGCGTCATCTTTTCTTCTTCGGTACCGGGCAGGAAGCCGATATCTTCGCCCACGCTGACGGTGGCGCGGGTCATGATGATTTCCCGGTAACGCTGCTGGTCCATGGTCTGCGCCAGGCCTGCAGCCAGTGCGAGCAAGGTCTTGCCGGTGCCGGCGGTACCGAGCAGGGTGACGAAGTCGATCTCCGGGTCCATCAGCGCGTTGAGCGCGAAATTCTGCTCGCGGTTGCGCGCCACGATGCCCCAGACCGCATGCTGGCCGCTGCGGAAATCGTCGACCAGGCACAGGGTGGCCTTGCCGCCGCCAACCTTGGCCACGCGCAGCTCCACCTCGTCTTCGCCGGGCAGGTACAGGTACTGGTTCGGATACCAGTCTTCGTCCTCGGCCAGGACGATTTCGTAATGGGTGCGGCCGCGTTCGTTCCAGCTGCGCAGATCTTCGTTGTGCTTCTGCCAGAAATCTTCCGGCAGCTCGATGGCGCCGGTGAACAGCAGGCTGAAATCGTCCAGCGCACGGTCGTTTTGGTAGTCCTCGGCGACCAGGCCGCTGATGTAGGCCTTGATGCGCAGGTTGATGTCCTTGGACACCAGGATGACCGGCACATCCGGATTTTCTTCGCGCAGCGCCAGCACCGAGGCCAGGATCTTGTTGTCCGGCAGCATTTCGCCGAAGGTCCGGCCCGGATCGATCGGCTTGATCTGGAAAAACAGCCGGCCGATCGCGGCCTGACCTTTAAGCTGGATGCCCTGCGGATGGCTGAGCAGGATGCCGGCCTGGATTTGCTCGGCGTTGGTGTTTTCCAGCAATTCGTCCAGGAAACGGCTGACCTGGCGTGCATTGCGGCTGACTTCGGAGGTGCCCTTCTTGGCGTTGTCGAGCTCCTCGATCACCTGCATCGGCAGGAACACATCGTGTTCCTCGAACTTGAACAGCGCGGTGGGATCGTGCATCAGCACGTTGGTGTCCAGCACGTAGATGCGCTTGCCTCGGGTCATTGGGTCTTCCAAGTGATGGAGCAGGGGCGAGCCATCACGCCTGCAGCTGCAGGGTGATGGAGGACGCGGGAAGCGAGGGATGTCACTGTTTGGCGTGCGCCTTTACTGCGGCCAGCACGGCCTCGGCATGGCCGGCGACCTTGACCTTGCGCCATTCCAGCACGACATGCCCTTCGGGCGACAGCAAGAAGGTGCTGCGCTCGATGCCGAGCACCTGTTTGCCGTACATGTTCTTTTCCTTGATCACGTCGAAGGCGCGGCACAGCGCTTCATCGCTGTCGCTGATCAACGGGAAGGTGAAGCCTTGCTTGGCGCAGAAGTTGTCGTGCGACTTCACCGAATCGCGCGAGACGCCCAGCACCATCGCACCTGCTTTTTTGAACTGCGGCAGCAAGGCGTTGAAGTCCAGGCCTTCGGTGGTGCAGCCGGGCGTGCTGTCTTTCGGATAAAAGTACAGCACCAGCCATTTGCCGGCATAGTCGCGCAGGGTGGTCTGGGTGCCGCCGGACAGCGCCAGCGGCAGGTCGAAGGTTGCAGCAGGGAGTTCGAATACAGCGTCGGTCATCGTTGCTCAGCCCAAAGTGGAGGGGCGTACGGCGCGGTCATGCCGGGCCGACGTCCATCCCATCATAAGCAGCCACATGGAAGCGTTTGGCAAGTGCGTCGAACTGCGCATTGCGCTGATTCAGCGACTCGATGGTGTGGTGTTCTTTCTTGTCCACATGCAGGAAGTACGACTCTTCGTCGTCGCCATCGTCTTCGTCGCGTTCGCCGAGGAAGATGTCGATGACGCGATAGCCGTCCTGGGTCAGTTGCTCGGCGAGTTTCTGCAGCGGCTCCTGCGCGGGATCGGCGAAGAAGTATTCCCAGCGCAGCGGACCGTCGAGATTCCAATCGGTCTCCGAGCGGATGTGGTCGAACATCTGTTTTAGCGCAGAGATCGCGATGGCCATTGGTTGGTGCCTTAGAACTTCATCGGGTCCATGATCGCGTCGAGATTGAGGTGATCACAGAATTCCAGGAAATCATCGCGCAAGGCGGCGATGTGCATGTTGGCCGGCACGCCGATCGTCACCTGCGCCGAAAACATCTCCGCGCCGGTCTGCATGGCGCGGTAGCGGGTGCTTTGCAGGTTTTCGATGGTGATGCCCTGGCGGTCGAAGAAATCGGCAAGCTGGAACAGGATGCCCGGCTTGTCGGCGGCGATCACTTCGACGATGTAGGGCAGCAGGTTGGACTGGGTCTGCTTGGGGCCGGTGCGATACCACACCAGCTTGAGACCTTCCTCGCGTTCGAGCCGGGTCAGCATGGCTTCGAGCTTGGCGACCGAATCCCAGGAGCCGGTTGCCAGTGCGGTGACCGAGACGTCGCGCCCCACCGTGGCCAGACGGGCGTCCACGAGATTGCAACCGCTGTCGGCGATGCGGCGAGTGACGGGCAACAGGGGGGACTCCGGATGCGTCGTGTAGGCGTTGATCAGGAGGTGATTTTCGGTCGGCGAAGGCCGGGGTGTAGAGTCGGTCAAAGGGGCTTCCGGCATTGCATCAGGCTGAATGGCCGCCCGGGCAGGCGCCCTGGCGGTGACCAGCATACTTGCCCGTGGTTTCGCGCCGCAAGTAACATGCAGGCGGTCGCAACCCGCGCGTGCGCGGGCCTTTTCCTGTCACGTAAGAGCAGCAGAATCTTGTCCCTTTCCGGCATCATCACCGCGCTGGCGACCCCCTTCGGTCCCGATGGCGCACTCGACCTGGATGCCTGGCGGCGGCTGCTGGAGCAGCAGTTGCACGGTGGCGTGCAGGGACTCGTGGTTGCCGGCTCCACCGGCGAAGCGGCGGCATTGAGCGACGACGAATACGACACCCTACTGCGCGCTGCCGCGGCGCAGGTGGCCGGTCGCGTGCCGGTGCTGGCCGGCACCGGCTTGTCCGGGACGGCAAAGACCATTGCGCAGACCCGTCGCGCTGCAGCGCTAGGCGCGCAGTACGCGCTGGTGGTGACGCCGCCCTACGTGCGTCCGACCCAGGCCGGGTTGAAGGCACACTTTCTAGCGGTGGCCGATGAAGGTGGCCTGCCGGTGGTGCTGTACAACGTGCCGGGCCGCACCGGCTGCGACCTGCTGCCGGAGACGGTGGCCGAGCTGGTGGGCCATCCGAACATCGTCGGTATCAAGGAAGCGCGTAGCGAACCCGAGCGCGTCGCCGCGTTGGTGGCCTTGCGCAGCGACAGTTTTGTGGTGCTCAGCGGCGACGACGGCAGCGCGGCGCACGCGATGCTGTCCGGCGCTGCCGGGCTGATCTCGGTCGCCTCCAACGCCTTGCCGGCGGCGTACCGGCGCCTGTGCGATCTGGCCCGCGATGGCCAGCGCGATGCTGCCGCTGCCTGGGACGCGCGGCTGAGGGAATACCACAGCTTCTGCGGAATCGAATCCAATCCCATCCCGGTCAAGGCGCTGCTGCAGCGCGCCGGGATCGGCCACGGCCTGCGCTTGCCGCTGCTGCCTCTTTCTGCGGCGCACCAGCCTGCCGCCGACCGCCTTGCCGCCGACGCCATTGCGTTGGAAGCGCTTTCCAGCCGCGAAATGCTCGCGGCCTGACCCAGGAGATCTATCGATGCGTCATTCCGTTTCCCCCGTCCGCGTGCTGTCGCTCGCGTTGCTGGCGACCGCCACCGTCGCTGCCACGAGCGGTTGCAGCTGGTTTCACAAGGGCGCGCGCGGCGACTATGCGCTGGCCCCGGAAGCCCGCCCACTGGAAGTGCCGCCGGATCTGAACCTGCCCGACACCTCCGGTGCGATGAAGGTGCCGACGCTGGCTTCGACCACCCAGCAGCAGACCAACACGCCGCCGTCGGCAAGCGCCAATAGCGGGTTTACCGTGCCGGGCGAGCGCGACGAGGTGTTCGGCAAGGTGGGCGCGGCATTGGCCGACATCCCCGGCCTGACCATCGCCAGCAAGGCGCAGATGCTCGGTTCCTATGACGTGAGCTACGAGGGTTCCAGCTTCCTGGTGCGCGTGGTCAAGGTCGACGCCGGCAGTTACGTGTCGGCCGTGGACCCACGTGGCATGCCGGCGACGGCGGCAGCGCCGGTGGCGGTGATCGCTGCGCTCAAGGGCAAGCTGGGCGGCTGAGGCCGGTGCGGTTTGCTGGATAGCAAAACGGGCGCCTTGGGCGCCCGTTTTGCGTTAGTGCGGAGTTGATGGCAACTGCATTGTGAGGTGCGGCAGCGGTGCGGCTCCGGGCCGCGCCCGGTCATGCAGCTCAGCGCTGCAGCAGCGGCAATTTGTTGGGCTTGCCATCCCATTCGGCGGCATCCGGTGCCGGCTCCTGACGCACGGTCAGCACCGGCCAGGCCTTGGCGAGCTCGGCGTTGAGCGCCACGAAGGCTTCCTGGCCCGCTGGCACGTCGTCTTCGGGATAGATCGCGTTGGCCGGGCATTCCGGCTCGCACAGGGTGCAGTCGATGCACTCGTCCGGGTCGATGACCAGGAAGTTCGGCCCGACGTGGAAGCAATCCACCGGACAAACCTCGACGCAGTCGGTGTATTTGCACTTGATGCAGTTTTCGGTGACAACAAAAGGCATGGCGGAATCCGGCGTTTAGCCTTCCAATTCTAAAGCAGTCGCGTGATGGGTGTGGAGTTGTCGGCGTTTTTGCTGCTGGCCTGTCAGGCCAGCCCGCGCTGCCTGGCCAGCGCGAACAACCCTGCCGCAGCCAGATCTTCCGGATGCAGCCGGCTTTCGACGCCCAGGTGCTGCAGCGCCAGTGCGTAGCGCTGGGCCAGGGCGGGGCTGCCGACCAGATGCACAGTGGCGTGACCGCCGCGGTGCTCGCGAAGTTCGTGGCCGATCAGCACGCCCGAGAGGTAGGACGGCAGCGCCGCCGAGGACAGGCGTTCGAACAGGCCGAGCGTGCGGGTGCCGAACAGGTGGTGGCTGAGGCCGCCAGGGTCGTTGCTGCGATCGACACCTTTGAGGAATGCGTCAGCGTCCAGCGCAGCGTGGTCGTCATCCATCAGCTTGCCGAGGATGCTGTGCCGACGCAGCACGGCGTACAACTCGCCGGTCATGACCGTGGCGAAACCTGTGAGCTGGCCGTTGGCGATCCGCGCCCACTTGCTGTGCGTGCCGGGCAGGCAGGCGACATGCGCGCCGTCGCCGAGCGCGGCGATCAGCCCGACCAGTTGGGTTTCTTCGCCGCGCATCACATCGGGCACGCCGGTCTGTTCGCCGGTACTGACGCCAGGCACGAACCACAGCGCGCGGCCCGGCAACAGCGCGTCGTAGCAGCGCATCGCCTGGGCGAGCGCGGCGGTGTCGGCCGGGCAGGGGAGGTAGGGTTGCTCGACCCAGCCATTGCGGCTGCCGATCATGCCCGAGAGCAGCAGCGGGCCGTCCCAGCCATCGATCAGGCCAGCCAGCACTTCGTCGAAGCGACCCTGGCAGGCCAGGATGCCGTCGCTACCGCGGCGCTGCGCACGGACCTTGCCGTCGGCACCGAGCAGATAGCCGCGCAGGCTACTGGTGCCCCAATCGATGGCGATCACGCGCTCGCCACCCGAGTTTCGGGCAGGCCGGCGATGGCGAGGTCGCAGACGAACAGGCTGCCGGCCTCGGGCATGCGGGCCAGCTCATCGGCGCTGTGGTCCAGACGCGAGGAGATCACGTGCAGTCTATCCAGCGCTGCACCGCCGAAGGCGCTGCAGGTAGGGTGCTTGACCGGCAGCTGCACGACGCGCTCCGCGCTGCCATCGGGGCGATAACGCACCACGCGCGACGCACGCCATTGTGCATTCCACAGGTAACCTTCGCTGTCGATGATCGAGCCGTCCGGCTCGGCGTCATCGCGGTCCAGGCTGGTGAACACGCGCGTGTTGCTGGTTTGTGCAGTCTCCGGGTCGTAATCGCAGCACAGGATCTGCGGGCGCACCGAATCGCAGTAATACATGGTGCGGCCGTCGAGGCTGAAGCAGATCGAATTGGGAATGGACACACCCGGCAGCGGAAGGGCGCGCAAGCCGTGCTTCAGCGAAAATTGGTAGAACGCACCGCGCGCGGCCTTGCTGTCGTGTTCGTCCATGGTGCCGAACACCAGATTGCCATGCCGGTCGACGCGGCCATCGTTGCTGCGCGTAAGCGGGTTGTCCGCTTCCACGTCCGCCAGTTTTTCGAAGGGCAGCACGTCTTCTTCGATGGTGTCCGGATCGACAATGCCGATCGCCTTGGCCAGCGCGATCAGCACGCGGCCATCGTCCATCAAGCCGATGCAGCCGGGACGGTCGGGCAATGTCCAGTGGCGCGTGTGCGCACTGGCCGGATGGTGCCGCCACAGGCGTTTTTCGCTGATGTCGACCCAGTACAGCGCCTGGCGCTGCTCGCACCACAGCACGCCTTCGCCATGTGTGCAGCGGCTGTCGACCGCCAGCACGGCGGTGTGTTCGGGCGTGCTTACCATTCGGCGATGCTGCCATCGCTGTGGCGCCATACCGGGTTGCGCCAGTCGGGCGGGTTTTCGTTTGCGCGCTTGAGCATCTCTTCGTCGATCTCCACACCGAGCCCGGGTTTGGGCAGTGCGGCAATGCTGCCATCCACGCAGTGAAAATCGTCTTTGTTGACGACGTAATCGAGCAGATCCGCGCCTTCGTTGTAGTGGATGCCGATGCTCTGTTCCTGCAGCACGGCATTGTGCGAAACGAAGTCCACGTGCAGGCATGCGGCGAGTGCGATCGGGCCGAGCGGGCAGTGCGGTGCGAAGCCGACGTCGTAGGCTTCGGCCATCGCGGCGATCTTGACGCATTCGGTGATGCCGCCGGCATGCGACAGGTCCGGTTGCACCATGCCGATGCCACCGGCGCACAGCACGTTCTTGAATTCGAAGCGCGAGAACATGCGTTCGCCGGCGGCGAGCGGAATCGAAGTGCTTGCGGCCAGACGCGGGTAATACTCGGCCTGTTCGGCCAGCACCGGCTCCTCGACGAACAGGGGCTTGAACGGTTCGAGCTCGCGCAACAACGCCTTGGCCATCGGCGCGCCGACGCGGCCATGGAAATCGATGCCGAAGTCGATGGTGTTGCCGAAGGCTTCGCGAATTTCAGCCACCTTGACCACCGCCGCATCGACTGCGCGCGCGCTGTCGATCAGCTTCATTTCTTCGGTACCGTTGAACTTGAAGGTGTCGAAACCCAGCGCGCGGTAGTCGGTGATCTGCTGGATGATCGCGCCCGGGCGGTCGCCGCCGACCCAGCGATAGGTCTTCATGCGGTCGCGCACCAGCCCGCCCAGCAATTCGTACACCGGCACGCCCAGCGCCTTGCCTTTGATGTCCCACAGCGCCTGGTCGATACCGGCGATGGCGCTCATCAGGATGGCGCCGCCGCGATAAAAGCCGGCGCGGTACAGGGTTTGCCACAGGTCGTTGATGCGCGCCGGATCCTTGCCCACGACATAGCCGGCCAGTTCGTGCACGGCGGCCTCCACCGAACGCGCGCGGCCTTCGATGACCGGCTCTCCCCAGCCGGTGATGCCCTCGTCGGTCTCGACCTTGAGGAACAGCCAGCGCGGTGCAGCGTGGTAGGTGGTGAGGCGGGTGATCTTCATCCTTGCAGTTCCTGGTAGGCCTGCACAAAGGCGCGTGCATGCGTCTGGGTTGTTTCGAGCGATTGGCCGGGTTTGTACAGTTCGCCACCGATGCCGGCGCCGGCGGCGCCCTGGGCAACGAAGCCGGCCAGGGTCTGCGGGCTGACGCCGCCCACCACATAGACCGGGATGTGCGTGGGCAGCACCGAGCGCAGCGCGCGCACATGCGCGGCGCCATAGGTCGCTGCCGGAAATAGCTTGAGGATGGTTGCGCCGGCGTCGATGGCGTCGAACGCCTCGCTGGCGGTGGCGAAACCGGCCACCACGGTCAGGCCGCGCGACACCGCATGACGGATCAGCGATGGCCGCGTGTTCGGCGTAACGATGAAGCGCGCACCGATCTCGGCCAGGGTGTCGACATCTTCGTTGCGCAACACCGTGCCCGCACCGATCCAGGCGCGCGCGCCGAAGGTCTGCTGCGCCAGCGCGATGCTCTGCTCCCAGCGCGGCGAATTGAGCGGGATTTCGATCGCATCGAAACCGGCGTCGATCAGTGCGCCGACATGGTCGAGCGTCTCTTCCGGCGTGATGCCGCGCAGGATGGCGACCAGGGGCAGGACGAACGGGCTGGCGGTGGTATCTGAAGTCATGCGGTTACTCGTGGTAGAGCGGAAAGCGGCGGTTGGCGGCCGGAGGGCCGGCAACGTCGGGGGAGGCTGCGCGACTGCGTGTCGTGGCATGGCGGCCGACGCGCAGCGTGGGAGGAGGACGTGTGGCGAACAAGGCGATGGATTCCGACCTTGAGGGAGCGTCACCTGGACACGCATGCGCCGTCCTACGGCCTGCAATCGGCGGGCATGATGCCGTCATCGTCGTCCACCTCCGCATATAGGGCGTGCGTGTTGCCGCCCGAGGACGGGCAGGTCACGTCTGTTCTGACCGCGCCCGGGAGGTAGGGGCTCCTGCTGCGGCGTTCGATAGCCTCGCGCGGGGAGATATGTGCTGCAAATGAAATTTTCGGCATATTCTATTCCTCCGACGAATACACGGTCGCAACCGCACGCTATGGCAAATTCCGGTACTCCCTGGTTCAACGCAGCCCGGCTCAAGACGCGCCAGCTCCTGCTGCTGCTGCATTTGCACGAACAGCGCTCGGTGTTGCGCGCGGCTGAGGCCGCTAGCATGACGCAACCGGCCGCGTCCAAGTTGCTGGCGGAAATGGAAGACATGCTGGGGGTGAAATTATTCGAGCGGCATGCCCGTGGCGTGGAGCCCACCTGGTATGGCCACGTGCTGATCCGGCGCGCACGCGCAGCGATGTCGGAGATTGGGCGGGCGCAGGAAGAAATCGCCGCGCTGCGCGCCGGCCGCATGGGCCAGGCTTCGATCGGCACGGTGGTCAATCCGGGCACCAACCTGGTGCCGCAGGCCATCGCCGAGGTCAAGCGCGAATTTCCGGACATCCTGGTGCGTGTGGAAATGGACTACAGCCGTCCGCTGGTGGCCAAGTTGCTGGACGGGCAGCTCGATATCGTGATCGGGCGCATCCTCGGGCCGGAAGGGGTGGGCGAGCTGGAGTTCGAGCCGCTGGCCGACGAGCCGCATTCGGTGATCGCGCGTGCCGGCCATCCGCTGGCCAGCCGCGCCGGCCTGCAGCACGCCGATCTGGTACGGCACGGCTGGATTCTGCCGCCGGCCGACAGCGTGTTGCGCGCGCGCCTGGATTCGATGTTCATGGAGCACGGCGTGCAGACGCCGACCAATGCCATCGAAACCTCATCGCTGCCGGTCACCTCGACCCTGCTGCGCGGCACCGACATGCTGACCGCCCTGCCGGTGGAATCGGTGGCGCCGTTGATCCAGGCGAAATTGCTTACCGTGCTGCCGATCGAACTGGGCGTGCGGATGGAATCGTTCGGCATCATCCGTCGACGCGATTACGTCCTGCCGCCCGGTGCCGAGCGCATTTTGCAGGCGTTGCGCACCACTGCACGACGTCTGTATCCCGCGCTGCGCGTGCCGGACTCCCTTGCCTGACCAGTGCGCTCATCGCTATTCCGCAGTGGAATAGCAGCCTGTGAAATTTTCATTGGCTGGCGCTGCGTGGTGCGCCTATACGTGTGAACCAGATCGCACGCTGAAGCGCACGTAACGTCGGGCACGCGATCGGCGGCCAGACCGCCTGCTGGAGGGAATTGACGGGCGACATCGCCCGTTTTTTGCGTGATCACGCCGCGCGTCTGCGTTGCGACAACTTGTTCAATCGTCTTGCGTCCTGGGAGGGATTCAGATGTACCAGTGTTCCAGCCATGCCTCGGCAGGTACGGGCGTGCTCGCCCGTCGTTTGCCTTCGTTGCGCCGTTCCGCCATGGCCATCAGCATCGGGCTCTTGCTCGCTGCGCCGGTCTATGCGCAGCAGGCGCAGTCGTCCCAGAATGCCTCCTCGAGCACCGCGAGCAAGGCCACCGACCTGGATGCAGTGGAAGTGCGCGGTGTGCGCGCTAGCCTGATCAAGTCGCAGTCGATCAAGCACGATGCCGAACAGATCGTCGATTCGGTCAGCGCCGAGGATATCGGGGCCCTGCCGGATCGCAGCGTTACCGAAACCCTGCAACGGGTGAGCGGCGTGACCATCGATCACTTCATGGCGCGTAACGATCCGGATCACTTCTCTGCCGAAGGCAGCGGCGTGATGATTCGCGGCATGACCCAGGTGCGCGGCGAGCTCAATGGCCGCGACAGCTTCAGCGCGGCCGGCGGACGCGGCCTGAGCTTCGAAGATGTGCCGGCCGAACTGATGGCGGGCGTGGACGTCTACAAGAACCCGTCGGCCGAGATCATCGAAGGCGGTCTGGGCGGCACGGTCAACCTGCGCACGCGCATGCCGTTCGACCAGCCGGGCCGGATCATCGGTGCGACCGCCGACGTGAACTACGGCGATTTCAGCAAGACCTACAAACCATCGGGCTCGTTTCTCTTCAGCGATCGCTGGAATACCGGCCTCGGCGAGATGGGCTTGATGGTGGATGTGGCGCATTCGGAACTGGCCACGCGCAGCGATGGCATCCAGGTCGAGCCGTTCGTGCGCCGCACCGATGCGGCGCTGCTGGAAGGCACCAACTTCGACAAGGTCTACGTGCCCGGCGGCGTCAATTGGCGGCAGCTCGATTTCGAGCGCAAGCGCAACGGCGTGGCCGGCGCGTTCCAGTGGCGGCCCAGCGACGACACGGAGATCTACGTGCAATACATGCGCTCCAGTTACGACATGAACTGGCAGGAGCGTGCGGCGTTCTTCAACGACGACACCAACGCGATTGGCCCGGCGCCCGGGACGCAGTTTACCTACGATGCCGACGGCCGCTTCGTCAGTGGCTCGCCGGCATCCAGTTCCTGGCGCGGCAACGTCACCGGCAACGATGGTGTGCGCTTCTACACCAATAACCGCTACGCGCAGCAGAGCACGACCACCTCGGATTTGTCCGGCGGCTTTACCCACAAGCTCACCAGCAACCTCAGGAAGGTCTGAATAACGAGGCCTGAGAGTGCGGGATGTCGCGTCGTTCCGAAGAGTGGCGTTTGAATCTTTGGAATTTCGCCATTTCTGGCGCTTTCCGTGGGAATTTCCTGGTTTACAGGCGCACGCTCCCCATAGCCGGCAGCAACTGCTTTCGCTTCATCCACAGATTGGAGAGCGCAAACAAGGTCAGCACGTGTGCGGTGTTTTTGGCCAGGCCG